>NC_013520.1:582500-1182500 GCF_000024945.1 Veillonella parvula DSM 2008
GCGAAGGATGTGGAATTTCCAAAACAACCAGGATGTTGGCTTAGAAGCAGCCACCATTTAAAGAGTGCGTAATAGCTCACTGGTCGAGAGACTCTGCGCCGAAAATGTCCGGGGCTAAAGTGTAAAACCGAAGTCGTGTCATATGCAGCAATGTATATGGGTAGGGGAGCGTTCTCATCGGGCTGAAGCAGTACCGTAAGGAGTTGTGGACTGATGAGAAGTGAGAATGTCGGTATGAGTAGCGAAAAGAATGGTGAGAATCCATTCCACCGAAAGCCTAAGGGTTCCTGAGCAACGATCGTCGTCTCAGGGTAAGTCGGGACCTAAGCCGAGGCGGAAAAGCGTAGGCGATGGACAACAGGTTGAAATTCCTGTACCGGTGTGAATCGTTTGATCGATGGAGTGACACAGTAAGGTAGGTCAGCACGCGATTGGAAGAGCGTGTTTAAGCAGGTAGGTTGAGCTATAGGCAAATCCGTAGTTCTAAAAGCTGAGATGTGATGACGAGTGACTAGCAATAGTCGCGAAGTGATTGATCCTACACTGTCGAGAAAAGCTTCTAGGTAGAGACACATCGCCCGTACCAAAACCGACACAGGTAGGCGGGGAGAGAATCCTAAGGTGCGCGGGAAAACCCTCGTTAAGGAACTCGGCAAAATGCCTCCGTAACTTCGGGAAAAGGAGGACTCATGTAGTGTGAAGAGCAGCAACGCTTGGAGCATGAATGAGTGGCACAAGAGAGGCGCAAGCGACTGTTTACCACAAACACAGGTGCCTGCTAAAGCGAAAGCTGATGTATAGGTGCTGACACCTGCCCGGTGCTGGAAGGTTAAGAGGAGGGGTTAGACTTCGGTCGAAGCTCTGAATTGAAGCCCCAGTAAACGGCGGCCGTAACTATAACGGTCCTAAGGTAGCGAAATTCCTTGTCGGGTAAGTTCCGACCCGCACGAAAGGTGTAACGACTTGCGCACTGTCTCAACGAGGGACCCGGTGAAATTGAAGTACCTGTGAAGATGCAGGTTACCCGCGACTGGACAGAAAGACCCCATGGAGCTTTACTGCAACCTAAGATTGAACTTAGTTAATGAATGTACAGGATAGGTGGGAGACGTAGAACCTAGGACGCTAGTTTTAGGGGAGTCGCTGTTGGGATACCACCCTTTCATTAATTGATTTCTAACGGGCCGAGTAACGACCGGCCGGACAGTCTTAGGCGGGCAGTTTGACTGGGGCGGTCGCCTCCAAAAGAGTAACGGAGGCGCCCAAAGGTTCCCTCAGAGCGGACGGAAATCGCTCGAAGAGTGTAAAGGCAGAAGGGAGCTTGACTGCGAGACGGACAGGTCGAGCAGGGACGAAAGTCGGGCTTAGTGATCCGGTGGTGCCGAGTGGAAGGGCCATCGCTCAACGGATAAAAGCTACCCTGGGGATAACAGGCTAATCTCTCCCAAGAGTCCATATCGACGGGGAGGTTTGGCACCTCGATGTCGGCTCATCACATCCTGGGGCTGAAGTAGGTCCCAAGGGTTCGGCTGTTCGCCGATTAAAGTGGTACGTGAGCTGGGTTCAGAACGTCGTGAGACAGTTCGGTCCCTATCCATCGCGGGCGCAAGAAACTTGAAGGGGGCTGCTCCTAGTACGAGAGGACCGGAGTGGACGAACCGCTGGTGTACCAATTATCCTGCCAAGGGTACAGTTGGGTAGCTACGTTCGGGACGGATAAACGCTGAAAGCATCTAAGCGTGAAACCAGCCTTGAGATGAGGTTTCTCATAGCATAAGCTAGTAAGATCCCATGTAGACGACATGGTAGATAGGCCAGGTGTGGAAGAGCCGTGAGGTTTGGAGCTGACTGGTACTAATCGATCGAGGGCTTTACTTAAGCAGCGTAACCAACTTGAAGGAGCAACGCGACGCACAAGTTGCGTGGAGTCGCTTACGTCGAAACGTAAGATTTCACGATGTGAAATCCACAGGCTTCGACGCAATCCTCTAGACGTGTACTTTGAGTATGGGACGCAACATATAACAAAACATTAAGCAGAATGTGCAACAAATATATATACTTCTATGTGGTTTTCAGAGTACAAACTCTGACAGATTCAGTGGCGATGGCTATGAGGATCCACCTGTTCCCATCTCGAACACAGTAGTTAAGCTCATAAACGCCGAAAGTACTTGGCTGGAGACGGCCTGGGAGGATAGGAAGCTGCTGATTGAAGCATACAATAGAGGGTCAACCCAAAAGAGTTGGCCCTCTATTTTTGTGCTCTAATGAGCACATTCTAATTCCTTCTAGAGCCGTTTTCAGGCAAGGTTGTAGAAGTATGGTCTATGTGTATTAATCAATAAGACGGCGTGGGAAAAGTAGGGCAGTAGAAGATGGAGGAGTAAAACGACGACAGATTCACTGCATCACTTTCTTCCGAACGTAAGATTTACCGAACTGCGAAGCAGTGAAGGAAAATCCACAGTGAGGAAGCAAGTAGGGCAAGCAAAAAGTAATTAGGATTAAACGAAGTATGGGGCCCACACATCACTTTCTTCCGAACGTAAGATTTACCGAACTGCGAAGCAGTAAAGGAAAATCCACAGTGAGGAAGCAAGTAGGGCAAGCAAAAAGTAATTAGGATTAAACGACGTATGGGGCCCACACATCACCTTTTTCCGAACGTAAGCTGTACAGAACTGCGGAGCAGTGAAGGTAAATCTACAATGAGCATTGATAGGAATTTAAGTTTAGTTGTAGAAAAAATGATCTTTTTTTATACGTCTATTTTCTTGATACTTTTATTAAAAATATGGTATTCTCATTGTGTATGTAAGTCGATGGGAGTGATTATTTTATATGTATAAATATGGCAAGAGCTGCATTAAAAAGTTGTTATATTGTATTGCAATATGTATTGCAATCTTAGCGGTTTCTATTGGAGTTATGTGGGGTCTGTCTTCAGATTACAAGTTATATGGTGTACCAGTACTTAATTACCATCAAATAAATGATGAGAAACACTCCGCTTTAACATTGCATGTGGATCAGTTTAAGGAGCAGATGGAATACCTCCATAATCATGGGTATAATACGATTACATTGAATCAGTTGTATGATTATTTACAAAATGGTTCGGATTTACCAGAGAAGCCTATAGTAATAACATTTGACGATGGTTATGTAGATAATTATGAACATGCATTGCCTATATTAAAAGCATATAATATGAAAGCTACTTTGTTCATGATTAGTGACGCAGCCAATACGCCTGGTTTTGTAAATACTGTACAAATGCGTCAAATGGAGACGGCAGGATTTGATATTCAAGGGCATACAAATCATCATAAGATACTAACTCATATGGATCCTACAGAATTGCCTGATGCCATTCTTGGTGGTAAAACATCTATGGAAGGTATTTTAGGAGAACCTATCAATTATTTGGCGTATCCTGGTGGTTTTAATGATATGCTCGTTCAATATGTTACTAAACAGTCTGGGTATAAAATGGCTTTCACAGTTCAACCAGGAACAGTAAAGCCAGGGGATAATTTATATGCTCTAAATCGACTAGCTGTATTCCAAGGAGATACACCGTATTTATCTTTCTGGTTGCGCCTACATTGTGCACCGCTTATTAAGTATACATGGGCATTGCGTGATACATTACGCGATAATGGATGGCCGATATTGGCGTCTATTGTGCCTTTATTTTAGGAGGAATTATGTCTTACGAAGTTGTAGCAAGACCATTACGTGTTGCAGTCTTAACGGTATCTGATACTCGTACATTAGAAACTGATAAGGGGGGCAATAAGGTCCAAGAGTTCTTGGAACAAGCGAATCATATTGTGGTAGAACGCAAAATTGTCATTGATGATTATGATGCTATAAGAAATGCCATGATTCCATGGTGTAATGATAAGGCTGTTGATGTAATTATCTCCACTGGTGGAACTGGTATAGCTATGAGAGATGTTACCATCGAAGCGGTGAATAGCCTATATGAAAAGCATATTCCAGGCTTTGGTGAAATCTTTAGATATTTATCCTATACAGAGGATATTGGTACGAAAGCAATGGCATCTCGTGCAGAAGCCGGTGTTAATAATAACACTTTAATGTTCTCCGTTCCTGGCTCTGTAGGGGCTGTTACCTTAGCGATGAGCAAACTCATCATTCCTGAAATGGGTCATTTGGTGAGAGAAATTACAAAATAATACATATATTGAGACTGTTCTTTTGAGAGCAGTCTTTTTATATATGATGACAATCAATATTTGATAGATATAAAAGTAGGTAATTGATTCATAAAATATGAGCATGAGAAGTAAGTGAATTAATTTATTCTGTTTAAAACAATACCATTGCAGTATTGTTTTATTTCATTTATACTAGATTTAGTAATACGTTTGTCCGAGTGCATGAGAAAGGAGACTTTATGAAGTTAAATCAGGCCACGGATTATGCATTTCGCATGGTCTTGCATATGGCGCTACTACCTTCGGGCTCGAAGATAACTGGTGCTGTATTGGCTGAGCAAGAGTTGATTCCAGAACGCTTTTTGCTCAAGATTATGCGTAGTCTCATTGCAGCAGGAATTATGAAATCTTTCCGAGGGGTAGATGGTGGGTTTGCTCTGAATCGAAGCCCTCAAGAGATCTCGTTGCTTGATGTAATTAGAGCAGTAGAAGGGGATGCGTATTTACAACGTTGTTTATATGATGTAGGTTCTTGCTCTAAGTCTTGTAAGGGGCATTGCGCTATAAATGAAGCAATGGGCGTGATTCAGCATCAATTGATTAATCAGTTGGAAGCGGTTAATTTTAAGACCCTTGCCCAACGAGAACAGTTGATTATTGCTGAGGCTTGAGCTTTTTTACAGTCGCAATGATGCAAGGTTTTTTGTAAAAGCTCGTCAAGTGATGTTAGTATTTTATTCTAAGGAGGAAAACACATGTTTGAAGCTGTAGATTTAGCCCGATTGCAATTCGCGCTAACATCTATCTATCACTGGTTATTTGTGCCGTTCACACTAGGTATGACAGTGACTGTTGCTGCTTTAGAGTGGACCTATGTGTCGACTGGTAAAGAGGTATACAAAAAAATGGCTAAGTTCTGGGGGAAATTGTTCCTAATTAACTTTGCCATGGGTGTGGTGACTGGTATTGTTCAGGAATTCCATTTCGGTATGAACTGGGCAGAATATTCTCGTTTTATGGGTGACATTTTTGGTGCCCCATTGGCCCTTGAAGCATTAATGGCATTTTTCTTGGAATCTACATTCATGGGCGTTTGGATTTTCGGTTGGGACCGCTTACATAAATGTGTTCACGCCCTTGTAGCTACATTTGTAGCGTTAGGTACTAACTTATCTGCGTTCTGGATTCTCGTAGCAAACTCCTTTATGCAACATCCTGTAGGCTTTGTATTACGCAATGGCCGTGCAGAGATGGAAAATTTCTTGACCATCGTTCAAAATGGCTATGTACCTGGACAATTTTTCCATATCGTATTGAATGGTTTATTAACAGCTGGTGTAATTATTATGGCAATCAGTGCATGGCACTTATTGCGTAATAATGCGACAGAGTTCTACCGCCGCTCCGCTAAATGGGGCATGGTTATCGCACTTGTATTTGGTACTTTAGGTGCATTAGCTGGTCATCATCAAGGTCAATACATCACAAAAGTACAACCTATGAAAATGGCTGCTATGGAAGCGTTGTGGGAAACACAAGATCCAGCGCCATTCTCTTTGGTAGCTAATATTGATACTAAAGCACAAAAGAATACAGGTGCTCTTGAAATTCCTGGTGGTTTATCCTTCTTGACTCAAAACTCCTTTACGTCTGGTAAGGTAGAAGGTATCAAAGACCTTCAAGCAAAATCAGAGGCTCAATATGGCCCTGGCAACTATATTCCAGATGTTCCAGCAATCTTCTGGACATTCCGTGTCATGGTAGCAGCTGGTTCTCTTATGTTACTTGTTGCCTTTGTAGGTCTTATCCTAAATGCAAAAGACAAGCTTGTTGAAAATCGTACATTCTTAAAAATTATGTTCTGGATGTTGCCATTGCCATTCATCGCTCACTCCACTGGTTGGTTTGTAGCGGAAGCAGGTCGTCAACCATGGCTTGTATATGGTTTGCAATTGACTGCAGATGGTGCGTCTAAATCCGTAACGGCTCCAGAAATTATGACTACAATCATCGGCTTTACACTTGTGTATATCGTGGCTGCTATCGCGGCTATCTACCTTGCTGTAGAACACATTAAAAAAGGTCCAGATGGAAATCCATCTCATGATGTAGTTGAAAAAGAGGAGGCAAGATTATGGAATTAATTTTTAATAACCTTGAAGTGGTATGGTTTATCTTAATTACTGTACTATTCGCTGGCTTCTTCTTATTAGAAGGTTTTGACTATGGTACTGGTATTTTGTTACCATTCATTGGTAAAACTGACGTTGAACGTCGACAAATGATCAATGCCTTAGGTCCTGTGTGGGATGGTAATGAAGTTTGGATGATTACTGCTGGTGGTGCATTATTCGCATCTTTCCCTCATGTGTATGCTACATTATTTAGTGGCTTCTACTTGGCTCTATTCTTGATGCTTGCAGCTCTTATTATTCGTGGCGTATCCTTTGAATTTCGTTCTAAGAGCTCTAATTTGTTATGGCGTAAAACATTCGACTACTGCATCTTCTTTGGCTCCTTGATTCCTGCACTATTATGGGGTGTTACAGTAGGTAACTTGATTCAAGGTACTCCAATTGATGCAAGTATGACATATGTTGGAACATTCTTTGATTTATTAAGTCCTTACACAGTACTTTGTGGTATTGCGTTCATTTTGGTATTTACATACCATGGTGGCTTATTTACTTCTATTAAAACAGCTGGCGCTATTTCTGAACGCGCTCGTGCTGCTTCTTTGGTAGTAGGTGTTCCTACAGCTATTGGTGCATTGGCATTGGTAGGTGCAACTTACGTATATACAGATTTATTTAATTCTGTATTAGCTGTAGTTTGCTTTGCATTGGCTATCGTGTTCTTCCTCATCTCTTGGGGCGCAGCACGCACTCGAAATACAAAATGGGGCTTCTTATTTAGCTGTTTATCTGTTGTTTCTGTAACAGCTGCATACTTTGCAGGTTTGTTCCCTCGTATTATGGTTTCTTCTTTGAATCCTGAGTGGAGCTTGACTATTACTAATGCAGCTAACTCTACTTATACGTTGACTTTGATGACTTGTGTAGCCTTCGTATTTGTGCCAATTATTTTGGTTTATCAATCTTGGGTATATTGGACATTCCGTCATCGTGTAACAGAAAAAGATTTACACTATTAATAGAATAGCCTTATAACTCTTGTGAGTAAAAATTAAATCTTAATGTGAGGCGTGCCGTAGCGGCACGCCTCTTTTTTGTGGTAAGATAATTATAATATTGATAAATTTAGATTCACTTGGATTCTTTTAGGCCTATTTAAAGGAATTTAAATTTGTTTGATTTTATATATTTAAGTTGATTTACCATAGAGGATAGTATGATACAGCGTACCGCATTTAAAGCGCTGCTAGAACATAAAGGACGGCTTGGATTACTCGGTTTAACCTGTTTAATAGAAAGTCTGTCAATTGTTGGGCAAGCTTGGTTCTTTGGAACCTTAATAAATAACCTTATATTTTTGGAACATACACTAGCTGATGAAATGAACACCATCATTTATTTGTTTGTAGCTATTGTTATGAGATTGGTGGCACATTACGTTCAAGAGGCAGTGGCAAATCACTTGGGGAGTGCAGTAAAAGCATCCTTTAGAGAACGCTCTTTGGCCCATATGTTTAAGCTTGGTGTACAACATAAGGAACGTCATGGCGATGTCATCCATATGCTTACCGATGGTTTAGAGCAAGTTGATGCATATGTGGCTCGTTACATTCCGCAGATTTTATACGCTATTATGATTCCACTTATTATGGGAATCGCCATTATAGATACATTATCAATAATTGGTATTATTTTAATTGTTACGGTGCCTTTAATTCCATTTTTTATGATCTTAATTGGGAAGCAAGCTGATCGATTAAATAAGGAACAATGGGAGCGTATGAGCTTCCTATCAGGGCATTTTTTAGACGTATTGCAAGGGATTACTACGCTAAAACTCTTTGGTCGTGCAAAAGATCAAATTAAGGTTATTGGTCGATTATCTCAAGAGTTTAAAGACTCTACTTTACGAGTATTGAGGGTGGCCTTTTTATCCGCTTTAGTGCTTGAGTTAGTGAGTACGATTAGTACTGCTTTGATTGCGGTATATTTAGGCTTAACTTTATTAGATGGTGAAATTACATTCTTCCCAGCCTTCTTTATTTTATTGTTAGCTCCGGAGTTCTATACCCCATTTAGACAATTAGGGGCTGCTTTCCATACGGGGATGGCAGGTAAAACATCTATTCTGAAATACGAAGAATTTATGAATCGTCCGCAGTCCTTACCATTAGGTGGTGATTCTAAACTCGAGAAATCTATACAAGAGATTGCAATTAAAGATTTAACTTTTACCTATGAAAATAGTGAGAATGGGGTACACCATATCACACTAGAGGCTGAGCGTAATGTACCTATTATGCTCGTTGGTGAAAGTGGAGCTGGCAAATCTACTATTGCCCATATTATTGGTGGATTTTTACAGGCTCCGAAAGGAACAGTTACTATCGATGGCATTGATATATGTGATTTAGATATCGACTGGTGGCGTCAGCAAATTACCTATGTGTCTCAACATCCACATATTATGAAAGGGACCTTACGAGAGGTCTTATCCTTTGGTATGGATGTAAGTGATGCGGAGATTCTCGATGCGTGCAAAGAGGTTCAGTTATTAGATGTTATTAATCGACAACAAGATGGTCTTGATGCAGTTATCGGTGAAGGTGGCTTAGGCCTTAGTGGTGGTGAGCGGCAGCGTATTGCTTTAGCTCGTGCATTCCTGCGGAAGGGTCAGGTATTGATTCTTGATGAAGTGACAGCACATCTAGACGTAAAAACAGAAGCTATTATAAGTACGGCTATTCAGCGTTTGATGGAAAATAAGGTTGTCATCATTATTGGGCATCGATTACAAACTATGCATTGGGCATCTAAACTATATGTCTTGAAAAATGGATCAATTATTCAAGAAGGTTCTTATCATGACCTACTTCAAGAAGCGGGTTATTTTAAAGACCTTGTTACATCTGGCTTAGGGCAATTATCAGCAACTCTTGAAGAACCATTGTATATTGGAAAACAATTTGATTCAGAGAATACATTGGTCGTAGATAAACCTATCAATGGCACAGAGTATTTTGTTAAATCTGTTAAATATACTGAGACTTTTAAAGATAATGCAAAAGGTTCTAATATGAGCTTACAAGGTTGGAAGTTGTTGTTTTCTGTATTGAGTCCCGCTAAGTGGTCATTAGTATTGGCCTTGCTATTTACATTCTTAACAGTGTTTATGAATGTTGGGCTTTTGACAGTATCCTCTTGGCTATTGGCATCTGCCGCACTGCAACCAGGACTTACTTATTTAAGTCTTGCAATCGTAGGAGTTCGATTCTTCGGTGTTAGTCGTGCTGTATGTCGTTATTTTGAGCGCTATACATCTCATCGCATGGCATTCCAAGGACTCTATGGCTTGCGCTTGTGGTTTTATGCTCATTTGGAACCATTGGCACCTGCTATACTCAAACGGTTTGGGGCAGGTGATATGTTGGGACGCATCATGGGGGATATAGAGGTATTACAATTCTTCTACTTGCGCACTTTGATTCCACCCGTAGCAGCTGTTGCCTTGACTATATTGATTGCATATGGAGTTTCTACAATTGACAATAGTTTGATTATACCTATTCTTTTGTCGGCCTTCGTATTAGGTGTAATAGTACCTTTGGTTGTTTATTCGTATAATAAAGAATCTTTACGTACGATTGGGCCCCAACAAGGCGATTATAAAGCGCTTTTAAGTGATACTATGGATAGTCTGGAAGATGTGATTAGTTATGGCAATGAAGACATGGTATATAAGCGTATTCAGTATATGATGCGCAATGTAGATGCTCAAAAAGGTACTATTGAGCGAGGCATGAATATGGGTAATACACTATTCATGGGCGGCGTTCAGTTAACTGTAGTTATTGTAGCTATTATGGCTTCTAATGCGTTAACAGGTGCTTGGGCTAGTGTTATGGTAGCGGTGGCTGCCATTGGCACACAGGCTTGGTTTGAAGCGTTACAGCCTATGATTGCTGCTGTTCATCATGGTGCAGAAAGTAAAGTTGCTACAAGTCGTCTCATGGCTCTCAGTAATGAACCGATATCTATTGTAGAACCTATATCACCAAAATCATTTAATCCTAATGAGGATATTATTTTTACAGATGTATCCTTTGGTTATGATGAATATCGCCATATTTATGAGAATCTCAGACTACATATTCAACAAGGGGAATCCATTGCTATCGTAGGTGCTAGTGGGTCTGGAAAGACGACATTGTTTAATATGCTTGAGAGGTTATATGATTATGGTGGATCTATTCGTATAGGCTCGGTGGAGTTGAAGGATATTTCAATTGATACTTGGCGTAATGCATTGGGGACTATAACTCAAGATACGTATATTTTTAATGCTTCCTTTAAGGATAATATACTACTTGCAAGACCTGAAGCTTCTATGGAGGATTTAGAGCTAGCCATTAATCGTGCATCATTGCGATCGGTAGTTGAAAAATTACCAGAAGGTATGAATACGATTGTAGGGAGTGGAGGGCAAGGTTTGAGTGGTGGTGAACGTCAAAGAGTTGCATTAGCTAGATTGTTCTTGCGCAATCCTAAAATCGTTTTATTAGATGAACCTTTAGAGGGCTTGGATCAAGTAACAAGAAAAGCTTTACATCGTGACTTGATGCATTATGTAGACGGTAAGACATGTCTATATATTACGCATCAATTGGAAGGTTTAGAACAAATGGACCGGATTTTATTTATGGATAAAGGTCAAATTGTTGAAGCTGGTACGTATGAAGAATTGATAGCTCTTCGAGGGCGTTTCTATGAATATTGTTATTTATCCATGGCAAGTATTCAATAAAACTAAATATCATTTAAAGTATCTATTATTTATGCTTAATTATAGATTTGGACAATGTTTAATATTACGTTGCAATTTAAGATCTATTATGAATATTAAATTATAATATGACTAATGTTTAACTACATTAATAAGGCCCCTTTTTCTATGCAAAAAGGGGCTTTAATTATATTTATATTTAATAGTATATGTAGTATACTTTTATCGATAAATCATGCAATATATGGTATAATTTTTGTGTTAAGAGCTATTATTTCACCCTTGGAGGGGTTATGACTAAAATCTTCACCAAATTACGAGCTCTGGTGGATGAAGCATTATCTGATCGAGATGCGGTGGTGGATAAGGCGCCCGTATTAGAAAAAGCACCTTTAGAACAAGATTTGTTTGACCATCGCTTATTATATATAGAAGAAGATATGGTTAATCGCATGTTGCGTGCCGCTCTTCGTAATCATTGGTTCTTTTATGCTGTAACATTTGAATTTGAACCAAACAATCAAATATTCCTATCCATTATTACAAAATGGGGGAATGTGATTAATGTGGAATTCACCTTAGAGGATTTATGGTTCGATGATTATTCATCATCCTTTGCCATTCGCCTAGATACAAATAATATAGATACAGGTGGGTTTATTTTGAACTCCATTTTACACTTGTTGGGAAACTGGTGTCTAAGTCTCTTCGGTATATTCTTTAACCCTATTGCATTAGGTGAAAAAGGATCTACTGTACGCTTTGAGAAGAAAGGTATCATTCAGTTTGACTTATTACCTAATACACAAGTGAAGAAATTCATACCCATGCCTGAGCGCCATATTGGTAGTAATGGACCCGTTCTCTTGGGTAACCCGCGTACCAGTCAATCTGTGTTACAGTTGGATTACTATGCATTCCATGATCCTGTAGATACTTTTACAGTACCTGATGTGCC
Organism: Veillonella parvula DSM 2008; assembly: GCF_000024945.1. NCBI lineage: Bacteria > Bacillati > Bacillota > Negativicutes > Veillonellales > Veillonellaceae > Veillonella > Veillonella parvula. Next base: position 594,567 of record NC_013520.1, read on the forward strand.
AACTCGTACTAGCTGGCTTCGTTCTATCGATATTGCAGCAGTTCTTTTATTGCCAATAGGTGTATGGATTACATTTATTATCTTGCATCACTACTTACCAACAGAAACATTGGAATTTTCATTCTCTACATACTTTTTAATTTCCTTAGGGATTTTTATCATATCCTTCTTGGTTATGAATATTCCTCGGTATTTGTACATGTATTTTGATTCTCGTAAACAGTGGCAAAGTGCATTTGTACATAACAATATTAAAATTCAAATGCGTAAACTACACCGACGTATCTTCATGCAACAAGCTACATTGACAGCTGATTGTGATGAGTATACTGCTAATGAAAGCCAAGAGCGAATCAAACACCTTTTGTTGCAAATTCGCGATAAACGATTCCTTGCAAATCGACTTAAAATTGCAGATGATGATAGAGCGCGTAAACAAAAGGTTAAGTTTATTATTGCATATATAGGTTGTACTTTGATTGAGTTGATGTTGTTAATGAACTAATGTTGTAAAAACTGAAGACATAATAAAAACGTATCTCTTTGATATGTACTCTCTTTACTGGTTGTCCAGTAAAGAAGGTATATATTACTTATAGAGATACGTTTTTTATTGTAGGGTGTTAATTTTTAATTATCGCTTTTTGCGTCGCTTACGAACTGTTTTTCGACCTTCTTGTTTTTTGTTAGATATAGGTGGCTGTATTGGTTCATAAACTGTCCGATTTACATTCATAAATGGAGGGTTACCATATTGATTAGGCTCAGGTTGTCCTGGTAATACCCAGAATAGGAAGCCGATGAGCCATATAAAAAGCTCTAGCATGTAATTGAATGGAGATACGGCAGAGTAGGTATTGATGAAAATCATGATTACCGACCAGAGGATTCCTGCCCATGCATTGAAGCCGATGTCGTGAATACGACGGCCAAATAAGACACAAGATAAAGGAAAGAGGGTTGCCAGTAAGAGCCAAATAATGACCCTAGTCAACCAATATGCTGGTAGTGATACAACAAAGTCCAAGAATATGTTATCGATGTAGTGGACAATATGAAATAAAATCATTAAAGCGATGAAGCATATGATAAATTGTAGTCGATTTAACCGTCCCGTTAAGTTAAAAATCGATAAACCCATGCGACGTCCTTGGAATGCAATGAGTAAACCGATGGTACATATGAGCAGTGTTCTTAATACAACATAAAGTAAATCCATAAGTTCCCCTTTATTTATAGCTTATAGTTGAGTTAATTCTGGCAAAACTAACTCAAATGCGACTCCATGTTTTAGCGATTGTACTGTATCTAACGTTGCTTGAATCGCTTTGGTAGTAAAATTCATTGCCAGTTCTGCCGCATCATAAGGAGAATATCCCTTCATTACAGCACCAGATAATACAGCAGTAAAAATATCTCCTGTCCCTGTAGCTTTTACAGGAACCAGAGGTATAGAGTATGTTTTTAAAAAGTCTGTAGGTCCATCATAGACCGCAATAACAGCATGTGTTTTTGATGGGACGCTAGTCATGATAACCATTTCAGGGCCCATGTGATGTAATTGTTTACACCGTTTGCGCAATTCATCCTCACTAATAGGATTTGTTGAGAATGGAATATCTAATAAGAAGCATGCCTCAGTATAGTTTGGCTTTACGATGTGGGCCTTTGACACGAGTTGGCGCATAGCAACAACCATATCTGGAGTGTAGATAGAATAAAGGCGACCATCGTCAGCCATTGCAGGATCAACGATAACCATTTGGCCATTATTGGCAAATCGATTGATAGCTTCTTCGACGAGGTAAATTTGTTCTGGTGATGCCAAGAATCCACTTACAATAGCGTGAAAGTCAATTTCGTTTTTATCCCAACAGTTCATAAAGTCTCTCATATGAGCAGATAAATCTACGAATTCATAGTGTGGATACTCTAAGTGATTGCTTAGTACCGCTGTTGCTAAAGGAACCGCCTGACAGTGCATGGCACTGATGATAGGAATCATAACGGTAAGGGCACAGCGTCCGATAGAGCTCATGTCTTGAATTGTTAAAACTCTAGGTACTGCTACCATAGACACCTCCAAATAATCATATATTTTATTGTACGTTATGTGAGCCTTTCTGTAAATGTAATGATGTTAATCATGAAATTAACTTCATAATGTAGTATAATAAAACGAATAAACTTTTTATGGAGGAAAGTGACAATGACGAGGTATGTATTTCGACGCCTAGGTGGCGCAATCATAATCTTATGGGTCATCATTACCGTAACATTTGCATTAATGCATGCGATACCTGGTGGGCCTTTTACAACAGAAAAGAAATTACCGCCTCAGGTGAAAGCAAGTATCGAGGCTAAATATCATCTCGATGATCCTGTATGGAAACAGTATGGAGATTATTTAGGTGGCGTCATTACAGGTGACTTGGGCCCATCATTTAAATATGAAGGCCGTAGTGTAAACGATATAATTGGTGATGCATTCCCAATTTCCGCACAGCTTGGCTTATTATCTTTAATGGTAGCTATAGTTGGTGGTATTACGGCTGGTGCGATTAGTGCCATGAGACCTAATAGCATTGTAGATTATGCGGTAACTGTATTATCTACAATCGGTATATCTGTGCCTACATTTATTATTGGTGCTGTCCTTGTATACATTGTAGGCTTTGAACTGGGCTGGTTCCCTGTGGCTTTATGGCGTGGCCCCTCTTACATGGTGTTACCTGTGTTGACATTAGCAGCGCAACCGATGGCCTTTATTGCTCGCTTAACGCGCAGTGGTTTACTTGACGTGTATCAACAAGAATACATTCGTACAGCTCGCGCAAAAGGTCTAGGTTCTTGGACCATTTTGACACGTCATGCCCTTGGCAATGCAATTTTGCCAGTTATTACGTACTTAGGTCCATTGGCAGCTAGTTTGTTAACAGGCAGCTTTATCGTAGAAACAATTTTTGCGATTCCTGGTCTAGGTCAGTATTTTGTAACATCTATTTATAACCGAGACTATACGGTTATTCTTGGTATTACGATTTTCTATAGTGCGCTTGTAGTATTTCTTAATATTTTGGTGGACATGATTTATCCATTAATCGATCCACGAGTTACAACGGAGGAGGGGACAGATGAATAAGGAAGACTTTTTACCTATTGAACGAGCCCCTCAAGAAGAGATTACTAGCTTTATAAAACGTCCTAGTAAATGGGAACGATTTAAGGTAAATCGTTTAGCTGTAGTTGGTGCAACCATCATTATTGTGATGATGGTGCTTGCTGTTCTAGGTCCACTTATTTCACCTTATACCTATGCGGACCAATCCTTAATTGATGCGAACCAAAGTCCAAGCTTTAGCCATTGGTTTGGTACGGATACATTGGGCCGTGATATCTATACACGTGTTATGTACGGCGCTCGTATTTCCTTAACCATTGGTTTTGTAGCAGCTTTTATTAATCTTGTGATTGGCGTTGCCTATGGCGGCATTGCGGGTTATATAGGTGGCAAGGTAGACCGTATCATGATGGGGATCGTAGATGTTTTGTATGGTATTCCACTTTTACTATACGTAATCTTATTGATGGTTGTACTTGGACCTGGGCTAATCTCTATTTTTGTAGCGTTGGGGATTGCGTATTGGCTTAATATGGCCCGTATCGTACGCAGCCAAATTTTGAAAGTTAAAAACGAAGAATACATCATTGCAGCAGAAGCTATGGGTATTCCTAAGCGTCGAATTTTATTACGTCATATTTTACCAAACTGTGTAGGACCGATCATTATTACTTTAACATTGGCCATTCCTGAGGCTATTTTTACAGAAGCATTTCTTAGTTTTATCGGCTTAGGTGTAAATGCACCTATGGCGAGCTGGGGCGTACTAGCTTCTGAAGGTATTAGTAGCATGCGCTCTTATCCGTTCCAATTGATTTTCCCAGCTGTTGCTATTAGTATTACCATGCTTGGTTTCGCATTTTTTGGCGACGGTTTACGTAATGTATTAGACCCTAAGGAAGGAGATAGATAATGAATAATGCTATTGTTGATGTACGTAATGTATCTATTACCATCAATACCTTCCAAGGTCCGTTGCGAGTTATTCGCAATCAAGATATTTCTTTATACCCTGGTGAGATTTTAGGTATAGTCGGGGAATCTGGGTGTGGTAAATCCGTTTTAGTTAACTCTTTAATGGGCTTATTGCCATATGGTAAAACTAAAATTAAAGCGGATACATTCATGATTGATGGTCATGATTGTCTTGGATTTACTGAAGATGATTGGAATGAACTTCGTGGTACGACTGTTGCCATGGTGTTCCAAGATCCTATGACCTCCTTGAATCCTATCATGACCATTGGAGAGCAAATGTATGAGGTTATCCATCGTACAAATGCATATGGTGAAGATTACGATGAAAGGGTCATTGCCATCGATTTATTGAAGAAGATGGGGTTGTCTACACCAGAACGACGGTTATCTCAATATCCTCATGAGTTGAGTGGCGGTATGCGTCAACGCGTATGTATTGCTATGGCAGTGGCTGGTCGTCCTAAGATTTTAATTTGTGATGAGCCCACAACAGCTCTTGATATTACTACTGAGGCACAAATTTTGCGCCTTATGCAAACATTAGCCGTAGAGGCTGGCATAGGGATTATCTTTATCTCTCATAACCTACGTGTTATTGCTCAAATTTGTGATCGGGTTATGGTTATGTACGCAGGTAAATGTGTTGAGTCTGCTACAGTAGATGGTATCTTTAGCGAGCCCCGTCACCCATATACTTTGGGGCTGTTGCTTGCATTGCCTCAAGGTAAATGGCACGGCGAATTGAAGGCCGTTGAAGGTCAACCACCTGATCTATTTGATTTACCTCGTGGATGCGCATTTAATCCTCGTTGTAAATGGGCTATGAGAATCTGCGGTAGTCGGGTTCCGATGGTTACAAATGTTGGTGAAAGTCACCAGTTTACATGTTGGTTAGCTAAGTTGGAGGGACTTTAATGAGTTACGTATGGGAGACTGACAATCTCGTTAAAGAGTTCACCCTGTCAGGCGGCTTATTTAAGCCAAAACAAACGGTACATGCCGTACAAGGCGTGAGTCTATATCAATCACCAGGGGAAACCTTAGGTATCGTAGGGGAATCTGGATGTGGTAAATCTACATTTGGTTACACTTTGATGGGTTTATATCAAGCTACATCTGGTTCTATTTATATGAATGGTCGACATATCAACCCTTATGTGGATAGAGAGTCTGTTCACCCGGTGATGCAAATGGTATTTCAAAATCCTTATGCATCCCTTAATCCGCGGCTTACGGTTAATGCAATTTTAGAGGAGCCTTTAGAATTGAATCCAAAGTATACACCCCGAGATCGCGTGATTCGTGTAAAAGAGGTGCTTGACCAAGTTGGCTTAAATATGTCATTTGGTGAGCGTTATGCTCATGAACTATCTGGTGGGCAACGTCAACGTATCGGCATTGCACGGGCTCTTATTATGGAGCCTCAATGTATCATCTGTGATGAGCCGATTTCTGCGTTAGATGTATCTATCCAAGTGCAAATTATGACATTACTAGAACGGTTACAAGAACAACATGGTATTTCGTACCTCTTTATTTCTCATGATTTAAATATGGTGCGCTACATTAGTCATCGCATGGTTGTTATGTATTTAGGTGCCGTCATGGAAGAAGGTCCTGCATTGGACTTATATGAATTCCCTCAGCATCCGTATACCCGTGCATTGACGGCCTTAAATGGTCCAGTTATGCCACATGCACCAATTGGGGCACCGCTTAAAGGGGATCCACCAAATCCATTAGACCCACCAAAAGGGTGTCTGTTTAGTGGCCGATGTCCAGAAGCGAAAGGTCGTTGTTTTACAGAACGTCCGCCACTTCGAGATTGGGCAGATCGCCGCATCGCATGCTGGCACATATAATGGGAGAATAGTATGGAAAAACTAATTGTTGGCAAGTCCTTGGAACATCAACTAGATACAGTCATTAAAGAATTAGCCCCAGCAGGGAATATATCTTATGCGGTGCTACAATTCGATGATGAAGAGGAACCAACACTCATCGCAGCTAGAGGTGAAAATACTGTACATTCTAGTGCGAGTTTAATTAAGGTACTTATCATGGAATATGTCTTTCATTTAGCTCGTACGGAGCAATTGGACATTAATGATACAGTTCCTTTATCTAGAACTCCACGAGTTGAAGGTGGCGGCGCACTACAAGAGTTAGTTGGTAAACATAGTTTTACATATCTTGAGTTATGCCGTCTCATGATGGTTCTTAGTGATAATATCGCAACAAATCTACTCATCACAGTGCTCGGCATGGAAAATATCAATGCTCGTGCAGAAAAGCTTGGTGTGGATGAGATGGAGCTTAATCGCATGATGATGGACTTTAACGCCCTAGCTGAAGGTCGTGATAATCACATTACAGCTATGTCGTTAGCTCGTTTGTATAAACACATTTTTGAATGTCGTGATAGAGATGTTTATGGCCGAGAAATGTGGAATATCTTAGGTCGCCAACAATTCCGTGATATCTTACCATTTTACTGGGGAGAAGGCATACGCTTTCACCATAAAACAGGATCCCTTGATCGTGTAGAACATGATGGGGGTGTAATAGAAACATTTAGAGGTCATTTTTGTTTTATCCTTTTAATGAGCGATATCGATAATGACCGAGGTAAAGAGTTAGGCGCTCAAGTTGGGCGCATCATGAAAGAATTTGTAGAGGAAGCATTGCCATGATGGATAAACGAAACTTGTTAAAACTCATGGTCCTCGCTCTAGGGGTGAGCGTACTCTTATTCGTATTTGGGTACCCTCGTGGTGTTCAACCAATCGATGAACACACAATCCGCTATGTTATTGAGCAGGAACCATCCACATTGGATCCCGCAAAGTCTACTACCTCTCCGGAGGCTACGGTTCAACTTCAATTATTCGATGGTCTAGTTCGTTTGAATGATGAAAGTGAACCTGAAGCAGCACTTGCTAAAAATTGGGACATCTCCGATGATGGTCGTGAGTATACCTTCCATTTACGACCTAATTTAAAATGGTCCAATGGAGAGCCTTTGACGGCTTATGACTTTGAATACGCTTGGAAGCGCGTATTAGACCCTGAAGTCCATGCGGATAATGCATATATGTTATATGTATTGGAAAATGGTGAAGCTTTTAATACGGGGAAAGCTGCAGCTGAAGATGTTGGGGTTAAAGCTATTGATGAGGATACATTGGTAGTTACCTTAGAAAATCCAACGGCTTATTTCTTGAAATTATTAGCGTCTCATAGCTATTATCCAGTGAGTAAAAAAGCAGTAGAAGCTCACGAAAACTGGGCGGCTAATGCGGAAACAATAGTATCTAATGGTCCATATCGTTTACTTTCTTGGAAGCATAATGGGGAAATGGATTTCATTAAGAATCCAAACTATTGGGATGCAGAATCTGTGAAGACAGAGAAAATGAATTGGCCTATTAGTGAGTCTCAAAGTACACGCCTTACCTTAGTTGAAGGTGGCGAAGCTGATATGACGGTTGAGCCTCCTGTAGCGGATCAAAAACGTCTAGAAGAAGCCGGCCTATTACATATTGGACCTATGCTTGGTAACTACTATTACGTATTCAATGTGAAAGCAGAACCTTTTACAGATCCAGATGTGCGTAAAGCCTTTTCTATGGTTATCAACCGTGCTAATATTGTTAATAATATTGTTAGAGGCGGTAAAGAACCAGCTTATGCGTTCGTACCATATGGTATGCTTGAAAGCAATGGTCGTGAAGACTTCCGTGAAGCTGGTAGCTATCTCGTATACGAAGATGTAGAGCAAGCCAAGGAAATCCTGAAAAAGGCTGGCTATGGCAAGAATCGTCCATTGCCGCAAATTACGATTTTGTATAATACAAGTGAATTACATAAAGCTATTGCAGAAGCGATTCAAGATGCATGGATAAATGCATTTGGCGCAGATGTACGCTTACAAAATCAAGAGACAAAGGTATTCTTGGCAGACCGTGAAGCTGGCAAGTACCAAGTAGCTCGCGCTTCTTGGGTTGCCGATTATAGCGATCCACAAAACTTTTTAGAGGTATTCTCTGCTGAAGATAACGATGGTCAGTATCATAGTGATGAGTATAATGAGTTGATTGCACGTATTCGTACAACTCCAAATGGGGCGGCTCGTGATGCGTTGATGCATGAAGCAGAAAAGATGATTTTTGATGAATCTCTTGTTATGCCGTTGTACTTTACAACACAACCATATGTGACAAATGGAACAATTCAAAATTATTTCTGGACCACATTGGGACTTGTTGACTTTAAAAAAGCATACAAATAAGATACACTTAAGACGTACACTTTGTGTACGTCTTTTGTTGTATGGGAATATTAATATATTAGTCTTTTGTTGCATGGGATTATTAATATATTATAAGTTAACAGGTATTTTCTGAGGATATATGGACTGGATTGAACCAAAACGTTTGGCACCGGGGATGACCATAGGTATTATGGCACCTGCTAGTGCTAGCGATGAAGATTTACATAGAATAGAAGAAATTTGTAAGGCTAAAGGCTATAAGGTGCTTGTGGGTGAAAGTGCAAGCCGAAAGGGGCTATATGGAGGCACACCTGAGGAGCAAGCCGCAGAGTTTCAATACATGATGACTACAGCTCCTTGTGATGCGGTGCTCGCTTTACGGGGTGGTTATGGCACGATGCGCTATTTAGAACGACTGGATTATAAAGCGATTCGCAAGTATCGTAAGGCTTTTATTGGATACAGTGATTGTACGGCGCTCCATATGGCTATCAATCGATACAGTCGCCTTATTACGTATCATGGGCCTATGGGGGTAGATTTTAAAGCAGAGCGTAAGGCAGATATTGATGCATTATTTAATGTTTTAGAAGGTAAATTAAAAGTCATAGAACCTTTGCCAGAACCTCCTAGAGGTGCGATTGGTACCGAGCTAGGAGAAGGGATTTTGCGTGGTGGTAATATGACGATATTATCCGTTCTGTCAGGAACACCTTATTTTTTAGAGGATGAATCTTGGGAGGATACCTTACTATTTATTGAAGATGTAGGGGAGGCTCCTTATAAGCTGGATCGTATGTTACAACAATTTCGCCTCAGTGGTTTGTTGAGCCGCATTAAAGGCTTAGTGATTGGCACCTTTACAGATTGTGAAGGAGATGAAGATGAACGTGATTATGACTTAGGTTATGAAACATTGCGATACATGGAGGAAAATAGAAAACCAGAATTACCAGATCCTTTTGTATGCTATGTGCCAACGGGACATGGTTCACCACATCAAACCTTACCGCTAGGAGCGATGATTAGCTTTAGATATATTTCTAATACCATCATCGTTCATCCTTATACGAAATAGATAAGAGCTTTTAGGTGAACGATTTTAGTTAACAGATAAACAGATATTAGATAAAAATAGTAGTTACCGAGATATTAGGTAATAAAATATTAGGGAATAAGATATTAGATAATAAAGATATTAGATAACAAAGATATTAGATAATAATAAGGGGAGTTATGACACTACAAGAACGAGAGGCTCGTGCCTGTGCCATCATAGATAGTATGGCACAGGAATTACGTGCTGTTTCCTTATATTTACACGATAATCCAGAATTGGGCTTGAATGAGCATAAAGCAGTAAAGGCAATTCACCAATTCTTAGAAAAACAGAATTTTATATCTCAAGTAGGGCTCACCGATATACGTGAATTACAAACCGCGTTGAGAGCCGACTATAGAGGTAATGCTAAATATAAAATCGCATTCTTAGGAGAATATGATGCCTTACCTGAGCTCGGTCATGGTTGTGGTCATAATCTTATTGCCATGATGAGCTTAGGTGCTGCTGTTGCTTTCAGTCAAAGTGCGCCACAGGATTGGGGAACGACTTTTTTTGGTTGCCCTGCAGAGGAAACTATTGGTGGTAAGGTATATATGGCAGAGGCTGGTTTATTTAAGGGCTATGAGGCGGCGCTTATTATTCATCCTGGCGGTGAAAATGAGGTGGGGGGCACGTCCTTAGCGACACACCCACTAGAGGTTACCTTCCATGGGCGCTCCTGTCATATTGCATCCTTAACAGATTCAGGAATTAATGCCTTAGATTGTGCGGTAGAATTATATCAAAAAATAAAAGAGTTAAAGAAAACCTTTCCTAAAGGGGCTATTGTGGGGGCCATTTTTACCGAAGCAGGTACAGCGCCAAATGTGGTTACACCAAAGGCTACGATTCGCATGACTGTTCGTGGTAGTACAGTGGATGATTTAGAAGGTATTATTTTGCCGGCTATCAAAGCGGCTGCTCAAGAGATTGCAGCATCCTATGGTGCTCAAGTTGAAATGCATCATTATGAGTCACTCTTTAAGGATATGCGTCAAGATAAAAAGCTATTAAATCTCTTTAAGGATGTGATGACTGAGTTCGGTGAGGCACCTCGTATATTGCCTGATGATGAGGCTGATGGTAGTACTGATGTAGGTAATGTGTCCTATGAAGTGCCTACGGCACAGCCCACATTACAGATTGGATTAGGCTTAGAAGCACATACGCCAGAATTCACTTGTGCAGCAGGTTCTGACTATGGATTGGCACAAGCTATTAAAGGAGCTAAAATTATGGCTGTTGTAGCCTTGCGATATGCCTTGCTACGTGATGCCTAAGTTTTGACATATAGAGGTCAAAAAGGTACAATAGATATAATATTTAAGTAAGTATGAAACAAGCCGTCTTCTACAAGACGGCTTTTATTCCGGTGGAGATAGATATGAGTGTTTTAACCGTTTCAAATGTAACCCATGGTTTTGGAGCGCGACAAATTTTAGATGATGCATCATTCCGCTTGCTAAAAGGTGAACATGTAGGCCTCATTGGTGCTAATGGTGAAGGTAAATCTACATTTCTTAATATCATTACAGGTAAATTGCCGCCTGATGAAGGCAAAATTGAATGGTCCAATCAAGTAACGGTTGGTTATTTGGATCAACATGCTGTTCTTGAAAAGGGCATGACCATCCGCGATGTGTTACAGAGCGCTTTTGACGATTTATTCGTGATGGAGCAAAACATTAATAATGCGTACAATCGTATGGGCGATGTATCCGAAGATGAAATGAATAAGCTTCTCGAGCAAGTTGGGGAGTGGCAAGAGATTCTAGAGCAACGTGGGTTCTATGAAATTGATGCGGTTATTGAGCGTACGGCTGCAGGCTTGGGCCTTGTGGATATCGGTTTGGACCGAGATGTAACAGAACTCAGTGGTGGTCAACGTACAAAGGTTTTGCTCACAAAGCTTTTACTAGAGAAACCGACTATTCTATTGTTGGATGAACCTACAAACTATCTTGATGTAGAGCATATTCAATGGTTGCAAAACTATTTGCAAAATTACGAAAATGCATTCATCTTGATTTCTCATGATATGGAGTTTTTAAATTCCGTAGTTAATGTTATTTACCATATCGAACAGGCGGTGCTTACGCGTTATACTGGTGATTATCATCAGTTCCAAGCCGCTTACGAGGTGAAAAAAGCGCAAGCTGCTAAGGCGTATGAACGTCAACAGCAAGAGATTGAGCGTATGGAAGACTTTATTCAACGCAACAAAGCTCGCGTTGCAACGCGCGGTATGGCGAACTCTCGAGCTAAACGCTTAGAGAAGATGGAAATCTTGGAAAAACCAAAAGAGTATATTAAACCTAGCTTTGGTTTTAAAGAAGGCCGTACACCAAGTCGCTTTATCGTAGAGGCTTTCGGATTGCAATTAGGTTATGATGAACCATTAACTAGACCTGTAGACTTTCAAATTGAAAGAAATAAAAAGATTGCTATTCGCGGTGTCAATGGTCTAGGTAAAACTACGTTGTTAAAAACTATTTTAGGTTTATTGAAGCCTGTTAGTGGTGAGTTGGTAAAAGGTGAGTTCTTACAAGTAGGTTATTTTGCCCAAGAGGATACGCCATCCAATTCTGAAACAGCGTTAGACTATATTTGGAATGAATATCCTGCTATGACCAATGCAGAGGTGCGTGCAGCATTAGCTCGTTGTGGCCTTACTAATGAACATATTACGTCTCAAATGCGCGTATTATCTGGTGGTGAGAATGCAAAGGTTCGCCTATGTAAGCTCATGCAGAATAAGTACAATGTGTTGGTGCTAGACGAACCGACCAACCATTTAGACATATATGCGAAGGAAGAACTGAGCCGAGCATTGCGTGATTTTAAAGGTACGATTGTACTGGTTAGTCATGAGCCCGAATTTTATCAAGGTTGGGTTACGGATATTTGGAATATTGAGGATTGGACGACAAAGATCGTTTAGGAGGACCGATGAATCAACGTGCAAAGGACGGGATAAAGCAATTCTTAGAGGCTTTATCTGTTGATACAGAGGCACCAGAATTAGAGAAGACACCAAGTCGTGTAACAGAATTATATAGTGAATTATTCAGCGGTGTAGGATTAGACACGAAAGCTGCATGGGGAGAGACTTTTAGTACAGACTATAAAGGTCTCGTAGCAGTTACAGGGATTCCGTTTTACTCCATGTGTGAGCATCATTTATTGCCTTTTTTTGGTACCGTAGATATCGTGTACCAACCTAAGGATGGATGTGTGGCAGGACTTAGTAAGTTTCAAGATATCGTGAATATCCTCAGCCGTAGACCGCAATTACAAGAGCGGTTAGCATCTGAATTAGCTGATGCGATTATGAATGATTTATTTGCTCATGGCGTATTTGTACGCATTACATCGACTCAGTTGTGTATGCTCATCAAAGGGACCATGCAGCAAGATTCAAAGGTTATTACATTAGAAAGCCGAGGCGTATTAGCCGAAAAGGGCACATTAAGAGATGAAGCGTTGGCAATGTTAGGCGGAGGACAGGTAAATGTTTAAACGTAGAAATTATACATGGAATGATGGCAAAAGCTTATCTTTGTGTGATCGTACCCTTATCATGGGTATACTGAATGGTACACCTGACTCCTTCTCTGATGGGGGAAAATTTAATACACCAGAAACAGCTATTGCTCATGTAAAACAAATGATTGAAGATGGTGCAGATATTATCGATTTAGGCGTTGAATCTACACGCCCTGGTTCTACACCTTTGACCGCAGACGAGGAAATAGAACGCTTATCTCTATTAATAGAGCCTGTCTTACAGGCCTCTACAGTTCCTGTGTCTATCGATACATATCATGCTAAAACCGCAGAATATGCCTTCTCAAAAGGGGCACATATTCTAAATGATGTATGGGGCTTACATTATGATCCTGACATGGCCGCAGTAGTGGCTAAATATAAGGTACCTGTTATCATCATGCATAATAGTAATGATACAAATTATGGTGATATTATTGAAGATATGAAAGCATTCTTCTTCTGTGCTATCGATAAAGCGTTGAAAGAGGGGGTAACGCCACAACAAATCTGGCTTGACCCAGGTATTGGCTTTGGTAAAACTGAAGAACAAAATATTGAAGTTATGCAACGCTTGGGTGAGTTAACCGCTTATGAATATCCTGTTTTACTTGCTCCAAGCCGCAAGCGTTTCATCGGATCTATGTTAGGCGGATTGCCTCCAGAAGATCGCGATGAAGGTACGGTAGCTGCTTGTATTACAGGTGTATTCCAAGGCGTTGATATGGTGCGTGTTCACAATGTGAAAATGCACAAACGCGCCTTAGTTGTAGCAGACGGCTTGTTACGAGGTGAATAATGGATAGAATCGTTTTAAAAAATATGGCATTCTACGGATACCACGGAAATTTGGCATCTGAGCAAGAACAAGGGCAACGATTTTTTGTAGATGTAGAAATAATAACTGATCTTACAAAGGCCGGTCAAAGTGATCAATTAGAGGACTCAATCAATTATGTAGAGGTATATGAAATTGTAGAATCAATTATGACTGGTGAAAAGTACAATCTTTTAGAACGATTAGGGGCGCTTATCGCCGATTCCTTGTACCAACATTATCAAGGTATTGTAGGTCTCTCTGTAACGGTGCGTAAACCATCTGTACCGATTTCAGGCATTTTGGATTATGTTGAGGTTATCACTACAAGAGGACAAATTTGATGTATACCTATTACATCAGTGTAGGCTCAAATATAGGGGACAAGAGTGACTACATCAATTCTGCTTTTCAATCCTTACAACAACATGGGGCAATTTCTAAGCTAGTCACTTCTTCTCTTATTGAAACTGAGCCGTGGGGATATACGGAACAAGATACCTTTGTTAATGGCGTATGGTCTTGTGAAAGCACTCTAGAACCACATCAAATGCTCAGCCTTATTCAGCAATTAGAGCAGGCGGCTGGACGAAAACGATTGATTCATTGGGGTCCTCGCACGTTAGATTTGGATATTATTTTAGTGTACGATACAGAGGGGAAAATGATTTCTCTGTGTGATGAAAGTCTTGTGATACCGCATCCTCATTTTTGGAATCGTAATTTTGTACTAGAACCGCTATCTCAGCTGTTACCAACTTTCACATATAAAGGGGTTAAGGTTGCCGACCGATTATCTCAATTAGATGTATAAGCTAGAATCGTATATAAGCTAATGTTAGATACATTGTAAACATGATACATATTGTACGCATGCTTTTACGTTTTATGATTGGGGAGTCATGGAGAGCGTAGATGAATATAAAACGTATTGGATTATTTGTACTGGCACTTATTATAATGGGCATATCTTACTGGCTTGCTGTAGGGGCAAATTATGATAGCAAAACAGTACGTATTGATCCAGAAGCGCATACACTGGTTAATTCTAGTGATGCCATTATTTCAAAACGAATATTAGCTATGAAGACCAGTGGATCGCAAGTGTATTTCTTAGGTTATGAAGGACTAGGGATTTATAATTTATCTGATAATACACTTCGCTTGATGCCCATTACCTTTAGAGGGCAACATATAGAACCTCCTAAATCGGGTGATTACCAACGAGGTTTACGGAATATAACAAAGGTAAAAGCATTGTCTGACTTCAGTAATGATGAGCAAGACGAATTTAAAAGTTTGTTGGACTCTACCGATGGAGGTGCCCATTATTATGGTGACTTTTACCATTCTGGTTATGAGTCGTCTCTCATCGATTTGAAGGACCAGTATTTTATTACGAATACAGTACGTGCATTAAAACGTGTTAATCATACATTATATGTGTATGATGGATCAGGTTTTATTATTATAGATTTAGATAATCGTCGTATCCAAGGCTTTTTTAATAATCGCATTAGTGGTGAAGGCTCTAAGGGGGTGCCTGATAGTTTACGTGGACATTATGGTTCTGATTTTATTATGATATATGCATTATCCAAATTAGATCCTAAAGATTTGGATATCTTATGGTCTATGCGTAAACAATATTTAGAAAAATCTCCTCAAGCGATGGAAGAAATAGATTTGTTCCCACTCAATTTGGATGAGATGAATTTAAATGAGTTATGATTCTATTAAGGTAAATCATATACGGATATACGTGATTTAAATGATTGGCATTTGAGGATATGTTATTGTTTTATGCTAAGGTATGGAGGCTCTTATGAAGTTACGCAAGGTAGGTATTATTGGTACTGGACATGTAGGCTCTCATGTGGCATTTTCTTTGGCCTTACAAGGTGAGGTTGATGAATTATATATGATGGATATTGACGAGAAAAAAGCTCAAGCGCAAGCTATGGATATTAATGATGCCGTTAGCTATATCCCACATCAAGTAACTGCTACATCAGGTCCTATTGAAGAATGTGGAGATTGTGATATTCTCGTTTTTAGTGCGGGACCTTTGCCGAATTTGTATCAAGATCGTCTCGAGAGTCTTGGTGAAACCGTAGCTGTACTTAAAGATGTTATTCCACGTATCAAGCAATCTTGCTTCAAAGGCTTAATCATTTCAATTTCTAATCCCGCTGATGTAGTAGCCACTTATTTATGTAAACATCTTGAGTGGAACCCTAAACGTATCATTTCAACGGGAACAGCGCTAGACTCAGCTAGATTACAAAAAGAATTAGCTCATATCTTTACTATTAGTAATCGCTCTATTACGGCCTACTGTTTAGGTGAACATGGAGGTAGTGCCATGGTGCCGTGGTCCCATGTCTGTGTACAAGGTAAACCACTTTTAGAATTATATCGAGAGCTACCTCATAGATTTCCTAAACTTGACCATACAAAAGTACTAGATGATGTTAAAATTGGTGGCTATCATGTACTAGCTGGTAAAGGCTCTACGGAGTTTGGGATTGCTAGTGCTACCACAGAATTGATTCGCGCCGTATTCCATGATGAAAAGAAGGTATTGCCTTGCTCCTGTTATTTAGATAGACAATATGGAGAAGAAGGAATATTTGCATCTACTCCTGCTGTTATTGGTAAAGATGGTATCGAAGATGTTTTTGAACTGCAACTAACCAATGAAGAGCTAGCCTTATTTAAAACTTCTTGTGCTGTCATTCGTGAACATGTTGTAAAGGCTGAGTCTATGTAAGTGGATGTTTACTTTTGTATATAGAAAGTTTACATTGCATATGGAGTTTTAAATTTATACGGATTTATGTTACCGTTCTTAATGAGAAATATCTGTAATTTTCTTTAGTCCCAAGCTCTGTTATGTGGTATAATCTAAAAATGACAGTATACAGATGATGAATATTTGGGGGACATTATGACTCAGGACACTATGGATGTACAACGCCCAAAAAGGCCGCGCAAACGGGTTCGTCTTAATCGCAAAGCACAGGATCAGCGTATTATCCTCATGTGGATCAAGCGAATTGGCATAGGGATTATGGTGCTGTTACTGTTAGGGCAGGCTTATCGCTTGGTGGCTGTATATCAAGAAAAACAACATATAGAGCAACAATTGCAAGAGTTACAGCAGCGAAATGAAGAGTTAGAACAGGAAAAGGCCAGGTTACAAGATCCAAAGACCATAGAAGGGGTTGCTCGTGAGGAGCTAGGATTGGTAAAGCCTGGTGAAGTACCATATGTAAAATAGGTTATACTTTATTATTTTTTGCTTCGCATTAGTTTGTAGTTTAAGGTTTCCGCATTAATTAGGAGGTTGCATGGCAATCGAAGTTGGTAACATTATTGATGGTACCGTATCAGGTATTACAAAATTCGGCGTATTTGTTGATTTAGGAGAAAAACAAACGGGGTTAGTTCATATTTCTGAAGTAGCTCATGGGTATGTCGAAGATATTAATACTCTTTTAAAGGTTGAGGATCCGGTAAAGGTTAAGGTTTTATCCATTGATGGTAATAAAATTGGCCTTTCGATTCGTCAAACACAACCTAAAGAGGGTATGGACGAAGAAAAACGTCCTCATCGTGTTCAATCGAAACAAAGTATAGAGTCTTTCGAAGCGAAGATGAAATCATTCTTGCGCGATAGTAATGAACGATTACACGATTTAAAACGCAATACCGAAGGAAAACGCGGAGGCCGAGGCGGTCGTCGAGATTAATAGTGAGAGATGGCATTCCGCCATCTCTTTACTTATGTATGGAGTATTAACGCTATAATAGTATTAGGAGAATGCTATTTATATGTAAGGAGCGATTATGAAGTTAGCAATTATCGATATTGGCTCTAATTCAGTGCGTTTATTATTGGCTACCTATGAGAATAACGAGTGGCGTTATGAGCCTAAGCAGTTGTGGACTACTCGTTTAGGTCAACGAAATGCAGATGGTACCTTGCGAGATGAATCCATGGAAGCATCCTATCAAGCCTTTACGGATATACAAAAAATAGCAAATGAATACGGTGCTGACTATTGCTTTGGTTTTGCGACTAGTGCTGTTCGTGAAGCGGCCAATGGACTTGCATTTATGGAACGTATTAATACATACTGTCCTATGGACTGGCGTATTTTATCTGGTGATGAAGAGGCCATGTATGGCTTTTATGGCGCTTTAGGAGATCAATTAAAGGATGGACGTCATTATACGACTATCGATATTGGTGGAGGGAGTACAGAACTTGCATTAGGTAACAAGGACGGAATGTACTGGAGCCGTTCTTATCCTGTGGGAGCGGTACGCCTTCAATCTATATCTGATGAAGGCCCTCAATGCGTGTGGGAGGAAACCCGTTTTCTTTGGGATCCGATGATGATTGAAGGTGAATTTGGTGAGTTTATCGGTATTGGTGGCACTCTAACAACCTTGGCTGCTATTGATTTAGGCTTAGACCACTATGATGGTATAAAGGTGCAAGGTCACAAATTGAGCCGTGAAACGGTGGAAGGCATTATTATGAAATTACGGTATATGAGTCGTGACGAGAGACTACAAGTGAAAGGTTTACCGGCAGGTCGTGCCGACATCATCGTTGCTGGTGCAGAGATTTTAACGTCCTTTATGGATTCCTATGAGGTCCCTCATGTATTTGTGAGCGACCAAGATGGTATGGAGGCGATGGCCCGTGAATGTGAAAGCACTCATTCGAACCGTTAATCACACTTTAAAATTACATGATATATTTCCTGAGAATTGTCGTATCTTGGTAGCTTGTTCTGGTGGTTCTGATTCGATGGCTTTATTGCATTTATTGCAAGATATTGCTACACATCGCCATACAGTATATGAGCTTGGAGTTGCTATCGTAGATCATTGTATTCGTCCTGAAAGCAAGGATGAGGTCCTATGGTTACGAACTCAAGTGGACGTACTAGGACTGCCATTTTATACGGCTGTCTTTGACGTACCTAAATTGAGTCAAGCTCAAAAGCTATCAGAGGAAACTATAGGCCGCCAAGTTCGGTATCAATGGCTAACCGATATAGCACAGTCTGAGGGGTATGACTATATTGCAGTAGCTCATCATAAAGATGACCAAGCAGAATCAATTTTAGCACATCTTATTAGAGGGACTGGACTTAATGGTTTGACAGGCATGGCCGTTGTTAGTAATGATTATACTGTTCCAGTAGTAAGACCTCTGTTAGATGTCACAAAAGAAGAATTACTTCTATATTTAAAAGAGAAAGATATTTCTTACTGTATAGATAGTACAAATGAGGATGTGCGATATCAAAGAAATAGAATTCGTCATCGTATTATACCTGAGTTAGAAACTATTAATCCTAACGTTGTTAATGCCATTGTAAGACTAGGGAATTCTGTATGCGAAGACGTTTCTCTTATTTCTAATTTAACGGATATGGTGTTTGATGAGTTAGTAACTATCTCTGATGAGGGCGCGTTTATATCTCGTAGAGAGTTACGTAAGGAGCCGTTGGCTATACAACGTCGATTGTGGCAAAGACTGGTGAGCATCCTTGATTCTGAAATTAAGCTTACCACTGCTCATCAAGAGCAATTACTGGACATTGTTAACACTGGGGAAGAGAAAACTTTCAATATAAAAAGTATAAAAGTAAGTGCTCAATGTGATACAATAAAAGTATATTGCAAACATTAATATGAATCGCGGAGGTCATATAGATGCATCAAGATGCAAAAGATATTTTATATACAGAGGAACAATTAAAGGCTCGTGTGGCTGAATTAGGTCGTCAAATCAGTGCTGACTATAAAGGGGAATCCGTAGTTCTCGTAGGTGTATTGAAAGGTGCTATCGTTTTCTTTACAGATTTAGCTCGCTCTATCGATGAGAGTGTGGATGTAAGCTTCGATTTTATTTCTTGCTCTAGCTATGGCAGCGGTACAACTAGTACAGGGGTAGTTCGAATTTTAAAAGATTTGGATCGCTCTGTAGAAGGAAAGCATGTACTCGTTGTAGAAGATATTGTAGATACGGGTACAACATTACATTACTTGCTAGAAAATTTACATGCTCGTGGAGCTAAAAGTGTACGCCTTGCAGCGTTGTTGAATAAGCCTGAACGCCGTAAAATGGATGTAGAAGTAGACTATGTGGGCTTTGTCATCCCTGACTACTTTGTTATCGGCTATGGTTTAGACTATGCAGAAAAATATCGTCACTTACCTTATATAGGTATTTTAAAGGAAGAAATGTATCAAAATTAAAAATATGATATAATATATGAGTGCATCTCTCAATGAGATGTACTCAATTCGTTTATGCCACTAAACTATTATTGAAAGGGGTAATATTTTGGGTCGATTTACAAAAAATATCGTCCTTTATTTACTTATCATTGCCGCTTTCGTTATCGCCATTGACGCTTTCTCTGGTCAAAGTGCGAATAAATCTGAACTCAGTTATACAGGATTTATTCAACAAGTACAACAGAAAAAGGTTGAGTCCGTAACGATTACCAATGATCATGGTATTAAAGGTAAACTAAAAAATGGAACAGAATTCAATTCTTATGCGCCAACTGATGAAACGTTAATCAAAACTTTACAAGATAATGGTGTAGAAATTACTGCAGCTCCACCTGAGCAACCAGCTTGGTGGATGAGCTTGTTAGGTTCTGCTATTCCAATTATTATTTTGGTTGTATTGTTCTTCTTCATCATGCAACAAACTCAAGGTGGCGGTGGCCGAGTGATGAACTTTGGTAAAAGCCGTGCTAAATTGATGGGTGAAGGCAATGTAAAGGTTAGCTTCAAAGATGTAGCTGGCGCTGAAGAAGCAAAACAAGAATTAGAAGAAGTAGTAGAATTCTTGAAGGATCCAGGCAAGTTTACAACTATCGGTGCTAAAATTCCGAAAGGTGTATTATTGGCAGGGCCTCCAGGTACAGGCAAAACATTACTTGCTAAAGCTGTTGCTGGTGAAGCAGGGGTACCATTCTTTACGATTTCTGGTTCTGACTTTGTAGAGATGTTTGTTGGTGTTGGTGCTTCTCGTGTGCGTGATCTTTTCACACAAGCGAAAAAGAACGCTCCTTGTATCATCTTTATCGATGAAATCGATGCGGTTGGTCGTCAACGTGGCGCCGGTCTTGGTGGCGGTCACGATGAACGTGAACAAACATTAAACCAATTGCTCGTTGAAATGGATGGTTTCGGTGCTAACGAAGGTATTATTACTATCGCTGCAACAAACCGCCCAGATATTCTAGATCCCGCACTTTTACGTCCAGGGCGTTTTGACCGTCAAGTTATCGTAGGTCGTCCAGACCTACGCGGCCGTGAAGCAATCTTGAAAGTTCATGCTCGTAATAAGCCTTTGGCTGATGATGTAGACTTGAAAATAATTGCGAAGAAAACTCCAGGCTTTACTGGTGCAGACTTGAGCAATTTGTTAAATGAAGCAGCTCTTTTGGCGGCTCGTCTTAACAAAAAAGTAATTACTATGGCTGAAGTTGAAGAAGCCAGTGAAAAGGTTAGCATGGGTCCTGAGCGCCGCAGTCACATTGTGAGCGACAAAGATCGCAAGTTAACAGCGTACCATGAATCTGGTCATGCTATTGTGGCACATCTATTGCCTCATGCAGATCCTGTTCATAAGGTAACAATTATTCCTCGTGGTGCAGCTGGTGGCTACACTATGATGCTTCCAACGGAAGAACAAAACTACAAAACAAAATCTCAATTATTAGCAGATATTCGGGTGGCTCTTGGTGGTCGAATTGCAGAAGCCTTGATTTTAGATGAAATCAGTACAGGTGCTTCTGGAGACCTTCAAAGTGTAACCAATACTGCTCGTGCTATGGTAACTCGTTGGGGGATGAGTGATGAGCTTGGCCCTATCGTGTTCGGTGAACAACAAGAACAAATCTTCTTAGGAAAAAACCTGGGCCATGAGCGCAACTATAGTGAAGAAATCGCTGCGAAAATCGACTCTGAAATTCATCGTATCGTAGAAGAAGCTTATAAAGATGTAACAAAACTTCTTAGCGATAATGAAAAATTCTTACATGACATGGCAAATGCTTTGTTAGAAGAGGAAACAATCGATGCGAAAGCGGTAGATAATCTTTACAAATATGGTACAACAAAAGAACCTGAAGCTGAGGAGCCTAAAGTAGCTTCTGAAGCAGACAGTAGCATAGTACCAGAAGGTGTTGATGCTAAAAAAACAACTAGTACTGTAGCAGATCTTAGTGAAGCATCATCTAATGAAATTAAATAATGGATTTTGTCCAAATGAAAAAGAGCTAGCCTTTTTAGAAGGCTAGCTCTTTTTTACTGTCCATCGTTTATATGACGTGTGGCAAGAAGCTCTGTCATGCGCTGTTCTTTTAGTTTTTGCAAATATTTTTGTGCCAAAACATTTGGTATAGCTACACCGATTGCTATAGCTATAGTTGTAAATGTGCCAGTTACACCATTTTGTATCATAAGGATTAGACTAGCATCATTTAATGCATTGATGTGTAACATGTCGAAGAGAAATCGGTAGTACAGTATACCGGGCATTAATGCGATGGCAGACGGCACGATAATGATAGTGCTAGATGTTTTTAACCAAGTAGAAACTTTTACAAAAATAATACTCATAATGGCAGCACCAATAAAGGTAGCACCTGGTGTAGAAAATCCTAATTCTACGGATAGTATATTGCGAATACATACACATAGTACGCCACCAATACCAATGGATACTAATAGTCTGACAGGAGCATTAAAAAGTACCGCAAAAGCGGCTGCAGCTGTAAAAGAACCGATAACTTGCTCTATGGAAATAACATGAGGTTTAATATCAACAAAATTAAATGCTGGTGCAGGGCTAAAGTAGAGTGCCATGGCCATACCTAAAGTCATGCTACCCACGATGAGTAGCGTTCTAATGGCTCGTGTCATGCCCGATAAAATATGATTATTAATGATATCGATGACACAATTGATCAATGGTACCCCAGGAATCATGAACAAGGTGCAGCAAACGAGTACATATAGTAAGGATTCATTATTTACATGACTATAAAAAGCGTAAGCCGATATCATGGCACCAAATCCGCCTAATGCGATTCCTACATATTCATTAAGCCCTAATCTGCCTGATAGGGTGCGCGTAAAATAACCAATACTAGAACATATGATAGTAACGATAAATGCGATAATATCGCCACTGTAAAGGTATGCAAGACCTGCCGAACCTAGTGCACAAGCTAGTCCTTTTATCCAGTTTGGATACGTTGGTATAGTTGTATCCAGTTTGGCAATTAGTTGTTCATAGGTCGTTAGTGAGTAATGTCGCTCAAAGGCGCGCCATGTGAGCTTTGATACGGCATTGATCATAGCCATATTCGGAATATGAACCGGTGTTTTTCTGAAGACCGTTATGGATCGTTCTTTGTGTAATAGATTGACCATAATAGTGGTATATGAAATATGGATATTTAAGTAATCATGAGGAATTCCCATAAATGTTGCGGCTTTTAGCATTTCCTCAATGATTCGATTTGTATTTGCCCCACATTCCATTAGTAACTTCCCTATGTTGAGTAGTACATCCAGTTTTCGATGAATATGGATAAAAGGGTTCTCTAAAACTTGATTTTTCTCTTCTAATGTAAACTGTTTCATATATCTCTCCGAAGAATAATAGATAGCATTATTGTTATCTATTTTTTTATGTATACCTTTATACTATATACATTATAACATTAATTATTTTAAATAATCCTTGCATTTTACAAGGTACACTTGTACAATCGAATTGTAAACCTAGGTTGACAAAGAAAGGGGCTCTAAACTATGCGTGATGAAGTGCTAGAATTCTTGAGACAAAACCAAGGTAGTTTCGTATCGGGACAAGATATGTCCGAAGCCTGCCATGTTTCGCGCACAGCTATTTGGAAACATATCAAGGCGTTACGTCAAAAAGGCTACAAAATTGAATCTTATACCAAGAGAGGGTATCGATTATTGGAAGAACCTGATTTGTTGAGCCCCTTGGCAATGAAACAAATCTTAAAAACAGATGTATTTGGTAAACGATATGTTTATATGGATACCACGGAGTCTACGAACTTAGAAGCTCGTTGTTTAGCTCAACAAGGTGCAGAAGAAGGTACGGTTGTGGTTACTGAGGAACAGGCTGCTGGTCGTGGGCGTTTATCTCGTGGTTGGTATTCTCCATTTGGCAAGGGCTTGTGGTTTAGTTTGATTTTACGTCCTGATTTTCCACCTGTAGAGGCTCCAAAGTGTACGTTGATGGCTGCAGTGGCTTTAACAAAGGCCTTTCATAAGATAGGACTCACTGATGCGGGGATAAAGTGGCCTAATGATATTCTTGTGAATGGTCGTAAGCTAGTAGGTATTTTGACAGAAATGTCTGGTTCTATGGAAGAAATTTCTCATATTGTAATGGGCATTGGGGTTAATGTAAAAACAAAACAAGAAGAACTACCAGAAGAGTTAAAATTAATTGCGACATCCCTTGCGATGGAAGATATTGATATTGAGCGCACAGAAGCATTTAGACTTATATTAGAAGAATTAGAACATCAATACTATGAAGTGCTCGATAGTGGCTTTGACGAAACCCTTAATGAATGGCGTCAATTATCTGTTACTCTCGGTGAAGAAATTGAAGTGCGTGCCCCTGGCAATACCTATGAAGGGGTAGCTAAAGATATTGATGAAGATGGTAATTTATTAGTAAGAATCTCGGATGGGACAATTAAACGTATTGTGGCAGGGGACGTATCAATTCGTCCGCGTAAATAGGAGGCATTAATGTTATTAGTAATTGATGTGGGAAACACCAATATTGTTCTCGGTGTATACGACAAGACAGAACTTGTGGGGCACTGGCGTATTTCCACAGATCGGGTCCGTACCACCGATGAATATGGCATGCTGATGATGAACTTATTCTTCCACGATCGTAAGGTTGATGTAAAAGATATTAATGCTATCATTATTTCCTCGGTTGTACCACCATTGATGCCTACATTAGAGCGCGTGTGTTTGCGCTACTTTAATGTAAATCCTCTTATTGTAGGTCCAGGCACTAAAACTGGCATCGCTATTAAGTATGATAATCCTCGTGAAGTAGGGGCTGACCGTATCGTAAATGCCGTAGCGGCACATGAACTTTATAAAGGTGATTTAATTATCATCGACTTTGGTACCGCTACTACTTATTGTGCGGTACAAGGTAATGGCGACTATGTGGGCGGAGTTATTACTCCAGGGGTAACAATTTCTGCAGAAGCTTTATTCCAACGGGCGGCCAAATTACCTCGTATCGATGTGAGAGACCCAGGACAAGTCATTTGCCGAAATACGGTGTCTTCTATGCAATCTGGTATGTTCTACGGTTATGTAGGTCAAGTAGAGGGACTCGTGTCTCGTATGAAAGCGGAAATGGGAGATCATGTAACTGTAGTGGCTACAGGTGGTTTGGCACAGCTTATTAGCAGTGCTACAGATTGCATTGACCATGTAGAACCAATGCTTACATTGGAAGGCTTACGCCTTATTTACGAAAGAAATAAATAATGCTACTATAATATAGTTACGTATATGTAACGAAGTAGTGTACATTCGGGTACAGCTTATGCTGTACCTTTTTTATTAAGGGAAATAGAATTATATGAATAATAAACTGTGGCAAATTGGGGCTGTCAAAATTGATGGTCAAGCCATATTAGCGCCTATGGCAGGGGTTAGCGATATTGCGTATCGACTATTGGCCAAAGAACATGGTGCAGCCTTGGTGTGTACCGAAATGGTCAGTGCTATGGGCATTAAATATAAGAATGAGCGTACTCATGAATTATTGCGCATTGAAGATGTAGAACGTCCTGTATCTATGCAAATTTTTGGCTCTAATCCAGAAGCAATCGCTTTGGGGGCTAAGGTTGTGGCCAATGCTGGCGCCGATATTGTAGATATAAACATGGGCTGTCCTGTAAAAAAGGTGGTTACCTCTGGCGATGGTTCAGCACTTATGAAAAATCCTGATCTAGCGGCGCGTGTTGCAGAAGCAGCTGTTGAGGCTGTCGATGTACCTGTTACTGTAAAAATGCGCATCGGTTGGGATAGTGACTCTATTAATGTAGTGGATTTTGCAAAGCGCATTGAGTCTACAGGTGTAGCTGCTATTGCCGTACATGGTCGTACAAAGGAGCAAATGTATAGTGGGCATGCGGATTGGTCTTATATTAAGGCTGTGAAAGAAGCTGTATCTGTACCTGTACTTGGCAATGGTGATATTGTGGAGCCTGAAGATGCTAAGCAAATGCTTGATGAAACAGGCTGTGACGCCGTAATGGTAGGTCGTGGGGCACAAGGAAACCCTTGGATATTTGGTCGCATTCACCACTATTTAGCTACTGGTGAAGTGTTACCAGGACCGACCGATATAGAGCGTCTAGATATGTTATTAAAGCATTTTGACTTGTTATGCCAATACAAGGGTGAAGGTATGGCCGTTAAGGAGATACGGACTCATGCGGGGTGGTATATGAAGGGATTACCAGAATCTGCATATTGGCGCAATCGCGTGAATACAATTCAAACTGTAACGAGCTTTCACAATGAGCTAGAATCGTATCGCAAAATATTGTCCGAAGGTTAGTCAGATTGACAAATGAATAGTATTTTTATATAATGGTTGAGATAATTTAGAAACAAAAGATAAGGTGTCATCTTACTATGACACTTTTTCTTATTATTTATATGTAGAAAGAGTGGGGTACCCATGGCAGATGTAAAAGAAACATTACTTACCGCCGAAGGTTTAAAGAAATTAGAAGAAGAATTAGCGTACTATAAATCTGTACGCCGTATTGAAGTATCTGAACGTATTAAAACTGCTATTGAATATGGCGATATCAGTGAAAACTCTGAATATGATGATGCAAAAAATGAACAAGCTTTTATTGAAGGTCATATTGTAGAGTTAGAGAATAAAATTAACACTGCGAAGATCATCGATGAATCTGTTAAAGGTGATGTTGTATCTGTAGGTAGTAAAGTTACTGTACTTGACACTATGTACAACGATGAATTGGAATATGTTATCGTTGGTTCCTCTGAAGCGGATCCATTTAACAATCGTATCTCTAATGAATCTCCTGTAGGTAAAGCTATTTTGGGTAAACGTAAGGGTGATGAAGTAGAGGTTTCCACACCAGATGGTCCTGTAACATTCAAAGTGTTAGCAATCCAATAATTTACAATTACCGACAAAGAGGCGATAACATGAGTGAAGAAATTAAAAATATACAAGAAGAGCTGAATGAGCAAATGCAAATTCGCCGCGATAAATTAGCCGAATATGAAGCTGATGGTATTTACCCATTTGGTCAACGTTTTGTCGTAAAAGATTACGCAAAAGACATTAAAGAAGACTTCTTCTTGAAATATGATGGTCAGCCTGTAGTTATTGCAGGTCGTTTGATGACAATCCGTTCCCATGGTAAAACGGCATTTGCGAATATTCGTGATAAATCTGGTGATATTCAAGTATACTTCCGTAAAGATGTTTTGGGCGAAGAGGCTTATAAATACGTTAAAATGCTTGATATAGGTGATATTATCGGCGTAGAAGGTCACGTATTTAAAACTCATACTGGTGAAGTTACCATTAAAGTTAACAAATTAACATTGTTATCTAAGTCTTTACGTCCATTACCAGAAAAATGGCATGGATTAAAGGATACAGAACTTCGTTACCGTCAACGTTATGTTGATTTGATTGTAAATCCTGAAGTACGTGATACATTTGTAAAACGCTCTCAAATCGTTGCTAAAATTCGTGAATACATGATGCGTGATGGCTTCATGGAAGTGGAAACACCGATGATGCATGCTATCCCTGGTGGTGCTGCTGCACGTCCATTCATCACTCACCATAATGCGCTTGATATCGATATTTATATGCGTATTGCACCAGAATTGTACCTAAAACGTTTAATCGTTGGTGGTATGGACCGCGTGTTCGAAATGAATCGTTGCTTCCGTAACGAAGGTATCGATAATCGTCATAATCCAGAATTTACTACTATTGAATCTTATCAAGCTTATGGCGATGTAGAGGATGCGATTCGCTTAACAGAAAATCTTGTGTCCTACTGTGCTCAAGAAGTACTTGGTACGCAAGAAATTACATACCAAGGTACAGAAATTAATTTGACTCCTCCTTGGAATCGTATCACAATGGCTGAAGGTGTAAAAAAATACACTGGTGAAGATTTTGATGCAGTCACAACTGTAGAAGAAGCTCGTGCTATTGCTGATCGCTTAAATGTAGAATACACAGAAAATGATGGTATTGGTAAAATCTTAAATCTTTGCTTTGAAGATTATGTAGAAGAAAACTTGATTCAGCCAACTATCGTATATGGTCATCCGAAAGAGATTTCTCCACTTGCTAAAGCAAGTCGTGAAAATCCATTGGCTACAGAACGTTTTGAAGCATTCATCTATGGTCGTGAATTGGCAAATGGCTTCTCCGAGTTAAATGATCCAATCGATCAAAAACAACGTTTCTTGGATCAATTAAAAGAACGTGAAGCGGGCGACGATGAAGCTCATCGTATGGATGAGGACTTCGTAACAGCTCTTGAGTACGGCTTGCCTCCAACAGCTGGTCTTGGTGTTGGTATCGACCGTCTTGTTATGTTCTTAACAGATTCTGCATCCATTCGCGATGTATTATTGTTCCCGTTGATGAAACCAGAAGCTCCTAAGCATATTGAAGCTGAAGAAGCAGCTGAATAATCGACACTATTAAGGCTCCCTACTGTTTGAGTAGGGAGCTTTTTATATATTTATGAAATATTTAGTATTATATGAATATCATTTTAAACCTGTTACTACGATAGTGCCTATAAATATATATTTAAAAATGAATGCTATCTGTAATTTTATACGGTAGATTGATGGAATGGTTAATATGCTGAGGTCGTATTCCAGTACATAAGTATATAACAAAATTAACGATATAAAGTCTATAGAAAATAATTTCTAAAATAATAAAATAGTTTATGATTATTCATCAATTGTTATTGACAGTGTATAAAAATAATTTTATACTAAGTTTGAGATGTGGTATTTACATAATATATATGATAAAAAATCATGCATATAAAGCTTTTTCTTATTTATCTTCGCTTTATCGAATTTGAATGTGATGATATAGATTAACAGTATAGAACTACTACATACCTTGTATAACCTTGACGGGATGGGTCAAGTCTCTCTAGCGTGAACCGAGATTTACGGCTACAAGAGCTTATTTATGATGCTCTTGTAGCCGTTTTTTATTTAACTAAATTTATGTTTCTAAAAGTTTAGGAGGTAAGTGCGATGAGTTTAATGGATTATGAAAGAGGTAATCAGGCTAATGGTTGTCTTGATCGATTTTTCAAGTTGACCAAACATGGAACATCAGTAAAAACTGAGTTCTTTGCAGGTATTACAATGTTTATTGCATCCGTGTATATACTGGCGGTAATACCAAATTTACTATCTGTATCAGGAATGCCTCATGCTAGTGCCGTGGCGGCTGTAATTTTAACAACTGCTTTTGCAACTATGCTTATTGGCTTAGTAGCAAATGTTCCCGTTATCGTAGCCCCTGGCCTTGGCCTTAGTGCATTTTTTTCGTATACCATTTGTGGTGCCATGGGCCTTAGTTGGCAAACTGCATTAGGTGCCGTTTTTATTTCCGGTACAGTATTTGTTATTTTAACAGTTACCAAAGTTCTTAATAAAATTGTAGATGGTATTCCACAAGTACTGAAAACCTCTATTGGTGTAGGTATTGGTTTATTCGTTGCCTTCATTGGCTTTAAAAATGCTCATATTATCGTACCTAATAATGCTACCTTTGTAACGTTAGGTAATATGCAAGATCCAGCAGTATTATTGACTTTGTTAGGCTTATTTATTACTAGTATTTTGCTAGCAAAACAAGTTAAAGGCGGTTTGCTCATTGGCATGGCGTTCACTACAATCGCAGCAATGGGATTAGGTTTAACTAAGATGCCTACTACAAGCGCGGATATCTTTAACTTGATACCACCAGTTCCGGTTGATACATTCGCTCAGCTAGATGTAATGGGCGCTATTAAATATGGTATCTTTTCTATTATTTTTTCTATTACCATTGTAGATATGTTTGATAATATCGGTACATTAATTGGTGTAACGAGAAAAGCTAACTTGGTAGATGAAAATGGTAAGTTCGAAGGTTTGAACAAAGCATTGCTATGTACGTCTATTGGTGCTGCAGCAGGTGCCATTGTAGGTACTTCTACAGTGACTTCTTATATTGAAAGCGCGGCAGCCGTTGCCGACGGTGGTCGTACAGGTCTTACGGCAGTAGTAACTGGTCTGTTATACTTGGTATCCTTGTTCTTTGCACCATTGTTCTTATTGGTGCCCGTACAAGCGACAGCTCCTGTACTGATCACCATTGGCGTATTTATGATGAGTGAAGTAACACATATTGATTTCACGGATTTCACGGAAGCATTGCCAGCATTTTTAACAATTCTTCTTATGCCATTAACATTTAGTATTGCTCAAGGTTTATCCTTTGGCTTTGTTTCTTATACATTAATTAAATTGGCTACAGGTCGTCGTCACGATATTCATCCTATTATGTACATCATGACTGTGGCGTTCATCATTCACTTTGCTATTTAAATAGCATATACTATGAATCATATAGCATAGTCTATTAAAGGAAAATCTAGCGTAGTATATGGGTGCAGTACTTTATTGCTCTGATCACGCAAGGAGGTTATATGAATTCGACACTTATTTTAAAAGGAAATATTTTATATACACCAGATCCCTCGGCATTTGTATCCATTCAACAGGGTTATGTTATTGCTGTAGATGGTGTGGTTGTTCATTGTGGTGAAAGTATTCCTACAGTTTATACAGAATATGATGTTGTTGATTACGGTGATAATCTCATCATTCCTGGCTTTGTGGATACCCATGCGCATGCACCACAATATTGTAATCGTGGACTTGGTATGGATAAGGAACTTTTACCGTGGCTTGAGACTTATACATTTCCTGAAGAGGCAAAGTTTAGTGATCCAGATTATGCTCGCCTAGTTTATGGTGCCTTTGTTCACGACTTATGGTGCAATGGTACAACGAGAAGTATTTTGTTTGGTACAATCCATAAAGACAGCACATTGGTGTTGATGGAGCTTTTACAAAAAGCAGGATTGTCAGCTTATGTGGGCAAGGTAAACATGGACCGTAATAGTCCGGAATTTTTGATTGAAGAAACGAATCAATCCTTAGCTGATACTAAAGTATGGTTAGATGCGTCAGCTCAATTTGGACCTTTAGTAAAACCAATTATTACCCCTCGTTTTGTACCATCTTGTACAAGTGAACTCATGACAGGACTTGCTAAATTAGCGAAAGAATACGATGTTCCTGTTCAATCTCATTTGTCGGAAAATCACGGAGAAATTGATTGGGTTGCAGCTTTACATCCTGAGTCGTCAAACTATACAGATGTGTACTATGAAC
Source organism: Veillonella parvula DSM 2008 (assembly GCF_000024945.1). NCBI lineage: Bacteria > Bacillati > Bacillota > Negativicutes > Veillonellales > Veillonellaceae > Veillonella > Veillonella parvula. Next base: position 626,038 of record NC_013520.1, read on the forward strand.
ATCATTTGATGGGTACTGTGCCAACTGTAATGGCTCATTGCATTCATTTGAGCGATGTAGAAATGGATCGCATGGCTGAAACGCAGACCATGGTATCCCATTGTCCCTATTCAAATGTAAATCTTTCTAGCGGAATTGCACCGATTCGTAAGCTGATTGAGCGGAATATACCAATCGGTTTAGGCTCCGATATTTCTGGTGGACATATTGTATCGATGGCAAAGGTCCTTACTGAAGCTATTGGTTTATCCAAAATGAAATGGGCTGAAGTAGACTCAAACTATGCACCGCTCACCCTAAGTGAAGCCTTCTATATGTCTACAAAGGGTGGTGGACAATTCTTTGGTCACGTTGGAAGCTTTGAAAAAGGCTATGAATTAGATGCCCTTATCATTGATGATGCCTCATTGTTCGATCCAAATGAACGTTTTTTAGAAGAGCGCTTAGAGCGCTGGTTATACGTAGGGGATGATCGTCATATCATTGAACGCTATGTGGCTGGTCGCGTAGTTCCGAGTCCAAAAGGGTAAAGTTTATATCTTACAGAAAAGAATACTGATATATTTAAAGCAGCTAGTTTGTATATCCTTCAAACTAGCTGCTTTTCGCTGTATTTTTCAGAACCTGACCGAGGCGTCAGATAAACTTTGGACTATGATTTATAGCAGGTTTTATAGGCTTCCTGTTTATATTATTAAACAGGGTGATTTTGCTCATCAATTCACTTGGTGTATAATAAAAAAATGTACAAATTAAGAAAGTGGGGATCTTAATGGATATATTAGGAGCAAGGCGCTCTATTGAACAAAAGCTACTAATGCAATCTGTTGCTTTGATGGCGCTAGTTGCGGTGAGCGGTACTGTAATGGGGATTGTGACAGGATCTAGTGCAGTGTTGTTAGATGGGGTATTTTCCTTCGTTGATGTTGTTATTAAGATTATGATGCTTATGACAGCCAAGTTAGTTGCTAGAGAAACGAGTAAGCGATTCCAATTCGGTTTTTGGCAATTTGAACCTCTGGTGCTCGCCGTGGAGGGCTTTTTTATTCTTCTCATAGTAATTTATGCCTTATCTAGTGGCATTACAGATCTTTTGTCTGGTGGACGTCACGTAGACTTCGGACCAGCTATTTTCTATGCTATATTCTTTACCGTTGCAGATACTGCTTACTATCTTTATGTACGTCGTATTAATAAAAGTTTACAGTCTAACTTGATTAAATTTGATAATGTAAGTTGGTATGTCGATGCTTTGTTAGAAGCGGCTATCTTGATTAGCTTTATTGTGGCTACTATGCTAGAAGGTACTGAATATGCTAGATGGGCTACTTATATTGACCCTATTGTATTAATTATTTTAGCTGTACAAATGGTACCGTCGGCATTTCGTATTATTGTGCCATCCATGAAACAAATATTGGGGTGGGCACCAACTTCATTGCATAATGAAGTGCAAGAAATTATGGATCGCTTTATGGAAAAGTATAATTTTAAAGATTATGTGACGAGCGTGCAAGTATACGGCAATACTCGAATTATTGAAATTGATATTTTAGTTCGTAAAAGCTTTCCCTATCAAACCATTGCTGAAATTGATGCTATTCGCAATGAAATTGACCAAGAAATTGGTGGTAACCCAACGGAAAAATGGGTAACCATTTCTTTTACAGGCACGCGTAAATGGATGGCAAAAGATTATTTGCTAGATGAAGAAGATGATGAATAATATAAATTATTAGTGTGAAGACTAGTATATAGCACATAATTTAATGATAAATACACCAATATATGGTATACTTAAACGTATTGAATATATTGTGCGTAACATAGTTGGAAAATGAGGTTTATAGTATGTTAGATTTAAAATTTGTCCGTGAAAATATTGATTTAGTGCAACAAAATTTAGATAATCGTCATACAAAAGGCGATCTGAAAACCTTTGTATCCGCTTATGATGAACGTCGTCAATTGATCGGTCAAGTAGAAGAATTAAAAGCGCTTCGCAATTCCGTAACAGAAGAAATTAGCAAATTAAAACGCAATAAAGAAAATGCTGATGAAAAAATCGGAGAAATGAAAAAAGTAGGCGATGAGATTGCTGAGCTTGATAACCGTATTCGCGAAGTGGAAACAAAATTGCGTGATGCGGCATTGATGTTGCCAAATATGTGTGATGCATCTGTTCCTGTAGGTGCCGATGAAGATGAAAATGTGGAGCAACGCAAATGGGGCGAACCACGTCAATTTGATTTTGATGTACAAGCTCATTGGGATTTAGGTGAAAACCTCGATATTCTTGATTTCAACCGTGCAGGCAAAATGAGTGGAGCTCGCTTTACTGTGTATAAGGGGTTAGGTGCTCGTTTGGAACGCGCTCTTATCAACTTCATGGTGGATCTTCATGTAGACAAACATGGCTATACTGAAATGATGACTCCATATATGGTAACTCGTGAAACTTTGACGGGCACCGGGCAATTGCCTAAATTTGCTGAAGATATGTATCATGTAGAGGGGACGGAATATTTCTTGATTCCAACTGCTGAGGTTACATTGACTAATTATCACGGTGGCGAAATTTTGAGCGAAGAGGAATTGCCTAAATACTATACTGCATTCACCGCATGTTTCCGTGCTGAAGCGGGTTCCGCGGGGCGTGATACTCGTGGCCTTATTCGCCAACATCAATTTAATAAAGTTGAAATGGTTAAATTAGCTAAACCGGAAGATTCTTTCAAAGAATTAGAAACATTAACGGATAATGCAGAAGAAGTATTACGTTTATTAGAATTACCATTCCGTGTTATCACTCTGTGCACAGGTGATATGGGCTTTGGTTCCGCTAAAACCTATGATGTAGAGGTGTGGATGCCTGCACAAGGCAAGTATAGGGAAATTTCCTCTTGCTCTAATATGACTGATTTCCAAGCTCGTCGTGCTAATATTAAGTTCCGTCGTGGACCTAAAGGAAAACCAGAATTCGTTCATACATTAAATGGATCTGGCCTTGCAGTAGGTCGTACAGTAGCCGCTATCTTGGAAAACTATCAACAAGCTGATGGATCCGTTGTAATTCCAAAAGTTCTCGTGCCATATATGGGTGGCGTTGAAGTGATTTCACCGGCTAAATAAGAGGGGGCATTTTATGAGATTCTTTATTGATACAGCAGAATTTGATGAGATTAAAGAGGCCTATGACTTTGGTTTTATTGATGGTGTAACTACAAATCCATCGCTTATCGTGAAAGCTAAACGCGACTTGAAACAAGTTATTTCTGAAATTGCAAATCTTGTTGATGGACCTGTTAGCGCGGAGGTTATTTCCTCTGATGCTGAAGGCATGGTGGCGGAAGCACATGACCTTGTGAAATTAGGCTCTAACGTGGTTATTAAAGTTCCTATGACTCCAGAAGGCCTTAAAGCCGTTGCTGTTTTGCGCAAAGAAGGCATTAAAACGAATGTGACTTTGATTTTTTCTGCAAACCAAGCCTTATTAGCTGCTCGTGCAGGTGCAAGTTATGTGAGTCCATTTGTGGGGCGCATTGATGATATCAGCATGGATGGCCTTACATTAATTCAAGATATTGCAGATATTTTCGCTATTCATGAAATTGAAACTGAAATTATTGCTGCTAGTGTGAGAACGCCGTTGCATATTATTCAATGTGCTAAGGCAGGTGCTCATATTGCAACTGTTCCATTTAAAGTACTTATGCAAGCTATGAAACATCCATTAACTGATGCAGGACTTGCAAAATTTATGGAAGATTGGAAACAAGCTAATCAATAAGTTAGAGACTCTAGGTAAGAGTCATATCAATACATAGAGGACTTATAAGGAGGCCCATTATGGATCGTACATTATCTTTGGAATTTGCTCGTGTCGTTGAAGCCGCAGCTTTGCGTAGCGGTCGTTTGCTTGGCCGTGGGCAAAAGGATGCAGCCGATGGTCTTGCTGTAGATGCTATGCGTCAAGCGTTTGATTCTGTTCGCATTTCTGGTACGGTAGTTATCGGAGAAGGCGAAATTGATGAAGCTCCTATGCTTTATATCGGAGAACACGTAGGCGCTGGCGGACCAGAAGTAGATATCGCAGTTGATCCTATTGAAGGGACAAACTTGATTGCTAAAGGTCAAAATGGTGCTATTGCAGTTATGGCGATTGCAGAAAAAGGTGGCTTGTTACATGCACCAGATATGTACATGGAGAAACTTTGTGTTGGTCCTCGCGGTGCGGGTGCTATCGATATTACGAAATCTTTGACCGAAAATATCAAAAATGTAGCGACTAAAATGGAACGTAATGTAGATGAAATCACGTTGGTTATGCTTGATCGTGAGCGTCATCAAGGCTTGATGAAAGAAGCTCGTGAAGTAGGGGCTCGCATTATGCTCATCTCTGATGGTGATGTTAATCCAGCTATGGAATGTTGTATCGAAGGTTCTGGGGTACACATGGTTGTAGGTACTGGTGGTGCACCTGAAGGTGTACTAGCGGCTGCAGCCTTGAAATGTGTAGGCGGCGATATGCAAGCTCGCTTAAAGCCAGAAACGGAAGAAGAAATTCGTCGTTGCCATGAAATGGGTATTGCCGATGTAAACCAAGTGCTCACATTAAATGATTTAGTTCGTACTGATGATGTTATCTTTGCGGCTACTGCCATTACACGTGGTAACTTATTAAATCCAATTCAATATTTCCCAGGTGGTGCGCGTACGCATACTATTGTAATGCGGTCTAAAACTGGTACGGTTCGCTTCCTTGATACCGTGCATATGGATCATAAACTTAAAACATTAAAAGCAAAATAAGAAGAAAGTCCTGAAATGTACTCAAAAATTGGACATAAATTTTTGATGTATATTCAGGGCTTTTTTTTCTTTGTATTTTCTCTTATTCTCTTGATGAGATATATCGAAAAATAGTATAATAACATTTAGTATATGACGTTATAAATACAAGGTCTTGTAGCTTATACAAGATGAACGATATAAAGTGTAGGAGGAATTCTGTTGGAAAAGTTAATCATTCAAGGTGGCAATCGATTGGAAGGACGTGTACGTGTTAGTAGTGCTAAAAATGCAGTACTCCCTATTATTGCCGGTACTTTGCTAGCATCAACGTCTAGTAAATTGCTTGAAATTCCAAATTTAGAAGATGTAGGCACGATTTGCCAAGTTATCGAGTCTTTGGGAGTTAAAATCACTCGTAATAATGCAGATGGTGAAATTGTTTTCGATGCTTCTACATTGACTGCTACGGAAGCTCCTTATGAACTTGTACGTAAAATGCGTGCATCCTTCCTTGTCATGGGTCCACTTTTGGCTCGTAAAGGGGAGGCTAAAATCTCAATGCCTGGTGGATGTGCTATCGGTGCACGCCCCATTGATCTTCACTTAAAAGCATTTGAAGCATTAGGTGCAAAAATTGAAATTACTGAAGATTACGTATATGCTCATGCACCGGAAGGACTTAAAGGGACTCAAATTTATTTGGATTTCCCAAGTGTGGGGGCTACAGAGAATGTAATTATGGCTGCTTCTATGGCGAAAGGTAAAACCGTTATCGAAAATGCTGCAGAAGAGCCTGAAATTGTTGATTTAGCTACATTCTTAAATGCTATGGGTGCTAATATTCGCGGAGCTGGTACAAATGTGATTCGTATTGAAGGTGTACCTCAATTACACGGTGCTATTCATACAGTTATTCCTGACCGCATTGAAGCTGGTACATATTTAATCGCAGCTGCTATGGCAGGTGGTGATGTATTCGTAGAAAATGCATTGCCAGAACATCTAAAACCAGTAGTGGCTAAATTAAAGGAAGCTGGTGTAACAGTAGAGGAAGAAATCGACGGCATTCGCGTTATTAGTAGTGGTAAAGGTATTAAAGCTGTCGATATTAAAACATTGCCATACCCTGGATTCCCAACAGATATGCAAGCTCAATTTATGGCTCTTACTACGATTGCGGAAGGCACTAGTACAGTAACAGAAACTGTATTTGAAAATCGTTTTATGCATGTTGCTGAACTTCGTAAAATGGGGGCGCATATTGACATCGACAATCGTCAAGCTATTGTCGAAGGTATGCCAAGCTTACATGGGGCTATAGTGAATGCTACTGACCTGCGTGCTGGAGCGGCGCTTGTATGTGCTGCATTGACTGCGGAAGGTAGAACAGAAGTCGGTCGTTTACATCATATTGACCGAGGTTATGATGATTTTGTAGGTAAATTGCAAAGGTTAGGTGCTGATATTGTTCGGGTTGACGAATAAGAGTACACAGCCAAAACAAAATAAAAAGAAAAGAAGCCGGCGCTCTAAAGGGCCGGCTTTATACAACGAGCAACAGAACTTAGGTGCTGCAAAGGTTGAAAATTCGAAAGTGAGTACTACACGCAAACCATTGAGAAGGACAAAACGTAAGTCTACTAAACTTTCAAATGGCGTGGCAAAGCAAGCTAATCATTTGGCCTCCAATATGCGTGAGACCATGATTAAAGTTACAAAAATGCGCCGTGCTGAACGACGTAGTCGTGAGACTGTAGCGATTGCTAAAACAACACCAGCCATGACATTAAAACGTTTAGTTCGACCTGAGCAAGTTGGGGATTTTATGAGTCGTTTAAATCGATCCTTAAACTTCGATTTGGGAATTGATTTAGGGACTGCAAATATCCTCATTTTTGCGAAGGGTAAAGGCTTGGTATTAGATGAACCTGCGTATATTGCACGAGATGATAAAACTGGTGATATTCTTGCTTTAGGTGAGGCTGCACGTTCTATGGTGGGCCGTACTCCAAAAGGGATTTCCGTCATCCGTCCAGTTCAAGCGGGCGTTATTGCAGATTATGATATGACAGAATTCATGTTGAAGTACTTTATTCGCTCCGTTGTACCTGCTTCTAGATTGATGAAGACGCGTATTATTGTATGTGTTCCGTCGGGCATTACACCAGTTGAAAAACGCGCTATTTTGGAAGCTTTACTCAGAACTGGTGCAAAAAAGACAGTCCTTATTGAAGAACCATTGGCTGCTGCTATGGGGACTGGTCTCAATGATGCTAAGCACGTAGGGGCGATGGTTGTCGATGTTGGCGGTGGCACTACGGATATTGCCGTTCTTTGTGATACGGGTGTAGTTGTAAGTGAATCACTTCGCATCGGTGGAGATTCTTTTAACGAATCTATTATTCGCTATATCCGTCGTAAGAAACGCTTGGTTATTGGTCCGCTAACAGCAGAGAAAATTAAAATTTCTGTAGGGACTGTGGATCGCCGTGCAAAGGAGCGCACGATTGAGGTACGAGGACGAGATTCAAGTTCTGGATTACCAAAGATGGTTGCGGTGAATTCTTTAGAGATTCAACGTGCTCTAGAAGCACAAGTGATGAATGTTTTGGAAGGTGTTAAGTCTATTCTAGAAAAAACTCCACCGGAACTTGTGGCCGCTATCAACGATCATGGTATTATTCTTACTGGTGGTGGCGCGCTCATCGATGGATTAGACCGTGTTATTACACGTTCTATTGGAATCGCGGCATACCTTGTAGAATCTCCAAGATATGCAGTGATTAAAGGTGTTGCAAAGGCATTAGATGAAATGTCACAGCTTCGTGATACATTAGATGAGTTACAATAATATAGTTACAATAATATACCATGATGATGTAAGCTTAAATTGACGAGGTTATGGTCTACAGTTATTCTATTTTATGTATGGAGTATCTTTAGACTGTAACCTCGTTTTTCGTTTATTTTTTGAATTTTTCATCTTTATGCTGTATACTATAGTAAAAGTATATTGCGTAAAATTGATGTAATAATATAAGGCCATTATTATGGTTTGTAGCTATAGAGGAATTAAAGATGAAACGATATCTGTATATGACTTTTGCTGTTTTAGGTCTACTGGGTAGTACCGTTCCTCATGCTGAGGCCGGTAATTTAACAGGGGTGCGCGTATCTAATCATGAAGGTACAAGCCGAATTGTTTTAGATGTATCTGAAATGCCTGTATCTTGGACTCAATCCTATAATGAAGAAACACATGCTCTTACATTGAACTTAGGGGGCACTATAAATGCTTTAACTGGCCCCATATCACAAAATGATAAAAAAACGGGAGTTCTTAAAGGCATTGGCTTACAACCAGTTAATGGGGCCTTACGAGTAACATTAACAGCGAATAAGGATGTACAACATCATGAGTTTGCATTAGAAAAGCCTTCGCGTATAGTAGTGGATTTATTTTCTGGCTATGCGCAACAGACTACAAAAGATGTAAATAAATCTGTAACGTATAGCAAAATTAATAACACCGTAGCTGAAGGGAAAATTCAAGCCTTTGCATTGACCGTAGATAATGATTCACCTATGGTGGTGGCGCATGTTCCAGAAAGTAAACCATTATCTTCTGTTACTCAAGCTCATACAGCTATCATTGGAGCAAAGGTAAAAGGGGGCAGTTTTGAACGACCTTACTCAGTGGCGAGTGATGGAGCCATTGATTTAGAGCGTATTTCTAATCGTGGTACGTTACGATATACGCCTAATAGAGGATACTTTATAGAAGAGAAAAAACCTTTGCTTCAAGCTAAAACAAAGAATGAGAGTTTTGTAATCACCTCCGTTGATACGGTTCGTAAAGAGAATGCCTTGACCCTTTATACGTCAACTTATGGTCCTTCTACAAAGACCAATGAATATGGTTATGAAGTGACTGTAGCTAATGGCAAGGTTATTAGTAAACAAAAGGGAAATTCTAAAATTGGGGAAAACCAATACGTATTGTCTGGTCATGGCGAATCTGGAAATGCTTTACGAAAATTAAAAGTTGGAACACCTATTACGATTCAAAATAGAGAAGAACTTGCTCAAGTTAGTACTACCGGTGGAGCTAGTTTAGAAGTGGGCACTATGGTGATGAAAGGCGGTCGCTATGTAGGAGCTGATGAATCTAATAACAAAGGTCGTAGTTTCATTGGAACCACAAAGGAACATGATTTAGTTGTGCTAACAGTTGATAAATCCGAACTTCAATCTGTAGGTGTGACTCAAAAAGAAGGAGCTCAGTTATTGTCTAAATTAGGTGTTGTTGATGGCGCTGAATTATCAAATCAAGGTAGCATTGATATAGTTATCAATGATGATTATGTACACAAATCTTCTGCACCTATGAGTTATGAGGATATAGTAATTATAAAATAGATTCGTTGCATACAATTTTGTTTGAAATATTACTAATAATTTAGTATACTATAAATACATAACTAATTTTGTAAAAGGAGGGATCGTTATGAAAAGAGTAGTGTTAGCTTTAGCTGCATTAGGCATTTTAAGTGTTAGCTCTGTAATGGCGGCCCCTGTATCATACCAAAGTGTATTAACAGGTAAAGTTGCTTCTACAGTTTCTGTTGGTACTTCTGTAACAGAAGGCCAAACATTGGTGACTGTAGAGACATTGGCTGGTCCTATGGCTGCTGCTAAATCTACTGTAACTGGTACTGTAACGGCGGTTAATGTTACAGTGGGTTCAGACGTTTCTCGTGATCAAATCGTTGTCACTGTAGAAAGTAAATAAAGGAGAGAAGGAATGAAGTTTTCTCATTCTTGGCGTCGGTATAGAAAAGCGATACTGGCGCTTTTCTTCTGTACTTCACTTACAACTGCACAGGCTATTGATTTTATGCCTGTCAATGATGTAACAACAGGTATGGAAGGTATTGCAAAAACTGTAATCGTAGGGGATACTATTTCCACCTTTGATGTAAAGGTATTGGGTGTCATGAAGGATAAGGGACCATCTGGTCATCTTATTTTAGCCAAGTTTTCCGGACCCGTTATGGATCAAACTGGTGGCATTGCGCATGGTATGAGTGGTAGCCCTGTATATATAAATGGTAAACTTGTTGGGGCTGTTGCTTATGGCTGGGGGTTTGCGGATGGTACGATAGGTATGATTACTCCTATTGAGGATATGGTTAAACTATGGAATATACCATATGAGAAAAACTTATCTAAACCTTGGGATGATACACAATTGATTCCTTTAGGTACTCCACTTATGGCGTATGGCTTCGATGCGGCATCAATGGAATACTTTAAATCGAAGTTACCACAATATAAATATGAAACATATGACACCGCAAGTGCTAGTGGTGATGAAATTGCAAAACCTTTAGAAGCTGGTGGCTCGGTAGCGGCTTTGCTAGTTGATGGTGACCTTAAATTGGGCGCTATTGGTACTGTTACTCATGTAGATGGTGAAAAGGTTGTTGCCTTTGGTCATCCATTCTTAAAACATGGTTCTTCTAACTATTTTATGCACAATGCAAGTATCTTTACCGTTGTAAAAAGCTATAATGCTGCCTTTAAGCTTGGCTCTATGGGTAAAGAGATTGGTTCTGTTACTGAAGATAGAGGTGCCGGTATTGCAGGTGTATCAGGCGTGATTTCTCCTGGTATTCCATTGCGATTCCATTTAAAAGATCTTGATATGGGACGTGATAGAACTAGCTCTGTAAAGGTTATTGAAGATGGTGAAATGACACCAACTTTAGCAGCTACAGCCTTATATAATATGTTGAATAAAACATTGGATCGTAGTGGCTCTGGTACGGCTACAATTTCTTATACTATTACGCCAAAAGGGAAAGAACATAAGCCATTAACGCGAACAAATATGTTCTATAGCTCTGATTCCATTAGCGAAAAAGCAGTTGATGAATTTTATAATGTCATTGATGTTCTTATGAACAATCGATTCATCAACTATGAAATTTCGGATATTTCGGTTGAAACAAACGTAACGCAAGATAAGAAAACAGCCAAGCTTATAGATGCTTCTGCTTCGTCTACTGTAGTTTCTCCTGGGGATACTATTGTAGTAGATGTAACATTAGAACCGTTCCGCGGCGAAAAGGTTATTAAACAAATCTTCTTTAAGGTTCCAGAAGATCAAGCTATTGGTAAATATACCTTAGAGGTACGTGGCGGTGGCGAGATTCCATTGCCATACGTATTGGAAAAACAAAAGTATAATTTAACAGACGAAATTTTACGCCGTTTGAAAGTTCATAAAGATTTTGATGAGCTTTATGATGAAATTCAAAAGACAGATACAAATAATCAAATCGTTGTAGAATTTTTGGAAGATGGCATCAGCTTAGTTGATGAAGATGGCTCTCAATCTGTTAAAAAGGCTAAGCTTAAAGATGTGGAATCAAAACCTATGCCAGGGGATGTAAAGAAAAAAACAGGTCAAGAAGATTTGAGTTCTAGTAAGGATGATGAAAAGAAACCTGAAAAGACTGCTGTTGATACTGAGTACATTGTGCAAGGTGATGGTCAATTTACGATTCATGTAATGAAGCCCGCTGATCGGGATAAAGAATTAGCAAAACGTGTCAAAGAAGCGAAACATCAGATTAAGATGGAACGCAAGTTAGAATTGGAAGATCAATCTAAAAAAGGTAAAACGGATAAAGCTGAGTCTAAAAAGGACCCTAAAAAAGAGTCGAAAGAAACTAATAAAAAAGATGAGGCTAATGCTGGTGAAACAAATACACCTGAATAAGTTGAAACTGTAAGGGAAAGGGAGACACTGTTGAGTTGGCTAGAATCGATAGGTCGAGTCGTCATAAACGGCCTATCACAGATGGGTAGTGCTACATTATTAGTGTGGCAAACAATAAAACAATTAAAAATGATTAATTTGTGGCATGTATTTCAGCAGATGGCTCACCTAGGGGTAGACTCCTTGCCTATTATTAGCTTAACCTTGCTCTTTGCTGGGGCCGTTATGACCTTACAGATTACAGATGTACTCATTACCTATGGTGCTCAAAGTACAGTAGGTGGCCTTATGGCTGTAGCTATGGGCCGCGAATTGGGTCCTATCTTAGTTGGTGTAGTATTAGCCGGCCGTGTTGGCGCAGCTATCACGGCTGAAATTGGTACAATGAAGGTAACAGAACAAATTGATGCCCTACGTGTTATGGCTGTCGATCCTGTTGGTTACCTCGTGGTACCGCGTGTAGTAGCGTGTATGATTATGGTGCCAATTTTGGCATTTTATGGTGTTGTTATCGGTATTGCCGGTGGTTACTTTGTAGCCACTGTTATCAAGGGGTTGGCGCCTAGTACATATTTAGACTCTATTCAAATGTTTTCTACCATTTCGGACTTCACTTTAGGACTTATAAAGTCTAGTGTGTTTGGTGCTGTCATTGCATTGGTAGGTGCTTATAAGGGCATGGAAACTAAAATGGGCGCAGAAGCTGTGGGTTTCTCCACTACTAGTTCTGTAGTAACTAGTATTATTCTAGTATTTGTATTAAATTACTTTTTATCTACATTGTTATTTTAGTAGATATTTTTAGAGGGATTTATGATTGAGCTACGCAATGTTGTAGTTGCCTATGAGTCACGTGTGATTTTAGACTCTGTTAATCTCACTATTAATGATGGGGAGACATTAGTTATATTAGGCGGCAGTGGTAGTGGTAAAAGTACACTGCTTCGCTTATTAATAGGTTTACAACGTCCTACATCAGGGCAGATTATCGTAGATGGCACAGATATAACTACATTATCTGAAGATGAATTTAATACAGTACGAAGAAAAATGGGGATGGTATTCCAATATTCAGCTTTGTTTGATTCTATGTCGGTAGGTGAGAACGTAGCTTTTGGTTTGCGTCAACATACGAAGTTAAAGGATGACGAAATCAAACGCATTGTGGCAGAAAGACTTGATTGGGTTGGTTTAAAGGGATATGAGTCATATATGCCTAATGAGTTATCTGGTGGTATGAAAAAGCGGGTTAGCTTAGCTCGTGCTATAGCACTAGATCCGAGTTTAATTCTTTATGATGAACCTTCATCAGGGTTAGATCCTATTACATCAGGTACGATTAGTATGCTAATTAAGGGGATGCAGAATCGGCTCGGTTGTACTTCTATCGTGGTAACACATGATATGCAGTCAGCATTTTATGTTGCTGACCGCATAGCTTTACTCGATCAGGGGCATTTTGTAGAAATTTCTGATACAATAGAATTTAAGAATTCTACAAATAAGAAGGTACAACAATTTATTCATGGTGAAGCAGAGCCGATTAACGAATCTGCGATGGGAGATATATAATGAAGTGGACGACGGAGGCCAAGGTAGGGGCTTTTACAATAATAGGTATAGTTCTATTTATTGCAGGCATACTATTTGTAGGCCGTATCGATATTTGGGCTAAACCGCAAATGACAATTACAGGTGATTTCACTCAAGTAAATGGCCTAAAAAATGGGAATCAGGTTAAATTTTCCGGCGTGGCCATCGGGACTGTTTCTGATATTGAAATTACACCGCGTGGCGTTGTGGTTAAGATGAAGCTTGATGAAAAAACGCAGATTCCAAGTGACTCGATGTTTTCCTTGGGGTCAGATGGTTTTTTAGGTGATAAATTTATTCAAATTTCACCAGGACAGTCTAAAGTATATTTACAGGATGGTGACTCCGTTAAAGGTGAAGGCGTTGATGCTGTGGATAAGGCCATGCAGAGTGCGCAAAAGTTAATGGATGGCACTGAGAAGATGCTACAGTCTATCAATAGTATTATTGGTGATCCTGCAACTCAAAGTGCACTTAAATATTCCTTGCAATCTACAGCGGTGATGGCTGATAATGCGGTAGCTATTACACAAAATATGGCGGATGTAACGGCTCAACTAAATCAAGCAGCACAGCAATTTAATGCTGATGGTAATGCAGGTAATGATATGCGTGCTATTTTAACTAATTTAAAACAAACTACTGATCGTGTAGATAATATGGCTCGTACCATGGAATCGACTGTAACAGATCCTAAGGCACAAGAAAATATTAAAGAGACTTTACATAATACGGCACAGATTTCAGCTCGCATCAATAAACTGATGGGCGGAAAGGCGTACCAAACGGATGTAAATGGAAATAGTGTAGAGGTTGGTATGACTGAAAAAAAGTCATTTACCAAGATTGAACCATCTGTAGATTTGTTGTATAACACAACGGATAATGAATTCCGTGTCAATGGTAGAGTACGTGCCTTTAACAATAAAGGAATGGCTGAAATTGGCCTTTCTAATATGGGTGATGATACTACTTTTGATCTGAATGCAGGTCGATTTATTAGTTCTAAATGGTTGGTGCGTGGTGGTATTTTTGAAAGTGAATTGGGTCTCGGGGTGGATTATAACCTCCGTGGTCCTGTGTCCTTATCAGCCGCGCTATATGACCTTAATCATCGTAAATATCGTATTCGTAGTGATATACGTTTGCATAAAGATACCTATGGCGTTATTCAAATGACCAGACCGTTCAGTTCTACGAATGGAGGTACCTATTTCGGTATTAAACAAGTATTCTAATGACTAACACATTTACTCTATATGAGTATGGAGGTACATATTATGAATAAAAAGGTTCTTTCCTTAGGTGTAATGCTTTCTTTAGTTACTACTGGTGCATTCGCGGCTGATGTAGTAACTACATCCGTTAACAACGGAGACCAATTAAGCAAATATCAAAAAGAAGCTATTCAATTAACACAAAAGCAATTAGCAGAAAAATCTGTTTTAGACAGTAAAACCTATGAACGTACATTAGCTTTAAACGAAGCCCGTACGGTTGATTTAGCATTAGCTAATAATCGTACAGCTAAGCAAACTAAATGGGGTTATGAAGCTGCTAAATCTGCAGTAAGCCAAGTAGCAGCTGGTAAGAATCCAAGTGTTAGTTATGGTTGGAGTGCTCAAAAAACGGGCGGTGACACAGGTAGTGGCAAATCTGGAAGTCATAACTTCTCCATTAGTGCGCCTGTATTCAATCCACAACTTGATGCGAGCATTGATTCTGCACGTTATACTCGTGAAGGTACTGGTGCTAGCTATGAAGAGGCTTTACAACAAGCAAAATATGATGCTCTTAACGGTTATTATACATTGATTATGAGCCGCAATATGGTAGATGTAGCACAACAAGCTGTTAAAGATTATCAAGGTCATGTAACCAATGTAGAGGCACAGTATAATGTTGGTTTAGTGGCGAGCTCCGACGTATTGGCAGCTAAAACAAATCTTGATGATTCTCAAACATCTCTTGTAAAAGCGCAAAATGCTGCAAATTTAGCAGAGGCGAACTTAAATCAAGTTATTGCATACCCTGCACAAACAGCTATTACTACAGCAGAGCGTGATTTACAATATAAACCATATAATGTAACCTTGGAGCAAGCGAAAGCATATGCTATGCTTCATCGTTCCGCTCTTGTTAAATCAGCTCTTGATGTAAAATCTGCAGAAGAAGCTGTAAAATCTGCTAAGGCCGGTTATTTGCCTACGGTTGCTGTAAAAGCTGGTCGTGGCTATGGTGATCCAGATGGTTACTTTGGTACAAGCACAAAGTCCTGGAGTGTTGGCGCTAGTGCTACTTGGAACTTATGGGATGGTGGTGCAACACAAAATGCTATTAAAAAAGCAAATGCACAACTTGAACAAGCAAAAGAAGCTAACTTGGCAACTGTTGATGCTGTATTGTTAGCTGTACAAAAAGCATACTTGAATTTACGAGCTGCTGAACAAACAATTCAAAGTACACAAACTGCAGTCGCACAAGGTCAAGAAAGTTTCCGTATTGCTACGCTTCGTTACCGTGCAGGTGTTGGTACGAACCTTGATGTACTTGATGCAGAAACTAAGTTGACAACAGCTCGTAATAACTATGTAGAAGCTCTTTACAATTACAATATTAGCATTGCGGCTCTTGAACAATTAACAGGCGTTCCATTGTCTACATCTGTAGGTCAAGGTGCTGAAGTTATCGCTAATAGTGGTGCTGTTGAACAATTGTCAAAACTAGGCGGCAATCAATAATATGATCTTTAAAAAGACGACTTTGGTCGTCTTTTTTCTTGTAATGAACATTATAGACAATGAGTGTTCCTGATAGGTTTTATAAAATTCACTCTGAAAATACTATAGTTATTACTGTGTCTGTGGTAAGATTAGTATATATATTTATATTATTCATAATGTGTATGGGAGTATCATTATGACCCGTAAAAAGTGGCTCCTTATCGGTGCAGCGATTTTAGGTTTGTCTGGTATTGTTGGTGCCAGCATTAATCCTATGGCTCAAACTTACATTGCACCTATGGTTAAAGAACAAGTAAATAATGTCATAAACGGTTCTATAGACTATGATTCTCTCCGAATTAATTGGAATGGTGATGTTGTTCTAACAGATGTGATTATCAAAGATAGAGATGGACATTTAGTTGGAACTGCTCAAGAGGTAGCTGTAGGAGTTAAATTATCTTCTTTACCGAAGATTATTGGTGGCAACACATCAGGGGCTACGGCTATTTCTAGTGTAATCGTCGAGACGCCAGATTTTCATATATGGCAACTAGCTGATGGGTCGTGGAGTATAACTAAGTTAGTAAAACCATCCGATCCAAATAAGTCGGGTACTTTTGATGGCTCTGTAACTATTAATGATGGTCGTGTAGCTCTACGTACTAAAGATGGAATAAAGAGAAATGTAGAAAATCTTGATGGGACTATGGCGCTTAATATGAGTGGAATGTCTAAAGGCGCCTTTACTGCGGATGTAGATGGTTCCGCAATTACCATGAATGGCAAAATTGATATGAACAATGTATCTAATTTTGATCTCTTTGTACAAGCTAACGAAATTGATACAGCTGGTATTATGCGTTTTGTTCCACTTCGTAAGGAGTTATCTGTAACGAGTGGTAAATTACAAGATATACATTTAAATCTTAAAAGTGAAGATGGCAAATATATCATGAGTGGTAATGTAGGCTTTAAAGGCTTAACCGGCACTTATAAACGGGGTAATACAATTTATAATATTACCGATGGTACGGGTCGCATTATGCTTAATAATGATCAAATCGTTATTAGTCGTAGTTCTTGGAGAGTAAATGATCAAGTAGCAAAGATCAATGGATTAGTTACACTGGGTAAAGATGAAGAATATTTAAATCTTAATGTTGTAGCCGATAAAGTAGCTTTAGAAGCGATAACAGATGTCGGTGTTACTGGCATTGTAGGTGGGCGTGCACATATTGGTGGTACGACAGTAGCCCCTCGTGTAGATGCAACGATTGCTAGTGATGGTATTTCTTATAAAGGTTACTATATTGATCGTTTACAAGGGAATATCGTATATGATAACGGTTTAGTTCGTACTGATGATGCGCACTTGTCTATAGGTGAAGGTAGCGCAAAGATTAAGGGTCAATATGTAGCTGATACAGGGGATTTTGATGCTATTATAAATACTCAAGATTTACCTTTAGGCACTTTCACAAAAGATATGACCACACCGATTACAGGTAATATCGATGGTGAGATTCGTATTTTAGGAAAAAATAATCAAGTTACAGATGCCGTAGGCGCTGTTGAAGGTCGCCAAATAGGTATTCACGGCGTTGTGGTTGATACTGTAAAAGCTAACTTTATGCATGCTGATAATCGTACAAACATAACCGTTGTAGGTACTATGGGGGATGGGACGCTTAGCGGGTATGGCTATATCCAGAATGGTAACGTAGATGCCACTATTTCAGGTAATGCATTGCCGTTGACCGCATTAAGTCCTATTATTGGTCAAGAGGTTGATGGCACCTTGAATACCTCTTTTGCGATACAAGGTACATTGGATAATCCAAATGTAACGGGCACTGTATGGGGTCAAGAGGTACATTATAAAGGGGCTCGATTCAATAATATCCATGGTGATATTAAGCTAGATAACCATATTCTCACTATTACCAATGGACATATTGGTGATGGCGATGGGGGCTATGATGTTAATGGTTGGTATAATCTTGATACGGATGCGTTAGATTTAAATGCTAGGGCTCGGACTGCTCGTATTGAAAATGTGATTCGTACTGTTACAGATGTTCCTATTACGGGTTGGTTTGAAACGGACAATCATATTACAGGAACGGCTGCAAATCCGATTGTAGAAGGTCGTGCTCATTTGTGGGATGGTTCTGCTTATGGAAAACTCGTGACTAATGCATTTGTAAAATATAACTATCAGAATAATACATTAGAGCTTTATAGATTTGATATTGCAGGTTATGGTGCAACTATCACAGGTGGAGGTACAGTATCTAAAGAAGCAATTAATGTTGATTTTGAAGGTAAAAATATTGATATGGGCAGATTGCTCATTAATACGGGTTACAAAGTTGATGGGTTGCTATCTGGTCGAGGGCAAATTACTGGATCTATGGATAACCCTCAATTCAATGGCTATATTTCATCTGATGCCTTATCAGTTAATGGAGAATTATTGAACGATATTCATGGTCGTGTTTATGCAGATAAATCGGTTGTAAATGTACAAGATTTCACCTTTGCTGAAGCCGATGGTGGTCGCTATGCTGTTAAAGGTGGTATGAAGTTTGATGACAGTAGACAACTATTTGGTGTATTAGATGTTACTAATGGTAGCGTAAAGAATTTACTAAACTTGCTAGACCGGTCCAACGAACATATTGATGGTAAATTAAATGGTTCTGTTGAAATTGGAGGTACACGCGACAATCCAAGTGTTAATGTAACAGGCAAGATTAATGATGTAAGTATTGATGAAAAGATTGTTGGTGATGCAACTATCAATGCAAGTTTTGCTAATCGTAAATTCAAAGTTACAACTCTGAAACTACCTGTTGGTGAAGGTCTTATTGCAATAGGCGGTACGATGGATCTTGATGGTCAAGCAGATTTACAGGTTGCATTAAAGGATGTTGATATAGTACCGTTCTTGCCACTTATGGGTAAGGATATTCAAGCTACTGGTTGGGTGACTGGTGTTGTGAATATTACTGGAGAAACTAAGAATCCTAAAGTAGAATTATCCAGTGCTATAGAGTCGGGGTCCTTTAATGGTGTTGGCATTGATGAAGGTTTTGTATTGGCTACAATGCAAGATCAAGTTATTCAGATTCAACGAATTCAAGGTGCCAAAAGTGGGTATAAGCTAAGTGTCTATGGTAAGATTCCATTAGCGGCAATCTTTACATCTGGGTATATTCCAGCAAATGATAGCAAATCTATGGATGTAACTATTGATTTTAACGAAGCAGATATGGCTGTTATCCCTCTTCTTACAACTAGTGTTAAGGAGGCAACAGGTCCGTTAAAAGGCACGGTTCACATTACAGGCACTATTGATCAGCCTGAAGCATATGGTACTGTATCGGTACGTAATGGTACGATGAAATTGGCAAGTGTAGAAAATCAAATTACTGGTATTGATGGTGACTTAATTTTCTCTGGTCAACAAGGTGATTTTCAATCCCGTATTAATATGGGCAAAGGCTCAGCTGGTTTGGCTGCTAAAGTAAATTGGTCTGGACATACTCTTACTAATTATAAGGCGGCAGTTCAGCTAGAAGACTTAGAGGTTCGCAGTGAATATGTAAGAGGACCGTTGAATGGTGAACTTTATATTGCTGACCGAGATGGATTGCCGACCCTTATTGGTACTTTAAATCTTGAAAAGATTCAATTCAAAATTCCTCTTTCCTTACAATCTAGTGAAAGTACCAAAGATATGGGGGTGGATGTTACTGTTCATGCCGGTAAAGGAGTACGCTTATATGATCGCACCTTATACAACATGTTTATCAGTGGCGATGTTCATTTTGGTGGATCCTTACAAAATCCAACTGCTAGTGGTCAATTCGATGTTAGAAATGGCACGTTTAAGTATTTGAGCCATGTATTTAATATTACAAAAGGGAATGCCCATTTCGTAGGTGGCTCTTATTTACCAAACTTACAATTAGAGGCTGAAACAAATGTAAGTAATTACACTATTATGCTTGGCGTAAAAGGGACAGTGGATCATATGGACTTATCATTGTCCTCTAATCCTACATTGTCTAGAAAGCAAATCATTTCCATGTTGACCTTCGGCCGCGGTGCAGATTCAAATAGTAGTACTTTGACAAATGAAGATGTGAATGCTGTGGCTACAGCAGGGCTTCAAATGTTTGCTTTTGGCTATGTACAAGATGCATTACAAAATACACTTGGGTTAGACCGCATCAATATTACAACAGGGTCAATTGATCCCGATGAGCCAACCAATAGGGATACGGCAAGTAATTATAATATTGAAATCGGTAAATATGTATTACCGAGAGTCATGTTGACTTATTCTCAAGGTATTAATAACAAACAAAATAAATATGGTATAGAATATTCTGTTAAACGAAACCTTAAGTTCACGGGATGGCATACATCAAAAGGGAACAATTATATAGGTGGTCGTTGGACACGTAGCTTTTAAGAGTATGGCTAGAATGTGTAAACCCCTTAGGTATGCACATTCTAGTCATATTAATTTCATAAAATTTGTTTAATATAGTACTCATTCCAAGCAATTTATGCTATAATGATAAAGATTTATTAGTCTTTATAAATAAGATGTAAACTCTTTATGGGGATGAGTTCTAGGAGGAATTTATGTTTAAACCAAAAGCTTATAAAAGTATGCTTGCAGCGTCCGTGTTGACCGCTGTCATGGGGACAGGCAGTGTATTTGCTGCTGAGGTACAAGCTGGCTATACTCCAGATTTAAATAGCACAACGACGACTAATGCTGCTACAGCAAATGATGCAGCTACTACACAAGCTGTTTATAATGCTGATGCAACTACTACAACTATACAAGATGAAACTGATGCAGCTATCTTAGCTGCTCGTGGTGATACGACTATATCTAGTGACGGCACTGTAGTAAAAGGTTCTGATGGAACTGTTACAGTCAATAATGCTGCTTTAAAAACTGATGATAAACAAGTAAAAATGGTATCTAAAACTACTGGTGGTACTGATCTTGATAAGGCTGCTGAAAATGGCCAAACTCAAGCTGTTACAACAGTAGAAGCACAATATGTCACATCTGCTAGTGCAGAATCTGTTAATCCTTACGTAGGTAAATTGATTACCGGTTTATCTATATCTGGCGTTACAGCTGAACAGCAAGCAAATTTGTTGCCAATTTTAACTGAAAAAGTTGGCGATGCCGTATCTGTTGATGGCGTATTTAAAGATGTAACTAATCTTGGTAATACTGGGTACTTCTCTGAAGTAAATCCTGTATTTACTTCCGTGCCTGAAGGCGTAAAATTGGACTTTGCCGTAACCGTAAATCCAGTTACTACTGGCGTTTCCTTTGAAGGTAATACTGTATATTCCTCCGAAGTATTGACTAAGTTCATGGATATTCAACCAGGTCAAGTTCTTAACTCTGTATCTGTAGGGCAAAAAGTCCAAGGTATTAATGCTGCATATGCTCGTGATGGCTATATGTTAGCACACGTTGATGGTGTCCGTGTAGATGACCAAGGCGTACTTCATATACACATTGTTGAAGGTATCGTAGAAGATATCATTCCAGCAGGTAACAAGAAAACTCGCAATAAAGTTATTACTCGTGAATTTGTTCAAAAGAAAGGAAAACCTTTTAATAAATTCTTGGTACGTCGTTCTGTAGAACGCGTATATAACTTAGGTTTCTTTGATGACGTAAACGTTCGTATGTTGCCAGGTGAACAAGATCCAAATAATGTAATTATTGAAATCGATGTATTGGAACATAAGACTGGTACCATCACATTAGGTGCTGGTTACTCTAAATCTGATGGGTTGATGGGTATTGTTGAATTCGGTGAAGATAACTTCCGTGGTACTGGCGATAAATTTAAAGTTCACTGGGAAATCGGTGGTAAGAAAAAATATAAGAACTACCAAATCTCCTACTTGAAACCTTGGATCGATAGCAAAGGTACATCCCTTGGCTTCTCCTTCTTCAACCGCGAAGATGAATACACAGATTACAATGAAGATGGTAATGAAGTAGCAGAATACAATAAGAAATCTCGTGGTTTCAATATTTCCTTCGGTCGTCAAACTGGGGAATATACTCGTGATTACTTGACATTAGAATCTCGTAAAGATTCTTATAAATGGGATGATGATGATAGTTCTGGCTTCCGTTATGATAAAAATGCGGGTAAAGGTACAAACTGGGATAATGGTTCCTATAACTTCGCATCTGACAACTATGTAAAAAATAACTTCGGTCGCATTAACTCCGTAACATGGCAAAAAGTATACGATTCTCGTGATAATATCTATGAACCAACTCGTGGTCGTCGTATTTCTTATACTACACAATGGGCTGGTCATGGCTTGGGCGGTGACTTCGACTTCTACAAATTCACAGCTGAAACTCGTATGTACAAGAAATTGGGCGCTAAGAATGTATTGGCATTCCGTGCACGTGCTGGTTTCATCCAAGGTGATGCTCCTTATAGCCAATTGTTCACATTGGGCGGTGCTGATTCCTTACGTGGTTATGAAGATGATCAATTCCGTGGTAAGAAGATGTACAATGCTACATTGGAATTCCGTTTCCCAATTGTTAAGAAAGTTAGCGGTGTGTTATTCGGTGATATTGGTGATGCATGGGATGCACCAAATGTTACATGGTATAACAGCAAAAAATCCTTTAACTATGGCGTTGGTGCTGGTGTTCGTATTACGACCCCAATTGGTCCTGTTAAACTTGACTATGGTGTGGGTAAACACAAAAATAAATTCCACTTCAGCTTCGGTACACAATTCTAATATAGTAAATGTATATGGTGAAGGCCTCTTTTTAAAGAGGCTTTCACCAATATCTCTATATGGCATCCTTTGATGCAGTGATTTAAAGAAATGAGGGCACTCTATTATGATGCGAATGATGAACAACAAGGCGAATGTAAAGATTTTTTCCATCGTCATTGCTGCTATTTTTATTGTTGGTATTGGTGCGTTAGCTTATACGCAAATGGCTTCGCCTAGTAGTAATAGTGGGACTAGTACTATTGGGGTTATCGATACATCTCGTATGTTGTCTCAAGATAATCCAATTTATATCTCTGCAGCTCAAGAATATATGAGCTATCAAAGCCAATTACAACAAGAAACGCAAGCTAAAATTGATGCAGCACAAGATGATGCTACTAAACAAAAAATTGCTGAAGAAGCTCGTCAAAACCTAGCTAAAAAAGATCAAGAAATTGCTAAATCCGTTCAAGATAAAGCTATGGAGGCTGCAAAAGCGGTTGGTGATGCTAAAGGTCTTAGCGTTGTTATGACTAAAGACACTGTACTATACGGTGGTGTTGATATTACAGATCAAGTATTGAAAAAACTAGCTACTGATGCAAAAAAATAAACTGTAGTTCTATGTAAGGGAGAACGACAATGAACGGGAAACAACGATATATAGGACTAGTCATATTTCTCGTTGCTGCAATAAGTGCTATGATTTGGGCCTATGGTTTTGTAACAAATCACCAACAGGGTCCTGATGGCATGTCAATAGGTGTTGTACGCATTGATGATGTACTAGAGTTTAATCCATCCTATGCGGATTATAAACAAGCCAAAAATGAATTGGAACTTTTACAACGTCAATATGAACTTGAACAACAAGCCTTAAATGCCAAGTCAGAGACACAAGATAAACAGTTGAAAACGCTTGCACTGGATTCAACCTTGTCAGATGCTCTTACGGTCGAATTGCAAACTCGTATTGCAACAAAAGAGAATGAACTAAATCAGCAATTAAATGCGAAACGCAATGAATTGACTCAAAAGTATTTAGCTGAGTTAAAGGTTAGTACTAATGAATATGATCTGGAAATCGTAAACCTTCAACTAGACTTATATGCCTATGATGCACGTGTATATATAGATGATGCACAAAGAGCAGCGGCTATGGCTGAAAAAGCTAAAAAAGAAGAAAGATTAAAGGACTTATTAGCTAAGAGAAAACCATCGGATTTCGATGTAGATTCAATTAAAGCAAAGGTACAGGCAGAGCTTGCTCCAATGCAACAAAAAGGGCAGGAAGAGCTCAATCAATACGCTGCATCCCTACAGAAGGAATTAGCTGAGAAAC
The DNA here is from genome assembly GCF_000024945.1 of Veillonella parvula DSM 2008. Classification (NCBI taxonomy): domain Bacteria; kingdom Bacillati; phylum Bacillota; class Negativicutes; order Veillonellales; family Veillonellaceae; genus Veillonella; species Veillonella parvula. Next base: position 650,090 of record NC_013520.1, read on the forward strand.
GAGACTCCATGGTACAACAACAAGCACAATCCATCATTGCTAATAATAACCTGCCTGTGGCTCAAGAGTGGAATGATACATGGGCAAAAAAGCTTTCAGATAAAGAAGCTGAGGTAAGTGCACTTCATGAGGCTATTTTAGAAGATGTTCGTATGCGCGTAGCAATTATTGCTGAGGAACAACATTTGGATTTAGTTATCATCGATGATGGTGGTAATATTAAAGGGCTTGATATTACTGATGCAGTGAAGGCGTCCTATCGAGTTCAATAAGGAGTTATATTATGAATAAACGTATTAAATCTTTAGTATTAGGTGCATCTTTAGTAGCTTCTATGGCTATCTTAGGTGGTTGTGGTTCTAATAATGTTGGTTATGTTGATAGCGTGAAAGTGGCAAACAGTACTGAAAAAGGCATTGAAATTACTAAAGAAATCAATGCTAAAAAAGCGGAATTAGATGCTAAAATTGCTGCTGCCGATGAAGCATCTAAACAAAATGTATTTAATCAAGCGAATCAAGAATTAAATGCCTTTGCGAATGCAAAAGCGCAAGAATATCGTCAATATCAAGAACAAAAAATCAATGAACTTGTGAAAGAGAAAAAACTTGATGTTATTATTGAGAAAGGCGCTGTTGTTGGCGGTGGCTCTGATGTAACTGATGATTTGATTACAAAAATGGGTAAAGCTTCTGACGACCAAATCAAAGAAGTTGAAAATGCAGCTAAAGCCCAAGAGCAACAAGATGCTCAGCAAAATGCACAACAAGCAGATCAAGCTGCAACAAGTACAACTGAAGCTGCACAATAATTGAAGATTACCACGGGGGAGGAGTTTGCCTTGGAAAAAACTTTACAGGAACTCGCAAATTTAGTAGGCGGTCAACTTATAGGGGATGAGTCTATTGTCATTACTGAGACACGTAGCTTTGAGCAAGCAGTAAAACAATCCATAACTTTTGCAATAGGTGAATATGTTGAACATATTGCATTATGCCAAGCGGGTGCTGTTATCGTTGAATCGGAAGTAAAGAATGCACCGATGGCACAAATCGTAGTTGATAATGCAAAAGCTGCATTCGCCCAAGTGCTAGAAGTATTCCATCCACCTGTTGTAGTTCCCCGTGAAGTGCATAGTACAGCTATTATTGGCAAGAATGTTACACTTGGTAAAAATGTAGCTATTGGTGCCTATTGTGTTATTAATGATAATGCTGTTATCGGTGATAATGTAACAATTCGACCTTATGTATATATTGGTCATAATGTACGAATTGGGGAAGATTCTGATATCTATGCAGGTGCTATCGTACATGAGAACTGTATTTTGGGTAAACGCGTTGTATTGCGTGCTAAAGCAGTTATCGGTGGTGAAGGTTTTGGCTTTGCCACAGAAAATGGTATTCATACGCATATTCCTCAAGTAGGCAATGTTATTCTTGAAGATGATGTAGAAATTGGTTCTTGCACTACTGTTGATAATGCTACAATGGGATCTACCTTGGTACGTCGCGGTACAAAAATTGACAATCTTGTTCACCTTGGCCACAATGTTGAGATTGGAGAAGATTGTTTCTTGATTGCACAGGTTGGGATTGCAGGTAGTACAAAATGTGGTAACCATGTAATCTTTGCAGGACAAACAGGCTGTACTGGTCATATTACAATTGGAGATAATGTACAATTTGCAGGTAAAACAGGAATTACTGGCAATGTACCATCTAATTCTGTTATGGCTGGGTATCCAATGAGACCTCATAAAGAGTGGTTAAAATTGGCTGCTTACGAGAATCGTTTGCCAGAAATGGTGAAAACTGTAAAACAATTACAAAAAGAAATTGACGCTTTGAAAGCACAGCTTAAGGAGAGCTAATAATCCATGTATAGGTTTATGAAAATCTTTAGTGCCTTTATTTGCTTATTACCTAAAGGTTTGCAATATGCTATTGGTACATTGCTAGGTGAAATTGCGTGGTTAGTGGTGCCACCTAAACGCAAGCGCCTAGCGATAGGCCAAATTTTATTCTGTAATATTACAGATGATCCTAAAGAAGCTCGACGTATTGCGAAAGCTAGCACTACACGCTTTGGCCGTATGATTATTGATGTATTGCGCTATCCTGAAATTAAAGATGGTGCATACAAAGATATGGTGGAGTTTATTAATCGAGAGTACTTAGATGATGCCTTAGAAAATGGTCGAGGTGCAATCTTAGCCGCTGTTCATAGTGGTAACTGGGAACTCCTAGGTGCCGTTCTTGCTTCTGAAGGGTATCCGTTGATTTCTGTGGCTATGAAACAAAATGGTGATGCCGATAAGTTTATCAATGAATATCGTCGGATTATGCATCAACATGTGACCTATAAAACAGGTGTTCGTGAAATGATTAATGAACTAAAAAAAGGTGCATTTTTAGGCCTTATTATGGATCAGGACCCTGGTGATGATGGCCTTCTTGTACCATTCTTTGGTTATGAAACATTGACGGCTGCGGGACCAGCTGTATTGGCTCGTATGCAAGATGTGCCCATTATTTTTGTAACCATACATTATAGTCCGTTTTCTGAGAAACATGAGATTGAAGCGCATCCACCAATTTATGTGGAACGCACAGATGATAAAAAGCGTGATATAGCGGTAACAACAACTCGTCTAAATGAGTTTATTGAAGATTATATTCGGCGATATCCTGAAGATTGGTTTTGGCTTCATAACCGTTGGAAATGGACTCGTCGTTTTTATGGTGAACAAATAGATACACCACCTGATGTTTTTCAATAGTTAATAATTTTAAAGAGATTTTGTTTATGCGATTGTGGAATATCCAAGATGAAACTGATTCCTATTAGCATGGATGAAATCTCTTTTTATTTTGTAACTTATAATTTAGTGTTTAAAAATAATCTATTAAAATTTTAAAGACTAAGAATAGTTTTTCCAATTAGCGTAATATATGGTAAATTTCTTGTAACCCCTATGCAAATAGGGTATAATACATATTGGTGTATAGTAAACGTGAATTCGGATTATGAAAGGACATTCTTATGAGTAAGCCACAACAAACAATAAAAAAGGCTGTTTCATATCAAGGGATTGGCCTTCATAGCGGTGAACCAGTACATATGGTTTTTAAGCCTGCACCTGAAGATACAGGAATTGTGTTTGTCCGCACGGACATTGAAGGGCATCCTTCTGTGCGAGCACACATTGATAATGTGACGAACACTATGCGCGCTACCACGTTGGAAAATGGTGAAGCAAAGGTATTTACTGTTGAACATGTGATGGCAGCGTTCAGTGCTATGAATATTGATAACTGTTATATTGAAATGGATTCTCCAGAACCTCCTGTAGGTGATGGTAGTAGTGCTATTTTTGTCAATCTTATTGAAAAGGCTGGCATTGAAGAACAAATAGCGTTGCGTCATATATACAAAGTGACTCGATCTCATGCTGTTTATGATGGGGATCGTTTTATTGTGATTTTGCCATATGATGGCTATCGCATGACTTTTACATCAATTAACAGCCATCCGTTGCTTGGTACGCAACAATGTGATTTTGAAGTATCGCCTGAGTATTTCAAAGCCCACATTGGATCGGCTAGGACTATCGGATTTATGAAGGAATTGGAACAATTACAGGCCATGGGGCTTGCAAAAGGCGGTAGCCTAGATAATGCATTAGTCTATGATGATGAGAAATGTCTATCTATACCACGCTTTGAGGATGAATTAGTTCGCCATAAAGCATTAGATGTTATAGGGGATTTATTCTTGTTAGGACCGATTGAAGGCCATGTAATTGCTTTGAAATCGAGTCATGAATTAAATTCAAGATTGGCTCGCAGTATAATGGAAGAAATAAGGGAGACACAGCCATGATTCTTAATCACGAAGATATTTTAGAAATTTTACCTCATCGTTACCCAATGCTTTTGGTTGATCGTATTGTTGAGTTAGAACCTATGAAACGTGCTGTGGGTATTAAAAATGCTACATTCAACGAATTGTTCTTCCAAGGTCACTTTCCAGGGAACCCAGTTATGCCAGGTGTATTATTGACTGAAGCTATTGCTCAAGTTGGTGGTATTGCATTATTGTACCCTGAGGAAAATCGTGGTCTTACTCCTATGTTTACAGGTATTGATAAAGTGCGTTTCCGCCATCCTGTAAAACCTGGCGATCAAGTTCGCATGGAGGTAGATATTGTTAAAATTAAAGGTAAAATGGGCAAGGTTGAAGGCCGTGCCTATGTTGGCGACAAATTGTGCGCTAGCGGTGAATACATGTTTGCCCTTGTATAATAGAATGAGGAGTGATTGTAGTGATAGTTGTAGGCATGGAAAATGCGGAATCCAACATCCATAGTACAGCCATAGTCCATCCAAATGCTAAATTGGGCAAAGATGTAATCGTAGGTCCTGGCGCTGTTATCGGCGAACATGTCGAGATTGGCGATGGCACACAAATCGGTGCACATGTTGTAATTGGTGGTTGGACAACCATTGGTAAGCGTTGTGAAATTTATCCTAACGCATCTATTGGGTTGGAACCGCAAGATTTAAAATTTAAAGGCGAAAAAAGCTATTGTAATATTGGCGATGAAACGGTTATTCGTGAATTCGTAACTATTAGCCGCGCTACTGGTGAAGGTGAAGAAACACGTGTAGGCAATAATTGTTTACTTCAAGCCTGTACACATGTGGCTCATAACTGTATCGTTGGTAATAATGTAATAATGAGTAATTGTGCTGGTCTTGCAGGGCACGCTATCGTTGAAGATCGCGTGGTTATTGGCGGCCTTGCAGGTATTCATCAATTTGTTAAAATCGGTCGTAATGCAATGGTTGGCGGGATGGCTAAGGTGGTACAAGATATCCCCCCTTACGTGATTGCCGATGGTCAACCAGCACGTGTTATTGGTCTAAACTCTGTAGGCTTATCTCGTGCAGGAATTTCCGAAGATGTACGACGTGATTTGAAACAAGCATTCCGTATTATTTATCGTTCTGGATTCAGCTTATCTAAGGCGATTGAAGAAATGGAATTACAATTGGATTCTTCCGTAGAAATTGAAAATTTATTACGATTCCTACGTAATGCTGATAGAGGCATTATGCGTACTCGTCGCGACTAATTATGAGGACCTCGTACAATGTACGAGGTCTTTTTGTGTGCATTATTACTAGTTGAGTTTTATATCAATGATAATTTACATTATATTTATAGAAAAGTTTTGATAGATATATTCGTAGATGTTTTAGTAGTTAAAAGTAATAAGGAAATTTTAATAAAATGATGAAGAAAAGGGCATAAAGCTTGGCTTTTTAATGGTAAAAAGTAGCTATTTATAGTAAAATATATTGTATATGATTATGTCTATTTTTAGGCATTTTCATAGGGAACTTGAAATTACTAATTGATATATAGGCCGTGAGGTCATCTAGGAGGTATAGTCTTGGCAAAGGTAGGATTAATTGCGGGCATTGGTGTTTTGCCTGTAGAATTCATGCGTGCCGCTCATGTATTGGGCCACGAGGTGGTTGTTATCGGTGTAGTACCTGATATAGACCCAGCTCTAAAGGCTGAGGCTGATGCTTTCTATGATATTGGTGTTGCTAAACTAGGTAAAATCTTTAAAACCTTGAAAAAAGAAGAGGTTCAAGAGTTAACCATGCTTGGAAAAGTCACTAAAGAGATTCTCTTTAAAGGCCTTACATTTCCTGATTTAAAAACATTAGGCGTTTTAAAGCGGCTCAAAAATCGTAAAGATGATACGATTATGCTTGCCATCGTTGATGAAATCGAACGAGAAGGCTTTAAAGTATTAGATCAAACAGCATACTTGAAACCATTTATGCCAAAGGTAGGAGTGCTTTCAAAAGCACAACCTACAGATGAGCAATGGGCTGACATTTGTTTTGGTTTTGAACTAGCTAAACAAATGGGGGCCCTTGATATTGGTCAAACCGTTGTTGTTAAACATAAGGCGGTCATGGCAATTGAAGCCATTGAAGGGACTGACAAGTGTATCTTGAGAGGTGGAGAACTGGGGCGCGGAGATGCGATTGTTGTTAAAACAGAAAAACCAAATCAAGATGTACGCTTTGATGTGCCGGCAGTAGGCATAAAAACGCTCATGTCTATGATTGATAGTGGTTGTAAGGTACTAGCTGTAGAAGCGGAAAAGACTATTTTCGTACAACAACAAGACGTGCTTGATATGGCAGATCGTCATGGTATTGTTATCTGTGCTGTTGACCAAGAATTTGTAAATTCCAGAAAGGATGCATAATGAAAGTCATGTTTTCCGCCGGTGAAGCTTCCGGCGATACTCATGCGGCAAGTGTAGCCAATGCATTGAGAGAAATAGATCCTTCTGTAGAAATGTTTGGTATGGGTGGCACCTTGATGGAGCGTGCTGGTGTTCGTATCGTGTATGATATTAAGAATCTTGGTGTCATTGGTATTGTAGAGATTGTGAAATCATTGCCAAAATTCTTTAAGTTGCGCACGTATTTGAAACGCGTCATGATGAAGGAGAAACCGGATATTCTCGTTTGTGTAGATTATCCAGGTTTTAATATGAAATTAGCTGCGGTGGCTCATGAATTGGAGATTCCTGTTTTATATTATATTGCTCCAACGATTTGGGCTTGGCACAGTAGTCGTGGTAATACAATTCGTAAGTATGTAACCAAGGTAGCATCTATCTTCCCATTTGAAGCTGAAGCGTATCGCAAGTACAAATGTGATGTAGATTTTGTAGGTCATCCTTTACTCGATATTGTACATCCTACGATGACTAAGGATGCGGCCGAAGAATACTTTGGGGCTCGTAAAGAGGCTAAAAAAGTATTGCTCATGCCTGGCAGTCGTAAACAAGAGGTTTTATCCTTGCTTGATACGATGCTAAAAAGTGGTGAGCAATTGATGGCGAAACATGAAGATGTTCAATTCTTCTTGCCTCGAGCACATACGATTGATCGAAGTGAGCTAGAAGCTTTTATCGATGCTCATAAGGTACCTGTTACGATTACGGAAGACCATACATATGACTTGATGCAGATTTGTGATGTGTGCCTTGCTGCATCAGGAACGGCTACATTAGAAACGGCGATGATGGAATTGCCAACGGTATTATTGTATCGTGTATCTCCAATTACGTATGGTATTGGTAAGATGGTTGTGAATGTAACACATGTGGGCTTGCCTAATATTGTAGCTGGTAAAGAGGTTATTCCTGAATTATTACAGGATGCTGTCACACCAGAAACGATTGTATCTTTGGTGGAACCATTGATTAGTGATGTAGAGAAAAATGAAGCTATGCGTAGTGAATTGCGCGAAGTACGTCATAAATTAGGTGAGCCTGGTGCAGTAAAACGAGTAGCACATCTTGTGTACAATCTCGGTAAGGAGAAATGTAATGAATAGTTATTCTAGGCTCTTATATTTTGTAAAGCCTTATTATAAGCGAATGCTTTTTGCAGTGTTCTGCATGATTGTCGCTGCTGCTGCCTATTTGGTAGTACCTTGGCTAATTAAGAATGTAGTAGACCAAGTATTAGATGAAAAGAATATGTTTATGTTGAACCTTATTGTAGGTGCTATTATACTCATTTTCCTAATTCGTGGCTTTGCTACCTATGGTCAAACCTATAATATGTCCTACATCGGACAGCGCGTGATTATCGATGTACGTGAGGCTATTTTTAATCATCTACAAAAATTAAGCTTATCCTATTTCGATCGTCGTAAGACGGGCGTTATCATGAGTAATCTTACAAATGACGTAGCTGCATTGCAAACGGCCGTGGTAGATAACTTGATTTCTTTTATCACTGAATCTGTAACACTTATCGGTTCCTTGGTGTCCATGCTTCTCATTGACTGGAAATTGACGTTAGTTACTTTTATTACGGTTCCCGTAGTTTTAGTGATTATCAATGTTTTTGGTAAGAAGCTTCGCGTGGCGGGGCATGATGTCCAAGGGCGTGTAGCTGATATTACGGCACTTTTACAAGAGGTAATTAGTGCAGTTCGCGTTGTAAAATCCTTTGCTCGTGAAGATTTTGAGCGTAAGCGCTTTGAAGATGAAAATGATCGCAATTTTAAAGCAGTTATCAAAGCTACTAAATTGACTAGCTTGTTAAGCCCAATGGTTGAATTTTCTGCGGCAATCGCTGTAGCGGTCATCCTTTGGTACGGCGGTTACTCCGTAGTAACAGGTGCTATTACTGCAGGTTCTTTGATTGCTTTCTTGATTTATGCTATTAACTTGTCAAATCCCGTAAAACGTTTGAGTCAAGTATATGGTAATATTCAAAAGGCGTTGGCTGCTGCCGATCGTGTATTTGAAATTTTAGATACTAAAACAGATGTTGTGGAGAAACCTGATGCTATTACATTGCCTGCTATTACCGGCAATGTGGAGTTTAATGATGTTTCTTTCTCCTATGATGGAGAAAAGGCTGCCTTAGAAAATTTTACCTTGTCAGTTAAGGCTGGCGAAAGTGTAGCCCTTGTTGGTCCATCTGGTGCAGGTAAGACAACTCTCGCTAACTTACTACCTCGTTTCTATGATGTAACAGGTGGCTCTATTACAATAGATGGTTATAACGTGAAAGATGTTACTTTTAAATCTTTGCGTGAACAAATTGGTCTTGTACCACAGGAAACCGTATTGTTCAATGCTACAATTAAAGAGAATATCTTGTATGGTCGTTTAGATGCTACTGATGAAGACGTGTATGAAGCGGCTAAAGCGGCTAATGTACTTGAGTTCGTTGAGAAAATGCCTGATGGTCTCGATACGATTGTAGGTGAACGAGGCAGTTCGCTATCTGGTGGACAACGTCAACGCGTTGCTATCGCACGTGCTATTTTAAAAGATCCTCGAATTCTAATTTTAGATGAAGCCACATCTGCTTTAGATACTGAGAGCGAAAAGCTTGTACAAGAGGCGTTAGATCGCCTTATGAAAGGGCGTACGGCATTTGTCATTGCCCATCGATTGAGCACCGTTCAAAATGCTCATCAAATTGTTGTACTTAATCAAGGTCGCTTGGTAGAGCAGGGGACTCACCAAGAGCTATTAGCTGTTGACGGCGGATTGTACAATCATCTTTATTCCGTTCAATTCTCCAATAAAGGATAACCATGTACTGGATATATAACGTATTGCTCATATTTTATTGGATAGGCTTGATTCCGGTTATTTTATACCGACTTGCCTTTGAAGATGGCTTTTATGAGCGTATCAAACAAAGTGCAGGCTATATGCCCGCTTCGCTATTAAAGAAAATTGAAGGGCGTCGTGCTATTTGGATTCACGCCGCTTCCGTAGGGGAAATTGTGGCTACCAGTCCATTGGTAAAAGAGGTTAAAAAGGAATTTCCTGAAGCTGTTGTGGTTGTGTCAGTAGTTACTGCTACTGGTCATGCTATGGCTCATCGTATCATTCCTGAAGCAGAAGGAATTATATTCTTTCCCCTTGATTTGCCGTATTTAACTCGTAAAATTTTACATATTATTAAGCCGATTACTATTTTACTCGTAGAAACTGAAATTTGGCCAAACTTCTTGCGTATCGCCGAATCGGAAAACATTCCAGTTATGATGGTTAATGGACGCATTTCAGATCGCAGTATGAAACGTTATAAGTATATCAGTGCTTTTACGCGTGAAATGTTACGCTCTATTGAGCGTTTCTGCATGCAGTCCAAATTTGATGCGGCGTATATTGAAAGTTTAGGTGCTCATACACCTGATATTACCGTAACAGGTAATATGAAATACGATCAAACATATGCCACCGTATCATATGAAGAAAAACAAGCTCTTCTCGATGAATTTGGCTTTGGAAATAATCATCCTATCATTATTGCAGGTAGTACTCACAAAGGTGAAGAAGAGGCTATTTTTGAAACCTTCAAGCAAGTATTGAAAGAGTATCCACAAGCTCGTTTATTGATTGCGCCTCGTGAAATTTATCGCGGTCATGATGTGCAAAATATTGCAAAGCGTTATGAATTGAGTGCTATTTGTCGTAGCGATATGAAGGAGCCTGTTCATGAAGGTATTCCCGTTGTCGTTTTAGATACCATTGGTGAACTTGGCCGACTGTATAGCTTAGGCGATATTATCTTTGTTGGTGGTTCCCTTGTTAAAACTGGAGGCCATAATATTTTGGAACCAGCTGCACATGGTAAGCCAATTTTGGTTGGGCCTCATATGTTTAACTTTAAAGAAATTTTCGCCTTATTAAACTCTCGAAATGCTTGTGAGCAAGTGAAGAATGGAAAAGAGTTAACCGCTATGGTCTTGCGTTTATGTAAGGATAGAGACTTGGCTAAAAAGATGGGGCAAAACTGCCTGGATATCATTAAAGAAAATCGTGGTGCTACGCGGCGTAATACACAAGAGTTACGTTTGCTATTTGAGAAACATCAAATTATTCCGTAGTAAGACTAAATTTGTAGATTAGTTTACTGTATTACATAATAGGAGGCGTCACCTATGAGTGGGGAAGCATTATTCAAATCCATCGTTAGTGGTGAAGATCAATCCGTATTAGGTGATATAGCTCGCTCCAGTTTAGGCCTTTTGAGTAAAGGTTATGAGAAAGCTGTATCAATACGCAATGCTCGATTTGATGAGGGTAAAGGCGTTACGAAAGTTACAGTGCCTGTAATCAGCGTTGGCAACATTACGGCTGGTGGTACTGGAAAAACACCGATGGTGCGATTTATTTGTGATGTGCTTACTCAGAAGGGCCTTCATCCTACTGTTCTTAGTCGTGGATACCGTGCAGAAGATAATAACAAAAATATTATTATTTCTAAAGATGGAACAATGCTTGTAGAGCCATCTATCAGTGGTGATGAGGCTTGGTTACTGGCTAAGGTTTTACAAAAATCTAATGTAATCATTGGACGTGAACGTTCCAAATCTGCAGAAATCGCTATTAATGAGCTAGGTGCCGATTGTCTTATTATGGATGATGGCTTTCAACATCGTGCACTAGCAAGAGATATTGATATTGTACTAATCGATGCATCCAATCCGTTTGGCTATGAACATGTATTGCCACGGGGACTATTACGTGAACCCCTTAGTGGTTTACAGCGTGCGGATATTATCGTTCTTACTAAGGTTGATCAAGTAGCACCAGGTATTGTATCCGGCATTCGAAAGCGATTAACTCAGATGATTCCCAATATACCTGTCTATGAAACAACACATAAGCCGCAATTTATGTACACCTTAGATGAGTGGGCTAATGGTTCTGTTGGGGCTTCTGTAGATGCTTACAAGGAACAACGCATTATGGCTGTGAGTGGAATTGGAAACCCTCAATCCTTTACACAAACGTTAACTGATGTAGGGTATAACGTTGTTCATACCTTGCCATTTGGAGATCATCATGACTTTTCAAATGATGATGTAGTTGAGATTTGGAAACAAGCATTTGCTCATCAAGCTGATGCTATTTGCATTACAGAAAAGGATGCAGTTAAGTTAAGTCAGTTGCATGCAATTGAAGACTTGAAAATACCGATTCTGGTGCTATCTATAGGGATTGAATTTGTTTCTGGAAAACAAGAATTCATAGAAAATTTAGAGATTTAGTGTATAATAATAAGATACACGAATAACAGAAATGGGGTTTTATCGTGAAGTTTGGATGTGTTATTCCTGCGCGTTATGGTTCTACAAGATTACCGGGCAAACCATTAGCTGATATTGCAGGTAAACCTATGATTGAACGGGTTTATGCAAGGGTATCACAAGCTACAAAGACAGTATGTACAATTGTAGCCACTGATGATAACCGCGTATATTCTGCAGTACAACAGTTTGGGGGAACTGTTATGATGACAGATCCTAATCACCCTACAGGGACGGATCGATTAGCAGAGGTTGCGAGTCATTATACAGACTTGGATGTTGTTATCAATGTCCAAGGTGATGAACCGATGATTGATCCAAATCTTATTGATGACTTGGCACGTCTATTTGAGGAAGATCCAAACTTGCAGATGGCCACAGTAGCTACTCCTTTATTAGAGGAAGAGTACGAGGAGCCATCAGCGGTAAAGGTCATTTTAAATAATCGTAATGATGCGATGTATTTTTCTAGATCTTTAATCCCATATCCTCGCCATGATTTTGTGCGTCCGCCACTAAAACATATTGGCATCTATGCATATCGTAGAGAGTTTTTATTAAACTACGCTAAGATGGAGCCAACTCCGGCGGAGCGAACAGAATCTCTAGAACAATTACGTGCTCTAGAGAACGGTTATACAATTCGTGTTATTTTGACAAATAAACGATTTATCGGTGTTGATACACCTGAAGACTTAGCTCGTGTTAATGCAATTTACGAGCAAGAGGAGAAATAAATGAAAACAGTTCAAATTAAAGATATTACTGTGGGTGGCGGCAAGGGTTTATTTGTCCTTGCAGGTCCATGTGTTATTGAGGACTATGACCGCACATTAGCTATCGGTAAACGAGCAAAAGAGATATGCGAACGTTTAGGTGTTCCCTATATCTTTAAAGCTTCCTTTGATAAAGCTAATCGCTCTAGCTTTAGTTCCTTCCGTGGACCAGGTCTTGAGGAAGGGTTAAAAATGCTTGCTTCTATTAAGAAGGAACTCAATGTGCCCGTTGTCAGTGACATTCACTCTATCGAGCAAATTGAACCTGCAGCTGAAGTATTAGATATTCTACAAATTCCAGCTTTTTTATGCCGTCAAACTGATCTTGTTTACGGCGCTGCTAAAACTGGTAAATGCGTAAATGTTAAAAAAGGTCAATTCATGGCTCCTAAGGACATGGAAAATGTTCTTAATAAAATGAAAGAAACAGGTAATGAAAATCTTATGCTTACCGAACGTGGTTTTAGCTTTGGTTATAATAATCTCGTAGTTGACATGAGATCCTTCCCAATTATGCGTTCTTTCGACTATCCAGTAATTTTTGATGCTACTCATAGCGTTCAATTACCAGGTGGTGCAGGGACTAAATCTAGTGGTAACCGTGAATTTGTACCAAATTTGGCACGTGCGGCTGTGGCTAGTGGTGTAGATGGGTTATTCTTTGAAGTGCACGATAATCCTGAGGAAGCATTGTCTGATGGTCCTAATATGTTGTATTTAGATCAATTCGAAGATTTGCTTCGTGATTTAGTAGCTATTGATAAAATCGTAAAAGGTTAGGGGCGGTATTTGTGACTATTTTAGAACAAGCGGCACAGGTGCTTCATGAGGAAGCTCGTGCTATTGAAGAATTAAGTTCTCGTTTGGATCACAATTTTGTAAATGCTGTAAATATGATTTTGGCCTGTAAGGGCCGTGTAGTATGTACAGGAATGGGAAAATCTGGTCATATTGGTCGTAAAATTGCGGCTACCTTGGCTAGTACAGGGACACCAGCACTTTTTATGCATCCTGGTGAAGGCGTGCATGGTGATCTTGGTATGATTACTGAAGATGATGTAGTGTTAGCATTTTCTAATAGTGGTGAAACAGGAGAAATCATTAGTATTTTGCCGTCTCTGCGCCGCATAGGAGCTAAATTAATCTGTGTTGTAGGGAAACCAGAGTCTACATTAGCAAAAAATTCTGATATTGTATTGTTGGCAGAGGTAGAACGAGAAGCTTGTCCATTGGGTTTAGCACCTACTACAAGTACTACTGTTGCTCTAGCACTAGGTGATGCGTTAGCGGTATGTTTATTGGAACGCCATCATTTTACTCCAGAAAACTTTGCTGTATTCCATCCAGGTGGTTCTTTAGGTCGCAAATTATTGTTGACTGTAGAAAATATCATGCATGGTGGCGAGGATAATCCAACAGTATTTAAAGGGGCTACCGTTCGTGATGCACTCTTTGTAATGACAGAAAAAGGGTTAGGTGCTACAAATGTTATTGATGAAGAAGGACATTTGTTAGGTCTAGTTACTGATGGTGATGTGCGTCGTGGACTTGATTCTGGCAGCAATTTTTTAGAATGGCCCGTAGAGGATATGATGACGTCTATGCCGCGTACGATTACAAAGGATAAACTGGCCGCAGAAGCGCTTCATTTGATGGAGAAAAATCAACCCCGCCCTATTACCGTATTACCAGTGGTTGATACTAATAATGTATGTCTTGGCATTGTTCACATCACGGATTTATTGCGTAGAGGCATTGTATAATGAATATTCAATGGATTGTTCTCGATGTTGATGGAGTTTTATCAGATGGAACTCTAATTTACACATCGACTGGAGAAGAGCTCAAAGCCTTTTCTGTCAAAGATGGTTTAGGCTTGACTGCGGCTCGTAAATCAGGGATAAAGTTAGCAATTATCACGGCTCGCGTATCTCCGATGGTAGAGCATCGTGCGAAGGAGTTAGATTTTGATGAACTTCTTATGGGGCATACTAATAAAACTGAAGCATTAAGAACTCTTTGTAAAAAACATCAAATCGACTTAGATTCGGTTGCTTACATGGGGGATGATCTTAATGATTTAGGGGCTCTTCAACTCGTAGGTTTGCCGATGGCACCAAATAATGCGGTATTAGAGGTTAAATCAATAGCTAAATTTATTTCTACCGTCAATGGTGGACATGGTGCTGTTAGAGAGGCTGTAGAATATATCCTGAAGAATCAAGGTTTATGGGATTCTGTTGTTGCAGATTATGCGCGAGAGGCCCATGCTCATGGACAATAAAGGAGGTGGGCAGAATGAATAACGAATGGCAATACCATTTAGTTAAAGGCATTAGTTGGCTTGTTTGTCGACTACCATACAAGCTCATTTTGCTCATAGGCGCTTGTTTAGGTCCTGTATATGGGCTAATAGCGAAGAAGCAAAAACTTAGAGGCATAAATAATATTAAAATTGGCATGAATATGAACGATCAAGAGGCGGAACAATTAATTAATAAGTTGTTTAAAAATCTTGGTCGCAGTGTTATGGAAGTATTATACATGCCAAACCTGACGAAATCCTTTATCAATAAACACATAGAGATGCGTGGTGTTGAACATTTAGAAAAGGCCATTGCTGAAGATAAGGGAGTTATCGTTCTTACTGGCCATGTAGGCAACTGGGAATGGATGGGGGCTGCTATGGCAGCTCATGGATATCCTTCCACTACAATTGTTAAGAAACAACCTAATGCTCAATTTACACGCCTTATGAATGAATATCGTGAGATGGTGGGGCTTGACGTATTTGCTAGTGGTGGCAACGAAATCGTTTCTGCTGCTAAGGCTTTAAAAAAGAAAAAACTTCTTGGATTCTTAGCTGACCAAGATGGATATATAAATGGTTTACCAGTTCCGTTTTTGGGACAAGATTCATCAGCTGTTATGGGACCAGCAACATTTGCAAAGAAATTTGGCTCTCCTGTAGTACCTATTTTTGCATCTCGTAAGCCTGAAGGAGGACATATCGTTCATATCTTGCCAGCATTACATTATGAGGAAACTGGTGATGAAGATGTTGATATGTATCGTCTAACTGAAGCCTGTGTACGTGTTACGGAAGAATTTATTCGTGAACATCCAGATGAGTGGCTTTGGTTCCAACATCGTTGGATGACTAAGATGGATCAAATTATTGATTACGATAAGAAGATAGCTATACGGGAGAGAGCGCATGAAAAACAATAAAAAGTTAATTGCCATTGTGGTCGCTATAGTATTAGCTCTAATCGGTCTTATTGTATTTATTATGAAAGACTCTAATGAGGCTAATTCCACTCAAAATCAAAGTGGACAACTCGTTAATTTCCAAGGTGCGGACTTGCAAGAGGAAAAGGATGGCAAGTTAGTATGGGCATTATCGGCTGAGAAGATTGAATATGACCCGCGTACAAAAGCTATCGTTCTGACCAATTTGAAAGGTCTGTTCTATCAAGATGATGTGACTACTACGATTACAGCTCCTCATGCTGTACTGACGGGTGATCGAAACTCTCTTGATATTGATCAAGGCGTTACTGCTACCAATACGGAAGGTGCAGAATTTAAAACTGAGGCCCTTCATTTTGATAACAAAACGAAAACATTGACATCTAAAACGGCTTTCACTTATAACAGTAAGGATGTAACCCTCACAGGTGACAAGCTTGAGGGCAATATGTCTTTAAAAATTATTAAAGCCATTGGACATGCGAAATTAACAAAGAAGTAATTGAGAGGAAATATGATGAATAAGAAAAAACAGATTGGTATGGCTATATTAGCTGTACTCATGACCGCATCTGTTACAGTTTGGGCTGCAAATGATCCGTTGACTATCAGCGCTGATACATTGTCTTATGATGGCAATTCAGGTCGTGCAGATGCAACAGGTAATGTTGTTATTACCCAAGCGGATAAAACTATGACTGGTGCCAAGGGTTGGTACAATACAAAAACTCAAGAAGCAAATCTTGATGGTGGTGTATCTATGATTGGTTCTGATATGGCCATGTCTGCTCAAGCGGTTCACAGTTACAATAATAATAAATTCACTGCTAATGGTAGCGTTCATTTACAACGTGCTGATCGCCAAATCTTTGGCGACAGTGTTGAGTATAGTACTGACTCTGAATACGGTCTTGTTACAGGCAATGCCCGTTTGATTGCTGAAGGGACAACCTTAACCGGTGATAAGGTAGAAGGATGGATGAAGGAAGTTCGTGCTGTAGCGCAAGGTAATGTTACCTTCTCTAATCCTGAACGAAACGTGTCTGGTTCTGCTGACCGAGCTACATATACACAAACGCCAAACCAAAATGATGGAGTGGTACTCTTATCGGGTTCTGCGCATGCCGTTCAAAATGGTAATGTACTGAATGCACCGGAACTGAAAATTCGTTTAGCTGATGATTCTGCTGAAACATTAGGTGGACGTAGTACACTCGTCATTGTTCCGAATAAATAAGGATAATATATGTATATAGAAACCAAAAACTTAGTTAAAACCTTTAGCGGACGCAATGTGGTAGATGGTGTAAGTCTACGCGTTGATAAAGGCCAAGTTGTAGGTCTATTAGGGCCTAATGGGGCCGGTAAAACTACGTCATTTTATATGATTGTAGGCATTGAAAGACCAAGTTCTGGTATCATTACCGTTGATGGCAAGGATATAACAAATATTCCTATGTATAAGCGGGCGGCTGAAGGGATTGGATACTTACCGCAAGAGGCATCAATCTTTCGTTCCATGTCTGTAGAGGACAATATTCGTGCCATGCTACAGATTACGGCAAAAAAATCTGATGAGATTGAAGCTATCGTGGAATCATTGATTGAAGAATTTCATATTGGACATGTCCGTGACCGTATGGGGATGCAATTATCTGGTGGTGAACGACGTCGTGTAGAAATTGCGCGTTGCCTCGCCTTAGAACCTAATTTCATCCTTCTTGATGAACCTTTTGCAGGTGTCGATCCAATTGCGGTTGCTGATATTCAGCAAATTATCTTACACGTTAAGAACCGAGGTATTGGTATCTTGATTACAGACCATAATGTTCGCGAAACATTGGGGATTGTAGATAAGGCTTATATTTTGAGTAATGGTAAAATCCTCCTAGAGGGTACCCCTGATGAAATTGCGAATGATCCAATCGCTCGTGAACATTATTTAGGGGATAACTTTAAATTATAGGAGGGGCTATGCGATTATTAGATAAATATATTTTAAAAGCTTTTGTAGGCCCATTCCTATTTGGGGTTTTTGCTTTTACTAGTATTTTTATTGGTACAGGCACATTGTTTAGGATTGCTCAATATATTACTGAATATGGAGCACCATTGTTGCTTGTTATGCAAGCATTTGTCTTGGCTTTACCAAGTATTGTTATTTTAACATTCCCAATGTCAGTACTATTGGCTTCTCTTATGACTTTTAGTCGTTTGAGTAGCACTAGTGAAATCGTTGTTATGCGTGCTGGAGGTCTAAGCTTTTTACGCTTGGCCATGCCTGTATATATTATTGCCCTCATCATTTCCATTGGGGCAGTAGCATTTAATGAATTTGTTGTACCTCGTACAAATCATATGTATCAAACGATTGTGCGCGAACAAATTATGAAAAATGCATCACCTCAAACACAAAATCATATTGTGTTAAAAACGATGAATGGTGATGAGCTAGGCACATTGATGTATGCTAAGAGCTATGATGCTGAAACCAAACAGTTGTCCATGATTACGGTTCAACAATTTGGGGAGGGCGGCAAGTTACAACAAGTTGAAAATGCTGATACAGCTATCTGGAATGGTCAATATTGGGTGATGCAGAATGGTATCATCTATGATTTATCAGCTGGTAATGGTGTTGAACGTACCATGAAATTTAAGGAGCAATCATTGCCGATTAAGTCTGCCCCAAAAGATATTCAACAAGATCAACGTAAGCCTGAGGAATTGACGATTAAGGAGTTACGTCACCAAATCAGAGCTTATAAGGCTGCTTATACTAATGCTAATAAACTTGAAATGGAAATGTACCAACGCTTTACAATTCCGTTGGCAAGTTTTGTATTTGCTCTCGTAGGTGCACCTTTAGGCCTTCAAAAGCAACGCTCTAGCTCATCTATCGGCTTTGGTATTAGTATTCTCATCATCTTTATTTATTATGGGGTGATGACCTTTGCTGGTGCTTTAGGGAAAGGTGGAGCATTGCCAACCTTATTGGCTGCATTAATACCGGATACATTAGGTATTATTGCAGGGCTGTATTTGAATTGGCGTGTATCGAAATAACAGATTGTATTCTTAGGAGAAAGGAGGGACATGATGTTAGTAGGTGTTAAAATCTTAATAATTATAGCTCTTATGGGTGGTCTCATTGCTTACATGGGGGATAAGCTAGGCACTAAAATTGGTAAACGTCGTATGTCCCTCTTTGGATTACGACCTAAGCACACATCTATTATAGTTACTATTGTGACAGGCCTTTTAGTTGCAGCAGCTACGGTTGGGGTATTAACCTTTACGTCTCAAAGTGTGCGAACCGCATTGTTCGGTATGGATCAGTTGCGAGCTGATATGAAGCAGCTGAATAATGAGGTTGCTGCAAAGACGCAAGAACTGATTCGTGGGCAGGCTTTGTTAGAACAAAATAAACAAGAGCTTGAAGAACGGATGGCTGAGATTGAACAAATTCGCCGTGAAGTAGAGGCTACAAAAGCTGAATTGGCGAGTGCACAAGCTGCTAAAGACGCAACAGAAGCCGAATTGGCATCTTTACAAGCCTCTTATGCAGAGGTGTCTCAAAAGGTAGCTGAGCTTGAAGCAACACGTGCTAAGATGGAAGCGCATATTAAGAATCTACAAAATACACAAGAACAATTGCAGAATGGCATCATTCATTTACGGGAAGGAACCATTCTCTTCCAAGTAGATCAGTTATTAGCACAAGCTGTTGTACGACCTGGTTTAAGTGAAGAAGATAGTAATAATGCTATTAAACATATTATCGATGATACAAATAAACTTGTTTTACGTCGCTTAGGTATAGAAGATAATGGTCAATCCGTTGTGTATGTAGATCGACAAAATGTTGAGGTAGCTACTCAAAAGCTAATCAATTCCAAGACTCCTATGGTGGTTCAAGTTGTGGCAGCCGGAAATATTATTTCAGGTGAACCTGCAGTTGCAGTTATTCAAGTATATCCACAACAATTTATCTATAAAAATGGAGAGGTAATTCACTCTACAGTAATTGATGGGGGTACTAATGCTCAATCGTCTATGCTTCAATTCTTGAAACAAGTAAATGAACGTGCTAAGGCAAAGGGTATTATTCCTGATTCCTTATCAGGTGATATTGGAACGATACCTGGTGATGATTTGTTTACAGCCATTAAAAGAATAAGTACTATGCGTGGCAAGGTTCATGTGGAAGCTTATACTGATGGCGACACATATTCATCTGGTCCTGTTCACCTCAAGTTGCGTATTACTCAAATGCCAGATTTCAATGATAAGGCAAAAATGTAAACTAATTAATATGATGAAGGTATGCTGTTTTCATACATTATAAAAGAAGGTCTTATGTAATTTTCAACATAAGACCTTCTTTTTATGTTAAAATATAACTACTGTACTTACAAAGGGGATAATCAAATGACTGAAAATACATATATTTTAGCAGTGGATCCAGGAAATGAGAAAACTGGCGTAGCTATACTTTCACCTTCCGGTGAGATGATATGCCGTAAAATTATTTCTTCAAATACTTTCAATAAAGATATTGAGCGTATTTTAACTGAATATTATGGTATTGTTCATATTGTTTGTGGAAATGGTACAAATCATAAACACTTGTATCCTTCTCTTCAACAAATTGGACGTAATCATAAAATTACAACTAGTTTAATCGACGAATCTCACAGTACAGAGGAGGCCCGTAAATTATATTGGCAATATAATCCTCCTACAGGGTGGCGCAAGATTATTCCTACATCTATGCAATTTCCACCAGAACCTGTAGATGATTTGACGGCTCTCGTTATTGGCTTGCGCTATACGAAGCAGTTAGCTCAGAACGAAGCGGCAATCAAAGAAGAAACTATGAGTTCAAGTGAGTTAGAAGAGAAAAGATTACATGCTATGGAGCAGTTATACGGAAAAGGAGATAATCATGACGAATGAAACTTCAATGCGTAACTGGTCAAATCTTATTATGCGCTGTGTAATGATGACTCTAGGTGCCTTAATATATACGATAGGGTTAGATTTATTCTTAGTACCCAATAGTATCATTGACGGTGGGGTAGTTGGTATATCTTTGATGGCTGCGGAACTATCAGGTATTTCTTTTAGCATTTTCGTAGTACTTTTCAACTTACCCTTTTTATATTTAGGCTATAAAGTAATTGGTAAAGGATTTACCTTGTCTACTTTGTTCTCTATTATATGGATGGCAATATTTTCTACCATTGCACACCGCTTTACACCTATTACAACTGACCCATTTTTAGGGTCAATCTTTGGTGGTATAATCTTAGGTATTGGGGTAGGGCTAATTATTCGTAATGGTGGCTCATTAGATGGATCTGAAATTGTAGCTATTATCTTTGATAAACGGTCCACCTTTTCTGTAGGCGAAATTGTAATGGCCATGAATTTAGTTATTCTTGGAGCAGCGGGCTTTGTATATAGTTGGAATAGTGCCATGTATTCCTTAATTGCTTATTTTATTGCTTATAAGATGATTGATGTGACCATCACTGGACTTGAAGAATCTAAAGGGGTTATGATTATTACCGATGCAGATAATTCCAAGATTATTGCTGATGCATTAAATGCTAATCTTAATCGTGGTGTTACTATTATGTACGGAGAAGGTGGGTATTTAAAACAACCGAAACATGTATTATATTCTGTAGTAACGCGGCTAGAAATTACAAGATTAAAGGATACCGTTTATGAAGTAGATCCTACAGCATTTATTACGATCCAAGACGTACATGATGTCTTTGGTGGGAGATTTACGAAAGGTGGTCATTAAGAGGAAACTATGAGTAATAAGTTAGGTAATACAATAGTAAAAGAAATATTAGATTGGATTTATGCTATTGCATTGGCATTAATCATTGCTATGATAATTCATATTTTCTTGATTCAACCTACTAGAGTGTCTGGGGAATCAATGGATGATACATTACACAATGGACAATATTTGATTGTTACCAAATGGCATCATATTATGAATGATATGCCCGAATATGGACAAATCGTTATTATTGATAGTCGTGTTAATCGTGTTCGTACATGGGTGGATGATGTAAAAGAACCACTGATGAACTATGCATCTGTTTTTAATAAATCCGCTCAAACAAATGATGTATGGGTAAAACGTGTAATAGGTAGACCTGGTGATGTACTAGAGTTTAAAGATGGGTATGTATGGCGTAATGGAGAGAAATTACAAGAGCCATATACAAAAGATACAAAAATGAATTATACTCGGTCTACACCTGTAACAGTTCCTGAAGGTCATGTATTTGTGATGGGGGATAATCGTAATCATTCTAGTGATAGTCGGTTTATCGGCCCAGTTCCTGTTGACCATATTTTAGGATTTGTTTCTTACGCAATTTAATAATCGTGAAAGCCTATCTATGATGAAATACATCATAGATAGGCTTTTTTATAAGTTAAGAAGGATTAAGTTACGTCGTATCTTGTGAAATGTATACTAAATAAATATAGCAAGACGACTAGGTTGAATCTAAATATATCACTTAGTAATCTTATAGAAAATAAACAATTCAAACAAATGAATTAATATAAATTATAAGTATAGGTAAATTTAATAAGTGATAATTATTAAATTTGTGGCTGTAGATAATAAAATTATCTATTTTTTTAGACTATAAAATGAAATTTTGTAAAATTAAATTTTTAAAAATGCAGTAATAATCTATGTTTTCGGTATAATTTCTATTCATGAAAGAAATTTCATAAAATTTAGTTGTGTAAAATGCTTTACAAAGTTTTGGGGTGGTGGTATATTCACATCAACAGAAAGGCTACGCTACAAAGAAGTGGAGCTACGATAGATAATTTAGTTGAGGAAACATGGACACTCCTAATACATCTTTCATAGTGATACTACTTATGTAGTGAACGTCTTCTGCAAATATAAATTCTTATTTATAAGAAAGAAGGAATTCATTATGAAAAAACAATTCGCAACAATGTTAGCAGCAACAGCAGTGTTAGGTGTAACAACAGCATTTGCTGCAAATCCATTCTCCGATGTAACTCCAGATAGTTGGGCATACCAAGCAGTATCTCAATTAGCACAATCTGGTATCGTTAATGGTTATCCAGATGGCACTTTCAAAGGCCAAAACAATATCACTCGTTATGAAATGGCTCAAATGGTAGCTAAAGCTATGGCTAACCAAGATCGTGCTAACGCTGAACAACAAGCTATGATTAACCGATTGGCAGATGAGTTCTCTAACGAGTTGAACAACCTTGGCGTTCGAGTATCTCGCTTAGAAGACCGTGTAGGTAATGTAAAGGTAACTGGTGATGCTCGTATCCGTTACCAAGGTTCTGAAGACAAAGGTGTTTACAAAGCTAATAGTAAATCTTTAACTGACGGCCGTGCACGTGTACAATTCAATGCTAATGTAAATGATAAAACACAAGCAGTTGTTCGTGTAAAAGGTAATTACGAATTTGGTGACTCTACTAAAGGTTCTCAAGCAACAATCGATCGTGCTTACGTAGATCACAAATTTGGTAGCAACGTATCTGCTAAAGCTGGTCGTTTCCAACAAACAATTGGTGGCGGTTTGATGTACGATGATACATTTGATGGTGCACAATTGAACGTAGGTAATGATAAAGTTCAAGTACAAGGTGCATATGGTTATATGATTGATGGTGCTGCTGATGGCAACTCCAAATCTGATAACCCATCTGTATCCTATGTAGGCTTAAAAGGTAAAGTTGGTAAAGAATCCTCTGTTGGTGGTTTCTACTCCAGATTATCTAGCGGCAACTTGAACCACAATGGTGTAACAGTTAATTCCGATAAACAAGATGTTTACGGTTTCAATGCGGACTTCCGTAAAAATAAATTGTGGGCTGGCGGTGAATGGTTGAAAGCTTCCAACGTAGATAATTCTCAAGCTTGGACAGCAGGTCTTGGCTATGGTAACTACGACATCGCTAAAAAAGGTACATGGGATGTGAAAGGTCAATACTTCAACCAAAAAGCTAATGCACCAATCGTAAGTTCCACTTGGGATCAAGCATATGATTTAACAAATACATCTAATGGTTACAAAGGTTACATGGCTAGCGTAGACTACGCAGTACAAGATAACGTAGGTTTATCCGCTGGTTATGGTTTCAACTCTAAAGACCAAAGCGGTAATGATCTTTCCGATTTCTACCGTGCAGAATTAAATTACAAATTCTAATTCCCTCACAAACAAAAAAAAGACTTCTTCGGAAGTCTTTTTTTGTTGCATAAAAGTATTATGAATTATTTTATATATAATAGTATATATATAGTAAAATGTTTTATAAATACATAATATTAATAGTAATCGAATAATTTAGTGGTTATCAAGAATTATATCCCTTATATTGTAGGATATATTTATAAAATCTTTCTGTATAGAACGATAAATTTCTTATTAATTATATATGTATTAATAAGTTTAACTTAATGAAAAATATAATAAAAATTCTCAATTAATAGAAAGGGATATAAAATTAAATTTTTTTATGAAAAAAGTTATACCCTATAAAACTAGATATAATCTAATCTTGAAGATATTTTAAGTTATAAAAATAAGATATTGAGAATACAATTGAGAAAAAAGGGTTTACATGAAAAAATGGTTGTGCTAATATCACCGTACAAGAAGTAGCAAACATATGAAACGAAGAACTTCGATGTAGAATATAGCGAGGAAACATGGACACTCCTGAAATTCTTAATCTGAAGAGCTGAGTAGAATATGAATGTTATGACTTGTAACAGTTTATTTTCTATTTTTTTCAGAAAGAAGGAATTCAACTATGAAAAAACAATTCGCAGCAATCTTTGCAGCAACAGCAGTTTTGGGTGTAACTACTGCATTCGCAGCTAACCCATTCTCCGATGTAACTCCAGATTCTTGGGCGTACCAAGCAGTTTCTCAATTGGCTAACGCTGGTGTTATCAATGGTTACCCAGATGGCACTTTCAAAGGTCAAAACAACATCACTCGTTACGAAATGGCTCAAATGGTAGCTAAAGCTATGGCTAACCAAGACCGCGCTAACGCTGAACAACAAGCTATGATTAACCGTTTGGCTGATGAATTCTCCAACGAATTGAACAACTTGGGCGTTCGTGTAGCTCGCTTGGAAGACCGCGTTGGTAATGTAAAAGTTACTGGTGATGCTCGTCTTCGTTACCGTGATGCTGAACATGCTAAATCTAAATTTGACGCTCGTGCACGTGTACAATTCAACGCAAAAGTTAACGATCGTACAGACGCTGTAGTTCGTTTGACTTCTGGTAACTTCGAATTGGGTAACTCCACTACTGAAGGTAATGCAAATGCTACAATCGATCGCGCATATGTTAACCACAAATTCGGCGAACGCGTATCCTTGAAAGCTGGTCGTTTCGGTCAAGTTATCGGTGGCGGCTTGATGTTCGACGGCACATTCGACGGTGCTCAATTGAACGTTGGCAACGACAAAATCCAAGCTCAAGCAGCTTACGGTTATATGGTATCCGGTGAAGCAGCTGGCTTGACTAAAGAAGAAAACGTAACTGATACTTACCTTGGCTTAACTGGTAAAGTTGGTAAAAACACTATGGTAGGCGGTTTCTATGATCGTGTAAACCAATCCGATGATGTTAAAAACATCTATGGTTTCAATGCTGATGCTAACTTCGATAAAGTTTGGGTTGGTGGTGAATGGTTGAAAGCTTCCAACCTTGAAAAATCTCAAGCTTGGACAGCAGGCGTAGGTTTTGGTAACTATGACATCAAAAAACAAGGTACTTGGGATGTGAAAGGTCAATACTTTAACCAAAAAGAAAATGCACCTATCGTAGATACTACTTATAATCATCTTTACACTCAAGATGCTAAAGGTTGGATGGCAACTGTTAACTATGCATTGCAAAACAACGTTGGTTTGTCCGCTAACTACGGTTTCGACTGGAAAACTCAAAGCGGTTCCGATCTTAGCGATTTCTACCGTGCAGAACTTAACTACAAATTCTAATTTGATAGTTAATCATATGAAAGAGACTCCTTCGGGAGTCTCTTTTTTGTAGTTTGAAGATTAATATACACGGTGAACATCCTAGAGTATTATCAATTTAACATAGAGCGTAAGTAGGATATTCTTTTTTAGCAAATAAATATAATGATAATATAGTTTATAATTTCATTTTTTATATTAATAAATGAATGTTAATATAATTAGTTT
Organism: Veillonella parvula DSM 2008; assembly: GCF_000024945.1. Lineage (NCBI taxonomy): Bacteria > Bacillati > Bacillota > Negativicutes > Veillonellales > Veillonellaceae > Veillonella > Veillonella parvula. Next base: position 676,066 of record NC_013520.1, read on the forward strand.
TATTAATATAATTTTAGGTTTTTAAATCTGATAAAAAATTTTTTTGTATAAAACTATAAAATGAAAAAATGTTCATGAAGTTAGATTTTTACTGCATTCATGAAATTTTTAAAATAGAGAGTATTCAGTAATAAGGCTGAATATAGGTGTTAAGGCTTTACATAGAAAAAAGGTTGTGATACTATCACCGTACAGGTCATGATACATACATGAAACGAAGATCTTCGATGTAGAATATGGTGAGGAAACGTGGACACTCCTATACATTCTTAATCTGAAGAACGAGTAGAATGTGAATGTTATGACTTGTAACATTTTATTTTCTATTTTTTTCAGAAAGAAGGAATTTAACTATGAAAAAACAATTTGCAGCAATCTTTGCAGCAACAGCAGTTTTGGGTGTAACTACAGCTTTCGCAGCTAACCCATTCTCCGATGTAACTCCAGATTCTTGGGCATACCAAGCAGTTTCTCAATTGGCAAACGCTGGTATCGTTAACGGTTATCCTGATGGTACTTTCAAAGGCCAAAACAACATCACTCGTTACGAAATGGCTCAAATGGTAGCTAAAGCTATGGCTAACCAAGACCGCGCTAACGCAGAACAACAAGCTATGATCAACCGTTTAGCTGATGAATTCTCTAACGAATTGAACAACTTGGGCGTTCGTGTAGCTCGTTTGGAAGACCGCGTTGGTAACGTAAAAGTTACTGGTGATGCTCGTCTTCGTTATAAAGATGCTGAACATGCTAAATCCAAATTCGACGCTCGTGCACGTGTACAATTCAACGCAAAAGTAAACGATCGCACTGATGCAGTTGTTCGTTTGACATCTGGTAACTTCGAATTAGGTGACTCCAGAACTGAAGGTAAAGCAAATGCTACAATCGATCGCGCATATGTTAACCATAAATTCGGTGAACGCGTATCCTTGAAAGCTGGCCGTTTCGGTCAAGTTGTTGGTGGTGGCTTAGCATTTGATGGTACTTTTGATGGTGCTCAATTCAATGCTGGTAATGACAAAGTTAATGCACAAGTAGCTTATGGTTACATGGTATCTGGCGATGCAGCTGGCTTGACTAAAGAGGAAAATGTTACTGATCTTATCGTAAATGTTAATGGTAAAGTTGGTAAACATGCTATGGTTGGTGGTTTCTATGACCGTATTAACCAAGATGATGATGTTAGAAACGTATATGGTTTCAATGCTGATGCTAACTTCGATAAAATTTGGGTTGGTGGCGAATGGTTGAAAGCTTCTAGCCTTGAAGAATCTCAAGCTTGGACAGCTGGCGTAGGTTATGGTAACTACGACATCAAAAAACAAGGTACTTGGGGCGTAAAAGGTCAATACTTCAACGCAAAAGAAAATGCTCCTATCATTGATACTACTTACAACCACATCTACACTACAGATGCTAAAGGTTGGATGGCAACTGTTGACTATGCATTGCAAAACAACGTAGGCTTAACAGCTAACTACGGTTTTGATTGGAAAGATCAAAACGGTAATGATAAAGCTGACTTCTACCGTGCAGACCTTAACTACAAATTCTAATTTGATAGTTACTCATATGAAAGAGACTCCTTCGGGGGTCTCTTTTTTGTGTTTAATATAAAATTATATGAGGCTTTTTATTATAGTGTTTCATTAATGCTGTCTACTCAATTAATATAGAATGATTTGTCGATAATAGAGGATTTTGCATTTAATGAAATTTCCATGAGTAAACTTTCTTATCATTATTAGGGTTATTACCGCTTATTTCTATCTATAGTGCCACTATTAATGGTATAATAAAGAGTATTTAAAATTTCTATAAAGGCGACAAACATGAATCCTTCTTTTTCTCATATCAAAATGGTTGCCATCGATTGTGATGAAACTTTGGTGCGTAGCGATAATTCTATATCTGACTATACAGTAGATGTATTACATCGGTTGCAGCAAAAGAGTGTTGCTATTACGATTGCTACGGGGCGTATGTACCAAACGGCTAAGCCCATTGGTCAGGCGTTAAAGCTTGGTAATGTGCCACTGATTTTATTTTCTGGTGGCCTCATTCAAGAATTAGAAACAGGATATAAACTATTTGAACAGACTGTTCCTATTGTAGCCGTACGTCGTATCTATGAATTAGCAAAACAATATGATTGGCATATACAATCTTATGTGGATGATCATTTATTATGTCATCATAAGACGTGGCAGTCCGCTCTCTATGAAAAACAGACTGGTGCTACGGCAGAATTTTTAGGTGATACGTTATATAGTTTAAACTCTGAACCGAATAAGCTAATTGCCATAGATACAGTAGAAGGAATTAACAGAATTATTGAAATTTTAACTCCTAGAGTTGGTGATATGGTGACTCTAGTTCGTAGCCAAAAAGACTTTTTAGAAATCGTTGCCCTTAATGTGTCAAAGGGGCGTGCTTTGACACAACTAGCTTTAGATAATCATATTAGTTTAGAACATATCGTTTCTTTTGGTAATGCAGAAAATGATATTTCTATGCTACGTAAAACAGGTTACTCTGTAGCTGTTGAAAACGCTACAGATCATGTAAAATCTGTGGCTCATACAATTTGTGGCCACCATAATGACGATGGCGTAGCCCATTGGATTGAAGATAATCTTTTATAATGGAGTAAAACTATGGAAGCATTTCGTTTGTTAATAGTTACAGGTATGTCAGGTGCCGGCAAAACTCAGGTATTGCAAGCTTTAGAAGATATGGGGTATTTATGTATTGATAATATTCCCCCTGTGCTGATCCCTAAATTAAGTGAAATTTGCCGACAAGGTGGAGAACGGACTAATCGCGTTGCTCTTGTTGTAGATATTCGGGGTGGCGAATTTTTTGAAGCTCTTTCTTCATCTTTAGATACATTAAAAGATATGAAGGTAGATTTTGAAATTGTATTTATGGATGCTACAGATGAGACTTTGATTCGTCGATATAAGGAAAGTCGACGGAGTCATCCATTGGCTCCTAATGGGCTGATTACAACAGGGCTAAAGAAGGAACGCCAAATTCTTAACTCTGTGCGCCATAAAGCAGATTTTATTATTGATACCACTAATATGAAAACAGCTAGCTTGAAAGAGTATTTAAAAACGCGCTTTGCTCAGGTTGATGAAGCTCATGGTATGGCTATTACTGTAGTGAGCTTTGGTTTTAAATATGGTATTCCTCTCGATGCAGATATGGTATGGGATGTTCGTTTTCTACCAAATCCATTTTATATTCCTGAGTTTCGTCATAAAACAGGTCGTGTAAAAGCAGTGAATGAATATATCCATTCCTTTGAAGTAACCGAGGAATTTAAAAAACGTTACTTTGATACCATGGATTTCCTTGTACCAAATTATGAACAAGAAGGGAAATCTCAGTTTATTGTGGCAGTAGGTTGCACAGGTGGTATGCATAGATCTGTAGCTATGGCAGAGACTCTATACTCCCACTTGTTAGAAAAAGGATATCGTGTAACTGTTGAACATAGAGATATGATGAAAAATAATGTAGAAGAAGATTATAATCCTCATGAAATTATAACACTTGATAACTAGATAGGGGGGATTATGTTGCGAAAAGGATGGTTCCGGTGGCTAATTCCGGGTCTAAATATAAAACGTTGGCTTGCCCTATTTAGTTGTGGTGTAGGTCTTTTAATTATTGGTATTTCTTTGATTTTTAACTATCAATGGCTTGCGGTTCTTGAAGATATTGTACTTGCCTTTTCTTATAATATGACGGGCTTTTACAATTATAATGTACTCATTGCTGTAGGGGCTGTAGTATTATCGATTGGCGCTTTATTAATGCTCATCGGTACGAGTAAAGTTATAAAAACGATTATTCGTGCGGTACTACCTAATCCTGACAGTAAGGTATCGGATATTATTTTTCAAAATATCCGACTCGATAAGGGGCCAAAAATTGTAGTCATCGGTGGGGGTACAGGCTTATCAAATTTATTGCGTGGTTTGAAATCACATACATCAAACCTATCTGCGATTGTAACAGTTGCTGATGATGGAGGTTCTTCTGGCCGCTTGCGAGAAGATTTTCAAATGATAGCACCTGGTGATTTAAGAAACTGTTTAGTATCACTAGCTGAACAAGAAGGGGTAATGGAGAACTTATTCCGTTACCGCTTCGAAGGGGAAAATGAGCTTTCTGGACACAGCTTTGGTAATCTCTTTATCACTGCTCTTGCTCAAGTTTACGATGGAGATATTGAAGAAGCTCTTGAAGCGGCTAGTAAATTGTTGCGTGTCCGTGGTCGTGTAATTCCTTCCTCTACAGAGTTCATTAAATTGCGTGCAGAGATGACAGATGGCACTATTGTAGAAGGTGAAAGTAATATACCACACTCGGGTAAACGGATTCGTCATATCTATAGTGATCCAGCATTGCCTAAGCCAGAGGGGGCTGCATTACGTGCCATTGATGAAGCGGATGTGATTATTTTAGGTCCTGGTAGTTTATATACAAGCATTATCCCAAATTTACTAACTGATAAATTGGCCTCTCATGTACGTGCCAGTAAGGCTAATAAAATCTATATTGCTAATGTTATGACACAACCGGGTGAAACCACAGGCTACACATTAAATGACCATGTAGAGGCTTTAATTGCTCATGGCGGAGAAGGAATTATAGATACTGTTCTTGCCAATGATGGGCCGTTGCCAATTCAAATGGTTGAACAATATAGTGCTGTAGGATCTGAACCATTGGTATTAGATACTAAAAAGTTACAAGACAAAGGAATCCGCACTATACGAGCTACCTTAATTAACCCTCAAAAACCAGCTGTTCACGATCCTGAACGGTTAGGTAAAGTTATTATGGATATCATTCATGCTATGCAATCTAACACTGAACCGCATATCTTAGAATATTATCTTCAACGAGATGATCATTAATGAGAAGGGATGTCCATGTCATTTGCAGAAGATGTAAAAAATGAATTATGCCAATATGAAGCCTCTAGTGATGCGGATGTGGCCATGAAAATTGAAGCGTCTTGCTTATTGCGTATGAGCGGATCTATCATTTTGGGGATGAAAGGTGCCGTTGGCATTCGTTTGGCTACGGCTAATAATGCAGTAGCTCGTCGGTTGCTTGGTATTTTGAAAAAGCAATACGAATTACCTACAAATGTATTAGTACGACAAGGTTTAAACCTGCGTAAAAAAAATATGTATACGCTCTCTGTGGAACCTTCTATAGAGGGGAGACAGGCTTTAGAGGATCTCGCTTTATGGCCTGTAACCGAACAAATCCCTCGCAGTTGGCTCAAATCAATGGAAGCGCGCCGTGCCTTTTTAAGGGGAGCTTTTTTAGGAGGAGGCTCTGTTAATAAACCACAAAGTGATTACCATCTTGAGTTTATGACGGGAAACGAGATTTTTGCGAGAGAAATTATCCATGTATTACGGCTTTTTCACATTCATGCAGGATTAACGGAGCGGAAGGAAGAGTATGTAGTATATCTTAAAGAAGGGGATGCAGTAACAAATTGTTTGCAAATCATGGGTGCTCAATCGGCGCTTATGGAATTTGAAAATGTGCGGATTATGAAAACCGTACGGAATCAAATTAATCGTCAAGTCAACTGTGAGACTGCAAATTTACAGAAGGTTGTGGATGCAGCAGTTCGTCAGGTAAAAGCAATCCGTATTATTGATAGAGAAATCGGCATTGAAGAATTACCAGAAAAGTTGCGCGTCGTTGCAAGACTTCGGTGGGAGAATCCTGAAGCGAGTTTAAAAGAACTTGAAGAGTTGATGGAGGGGAAACTATCTAAATCTGGAATTGGCCATCGACTAAAGAAGATTGAAGCATTAGCACTTACGTATGACCCGTTGGGGCTCGAAGAAGTATAGAGGTAATAATATATGTTTTCCTATAAATCAAGATATTGTGTAGCTGCGGCTATGGCTGCCATGGCTGCCCTTACAGGCCATGTAGAAGCTCGTGATATAGATTTACAATCAATTGGATATTTTCAGTTTTCTCCGTTGCCACCATCGTTGGTGTCTCAAACGGATACATTGCTCCTATCGGATAGTCCTGAATATGTAGGACCTGTAGGAGGTACGTTAAGTGCAGGTACAATTAATGGCAATGGTCGTATCTATTTCTATCATGTAAATGAAATGGATTTACCTCACAAGATTGCTATCGTCTTAGAAAACCAAACGGCTTATCCAACTTCAGTACATGTCATGAGACAATTAAAATCTGTAGCTACACCTGATTATTTTGCAGCAGGTCGTGATTTGTCTCGAAAGGATTTGGAGCAACCTCTTAATGAAAGCCCAGATGCAAGACCATTATATTCTCTTAGCATCCCACCACAAGGGCGCCAATTAATCTTTAGTGACTTAGAAAATACACCGGTAAATCGAGATGCATTATTTACGGGTATTGTAGATATTAAAACAGAAGGGCCTATATTTGCGCGTGTCATGATGTTGCCTATGGGGATGGACCCTGTAGATGCATCACATTGGGTGAAAAACCTTCCTATTGATGAAATACAATTACGCGGTACTTATACTGGTGCTAAGCGTAATATGGAGGTTACTACACCATTCGATACCTCTTTAGGTGGTGCCTTTGTAGAAATTGGTAATGACCGAGAAGATACGTTTATTAATGGTGTAGACGAAATGCAAAATAAAGCATTTGTTCGAGATCGTGGTAACTATGGGGTATCGTATACGTTAAAAATTCCTACAAAGGGGAATGAACCGTTTAGACTGTATTTTAACCCTCTTGGGGGACCTTATTCTGGTTCCTTTATGGTAAAAGCATTGCATCAACAAGGTGCTAGACGGGGACAGACTGATACACGAACTTATCACATTGGTGGTGAAGATGGTATTTCCGCATTAGGGGAAGGTACTATATTAGATAGTCGTCTATTAGGGAATTATAATGCGGGCGATTTATTAACATTAAACTTTATGCCAGCTGGTGCATCGAATTTGCCAATTCGTTTCTTGTTGATTCCTGAATCTCTTGCAAATCCACAAAAACATCAAACTATTGCTGTTAATGTACCAAAAGATGTTAAAGATATTTTAGGGAACCCAACTCAAGGGGGAACACAAATACCTGTAGGACCTGTAGGTGGTAAAGATGGAGATAAAGGGTCCGTAGATACTAAAAAATCTACTGTTGAAAGTCCAGCTAAACGGGCAGAAACAATTGCTCATGAAGAAACTAAAAAGTTAAGCGATAAAGCTGCAGCAGATGTAAAAAAAGAAGCACAACTTAAAAAGGCAAAAGATGAGAAAGAAGCATTAGCTCGTAAAAAAGCTGAAGAGGCTCGACTAGCTGCAGAAAAAGCCGAAATGTTGCGAAAGGCTGCAGAGGCCAAGCATGCTGAAATTGAGCGCAAGATGGCTGAAAAAGCCGAAGCAGAGCGTAAAGCAGAGGAAGCTCGCAAGGCGGAAGCGGCTCGTAAAGCTGAAATGGCACGTATCGAGGCAGCGAGAAAAGCGGAAGCAGATCGGCTAGAGGCGGCTCGTAAAGCAGAAGAAGCTCGACTAGCAGCGGAAGCAAAACGTCTTGAAGAAGAACGTAGAATTGAAGCTGCTCGTATTGAGGCCGCACGCAAAGCGGAGGAAGAAAGAAAAGCGGCCGAAGCTAAGGCGCGCTTTGAAGCGCAACGAGCAGCAGAAAAAGCTGCTTTAGAGGCCAAAAAGGCCGAAGAGGAACGCTTGGCTGCTGAGGCTAGAGTTCGTTTAGAAGCACAACGTAAAGCTGAGCAGGAAGCATTGGAAGCAAGACGTGCCGAAGAAGCTCGTAAAGCAGCAGAAGCGAAAGCTGCTTTAGAAGCACAACGTGCTGCTGAGCAAGCCGCTCTTGAAGCGAAGCGCCAAGAAGACGCTCGTAGAGCGGCAGAGGCTAAGGCTGCTTTGGAAGCACAACAAATGGAAGCAGCAAGAAAAGCAGAAGAGGCTCGTCGTGCGGAGGAAGCGCGTAGAGCAGAAGAAGCTCGAATTGAAGCGGAACGTAAAGCTGAGGCCGCTCGCGTAGCAGCAGAAGCAAAACGAGCAGAGGAAGCACGCAAAGCTGAAGCTGCGAGAATTGAAGCGGCGCGTAAAGCTGAACAAGCTCGTTTAGAAGCAGAAGCACGTAGAGCAGAAGAAGCTCGGAAAGCAGAAGCAGCTAGACTTGAGGCACAACGTAGAGCTGAACAGGAACGACTCGAAGCAGCGCGCCGTGCCGAAGAAGCTCGCATTGCTGCAGAGGCTAAACGTGCCGAAGAAGTGCGTAGAGCCGAAGAAGCTCGTCGCATAGAAGAAGCAAGACGTGCCGAAGAGGCTCGTAAAGAAGAGGCGGCTCGCATAGCGGCGGAAGCTCGTAAGGCAGAGCAAGAGCGACTTGCTGCAGAACGAGCTGAAGCAGAACGTCAAGCAGCCGAGGCACGACGCCTTGCTGAGGAACGATATAAAGCGCAACTAGAGGCAGAACGTAAAGCTGAAGCTGCCCGTCAACAAGCGTTGGCTCAAGCTGAAATAGAGCGTAAAGCAAAAGAGCGTGCTGAAGCGATTCAACGTGTTCGAGATCAACAAGAAAGCGCTCGTCGTCGTGCAGAACTTGCCCGTCAACAACTTGAAGCCGAACGTAAGGCTGCTCAAGCATCTAAGAGGACTCCTTCCTTCAGTGAACTTGATGATATTCATGGGGATACATCAAATGTAACTATTCCAAATGCTGTATCCATTGATGAGTTAACAAAACCTAGACCGACTGCATCTCAAAATACACGTCGTCGTGAGCAACGTCAACCTCAATTGTCGCCAAATCAGCAATATGTGCAGATAAATCCTGTAGCGAATGAGCCGCAACAAGATCAAATGCCATATACTCCACAAAATGAACAGCAAAATGATGAAGAAAACCCACCAAGATTATATCCATTAGGTTAAGACCCTTAATTTCTAAAAAAGAAATTTTAGATTAAAGTTTAAGATATAGAAGTGGATTAATAGCTGTTTAAATATAGAGAGGACAAGCAATTTTATATGCTTGTCCTCTTTTTAAAATCCATATGAATTTTGTGTTTTACATTGACTTTCAAAGGTGGATTCAGTACAATAAATAAAGAAAATGCATATATGGTACGAGAGACCATTGCATAATACAATACCTTTTAATTTAGTCCAGAGAGGCTGAGAAAGGAATATAGTTGAAGTGCCCATAGGGGCTTCTTTGTGCAAACTATTTGACCTTTTGCCCTGGGCAAAAGGTCTTTTTTGTTACGTGAGTTAGGAGGAAATCATGGGACAAGTTAGCCTAAAAGGCAAAGATTTATTGGGTTTGCAAAATGTGTCACCTGAAGAAATCAAATTGATTTTAGATGTGGCAAAGAAAATGAAGAAAATCGTTCTTTCTGATGACAAGAAGGTTCCACTATTAAAGGGAAAATCCATTATCAACCTTTTTATGGAACCAAGTACTCGTACTCGTAGTTCCTTTGAGTTAGCCGGAAAATATTTAGGGGCTGACGTAATCAATCTTTCTCCTAGTGGATCTTCCATGGGTAAAGGTGAAAGCTTCCGCGATACATTATTAACTATGTCCTACATGGGTACAGATGCTATCGTAATGCGCCACAGCGCAGAAGGTGCACCTTTATACGCTACGAAAGCCGTAGATCCGATTATCATTAACGCAGGTGATGGCGCTCATGAGCATCCAACACAAGCATTACTAGACATGTATTCTATCTTAGAGAAAAAGGAATCTATTGAAGGATTAAAGGTGGTTATCCTTGGCGATATAATGCATAGTCGCGTAGCACGCTCTAACATTTATGGACTTACAAAAATGGGGGCTGATGTACATCTGGCTGGTCCTCGTACAATGGTATATCCAGAACTTGAAAAATTAGGTGTTACCGTACACCACGATATTCGTGAAGCCGTTGTTGATGCAGATGTTGTAAACGTACTTCGCATTCAATTAGAACGCATTCACTCTGCACTATATCCTACAAACAGAGAATATGCACGTATCTTTGGTATTAATAACGATGTATTGAAATTAGCTAAAGACGATGTAATGGTCATGCATCCAGGTCCAATGAACCGTGGTCTAGAAATCGCACCAGATGTGGCGTATTCTGATCAATCAGTAATTCAAGAACAAGTGCGTAATGGCGTAGCTATACGTATGGCTGTATTGTACTTAACTATTATCGGAGGTGACGGTAGTGAGCTTGCTTATTAAAAATGGTACGGTAGTAAATCCGGCGAAAAAACAAAACGAAGTAGCAGACATTCTCGTAAAAGATGGTAAAATTGCAGCCATCGGTCAAAACTTAAATGCTGAAGGTGCTGAGATATATGATGCAACAGGTCTTATTGTAGCACCAGGCCTTATCGATATTCACACACATTTGCGTGAGCCAGGTCAAGAAGCGAAAGAAGATTTCCACTCCGGTACACAAGCCGCTGCTGCAGGTGGTTTCACACGTGTTGTAACTATGGCTAATACAAATCCTGTGGTAGATAATGCTGCGCTCGTAAGAGGGTTGCAAAAGCAAGCCGAACTTACTGGTGTTGTTAAGGTAGAATTTATTGGTGCTGTATCAAAAGGTCTTGAAGGTAAGGAACTTGTTGAAATGGGGGATATGGCAGAAGCTGGTGTAGTAGCTTTCTCCGATGATGGCCACTATGTAGAAAATGCTGCATTTATGCGTCGTGCTTTAGAATACTCGTCCATGTTTAATAAGATGGTTATCGACCATGCAGAAGATATTACATTGACTAAAAATGGCCATATGCATGAAGGTATTGTTTCTTATGAATTAGGTGTTATTGGTCGTCCTGCAGTAGCTGAAGATTTGGCTGTTGCTCGTGATATCTTGTTATCTGAAATGACAGGTGGTCATATCCATATTGCTCACGTAAGTAGTAAAAATACTGTAGATATGGTGCGCCGTGCGAAGGCTAAAGGCCTTAATGTAACCTGTGAAGTTACAAGCCAACATTTGTCTTTCACAGATGAATACCTACGCGAATATAATCCAGCATTTAAAATGGCTCCTCCAATTCGCTCAGAAGATCATCGCCAAGCATTATTAGAAGGCTTGAAAGATGGCACAATCGATGCGATTATTACAGACCATGCACCACATGCATACGAAGAAAAAGACCATGAATTCTGCTGTGCACCAAATGGTTTCAGTGGCCTCGAAACATCTTTGGCAGCGGTTATTACAAATGCATATAGTCCTGATAAACTTAGCATTGATCAAGTTGTGTACTATATGAGTACTCGACCAGCTGAGTTGATGCACCTTGATGCAGGTGTTCTTGAAGTTGGTAAGCCAGCGGATATTACTGTATTCTCTACAACTGAAAAGTGGACAGTAGATAGAAATAAATTTTATACAAAAGGTAAAGTTAGCCCATTTGATGGTATGACTGTTACAGGTAAAGCTAAACTCACAGTAGTTGATGGCAAAATTGTTATGAAGGAGGGCGTAGTCTTATAATGAAAGGCAAGTTAGTTCTTGAAGATGGTTCCGTGTTTGAAGGTTCCTTATTAGGTGGCGCCCCAACGGTAGGTGAAGTTGTATTTAACACAGGTATGACCGGGTATCAAGAAATCTTGACTGACCCATCCTATGCGGATCAAATTATTACATTAACCTATCCTTTAATTGGTAATTATGGTACTTTAAATTCTATCACTCAAGGTCCTAAGCCATATTGTAAAGGTTTTATTGTAGGTGAACTGTGTGACTTTCCATCTAACTGGCAAAATGAGGGGTTATTTAGTGAGTATCTTCGTTTGCACGGCATCCCTTGCCTTTATGATGTAGATACACGTGCGATTACACGTGTTCTTCGTAACCATGGTGTAATGAAGGGCGTACTCGTACGCTCTGATTACCCTATGGAGGATATTCAAAAATTGTTTAAACAAGACTTGCCAACAGATCAAGTTATGCGTGTAACTACAAAATGGCAAGGTATGCGTGGCGATAAAAATGCTGAATTCCACGTAGCGGTAATGGATTATGGTGTAAAGGAAAATATCCTTCGCTCTCTAGAAGCTGCAGGCTGTCGTCTTACTGTATTTCCTGCAGATGCTAAGGCCGAAGATGTGTTGGCAGCAAATCCAGATGGTATTTTTTTATCTAATGGCCCTGGAGACCCTCAAGATCTTGGCTATGCAGTAGAAGAAGTAAAGAAAATGTTTGGTAAGAAACCAATCTTTGGTATCTGTATGGGGCATCAAGTATTGGCACAAGCTTATGGTGGTACCACATTCAAATTGAAATTTGGTCACCGTGGTTCTAACCATCCTGTACAAGATTTACGTACTGGTCGGGTATATATTACATCTCAAAACCATGGCTATGCGGTAGATGATACTTCTTTGCCAGATTTCGTAGAAATTACACATCGTAGTGTAAATGATGGTACCGTAGAAGGTATGCGTCATAAAGAATTGCCAATCTTCTCCGTACAATACCATCCAGAAGCATCCCCAGGACCTACTGATAACCTATATTTATTTGACGAATTTGAAGACTTAATGAGAAAGGGAAAATAATATGACCTCAGAAGCAAAAAAAGTACTTGTAATTGGTTCTGGTCCAATTATTATCGGTCAAGCTGCAGAGTTTGATTATGCTGGTACACAAGCATGCCGTTCCCTTCGAGAAGAGGGTTATAAAGTAGTATTAGTTAACTCCAACCCTGCTACTATTATGACTGATACAGATATTGCAGACCGCGTATATGTAGAACCGATTAGTCTTGAATTCGTAACAGAAGTTATAAAAAAAGAACGCCCTTGGGGCTTGTTGGCTACATTAGGTGGTCAAGTAGGTCTTAATATGGCGGTACAATTGTCTGAAGCTGGCGTATTAGAAGAATATGGTGTAAAACTTCTTGGTACAACTCTTGAAGCCATTAAACAAGCGGAAGACCGTGAGCTTTTCAAAGAAGCGATGAAGGAAATCAACCAACCGGTTCCTGAATCCGATATATTTAACGATCTTGAAGAAGCAGTAGCATTTGCTAATCGCATTGGGTATCCTATTATCATCCGCCCTGCATATACATTAGGCGGTACTGGTGGAGGTATTGCCCATAATGAAGATGAAATGTATGAAATCACACGTCGTGGTTTGAAACTTTCACCAATCCATCAAATTCTAGCAGAACGTTCCGTTGCAGGCTGGAAAGAGATTGAATACGAAGTAATGCGCGATAGTGCAGATAACTGCATCATCGTATGTAATATGGAAAATATTGACCCTGTTGGTGTGCATACTGGGGATTCTATCGTTGTGGCACCAAGCCAAACCTTGAACGATATTCAATACCAAATGCTGCGTACCGCATCTGTAGAGATTATCCGTTATTTAAAAATCGAAGGCGGTTGTAACGTACAATACGCTTTGAATCCAAATAGCAACGAATATATTGTTATCGAAGTAAACCCTCGCGTATCTCGTTCCTCTGCATTGGCATCTAAGGCAACTGGGTACCCAATTGCGAAAGTAGCAGCAAAAATTGCAGTAGGCATGACATTGGATCAAATTACAAATGCTGTAACCGGTGAAACTAAAGCATGCTTTGAGCCGACTCTTGACTATGTAGTAACTAAGTTTCCACGCTGGCCTTTTGAAAAATTCAACTTGGCAGATCGTACCTTGGGCACACAAATGAAAGCCACTGGCGAAGTTATGGCCATCGACCGTTCTTTGGAAGGCTCCTTGCTCAAAGCAATTCGTTCCTTGGAAATTGGTTTAGACCATATTGAGCTTAAGAAAATCGCTCATGAGTCTATGGAACAATTGATCGAACGTTTACATTTAGTAGATGATGAACGTATCTATGTTGTAGCAGAAGCACTTCGTAAGGGAATTAGTGTAGAAAAAATCCACTATATTACAAAAATTGATACATTCTTTATTGAAAAAATTAAAAACATTGTTACTGTGGAAAAAGCATTGGCTGAGCAAGGTTTAACAGAGGATGTATTGCGCAAAGCAAAACGTTATTCCTTCACTGATTCTGTTATCGCTCGTTATGCTAATACAACTGTAGAAGATGTTCGTGCAAAACGTAAAGAATGGAATATTCTTCCAACATATAAATACGTAGATACATGTGCGGCTGAATTCGAATCTAAAACACCGTACTATTACAGTGCTTATGCACAAGAAGACGAAGTTAAACCACTAGGCGAAAAATCCGTAGTGGTACTTGGTTCTGGCCCGATTCGTATTGGTCAAGGCGTAGAGTTTGACTACTGCTCCGTACATTCCTCATGGGCCCTTCGTAAAGCGGGTTATCAATCTATTATGATTAATAACAACCCAGAAACAGTGTCTACAGACTTTGATATTTCTGACTCTTTATACTTTGAGCCATTGACTGTGGACGATGTTATGGAAATCATCAATAAAGAACAGCCAGCGGGCGTCATTGCTCAATTTGGTGGTCAAACGGCTATCAATTTGGCAGGCCCATTGGCAGAACGTGGCGTCAAAATCCTCGGTACATCCGTAGATAGCATCGATATGGCGGAAGACCGTGAACGCTTTGATGAATTGTTGGCGAAACTTGGTATCCCTCGCCCAGTAGGTGCTCTGGTAACCTCTGATGAAGAAGCACAAGAAGCAGCTAAAAAGTTGAAATACCCATTAATCGTTCGCCCTTCTTATGTATTGGGCGGTCGTGCGATGGAAATCGTATACAACGATAAAGAGCTTGATGTATACATGAAGGAAGCCGTAGTAGCATCTAAGGAGCATCCTGTTCTTATCGACCGTTATATGGTTGGTATGGAGGTAGAGGTTGACGCTATTTCCGACGGTACCGATGTATGTATCCCTGGTATTATGGAACAAATCGAACGCGCCGGTGTTCACTCTGGTGACTCCATGGCCGTTTATCCAGCTCAACATTTGAGCCAAGAATTGATTGATCAAATCGTTGATTATACACGTCGTATTGCAGTAGGCCTTAATGTTAAAGGTGTACTTAATATTCAATATATCGTGGCTGATGGTGAACTTAACGTTATTGAAGTTAACCCTCGTTCTAGCCGTACTGTACCATTCATTTCTAAGGTTACAGGTATCAATATGGTAGAATGTGCAACACGCATTGCCCTTGGTGAAAGCTTAAAAGACTTAGGCTTACCACTTGGTCTTGTACCTAATAAACCATATGTAGCTGTAAAAGCACCTGTATTCTCCTTCTCTAAAATGGGTCTTGTAGAAATCGCTCTTGGACCTGAAATGAAGTCTACTGGTGAAGTTATGGGTATTGGCCGCACGTATTCTGAAGCACTATTTAAAGCTATCAATGGTGCCAACATGCGTATCCCAGAGGATGGTACAATCCTTATGACTGTTGCAGACCGCGATAAAGAGGAGGCTAGTCAATTAGCAAAAGGCTTTATTGATTTGGGCTATCATATTGAAGCAACTGGTGGTACAGGTAAATACTTCAAAGAACATGGCGTTGACTGCAAGGTAGTTAACAAAATCTCCGAAGGTGATGATAACTGTGCTGACCACATTCGTCAAGACAAAGTCGATCTTGTACTTAATACATTGACTGCAGGGAAACGACCTGAACGCGAAGGATTCCAATTGCGCCGTCTTGCTGTAGAAATGGGTACACCATGCTTAACAAGTCTCGATACAGCACGGGAAGTATTGCGTGTTGTGGCGAATCGTAAAGATGATGCGAACTACACTGTAGAAGCATTACAAGATTTTGAATTGGAGTAAAACCATGAGTGGCTATGTAGAACAGGGCGAAGTCGTTCGCAATGAGCAAATAGGCTCTGATGTGTGGATTATGGATATTCACGCACCAAAACAGGCAGCAGAAGCAAAGATAGGACAGTTTTGTAATGTTCGCGTAGCGGACTCTACGGCGCCATTATTGCGCCGTCCTATTAGCTATGCTGGATTTGATGCCCGAAAGGGTACGATTACCCTTTTGTATCGCGTTGTAGGCAAGGGGACTGAAATTATGACACGTCTCGTTCCTGGCGATACTCTAGATTGCTTAGGTCCTTTGGGAGAACCATTTGTAACATCTAAGAATATGCTTCTCGTTGGCGGTGGCGTTGGTATTGCACCGATGCTATGTATCGCCTCTCATTTGCAAAAAGGTGAAGAAGCACAAGTTATTCTTGGTTTTAGAAATGAAAGTGAAACCTTCTGGGCTGATTTATTTAAAGATACGCCTGTTCAAGTCCACATCACTACTGATGATGGTAGCGTAGGTACAAAAGGCTTCCCTACAGCAATCATGCCTGACCTAATTAATGCTAATTCGTTTACTTCTGTTATGACTTGTGGTCCTATGCCTATGATGAAAGGCGTAGCACAAGTGGCTAAAGAACTCGATGTGCCATGCCAAGTATCTTTAGAAGAGCGCATGGGATGTGGTACGGGCGGTTGCTTAGGTTGCGCTTGTGATGGTGCCGGTGGCAAACGTTATAAGGTTTGTAAGGATGGTCCTGTATTCCCAGCTGAGGAGGTGTTCTTTTAATGCGTGAACGCGATTTAAATAACACTGTTACGCCAAATCCAAAGCTTGCTATTGATTACTGCGGAATTAAGATGAAAAATCCTATTATTGCTGCATCTGGCACCTTTGGTAATGGCCCTGAGTATGCTGGTTATTTAGACCTTAGTAATGAAGTAGGTGCTATTTCTGTAAAAGGCTTAACACCTAAAGGTCGTCATGGTAATCCTGGCACTCGCATTGCAGAAACACCATCTGGCGTATTGAACTGCATTGGCCTTGAAAATCCTGGGGCTGAACATTTTGTTAGGAAAATTCTACCGGATCTTGAGAAATATGATGTACCATTGCTAGCGAATATGTCTGCTGGTACGGTAGAGGAATTTGCGTGGATGGCAGAGACACTATCTGTAGATGGTATTGCAGGCCTTGAAGTTAATGTATCTTGCCCAAATGTAGAATGTGAAGGCATGGCTTTTGGTATAGATCCAAAGGTAGTAGAACAGGTAACAAAAGCGGTTCGTAAAGTAACAGATAAGCCCGTTATTGTAAAACTTTCACCAAATGTAACAGACATTGTAGAAATCGCAAAGGCTGTTGAGGCCGGTGGTGGTAATGGAGTAAGTCTCATTAATACCTTGTTGGGCATGGCTATAGATATTCACCGTCGTAAACCTGTATTGGGGAATATTTATGGTGGATTATCTGGCCCAGCCGTAAAGCCCGTGGCTCTTCGCATGGTTCATCAAGTTTATAAAGGGGTAACTATTCCTATTATTGGTCTTGGTGGTATCATGACTGGCACAGATGCTATCGAATTTATGATGGCAGGGGCGCAAGCTGTTCAAGTTGGTACAGCTACGATGGTAGATCCAACAGCAATTTCACGTATTGCCCGTGAAATGAGCGAATATGTAGAACAACATAATCTTAACAGCATCACTGATATTGTAGGTGCTGTTCATCAAGCTTAACACAATCTTATCTACGGTGAACTTAAGCAACCATAAGCTTTGCCGTAATGTAAAATCTGATACAAAAAGACCTAGTACAAATTGTACTAGGTCTTTTCTTATGTATTGTATTGGCATCTATAATCAAATAGGTACCAATCATATGAGCTGTTAATGTCATATTATGGTAATAGTATGTACAAATATGATTATACATAGGCTTTGTAAAAGTCAATAAATTGCTGTGCTACTGGGGAAAGTGCATGGCCTTTAAGTGTGATAAAAGCTTTTTTGAAATCTCCCGAGAATTCTGGCAATTTGATGCGAGCCATTTTGCGATGATTAATAAGTTCCTTAGCGTCCATTGGGACTAAAGAAACTGTACGACCAGAAGAGGCCCACTCAATAGCTGAGCTTTTTGTTGTAGTTATAGCTACTGCATTAAGTTGCTCCATATCTGTTAAGCTAGACTGCATAATCATTCGAACAGAGCCACCAGAAAGGGATAGAGGACATTTTTTTATGTCTTCCCACGTGATGGTATCATGCTCACGATCTGTCCAGAATACATCACGACGGAAAATAGCGTATAAATGCTCTTCTTGGGTAAGCAGGATATCGAATTTATCGACATCTACCATTTGAATATTGGCGATACCTAATTCGGCGCTACCATTGATGAGTTGGGTCACTACATTTGTCATAAGTCCTTCATAAATTTCAAAATGGACAGATGGATATTTCATGGAAAAAGCTGGTAAATATTGCTGTACGATTGGCGTTGAACGAGATGCAGACGTCGCAATACGTAAAGTACCTTCAATGCGTGAATTCAATTGTTGTACAGCATTATATGTAGATTCTTCAATAGAGCAGAGTTGTTGCGCTTTTTCGTAGAAGATTTTACCAGCATCTGTTAATTGTAAGTTTGATCCTCGTTGGCCGCGTTTAATGTTGATTAATTGAGCCCCAAATTCAGCCTCTAAATATTTCAACTGCTTACTTAACGCTGGTTGTGTAATATGAAGAATCTCTGCGGCCTGTGTCATATTGCCCGTTTGAACAAGGGTAATAAAATTGTGGTAGTAAGATGTATCCATAGAATCTCCCTATTATACACATAATATGATAAATAAAAATTATAACGAACTAAGTAACGGTCATTTCACATTTAATAAAATGCTATATATACTAAATTCAACAAAGTAATAGAAAGTAAATTGAGTTTTAAATTATCTTTCTATACTTATCACAAATTTTGATATACAACAAGAGTTAAGAAAGCAGGTACTACTATGGGCGTGGTAAAAAGAACCTTAGGTCAAGCAATTCGTAATTGGGAAGCACGTAGATTAATGACGGCTCGTAATAAAATTAGCCGGAAAAAACAATTAGAACGAGTATGGCCTTATCCTATGACTAAGGAAAAACGTCGTGAACTCGGTCAAGGCATAGCCGGTTTAGTTAATAACGGCAATTAAAAGTTTGGAATCTACTAACTAGATGATTTATCTAGTGGTAGTACCACCTCAATAGAATCTAATACAGTACAAGTAGCAGCTCCATGACTTATGTCTTGGAGCTCTTTTTGTATGTGCTCTACATCAGTAGGTGGTATTAGAATTGTAATGTCTACATATTCACCAAAGCTTGCTTCATAATGTAATTTTTCGTCTTGGGCATATCTTTCTACTGCTCCATACAGCGAATAGTCAATCTTTGCTTGTACTCGGGTTCGTGTTGTATGTAGTTCTTTAGGGGCAAGACGTAAGGTTTCCGCAACAGAGTGTGAATAGGCCCGAATCAAGCCACCAGCGCCCAATTTAATACCTCCAAAATAACGCGTTACGACGACGGCTACATTGGTAATGCCAGTCTTTTTGAGTACTTCTAGCATTGGTTTACCTGCTGTACCTGATGGTTCTCCATTATCGGAAGATCGTTGTTGTTCTTGCTGTGGGCCTAATGCATAGGCTGTACAGTTATGGCGCGCATCCCAGAATTCTTTATTGATGCGGCTTATAAAGGTTTGGGCTTCCTCTTCAGTCTTGCAAGGATATACAGTTGTTATAAACCGTGATTTTTCAACAACATATTCATGGCGAAATTCTTTTGCTAGAGAAATAAATTCCACCGTAGGGCTTATTGATTCAGACATATATTCACCTCCTTTGGAATCAAAGTTTATGTTTATTCATCATCACTTTATTATAATCTATTTATGAAGGCTATGTATAGGTAAAAGCGGTTAATTCCCTTATAAAAAAGAAATACCACCCTATATTTGGTAGGATATTGACGTAATGAGAATTTATGTTATTATTAAATATAGATATATGAGTAGTTACTCATGAAATATGTTCAATATTGAAGTTTTAGAGTATATTAAACATTCTTAGTGAACCTGTTTATGGCTATTTTATTTACAATAGGGTATATATCATTTTTATAGACCGATGTTTAGACGTGTATTTAAGTATATAGATACAAAATATAGTACGGATTTGTAATAATATAGTAAGTTGTAAGATAAGATATATGTATCTACAGAGTAGAAAGGCCTATGAATATGAGCGTAAAAAAACAAGAATTTGATATTACAGGTATGCACTGTGCAGCCTGTGTAAAACGCGTTGAAAACGTTGTTTCTAAAGTCGAGGGCGTAGAATCTGTTAAGGTCAACCTCTTAACTCGAAAGGGGAGCGTTGAATATAAAGATGGCGCTACTATAGATTCACAACAGATTATTGATGCCATTACGAATATTGGTTTTGGTGCTACAGAAGCAGACGAAACAAAGCAAGAAATAGAAAAGGTTAACTTAAAACCTCATATTATACGACTTATTATTGCCGCCTGTATGGCAGTACCGATGATGATTAATATGACCTTACATCGATTTGGTATTCAGGCATTGCCTGTATGGGTAGAGTTTGTTCTTGCTACTATTGCTCAGTTCGGTCCTGGTCTTATGTTCTATAAGAGCGCCTGGAGTGCAGTGAAAAATGGGGCGCTTACGATGGATGTACTCGTAGTAATGGGCACGACGGTAGCTTATCTATTCAGTATCTATAACTGGCAATTTCACCCTGAATTAGGCCCTCATGGAATATATTTTGAAACCTCTGCGTGGCTCATTACTTTTATCCTTCTTGGTAAACTTTTAGAAGAGATTGCAAAAGGGCGTACCTCCGAAGCACTTCAAAAATTGATTGCCTTACAACCTGCAACGGCTCATGTGTTGCGTGATGGAGAATTTATTGATATCCCTACATCTAAGGTGGTAGCCGGTGATATTTTACAAGTTCGTGCAGGTGAAAAAATCCCTGTTGATGGCACGATTACTGAGGGATATTCCACAGTAGATGAGGCTATGCTGACCGGTGAAAGCTTACCGGTAGAAAAACAAGTTGGTTCTGAAGTTATTGGTGCTACTATAAACCTAAGTGGTGCTTTTACCATGGAAGCCAAGCGTATCGGTTCCGATACGATGTTGTCTCAAATTATCAAGGTTGTAGAAGAGGCACAAACCTCCAAGGCTAGTATTCAACGTATTGCAGATATCGTGGCTCAATATTTTGTACCGACCGTTATTGGCCTTGCTGTTTTGACAGGTCTTGTGTGGTACTTCATTATGGGAGATTCTATTAACGTTGCTCTCATTAATGCAACAGCGGTACTGGTTATCGCATGTCCTTGTGCGCTTGGCCTTGCTACACCAACATCTATCATGGTTGGGTCTGGCCTTGGTGCGGAACACGGTGTGCTCATCAAGAGTGCAGAATATCTTGAAAAAGCGGGTAAACTCGATGCCATTGTTATGGATAAAACCGGTACCCTTACACAGGGTGTATTGGATGTGACGGCTTTTAAAAATTATAATGGTGATGAAAGTACTAATATGTCTATTATGATGGCTCTTGAAAGTGGTACATCTCATCCGATTGCAAAGGCCATGGTTTACTATGGTGAAGATCATGGCTATAAAGGTAAAGCTGTTGAACTTGAAAGTTTTGCTGATGTACCAGGTAAAGGGTTACAAGGTGCATACCAAGGCGTATCCGTACAACTTGGGCACAGTCGTTGGATGAATGAACTAGGTTATGATTTAACGGCGGTTCAAGAAGATATTTTACAATTTGAAGAACAAGGTGCTTCCGTATCTGTTCTAGCTGTAGATGGCGTTGTTAGTGCTTTGTGGGCTGTAGAAGACGAATTACGTCCAGAAACTATCGAGGTTGTAAAAGAGTTACATGCTCAAGGTATTGATGTATGGATGCTTACTGGTGATAATCGTCGAACTGCTCAATATATTGCTAAACAGGCGGGTATCTCCCATGTTATAGCTGAAGTATTGCCTCAAGACAAGGCTAGCAAGGTAAAAGAATTACAAGATAAAGGTCTTGTAGTGGGGATGGTTGGTGACGGTATCAATGATGCTCCTGCTCTCGTTACGGCAGATATTGGTTTTGCTATTGGCAGTGGTACAGATATTGCGGTAGAAGCAGCCGACATCGTCCTTGTACGAAATGATTTACATACCTTGGTACAAGCAGTACGACTCAGCCGTAAGACAATGACCAACATTAAACAAAACCTATTCTGGGCATTGATCTTTAACTGTATTGGCATTCCTTTGGCCGCTATTGGTGCGTTAAATCCTATGATTGCTGGTACAGCGATGGCATTTAGCTCTGTTACAGTTGTAAGTAATTCACTTCGTTTGAAGCGAGCTAAAATTTAAGATTATACATATAATTGAATACTATAAAGCACCTATACAGATGTATAGGTGCTTTATTATATCTACAGACATATAGTTAAGTATATATTTATATCTTATATTGAGACGTGAAATGGATATTTAATTCCTACGATAATGGTGTTTTTAGACGGCTTATGATTTGTTATACTGAATATAGTAATTGATTTAAAAGAGAGGTTCATGATTATGAAATTAAGTACTCGAGACATTGTCTATATTGGTTTTATTGCCGCGTTATGTGCAGTGGCTACTACAATTCGCATTGAAATACCAGGTGGCGCTATGGTTCATTTAGGATCGGCTGCACTCTTTACAACATCTATACTTTTTGGTGGATTATATGGAGGCTTGGGTGCGGCAATTGGATCTGCACTATTTGATCTCTTTGGTGGTCATACACAGTACATCGTATTTTCTTTCTTTATTAAAGGAATTGCAGGACTTATCGTAGGTGGTATGACTGCAGGCTATTTGCCACCCTCTATTACAAAACCAACTGCATCCTTTGGTCGTATTTTAGTAGCCCTTATTATTGGTGCTGTTTGGACCGCTTTTGGCTACTTCCTTGCGTGGTGGTTCGTTCTTGAAAGTGCGGTCGTGGCGGCTAGTAAAATTCAATACTCTTTGATTACAAGTGCCGCAGGAATTGTGGTTGCTATTGTATTAACCCCTAAATTACAAATGATAGTGCGCAGATTGTTTACTAAAAATTAATTGCTACAATGTCTTAGCATGTTTTAGTTAGGCACTGCTAAAAAAGCTATAATAATCTGATACATTGATAAATAAACTATCATATCGATAAATAAAAAAGCCTTTAGTTGCTAAATTAGTTTAGCGTCTAAAGGCTTTTTGGTTAGGTTATTATTTTATAATTAGTGATTGTATTAGCTATTAAATTATTAGAAATTACAAAGGTCGTTTAAGTTTTCTGCCATTGTAGGGTGTGTGAAGATTTGATTTTTGAAATATGTATATGGAATGTTATTATCCATAGCCATTTTAATTAAGTTAATCAATTCTTCTGCGCCTTGGGAATAGAGTGTAGCGCCCAGGATTAAGTCGTTATCCGCATCCACAACAATTTTAAAGGCGCCTTTTAAATAGTCGTTTACATGTGCTCTAGGCATGGTAGCTACGAGCATTTCTTTCGTTTTAACCGTATATCCTTGGTTGATTGCATCTTCTTCTGTAAGACCTACACGAGAAAGTGGAGGTGTTAAGAAGGTAGTATAAGGAATATTTTTACGATCTTTTAAGGTATACTGGCTGTTACCAGTAAGTGCGCCAAATACGATACGGAAGTCATCAAGAGATATATATGTGAATTGAGGACCACCGTTTACATCACCGACTGCGTATACACCAGGGACGGAGCTTTCACAAGTATCATTAACTACAATAGCACCGCGTTCGTTAGTAGCGATGTCCGTATGTTCTAAACCAATATTAGCTGTATTGGCTTTGCGACCTGTAGCGTATAGAACAGCATCAAAAGTATAGTTTTGATTATTAGCGGTGATAACTGGTTTGTCGCCATCATTGGATACAGAGTTTAATGTTACATCATTAAGAATAGCAATACCTTGCTCAGTCAAGTACTCGTTAGCTAATTCTTGTACGATCGGTTCCTCTCGTTTTAAGATACCAGATTCAATATTAAATACTGTTACCTTTGCACCTAGTTTAGCATATAGGCTGGCAAATTCAAGACCGATAGGACCAGCGCCGATAACACCTAATGTACTAGGATGAGTAGGTAATTGTTGAATCTCTGTACTATTATAGAAACCTGTAGCCGTATCAATGCCAGAAATATTAGGTTTAATCGCTACAGCACCAGTGTTTATAACGATAGTGTCAGCAGATAATATAATCTTATCCTCGCCAGCGGTAACGGCGATTTCTTTATTGCTAATAAATGCACCATGCCCAGTATAGACATCGACATGTTCATTTGTATCTAGCATACCGAAGTTTTTATTGCGTAAGCGAGATGTAACAACTTCACGTTGGTTTAATACTTGATCGTATGATAAGCCTTTTGATGCGGCAATGATCATCGTCTTAGTAGGGATACATGCGATATTAATACATGTACCACCGTACATTAGAGGATTTTCTTCAATCATGGCTACAGATTTGCCCATAGAGCCAAATTTTGCGGCTAAGGTTTTACCAGCTTTGCCGAAACCTAAGACGATAATGTCATATTGTTTGGTATTCATACAATACCTCCTATGTTTTATATTGAAAATATTAGATATTAATATTATAGCATATTATTATAGATATAAAAGTAGAAATTAGAATTAATTATCATTGATTATGAATTAAATTTGTCTAGAATGATTATGTTAAGGTAGTCAATTAGTTTATTGGTTTTTGGTTCAAGGGGATGAGATAGCTTGTATATCTGTGATTATAGCAATAAATTAAGTGTGTTAAGTATTTCTACTTGACACATTTCTTTATGTACGGTAGTATATGTAAAGTAATATGACTTGACAGTGATGGAGGTGGCGAAATGGAAGAACGAGTGCTCATAAGTTTGCTCTTAGATTTCTATGGGCCATTGTTGACGGACAAGCAACGCATGTCCTTACAACTTCACCACGAAGATGATATGTCCCTTGGCGAGATTGCTGAGGAATTAGGCGTATCACGACAGGCTGTATACGATAATTTACAGCGTGCTCGACACATTTTAAATGATTACGAATCAAAATTGCACTTGGTGGCACAATATGAACAACGGGAAGGCTTGCTTTCACAGTTGAAAGCAACATTGCCTAAAGAGGTGTTGTCCGAAACTAAGGTGCAACAAGTATTGGCGCAAATGGAGGGATATTATGGCATTTGATAGCTTGTCAGAAAAACTGCAAGAAGCCTTTCAATCCTTAAAAGGGAAGGGCAAAATTACAGAAGATGATGTCAATCTTGCGTTGCGTCAGGTACGTACGGCTCTATTAGAAGCGGACGTTAATTTTATGGTAGCGAAGGACTTTGTTAAGTCCATTAAGGAAAAGGCCCTCGGTGAAGAGGTGTTCGGTTCCTTGAATCCAGCCCAAACGGTTATTAAAATCGTAAATGATGAGTTAACGGCTCTCTTAGGTGGTACACAAAGTCGTATCATGATTTCTAGCAAGCCACCAACAATTATTATGCTCGTTGGTTTGCAAGGTGCTGGTAAAACCACAACAGCTGGTAAACTAGCTGTATACTTACGCAAACAAGGTAAACGTCCGATGCTTGTCGCTGCCGACGTATATCGTCCAGCTGCGATTACTCAGTTGCAAGTTGTAGGTAAGCAAATTGATATTCCAGTATTTTCGGATGAAACACCTGGTGCAAATCCAGTAGATATTGCGCGTCGTGCCGTAGAGCAAAGTACGCATATGTTGAAAGATGTTGTTATTATCGATACAGCAGGTCGTTTGGCAATTGATGAAGTCCTCATGGATGAGTTGTCCAATATCAAAGCTGCTGTTCGACCTCATGAAATTCTACTCGTTGTAGATTCTATGATCGGTCAAGATGCGGTAACAACAGCGCAAACATTTAATGAAAAATTAGGTGTTGATGGTGTTATCCTTACTAAACTTGATGGTGATGCGCGCGGTGGTGCTGCATTATCTATCAAAGCTGTAACAGGCTTGCCGATCAAGTTCACTGGTGTGAGCGAAAAAATGGATGGTTTTGATGTATTCTATCCAGACCGCATGGCTTCTCGTATTCTCGACTTGGGCGACTTTAAAACATTGATTGAAAATGTACAAGGCGCTATCGATGAAGAAGAAGCTCGTGAAATGGCTAAGAAAATGGCAAAAAACAATTTCACCTTGGATGACTTCTTAAAACAGATGAATCAGGTGAGAAAGTTAGGGCCATTACAAAATATTATTGGCATGTTGCCAGGCATGGGGCAAATTAAGGATCAATTAAAGGACCTTGATTTGAATAGTAAAGAGGTGCGTCGTATTGAGGCTATCATTACATCCATGACGGCGGCAGAGCGAGAAAATCCAAGTATTCTTAATGGTTCTCGTCGCAAGCGTATTGCATTAGGTTCTGGTACACAGGTTCAAGATGTAAATCGCTTGTTGAAACAATTTGAAGAAGCGCGGAAGATGATGAAGCGCATGCAAGGTTTACGTGGCGGTAAGGGCGGCTTCCCTGGAATGCCTAAATTACCGTTTATGTAATACATGGGCAGGGGCGCTGAACTTGTCCATTTACATCAGTATAAGGAGGTGAATTTCACAATGTTAAAAATTCGTTTGACTCGTTTAGGTGCTAAAAAAGCTCCTTTCTACCGTATTGTAGTTGCTGACGCACGTGCTCCACGTGAAGGTCGTCCTGTTGACACAATTGGTCAATATGATGCTACTAAACAACCAGCTATCGTTAATGTAGACGAAGAAAAAGCTTTGGCTTGGTTAGCTAAAGGTGCTCAGCCTACTGACACTGTTCGCTCCTTGTTCAAAAAACAAGGCGTTATGCAAAAATTTGCAGACGCTAAAAAGTAATTAATAGAGAGGCATACTGTGATGATAGAATTAATTTCATTAATTGCGAAATCATTAGTGAAGCAGCCTGATGCCGTTTCTGTTACCATGGTCCAAAAGGGGAATGTTGAAGTTTACGAACTTCATGTAGCCCCAGAGGATATGGGCAAAGTCATCGGAAAGCAAGGTAGAATTGCAAAAGCGATTCGATCTGTGGTGAAAGCGGCGGCTATTAAAGAGAACAAAAAGATATCTGTTGATATTGTCTAAAAGGGAGTATTCCAATGGAAGAAATGACATTACGTGTCCCTGTAGCAGTAAAAGCAAAAGTAACAGACGACTTGAAAGCGAAAATTGTATCCGATCTTGAAACTCGCCTTGATATGGTAAATAAAGATTTGGAAGCAATTGAGTTTCAAGCCCAACGTATTTTAGCTGATGCAGCTAAAGTTGATGCTACAAGTCTTACTGCTATTCGTCAACAAATCGACGAAGAAAAAAATAAACGCTTGGCTTTCAAAGAAGAAGTAACAGCTAAATTGAAGGATGCTAAGGAGTTGTCTTTAGGAACTGAAATTCCTCAAGGTACATTAGAGCAAACAGTTACCGTTAAAATCGGAGATAATTTGGATGCCTTGATGGGCGCTGAAATCCTATTAGAAGACGGTAAGATCGTTGCGTTTCGTCAATAATGAAGCATAACGATTTCATCACAATAGGTGTTATCATCGCCCCGCACGGTGTGCGGGGTGATCTTCGTATTATGCCTCAAACCGATTTTCCAGAACGGTTTATGCATATGGATGCCTGTTACATCGATGGTAAAGAATACCACGTTGCATCCGCACGATTTCACAAGCAATTTGTTTTAGCATCTTTTAAGGAAATTCCTAATCGCAATACGGCTGAACTATTCACTAAGAAAGCAATTCAAGTTCGTCGTGAAGATTTAGTGGAATTGCCAGAAGGTCGTTACTATATTTTTGATATCATTGGTCTTGAGGTACAAGATACTATGGGTAACGTGCTTGGCACAGTTACTGATGTATTACAACCAGGTGCTAATGATGTCTATGTGGTCTCCAAAGATGGGGAACCAGATCAATTATTTGCAGCCATTGAAGAGGTCGTTAAAGACATCAATGTGAAAAATAAATTGATGATCGTAGATCCGCCTGAATGGATATAATCATTTGGGCGGTTTTGTTTTATCTACATATAGGTATATTATCGTAAAAGTTATATAATATAGCTATATATAGATAATACTAATGAGTTAATGTGAGTTAATAAGTACAGGGGACGGTATATGCGTATTGATATTGTATCTTTATTTCCAGAGTTTTTTGATGCGTTTTTTAATCATTCCATCATAAAACGAGCTATCGAGGCAAAACGTCTATCTGTAGATGTAACGAATCCTCGAGATTTTAGCCATAATAAGCATGGTCAAGTAGATGATACACCATATGGTGGTGGGGCTGGTATGCTCATGATGGCACCTCCTATTTTTGAAGCTGTAGAATCCGTTATTGCTCAATATGATAGTGATATTAATGATACTTATACCACAGATGAGATGTGTGATGAAATGAGTCTTATTGGTAATCCTAATGAAAGTATACGACGTCGTATTATCTTTATGGGACCTACAGGACAGCCTTTCACACAGGAGAAGGCTCGTGAATTGGCTAGCTATGATCAAGTGGTCCTTATTTGTGGTCATTATGAAGGTGTAGATTATCGCGTAGAGAAACATCTTGTAGATGAAACGATTTCTATTGGTGATTATGTATTGACCGGTGGTGAGTTGCCAGCTATGGTAGTTACTGATGCAGTGGCTCGCATGATACCTGGTGTATTAGGTGCGGCTAGTGGGGCACAAGAGGATTCTTTTTATGAGTCACTTTTAGAATGCCCACAATATACAAAACCACCAGAATTTAGAGGTTGGACTGTTCCAGATGTATTGCGTAGTGGTCATCATAAAAATATTGCCGCATGGCGTCAAAAGGAAGCACTAAAAAGAACACGATTATTACGGCCTGACTTATTAGAACGACCATTAACAAAAGAGGAAGTTAAACTGTTAAAAGAAATTGTTGCAGAAGAGTCTAGGCTATGAAATTTAAGTGTTATGATGTTGTAGAGATTCAGGGAAAACGATATGTAGTCGGGGAGGTCATTTCTTATCAAGAGTTTATCGTTGATAAAACAATACGTTATGACCTTAATGATGAAAATTATAAAAAAGAACTGGGTGTTTCCAAAGGAGCTCAGTCTTGGACCGAATATGGTCTTATGCCCGTTAATGGGACGGATAAAAAATGGCTTACCATTGTAAACGGTGAAAAAGAATATTGCACTTTTTCTGAAACAGTTTTACGTTCAACCCCTCCTGCAGGATATAGATTACATGATAAAGGTATAGAACGTGTCGTAGCTGTGGAGGGACAATCGAAGGCTAGAAGTGGCGACGAAGCAGATTATAAAGAATATAGATCAATTAAAAAGGATAAAACCTATGTATTCTTTATTGAGGGCTGGCATGGTGGTTTGACGGACCAAGCTCAAGGTGAGAGGATTCGTTTGTCTGATGTACATCGACGGCGAGATCAGGCTGCTCAAACAGCGAGTAAAAAGATTCGTAATGCAGCTCGCAGAAAAGAATGGACACGATTGGGTCTGAGTTGGGGAATCATTTTATTCTTTTTGGGATATTTGTTTATAGGAGATATGTCTTGGCATGAATTACGTGATGAAGTAGGATTCCCATATACCATGGAAGAGCGCATTAAAGATTCCTATTATTATGAACCGCAAGGTACAAAAGACGGTTTGATGGTATATACGTCAAAGCAAGATCCAAATGCAACGGCTATCGATCTTATCGATGCTGTGTATGGCAAGGTTTATACCATTAAACAAGATACTAAGTCCCCTGAGCAGTGGATTGTCATTTATACGACTAAAGATGTATCTGTTATTAGTGTGGTTAATGGCACTACGTATGTTGAAGTGGGGCAATTAAAAAACTTGTCAGATTCGGAGGATAGGCGTATAGCGACTATTAGAAATGACAGTGAAATATTGTTACGATATGCGTATATGGTGGAGTTAAAGAATAAGCAGGGTCGTAAGACGTTATCAAATATAATAAAAGATTGATATAGTATTGATTTCAGTTACGAAATCAAACGAAGGAATTTATATGTATGAACCAAGTAAGAATACTGTTTACATAGCCATAGCCTTTACATCTATAGCAGCTCTAGTAGGCGCTTATTCGTATTGGGACGATGTTAGCTATGCTCTATGTGATATGGTCAAACCAGAATTAAATAATGGTGAAGTACGGCTCGTTGATGATGAAGGTAAAAGCTATACCTTGATTAATCACGGTGATGGAAAAGAAACTGCGCTCTATGATGATGCAGAAAAATCTGTTACCTTTCATCGTGATGAGAAAGGAAATATTATATGGGATGCAGGCTTAGCCAGTTTGATTCCAACTTTGGCGGTAGGTTACTATGCGTTCCATGGCTTTTCAGCTCCAACGGCATATATGGATGCACCCAGTATGACCTATCGTGCTACATCGCCACTTACATCTTTTGATGCAAATACAGACGATAGCAAATCTAATAGTGCAAGAGTGGCTAGGACTATTAATGAGATGACTAGAAATCGTTACAATACTAAAACGAGTAGTCGGGCACATAGAATTGGTGAAAAGTATGGCTTTGGTAGTGTAGGGGCTAGAACTTCGAGCGGTGCCTCTTAATGAAAGGATGAACAATGAAATCCTATATTGATGAGCTTGATAGAAATATATTTAATTTCGTGGAATATGAAGGGTATGATGATCGGTATCCTTCCTTGTCTATGCAGGCCTTTTCATCCGACTTTTACGATGAAATTCGTCATGTTTCACGTAGATTATTTCAAATATTTTGTAAAGCTGCAAAAGTATTTCAAATGGCCCCAGATGATTTTGCACGAAACATGGATATGCCAGACAATTTAATTCCATACTTACATAAGTCGAATGCCTTAGGTTTACCAACGTGGTTATCTCGCTTTGATTTTGTTCTTGATGTAAATGGCAATTTGCGCATGGTAGAACTTAATGCAGATACGCCGTGTTTTCTTATTGAGAGCTATTATGCTAATGAAGTTGCAGCTAATTATGTAGGACGAAAACATCCTAATAAAGAATGCCGAAAAGAATTACATACATTTTTAAAGCGCATGTATGATGCTGTTTTATCAGCTAAGTATGGTAGAAATCAATATAAGTCTATGCTGGCAAATAGAGAAAGACTACCTAAGGATCCCTTTGTATTCTCCTGCTTTCATGATTATTTTGAAGATTATGGAACAACACAGTTTCTTATGAATGAGCTAAAAACAGCCTGCCCTGAGGCTGACACGCGCTTTATATCCTTTTATGATATGAAGATTGATGATGAGGGCATTCCTTTAGCAGATGGTAGTCATGCGACCCTATTGTATCGATTACATCCCATGGAGCTTTTGATTGATGAGAGGACGCTTGATGATGAACCTTTGGGTGAGATGTTCTTAGATCTTTACGAGGATAATACATTTGCTCTTTTTAATCCGCCAGAGGCAATTATTTTACAAAATAAATCCTTTATGTCCTTAGTATATGCATTGTATTTAACAGATCAATTTTTTACGAAACCAGATCGAGATATAATCGAACGATATTTGGCACCATCCTATTTTGAAAATGATTTTTCCTCTCTTGATGATGGCCTTTATATTCAAAAGGAGATTTGGGGGCGTGAAGGAAAGCATGTACAAGTTGTTCAAAAGCGTGGTGATACATCTGAGCTTTATATGGAAAAGCTAGTTGATAACTATGACGATATCATTTGTCGCGATAGTAAAAAGGTTATGTATCAAGATTTTATACAGCAGAAACATTTTACTCATACAGTGGATTGTGGAGTGAAAGATGGATTTTTAACTTTATCCTGTTTTATGCTTGGTGATCAAGCTTCCGCGGTAGGATGCCGTTTTTCTCCGGAAGAGATAGCTGGTACAGAAGCATACTTTGTACCATTATTAATAGAGTAAGCGAAATACTATGAAATTTGTGACCATATAGTATGAGCAAACGAATGATAATAGGTGTATTTAGCAGCAGTCGTGCTTATGTCTACTTTAGCGAGGGTGTGTATGGAGTTTAATTGTTATGATGTCTTAGAGGTTCATGGCAGCCGCTATGTAATCACTGAGAAAATTAAATACATAGAGATTATTCCAAAAGCAGATAAGGAACAATCCTATAGGGGCCAGCCGTCTATGACAAAATCACCAGGTGATTATTGGCATGAATATGGACTGGAGGCTGTTGAGGGAATTGATAAGATATGGTTAACTATTGAGTATAATGATAATGAATGGTGTACCGTATCTAGAACATCCTATCATACACGGCCAGGTAAGGGTTTTACATTACATCAAATCGGATTAGAAAAGGTTGTCGATGTCGATGGTGAAAGTGGTGCCTCCGTAGGGGACCGCGCAGGATATCGAGAATATCAGCTGCCTTGTGAAGGTGGTGCTAGTGTATTCTTTGAAGAAGAGTGGTTTGAAGGTAAAAAAATGTTTGCCGAAGGGTCACGAGTGCCTTTAGTGAATATTCGCCTTTGTAATGATGCAGCTGCTCAAGCCATTAAGCAAAAGATGCGTAACAAATTTATGAAAAAGAGGTTTGGATCTATTGCTGTTGGTGTGGGGTATACTGTACTATTTTTACTATTTCTGTTTTGGTCGGACAATGATTTGTCTTGGCATAGTATACGCGCTATGTTTGGAGTGCCTTATACGGCAAAAGAACATATGCATGACACATCTGCATATTATACAAAAACAGATTCGGATAGTGACTATGTATACACGTCTACACTAGATCCTGTTAGCACCGCATTAGACTTGATTGATTCTGTGAATGGTGATATTAAGAATGAGCGGGATAACTTAGAAGAGGGACATGAAGTTATTGTATTTTATTCTGGGGACTTGGTGTATATCATTACCAATACGGATGGACAAACTAAGGTTAAGGTATGTGAACAATCAAAATTGACACAAGAGGATTGGAAAATTATTGATCGTACATTAATCAGCTCTCATATACTCGATAACTATGCGACCATGGTTCGCCTAGGGGATAATACGGGACGCGAACGATTGTATCCTACTACCAATTCTGGCAACACATCCAATACAAAATTATATTATTAGGAGGCTTATTATGATTTATATACCAGATGTATTATTGACAATTTTTTATGCTTGCTTTGGCATTATACTGATGTTAACGGCGAATACGGTTATCGATTTCTTCGTACCTGGTAAATTTAGTGAAGAAATTAAGCGTGGTAATTGTGCTGTGGCGTGGCTTTCAGCGGGATCATTTATCGGTATCGGTGAAATTTTGCGCGCTGTTATCATGTCACCAGCCGTGACTACAGCTGATACTTCCTTGTTATATGGTATCGTAGCCAGTGTTATATATGCTGTGCTTGGTATTATATTATTTGTGACAGGCTATATGTTTATCAATATTTGGCATCGTAAATATAAATTGTCCGAAGAAATTATACGCGGTAATACAGCGGCAGGCATTCTTGTGTTTGGCATCTTCGTAGGTCTTGCCCTTGTTATTAGCGGTGCTGTGCACTAAGGGAGTGTTCTATGTATAAGCCAAGTAAGAAAACCATATACCTTACAGGTGCTTTCGCTGCCGTTGCTGGTCTTGTAGGTGTATATTCCTACTGGAATGATATCTCCTATGCTGTGTGCGACAAGGTTTACCCAGAAGCAAATGAAGGGGAGGTTCGATTAAAGGATAACCAAGGAAACCGATATTCTTTATTAAATCATGGTGATGGTAAAGAAACAGCCTTATACGACGATAATCGATCCGTTACCTTTCACCGAGATAATAGTGGCAATTTGGTGTGGGATGCGGGGCTAGCAGGGCTCTTACCAAGTATTGCTGCAGGATATTATATATTTCACGGTTTTAATCCACCTACTGCACGCATGGATGGACGAACCATGACATATCGCATAGCAGCACCATTACAAACGTATGAGGAGCCCTATGTATATACCGCATCAGGGTCGAATGTACATAGCGCTATGGGGCGGAGCTTTTATAGAACTTATGAACGCAATAGAAGTAAAAAGGCGTCTTCCATAGGACAGAAGTCTGGATTTGGTAGTGCTGGCGCACGGTCTAGTGCTTCGTAATGGATATGATGGCAATGCATGTTAATGAAGGTTAGTTTAGAATTTAGGAGATATAGTATTGGCTAATTTATATATCGGACTTGTTCATTATCCGATTATGAACAAGCATAAAGAGGTCATTACGACGGCCATTACAAATTATGATATTCATGATATTGCACGAGCGTCTATTACCTATGATGTGTCTAAATATTTTGTGATTCACAATATACCGGCTCAACGAGAGTTAGCAGCCACTATTATGGAACATTGGAAGTCAGGCTTTGGTAGTACCTATAATCCGGACAGAAAAGATGCTTTCACAGGCGTTGAACTCGTTAATTCTATCGCTGTTGCGGTGCGTACTATCGAGGAACTGGAAGGGGTAAAACCTATCGTAGCAACTACCGATGCTAGAACTTATGATAATACAATTTCCTATGCACGGATGCGTGAACACCTTGAAAATGAGGGGCACCCTGTGTTAGTATTATTTGGTACCGGTTATGGTATGACAAAAGAAACGATGGAAAGCTTTGACTATATTTTAGAACCTATATATGGCCATGGTGAATACAATCATTTATCCGTGCGTAGCGCCGTATCAATCATCTTAGATCGGCTGCGGGGCGAAGCATGGTGGAATAAATAGGAGGCGTCTATGTCAGGACATTCTAAATGGGCAAATATTAAACATAAAAAAGGTAAAACCGATGCATTAAAAGCTAAATTGGCTACAAAAATCAGTCGTGAAATTACCGTTGCAGCACGCATGGGTGGTGCAGATCCAACTGGTAATATGCGTTTGAAATTGGCTTTGCAAAAAGCTCGTGAAAATAATATCCCTAAGGATAACATTCAACGTGCTATCGACAAAGGTATCGGTGCTACGGACATGAATGCATATGAAGAAATCGTATACGAAGGTTATGGCCCTGCCGGTGTTGCCGTTACTGTTGAGGTGATGACTGATAATCGTAATCGTGCTGCTGCAGACGTGCGCCATGCATTCTCTAAACAAGGTGGTAATCTTGGTGAAAGCGGCTGTGTAGGCTGGATGTTCAAATCTAAAGGCGTATTTGTTATCGATAAAGAAGGTCATGATGAAGATGAGGTAACTATGCTAGCTCTTGAAGCTGGAGCAGAAGACCTTAAGTCTGAAGATGATGTATTTGAAATTTATACAACACCAGAGGATTTTGATGCGGTAGAAGCAGCGCTTGCTGATGCGGGTATCGAAACTGTAGTAGCTAAAATCACGATGATTCCAGATACAACAATTGAGTTGACTGGTGATGATGCTGTAAAAATGCAGAAAATGCTTGACGTATTGGATGATCTTGATGATGTACAAAACGTATATCATAATGGTATTTTGCCGGACGATGAAGAAGAATAATAATAAAGGGGGCACTCTATGGGGTGCTCCTTTTCTATTGAAATTAAACTCGGATATTTATTAAAGTTAAGAAAATTAATATGTCTCATATATAATTCATAGGGGAATTCATGAACTTCGATGTGAAATTATGCTATAATAAAATAGATTATGTAATGGAGGTAGGCGGCAGCTTATCTCATTTTTAAACTAAGGGGGTTGGGGTGCGAATTATAGGAATTGACCCAGGTACGGCTATATGCGGATACGGCATTATTGACGTGAAGGGTAGTAAACTAACACCAGTAGCCTATGGGGCTATTACAACTCCTAAGGAATTAACTGATTCACAGCGACTGGAAATTCTATTTAATGATCTTAGTGATTTATTGGAGGAATATAGGCCTGATAAGTTCGGTGTGGAGGAATTATTTTTTAACCGTAATGTAACAACAGCCATTAAGGTAGGGCAAGCACGTGGTGTTATTTTATTAGCTGCTGAACAACAACGGATTCCTATTTATGAATATACACCATTACAAATTAAACAAGCTGTCACAGGTTATGGTAAAGCTGATAAGAATCAGGTCATTTATATGACGATGAATATTTTGGGGATTCGTGAGAAAATTAAGCCTGATGATACGGCAGATGCATTAGCTGTTGCTATCTGTACGGCTCATAGTTCTCACAATGATAGATTAAAGAGGTTGGTATAATGATAGGGTATGTGCGAGGTATCGTAACACATCTTTTTAAAGAATCGTGCTATGTTGATGTACATGGCGTAGGGTATCGCGTATATGTGCCGACCACTACGCGTCAACAGCTGACAGAGGGCCATGAGGCGACGCTATTCACGTATCTTAATGTACGAGAAGATGCAATGCAACTTTATGGCTTTTGGACGGAAGAAGAATATGAGTTGTTTATACTCCTCATTTCTGTTTCTGGTATCGGGCCCAAGGTGGGGCTTGGCATCTTGTCAGGCATGACACCTGAGGCTTTCAAATTAGCGATTATCAATGGACAGGTACAGCAATTAACTAAGTTACCTGGCATTGGTAAGAAGTCTGCGGAGCGACTTGTTTTAGAACTGAAGGATAAGATTGCTAAGATGACACATATTTCTGCAGAATCACCTGCGGCTATTCAGCCTATTGGTGTCACTGCTAGTGGTGCCGCAGGGGAGGCTATTGAAGCTCTCGTATCATTAGGATACTCCGAGCGAGATGTGGCTGATATTGTTGAGTCTTTAGATGATGGTAAGCGTGATGTATCTGAGTTGATAAAAGTCAGCTTGATTGAGCTTGGGAAAGGACGATAAGGATGAATGAAGAAGTACGCCTTGTCGGCAATGGCGAGCACGAAGAGGATATATGGCAATATAGCCTTCGACCTAAGTTCTTTAATGAGTATGTAGGGCAAGAAGAGGCTAAAGGCAATCTAAATGTGTATATTCAGGCTGCAAAGCAACGTGGTGAAGCATTGGATCACGTGCTTCTCTATGGGCCTCCAGGTCTTGGTAAGACAACATTAGCAGGAATTATTGCGAATGAATTGGGTGTTAATTTTCGCATAACTTCTGGTCCTGCTATTGAAAAGTCTGGTGATTTGGCTGCGATTTTAACAAATTTAGATGATCATGATGTATTATTTATCGATGAGATTCATCGCTTGTCTCGTAGCGTAGAGGAAGTGTTGTACTCTGCTATGGAAGATTATGCTATTGATATTATCATCGGTAAGGGCCCAAGTGCTCGAACTGTGCGTATTGACTTGCCAAAATTTACTTTGGTAGGTGCCACGACTCGAGCGGGTGCTTTGGCAGCTCCATTACGGGACCGATTTGGTATTATTAATCGGTTGGAATATTATAAACAGCCAGAGTTAGAATTTATTGTGTCTCGAGCCGCAGAAATACTTAATATTGGTATTGTGCCGACTGGGGCAAGCGAAATTGCGCGTCGTTCAAGAGGAACACCGCGTATCGCAAATCGTCTGCTTAAACGGGTACGCGACTTTGCACAAGTCATTGGTGATGGGGTTATCACTCAAGAAATTGCAGATGAAGCATTACAACGTTTATATGTAGATAAAATGGGACTTGATCGAATTGATCGACGTGTGTTGGAATGTATTATTGAAAAATATGATGGCGGTCCTGTAGGGATTGATACCATTGCGGCGGCCATCAGCGAAGAGAGAGATACCATCGAAGATGTGTATGAACCATATTTGATGCAATTAGGATTTTTAGGACGCACACCGCGTGGGAGGGTAGCTACTAAATTAGCCTATGAGCATTTAGGTATTTCACAGACAGGGAAATAACAATGAAAACGAAACGATTACAATTAATGATAATGGTCACTTTATTTTTAGGTGTAAACATTGGTGGTGCTTCTATAGCACATGGAGCGACGCTGCAAAATAAAAGTGCAGTGGTAACGAAAAAGCCAACGCCAAAATCAACAGTATCTAATACAACTGCATCGAAAGTAAATACGACGAAGAAATCTAGTTTTCGTCCACTTGCTACTAAACCAGTTGCAAAGCCGGTCGCAACAACTAAAACGGTTTTTAAGTCAACTGCTACATCTACGGTGGTTAAACCTAGTGCAAAACCGGTTAATGTAGCAAAGCCTGCTACAGCTACAAAGCCGGTAACGATGGCTAAACCAGTTAGTGCAACAAAATCAACTAGTACTGCAAAATCTAGTACTAATGCAACAGCTACGAAATCAGCTGCTACAAGTAAAGCTACAACGGCTACAAAACCTGCGGCTTCTGCTACTGCAAAGCCAGCTACTAAACCTGCAGTTACTGGTGATAAACCTGTAGCACAAAAAAGAGCTACTGAAAAAACAGCTACTAAAAAGGTAGTAAAAACAACGGATGTGAATAGCATTCAAGCCAATACAGCAGTTATTACTCGCAACAAAGTGGGCTCCGTAGTGACGCCTGCTACAGAACGTAAAGAAAACATGCCAAATGTACGTGTTCTACTAGGTAGTCGTAGCTCCGATGCTACTGTTACATCTACAGCTAATATGGTTGTATTGAACAGCGGTAATGGTCAAGTTAGCACAATCAGTGCTAATCGTGGTACATCTATTGGCGTTCGCGGCGGCAAGATTGCTGTAAATGGAAAGGCTATTGATAGTGTGGTTACATTGAAGCCTGCGAATGGTGATGCACCATTCTTGTTCGAAGGTAAAGGTTATCGTGGCGGTTTAACATTACGTGCCAATAATGGAACCATGATGGTCATTAATTCTGTGCCCCTTGAGGATTACCTGTATGGTGTTGTCCCACAAGAGGTAGTACCGTCTTGGCCGGCTGCTGCATTAGAGGCACAAGCCGTAGCAGCTCGTACTTATGCTCTTCATACGATGGAACAAAATAAAGGTAAATTCTACGATGTGAGTAATTCCACGGATCATCAAGTATACAGTGGTGTGAGTGGTGAATCTCAAGCTACCACAAATGCAGTAAATAAAACTAAAGGCGTAGTTATGCTTTATGATCAACGTCCTATTAATGCCTTATTCCATTCTGATGGCGGTGGCTATACAGAGGATAGTGTAAATGTTTGGGGAAGTGATGTGCCATACTTGAAAGGGGTAAAAGACTTTAGTACTGGTACATCTACATCGAATTGGACTGTTACTACCTCTCGTCAAGCTCTTGAAAGTAAGCTTAATGCGGCAAGCAAAGGGGTAGGTAAATTGAAGAGCATTCAGTTGACCCCTCTTGGTAAACCAGGGCAACAAACATCTGACCGTGGTGTATCTGGTCGCATTAAGAGTGCAACTTTCATAGGCACCTCTGGAAAAACTACTGTAGACGGTGATGCATTGCGTAGTATTTTAGGTTTAAAATCTACACTATTTGATTTCTACGTAAATCATAATCCTGCTAAAGGTACGGGTAAGGCCTATCATAACTTTACTGGAAAGAATGATACTGTCTATATTAAAGGCCACGGTTGGGGACATGGTCTTGGTATGTCTCAATGGGGCGCTGCAGAAATGGCAAAGCGTGCTAACCCTGGAGACACAAATTATTACCAAACTATTTTGCGTCACTACTATAGTGGCATTACATTGAAGAAAATGTATTAATAAGGATAACGATGAAAGTTACAGATTTTGATTATGAATTGCCAGAGGAACTGATTGCTCAACATCCCATAGAGCCTCGTGATACAGCACGGCTTTTAACCTTGGATAAGGTAAGTGGTAAAGTTAGTCATAAAGAGCATTTTTACGATTTGCTTGAAGAACTTCACGAAGGTGATGTACTCGTATTTAATAATACGAAGGTTATCCCTGCGAGATTATATGGTCATCGACAAGGCTCTGGTGGTAAAGTAGAGGTACTTCTACTCACACCATGTGGTGAAAATCGATGGGAATGCCTTGTTAAACCTGGTAAAAAGTGTCCTGTTGGTCAAGTTATTGAGTTTGATGACCGCCTGAGAGGGATTGTGATTGATAAGACTGAATTTGGAGGTCGTATCATTGAGTTCACTTGCAATGGTGTGTTTGATGATGTGATTCAAGAAATTGGTGAAATGCCATTACCTCCATACATTCATGAAAAGTTAGAAGATAAAGACCGTTATCAAACGGTATATGCTAAGGAAAAAGGCTCTGCTGCGGCACCAACTGCAGGACTTCACTTTACACCTGACCTCTTAGAAAAGATTAAAGCTAAAGGTGTAGAGCTTGAGTTTGTAACCTTACATGTTGGACTTGGCACCTTTAGACCTGTATCGGCAGAGACTATTGAAGATCATGAGATGCATAGTGAGTTCTTCGTTGTATCTCAAGAAACCGCTGACCGTATTAATGCAGCTAAGAGAAACGGACGCCGTATTATTGCGGTAGGTACTACATCTGTACGTACACTCGAGTCTGCTACGAATGATGATGGTGTATTACAAGGTATGAGTGGTTGGACTCAAATTTTTATCTATCCTGGCTATAAATTTAAGATGATTGATGCGTTGGTAACGAATTTTCACTTGCCTCAATCTACATTGTTAATGTTGATTAGTGCACTAGCTGGTCGTGAACACTGTTTGGCGGCCTACGAAGAAGCTGTTAAAGAACGTTATCGTTTCTTTAGCTTCGGCGATGCTATGTTTATACGTTAGGAGGGACTATGCCGAGTATTACTTATGAATTACAAAAGACATGTCCTCATACGGGGGCACGGGCAGGTTTATTGCATACGCCACATGGTACCTTTCAAACACCGATGTTTATGCCTGTAGGCACGCAAGCGACAGTTAAAACTATGACACCAGAAGAACTAAAGGCTATGGGTTCTCAAGTTATTTTGAGTAATACCTATCATTTATTTCTTCGCCCAGGGCCGGAGCTTATAGAAGAGGCTGGGGGCCTACATAAATTTATGAATTGGGATCAAGCGATTCTTACTGATAGTGGTGGATTCCAAGTGTTTAGTTTAGGCGATATGCGCAAAATTACTGAGGATGGTGTTACATTTAGATCCCACATTGATGGATCAAAACAGTTTCTATCTCCTGAAGTGGCTACAAAGGTACAAGAACAATTAGGTTCTGATATTGCGATGGCTTTTGACGAATGTATTCCGTATCCCGCGGATCATGATTATGCGAAACGCTCTACGGCGCGTACCACGCGTTGGGCGCATCGTTGCCAAGAGTCTCGTAAAGCTCATGACCGCCAAGGCATGTTTGGTATCGTTCAAGGTGGCATGTACAAAGACTTGCGCAAACAAAGTGCGGAAGAACTTGTAGCTATGGATTTTGAAGGTTATAGCATCGGCGGTTTATCCGTTGGGGAACCTCATGATTTAATGAATGAAATCTTAGAATATACTACGCCATTATTGCCAACTAACAAGGCTCGTTATTTGATGGGCGTTGGCACCGCAGATTGTCTGGTAGAAGGTGTAGCACGTGGAGTTGATATGTTTGATTGTGTATATCCAACTCGTGTTGCTCGAAATGGGATGGCCATGACCTGGAATGGTCGCCTTAATATTCGAAATGCTCAATTTGCTCATGATTGGGGCCCTTTAGAAGAAGGTTGCCAATGTTATACATGTAAAAATTATTCCCGTGCATATATTCGTCACTTATATAAGGCAGAAGAGATTTTGGCATTACGCCTTGTAACGTATCATAATCTCTATTTCTTATTAGAGTTTATGCGTCAAATGAGACAAGCTATCTTAGAAGATCGGTTCCCGCAATTTAGAATGCAATTTTGGGATAGCTTTAAAAAATAGTAATTAAGTCTAGTCAAATTTATATTAGGTGGCTATACTAGAAAAGAAATACATATTTATTAACCTAGGAGGATAACATGGGAGATATTCAACAAATCTTGCAAACTAGCTGGCCTATTTTGTTAATGGTAGTAATTTTTTACTTTTTATTGTGGCGTCCACAAAAGAAACAACAAAAAGAGCGTGCTAGTTTGTTAGGTAGCTTAAAAAAAGGCCAAAAAATCGTTACTATTGGTGGTATTTATGGTGAAATTGTTGAACTTGATGATGAAAAAGTCAAGGTACAGGTATCTGAAAAAGTTGAATTAACATTTGCTCGTACAGCAGTTGCTAACGTACTGTCTAAGAAAAACAAGGAAGAAAAATAATGAATACAAAGGAAGCAGTGCGCCAGGCGTGTAAGTCTCAGCGCGCTGCTTTATCCGTTGCTGATTGTAGGCAGTGGACGTCGATATTGACGAATCAAATCGTCAATAGTCCTGAGTATATATCGGCAAAAAATATTATGGCCTATTTGGCGATGCCTAAAGAGGCCAATTTAGACGATGTGATTCGTCATGCTTTAGAACATGATAAATCTGTATACGTTCCAGTATGTACTGATAAGACGACTATGATTGCAGTTCGTCTTAAGTCTCTAGAATCTATCACTCAGGGTGTGTTAAATATACGTATTCCTGCTGAGCCATACGATATTATTGATCCGTGTGATTTGGATTTGATTTTAGTGCCTGGTGCTGGCTTTGACCGTCAAGGTGGTCGCATGGGAATGGGGAATGGGTATTATGATCGATTTCTCAAGGAACTTTCACCAAGTACATTTATGGGCGTTTGTTGGACTGTACAATTATGGGAAACACCAATCCCAATGGAAGCATTAGACCAACGAATGAGTAAAATTGTGACAGAGCAAGGCATTATACATTGTGTATAGCAGAAGGGAGCAACTATTTTGAACGGTAAAGCTATTATCAAGTTTTTAGTAGTCATTGCTGCCATCATTGGATTATTTGCGTATTGTATTCAACCATTAGCAGGCTCTTTGAAACAAGGCCTAGACTTGCAAGGTGGTACGCATATCGTATTGGAAGCAGAGGACTCTGCGACTGGTACAGCTGACAATGATGCAGTGGAACGGGCGAAGCAAATCTTAGAACGTCGTATTAATGAAATGGGTTTATCTGAACCATTGGTACAACGTGAAGGTGCTCGTCGTATTATCATTGAATTGCCAGGTGTAAAAGATCCTGACGAAGCGATTAAACGTATCGGTAAAACTGCGGTCTTGGAATTTAAAAACGACCAAGGTCAAACCGTTATGACTGGTGATGACTTAAAAGATGCGAAAGAAGAGTTAGGTCAAAATAAACAACCACTCGTTGCTATTGAATTAAGTGATGAAGGGGCTAAGAAGTTTGCTGATTTAACATCTAAAAATATTGGTCGTCGTATTGCCATTACATTGGATGGTAAAGAATTGACTAATCCTGTAGTACAACAAGCAATTACAGGTGGTAAAGCCACTATCTCTGGTAGTCAAAGTTTAGAAGAAGCTAAAGACTTAGCTATTTTATTACGTTCCGGT
Source organism: Veillonella parvula DSM 2008 (assembly GCF_000024945.1). Taxonomy (NCBI): domain Bacteria; kingdom Bacillati; phylum Bacillota; class Negativicutes; order Veillonellales; family Veillonellaceae; genus Veillonella; species Veillonella parvula. Next base: position 719,365 of record NC_013520.1, read on the forward strand.
GCATTACCTGTTAAAATTAATGTATTAGAAGTGCGTACAGTTGGTCCTTCTTTGGGTCAAGACTCCAAGGATAAATCTGTTGTAGCCTTCAGTGCTGGTATTGCAATGATCATGATTTTCTTGGTTATTTTATATCGTTTTTCTGGTATCGTAGCTAATATTGCATTACTTGTATATGTTATGCTCTTATTGCTCGTATTAGGCAAAGGCTTTAATGCGACTATGACATTGCCAGGTATCGCGGGTATTATCTTGTCTATGGGTGTTGCTGTAGATGCGAACATTCTTATCTTTGAACGTTTTAAAGAAGAGGTGTTCTCTGGTAAGTCCATGCGTGTAGCTATGGAAGCCGGTTTCAGTCGTGCTTTAGCAACAATTACAGATGCGAACGTATCCGTTATTATTACAGCTGGTATCTTAACTATTTTAGGCTCTGGCCCTGTAAAAGGCTTCGCTATCAGCTTAGGCGTAGGCGTTGTTGTAAGTATGTTTACAGCGATTACGGTGAGTCATTTCTTGTTGCGCTTACTTATTGACTGTAACTTTACGAACCATCCATTCTGGTTTGGTGCGAATATCTCTCCAAGCACAAGTGCTGACGCATTTGCACCAAAATCGTTGAAAGGAGGTAAACGCAAATGACATTAGACGTAATTAAGCATCATCGTTGGTGGTTTGCTATTTCCTCCACACTTGTTATTATCAGCTTAATTTCCATATTTACTAAAGGGTTTAACTTTGGTATTGATTATACTGGTGGTACTATTGTTGAAGTTGTATTTGATCAACCTGTAGAGGTTAGTCAAGTTCGTGACGTTCTAAAAGAATATAATCTTGAAAATGCACAAATTCAGCTTTCCGGTGATACTACTGGTGATACAGCTGGCGAAGACGTAATGATTCGTACACGCAATCTTGAGTCTAGTGAAAGTGCAGCTGTTGTTGATTCTTTGACTAAATCTATTGGTAACAATACAGTTAAACGTATTGAAACTGTAGGTGCTGTAATTGGCTCTGAGGTTACAGAACATGCGTTATTAAATCTTGTTATAGCATTCGCAGCATTAGCGCTATATATTTCTTATCGTTTTGAATATAAGGTTGCCATTTCTGCGCTCGTTGCTATTTTTCATGACTTGATTATGGTTCTTGGTGTTTTCTCTTATTTCCAATTAGAGATTGATGCATCCTTCTTAGCTGCCATTCTTACGGTTGTAGGTTACTCTATGAATGAATCCGTAGTTATCTTTGACCGTGTTCGAGAAAATACGCATACTCACAAGCGTTCTGATACATTTGCAGATCTTGCGAATGCATCTATTACACAAAGTATTCATCGTAGTTTCTATACATTGGCAACAGTTATGTTTGCTTGTGTATCCCTTTATTTATTTGGTGGAGATACTACAAAGAACTTTGCTCTTTGCATGATTATCGGCTTTGCTAGCGGTGCGTACTCCTCTATCTGTGTAGCTACATCCTTGTGGGTTATGTGGAAGAGCCGCAATAAAAATGACGTACGTAATCAATAATAAGTTATAAATTATTATTGTGTTAATGATTAAAGTATAAGAACCTCTCTGGATTTATTTTTAGAGAGGTTCTTTTATTTTGCTATCTTTTATTATGTAAAACGGTATAGGTATTTTACAGATAATAGTCATTTTTAACTATATAAATTTAAAAAAGGCTTGTTCTTGAATTCTATAAGATAGAGACGTAAAATGGCTAGGTGACACGATACAAAAGGAGATACAAATATGGATTCAAATAGATTATGGAGCCCTGCTTTTACTAATTATGGTATTAGTAGTGGCATTTTATATATGACTCAATATGTTCTCGTAGCGGCATTGCCAATTGTAATTACGTCTGAGCTAGGTGGCAGTGATCTTGATGCGGGCTTAGCGATGACATATTTTCAAATTGGTACAATTTTATGTAGGATTTTTGCAGGACGATTAATAGATGGTTTTAATAAGCGTATTGTTCTATTAATATCAACAGCCTTGTTTTTCATTATTATGGGATTATTTAATTTTACTACATCCTTAGAGGCTATTTTCGTACTACGTGGGTTACATGGTGTTGTGTTTGCCCTTGGAACAACTGTGATGGCTACTCTAGCAGTATTAGTATTACCTCCTAGTCGAAAAGGTGAGGGAGTTAATATGTTTGCTATCTTTTCAAATATAGCAATGGTATTAGGACCTGCTATCGGCCTATATGCTTTATCGTCATACGGTAGTATGGCATTGTACATATTTTTAACGGTTATGACTGGATTCGCTATGGTCTTAAGTAATATTATTTCCTTATCAAAAGAGTTAGCATTACCTAAACAATCAACATATAAAGGTTGGCATATTTCCCAGTTTATAGAAAATAAAAGTTTACCTTGGGCTTTAATGGGCTTATTTATTGGGTTTACCTATTCTGGTGTTTTAGTTTTTATACCTATAGAACTTAATAGCATGGGGGCAGGAATATGGGGAAGTGCTTTCTTTGCTATTTTTGCGTTGATGATTATTATTAGTCGACCCATAGTAGGAAAAATATATGCTCGATATGGTTCAAAAATTATTATCTATACAGGATTAGGAGTATTTATACTAGGCTTATTTGTATTGGGATTGGCTATAACCCCATTAGCTATTCTATTCACCGCTCCGTTGTTGGGGTTAGGCTATGGTGCAGCACAACCTGCATTCCAAGCGCTGGCTATACAATCAGCTCCTATTGAGCGTGCGGGTGTATCAACAGCAACTTATTTTCTAGCCTTAGATATAAGTGTCGGTGCTGGATCGGTTATACTTGCAGTATTAGCTAGTGCGTGGGGCTATCAATATTTATATATGTTCACTGCATTGGTTATGGTGATAGCACTTGCTTTGTATCATATATGGGTAAAAAGATATACTCCTTTAGAACTATAGATATTTTAAGGTAAAAATTGGATAAAGAAGTATTTAACAAGTTAAAATGGGTTCTAATGAGATATTATATATAGAATGTTAAAAAAATAATGAAAGAAAGATGAAAATGATAAGGTAGCAATTTTATATATTGACGTTTATTATATTTATGCTATACTAATACAAGTCATTAGGACACAGCTCAAATGATAAGTATAAAAAAATTCTTAAAAGTTAAAAAAAGCACTTGACGTAATGAGCTTAACTTGATAGAATAATCAAGTCGCCAGTTGATGAAACACTTCGAAGAAAGAGTGTGTAGACTGGTACAGATCTTTGAAAACTGAACAATGATAGGTAATCAATCATAATGATTGAACATATGCCAGAGTGCGGGTTTTGACACAGTCAAAACCAACCATAATTCAAAGTTACTTCAATGTAACGACAACAAATAATGAGCTATTCAAATAGCTTCAAGATATCTTGGAGAGTTTGATCCTGGCTCAGGACGAACGCTGGCGGCGTGCTTAACACATGCAAGTCGAACGAAGAGCGATGGAAGCTTGCTTCTATCAATCTTAGTGGCGAACGGGTGAGTAACGCGTAATCAACCTGCCCTTCAGAGGGGGACAACAGTTGGAAACGACTGCTAATACCGCATACGATCTAACCTCGGCATCGAGGAAAGATGAAAGGTGGCCTCTATTTATAAGCTATCACTGAAGGAGGGGATTGCGTCTGATTAGCTAGTTGGAGGGGTAACGGCCCACCAAGGCGATGATCAGTAGCCGGTCTGAGAGGATGAACGGCCACATTGGGACTGAGACACGGCCCAGACTCCTACGGGAGGCAGCAGTGGGGAATCTTCCGCAATGGACGAAAGTCTGACGGAGCAACGCCGCGTGAGTGATGACGGCCTTCGGGTTGTAAAGCTCTGTTAATCGGGACGAAAGGCCTTCTTGCGAACAGTTAGAAGGATTGACGGTACCGGAATAGAAAGCCACGGCTAACTACGTGCCAGCAGCCGCGGTAATACGTAGGTGGCAAGCGTTGTCCGGAATTATTGGGCGTAAAGCGCGCGCAGGCGGATCAGTTAGTCTGTCTTAAAAGTTCGGGGCTTAACCCCGTGATGGGATGGAAACTGCTGATCTAGAGTATCGGAGAGGAAAGTGGAATTCCTAGTGTAGCGGTGAAATGCGTAGATATTAGGAAGAACACCAGTGGCGAAGGCGACTTTCTGGACGAAAACTGACGCTGAGGCGCGAAAGCCAGGGGAGCGAACGGGATTAGATACCCCGGTAGTCCTGGCCGTAAACGATGGGTACTAGGTGTAGGAGGTATCGACCCCTTCTGTGCCGGAGTTAACGCAATAAGTACCCCGCCTGGGGAGTACGACCGCAAGGTTGAAACTCAAAGGAATTGACGGGGGCCCGCACAAGCGGTGGAGTATGTGGTTTAATTCGACGCAACGCGAAGAACCTTACCAGGTCTTGACATTGATGGACAGAACCAGAGATGGTTCCTCTTCTTCGGAAGCCAGAAAACAGGTGGTGCACGGTTGTCGTCAGCTCGTGTCGTGAGATGTTGGGTTAAGTCCCGCAACGAGCGCAACCCCTATCTTATGTTGCCAGCACTTTGGGTGGGAACTCATGAGAGACTGCCGCAGACAATGCGGAGGAAGGCGGGGATGACGTCAAATCATCATGCCCCTTATGACCTGGGCTACACACGTACTACAATGGGAGTTAATAGACGGAAGCGAGATCGCGAGATGGAGCAAACCCGAGAAACACTCTCTCAGTTCGGATCGTAGGCTGCAACTCGCCTACGTGAAGTCGGAATCGCTAGTAATCGCAGGTCAGCATACTGCGGTGAATACGTTCCCGGGCCTTGTACACACCGCCCGTCACACCACGAAAGTCGGAAGTGCCCAAAGCCGGTGGGGTAACCTTCGGGAGCCAGCCGTCTAAGGTAAAGTCGATGATTGGGGTGAAGTCGTAACAAGGTAGCCGTATCGGAAGGTGCGGCTGGATCACCTCCTTTCTAGGGAGACATACACCGAGCCAAGAGCTTGGATGTCACTTAGGTCGACACTTTGGCGAGTAAGTAGACGTAGCATAAGCGCTAGCTGTACTTACATACTTATCATTGTTTGGTTTTGAGAGATCTGTAAAGACTCTCAGATGGTTTAATACCATTTACAATTTAATAGATTTCGATGGCTATCTAGGCGCATGAGATGAACGACGTCGCCGCGTAATGGTAATTACGCAAGACAAGTGAAGCGAATGCAACGACGATAGACGCGAAATATATGAATTGTTTGTTCTTTGAAAACTGCATAGAAGATAATTATATATATTTGTAAGGTCATCTCTTAGAATTTCTAAGTAGGTTGACCCGAGCACATAGGAAATAATTCTCTGACTTAATGGTGACGTACATGTAAAATGTACGGCTACAAAAAACGACAATGTATCTAATGCATGTCAATATTATCTCTCATGTATTCAATCATGAGATTTTCGTTAGCATTTGATGCATATCTAGGAGCCTGAGCGAGATGAAGCCGCCGCGTACTATTGTACGTAAGGCAAAATCGAGCGTGAGGCGACGACGATAGGCGCAAATGATAACGCAAAATAAGTAAAGATAATAAGGGCGTACGGTGGATGCCTTGGCGATATCAGCCGAAGAAGGACGCGGTAAGCTGCGATAAGCTACGGAGAGGTGCAAGCAACCTGTGACCCGTAGATATCCGAATGGGGGAACCCGGCAGTGGTTATGCACTGTCACCCATAGCATAGACTATGAGGAGGGCACCCGGGGAACTGAAACATCTAATTACCCGGAGGAACAGTAATCAAACGAGATTTTCTTAGTAGCGGCGAGCGAACGGGAAAGAGGCCAAACCGGAGCGGGCAACCGCACCGGGGTTGAGGACAGTCATCAAATGTAAATGAGGTAGAAGAATGGAGCTGGAAAGCTCAGCCGCAGAAGGTGAAAGCCCTGTAATCGAAACCTTGCATACATGGGACTGTATCCAGAGTACCACGAGACACGTGAAACCTTGTGGGAAGCAGGGGGGACCACCCTCCAAGCCAAAATACTGATATCGACCGATAGCGCATAGTACCGTGAGGGAAAGGTGAAAAGAACCCCTGGCGGGGAGTGAAAGAGAACCTGAAACCGTATGTCTACAAACAGTCGAAGTCTGTATATATATCAGGACGACGGCGTGCCTATTGAAGAATGAACCGACGAGTTACTGTTGCTAGCGAGGTTAAGTGGAAAACATGGAGCCGCAGCGAAAGCGAGTCTGAACAGGGCGTTCAGTTAGTAATAGTAGACCCGAAACCGTAGTGATCTATCCATGGCCAGGTTGAAGCACAGGTAAAATTGTGTGGAGGACCGAACTCGTGAGCGTTGAAAAGCTTTGGGATGAGTTGTGGATAGGGGTGAAATGCCAATCGAACACGGAGATAGCTGGTTCTCCCCGAAATAGCTTTAGGGCTAGCCTCGAGGTAGAGAGTATAGGCGGTAGAGCACTGATCGGGCTAGGGGCCATACCGGTTACCGAACCTAGTCAAACTACGAATGGCTATACTTATACTCGGGAGTCAGACAGTGAATGATAAGGTCCATTGTCAAGAGGGAAACAGCCCAGAACACCGACTAAGGTCCCTAATGTTACACTAAGTGGCGAAGGATGTGGAATTTCCAAAACAACCAGGATGTTGGCTTAGAAGCAGCCACCATTTAAAGAGTGCGTAATAGCTCACTGGTCGAGAGACTCTGCGCCGAAAATGTCCGGGGCTAAAGTGTAAAACCGAAGTCGTGTCATATGCAGCAATGTATATGGGTAGGGGAGCGTTCTCATCGGGCTGAAGCAGTACCGTAAGGAGTTGTGGACTGATGAGAAGTGAGAATGTCGGTATGAGTAGCGAAAAGAATGGTGAGAATCCATTCCACCGAAAGCCTAAGGGTTCCTGAGCAACGATCGTCGTCTCAGGGTAAGTCGGGACCTAAGCCGAGGCGGAAAAGCGTAGGCGATGGACAACAGGTTGAAATTCCTGTACCGGTGTGAATCGTTTGATCGATGGAGTGACACAGTAAGGTAGGTCAGCACGCGATTGGAAGAGCGTGTTTAAGCAGGTAGGTTGAGCTATAGGCAAATCCGTAGTTCTAAAAGCTGAGATGTGATGACGAGTGACTAGCAATAGTCGCGAAGTGATTGATCCTACACTGTCGAGAAAAGCTTCTAGGTAGAGACACATCGCCCGTACCAAAACCGACACAGGTAGGCGGGGAGAGAATCCTAAGGTGCGCGGGAAAACCCTCGTTAAGGAACTCGGCAAAATGCCTCCGTAACTTCGGGAAAAGGAGGACTCATGTAGTGTGAAGAGCAGCAACGCTTGGAGCATGAATGAGTGGCACAAGAGAGGCGCAAGCGACTGTTTACCACAAACACAGGTGCCTGCTAAAGCGAAAGCTGATGTATAGGTGCTGACACCTGCCCGGTGCTGGAAGGTTAAGAGGAGGGGTTAGACTTCGGTCGAAGCTCTGAATTGAAGCCCCAGTAAACGGCGGCCGTAACTATAACGGTCCTAAGGTAGCGAAATTCCTTGTCGGGTAAGTTCCGACCCGCACGAAAGGTGTAACGACTTGCGCACTGTCTCAACGAGGGACCCGGTGAAATTGAAGTACCTGTGAAGATGCAGGTTACCCGCGACTGGACAGAAAGACCCCATGGAGCTTTACTGCAACCTAAGATTGAACTTAGTTAATGAATGTACAGGATAGGTGGGAGACGTAGAACCTAGGACGCTAGTTTTAGGGGAGTCGCTGTTGGGATACCACCCTTTCATTAATTGATTTCTAACGGGCCGAGTAACGACCGGCCGGACAGTCTTAGGCGGGCAGTTTGACTGGGGCGGTCGCCTCCAAAAGAGTAACGGAGGCGCCCAAAGGTTCCCTCAGAGCGGACGGAAATCGCTCGAAGAGTGTAAAGGCAGAAGGGAGCTTGACTGCGAGACGGACAGGTCGAGCAGGGACGAAAGTCGGGCTTAGTGATCCGGTGGTGCCGAGTGGAAGGGCCATCGCTCAACGGATAAAAGCTACCCTGGGGATAACAGGCTAATCTCTCCCAAGAGTCCATATCGACGGGGAGGTTTGGCACCTCGATGTCGGCTCATCACATCCTGGGGCTGAAGTAGGTCCCAAGGGTTCGGCTGTTCGCCGATTAAAGTGGTACGTGAGCTGGGTTCAGAACGTCGTGAGACAGTTCGGTCCCTATCCATCGCGGGCGCAAGAAACTTGAAGGGGGCTGCTCCTAGTACGAGAGGACCGGAGTGGACGAACCGCTGGTGTACCAATTATCCTGCCAAGGGTACAGTTGGGTAGCTACGTTCGGGACGGATAAACGCTGAAAGCATCTAAGCGTGAAACCAGCCTTGAGATGAGGTTTCTCATAGCATAAGCTAGTAAGATCCCATGTAGACGACATGGTAGATAGGCCAGGTGTGGAAGAGCCGTGAGGTTTGGAGCTGACTGGTACTAATCGATCGAGGGCTTTACTTAAGCAGCGTAACCAACTTGAAGGAGCAACGCGACGCACAAGTTGCGTGGAGTCGCTTACGTCGAAACGTAAGATTTCACGATGTGAAATCCACAGGCTTCGACGCAATCCTCTAGACGTGTACTTTGAGTATGGGACGCAACATATAACAAAACATTAAGCAGAATGTGCAACAAATATATATACTTCTATGTGGTTTTCAGAGTACAAACTCTGACAGATTCAGTGGCGATGGCTATGAGGATCCACCTGTTCCCATCTCGAACACAGTAGTTAAGCTCATAAACGCCGAAAGTACTTGGCTGGAGACGGCCTGGGAGGATAGGAAGCTGCTGATTAACGAAAAGAAAAGGTCTACCGAATGGTAGGCCTTTTCTTTTTGCTAGTCTTCGACTAGCTAACCTTGCTAGAACCGTCTCCAGCCAAGGTTGTAGAAGTATCGTCTATGTGTATTTATCAATACAGACGGAGTGGGAAAAGTAGGGCAGTAGAAGATGGAGGAGTGAAACGACGACAGATTCACTGCATCACTTTCTTCCGAACGTAAGATTTACCGAGCTGCAAAGCAGTGAAGGGAAATCCACAGTGAGGATTGATAGGAAGTTGCGGCTATTGGTAGGACGCAAACTATATCTTTATGGTAACGCGGCACAACGTGCCAATGTTACCGAACCGTAAACTAGTTGAGTTGAATCAATTATATGGATATATAACTTCTTTTATATCAACTATATAAAAGCATATATAAAGCCATATAATCTAATTTAAAATAGTTTACAGAATTTATTTATACCCATTTAATACAAAATTAACTATATACAAAAAAAGAGCCGCCGAAGCGACTCTAAATTATTATTCTACACCAACCATTACGCTAGTGGATTTGATAACAGCGACAGCTTCTTTGCCAACTGCTAAGCCCAATTCTTTAACAGATTGAACTGTAATATCAGCAGTAACGATGTTATCATTACCTACATTGATTTTTACGATTGCGTTTACAGCGCCTTCTTGAATCTCAACGATAGTACCTTTTAATTGATTTCTTGCACTTAATTTCATGTTTAACTCCTTGTATTAAATATACAAACAAATATATGATTTTTATATTATTATACATAATAATAGCCGTGATATATAATATATCACAGTTGTTTTATATATGGAGCGGGCGAAGGGAATCGAACCCTCCTCTCAAGCTTGGGAAGCTCGCATTCTACCAATGAACTACGCCCGCATGATGTACATATTGTATCATACTATAATATATACATTCAAGTAGAGCTTGTTTATATACTCTATACCCATAGTGGTTGCTGTATTGTATTGATATAAGAATTGATGTATAAAATAATGAGAAAGGAGGCATATGTATGTCAAAAATTTATAAAATTCATAAATGGTTATCTATAGTTTCTGTGCTATTTTTCTTAATGTTCTGTATTACAGGTCTTGTCCTTATGTTCAGAACTGAATTAAATGCATGGGCTCAAGGAGGGTCACATCATTCCTCGTTATCAATGGCGATGAGCCAACAAGAAATGTCTATTTTTAATTATGCTGATGAAGGTGCCCTATTAGTGAAAGAAAAATATCCGTCTAAGGATATTTTAAATATTTCTCCAGCTATGGGGGCTACACATATTTTACGGTATCGTATTATTGATTCTTCCGCAACTGTAGCGCCTCCAGCGCGTATGGGGATGGGAGGGGATTATGCATTATATAATCCTGAAACAAAGGGGCTTATTACTACGCATCATGAAACGCCTACGCATCCTTGGGTTCGAAGTGTGTTACATACGCTTCATCAATTACATACTCGATTAGATCTTGGCAAAACAGGAATTTATATTGTAACGATTTTATCTTTTATATGTAGTTTATCTATTATTTCTGGTATTTTTTTATATGGTCCATTTCGTAAAAGCTTTGCAAAATCTACTGTATTGTCTAACTATATGAAATTAAGTACATTACATCGAGAATTTGCTATGGTTGCCACTGTATGGGGATTCATATTATGCATTACAGGTGTATGGGTAGGTGGATTTTTTATTGCTAATGACAGCTATAATGCAGATGTACTACACACTGCAAAGCAAGAACTTTCAGTTGGTCAATCTGACATTTTACAGCCATCTGAAGCTATCTCTCGAATTATGAAAGCATACCCAGATCGTCAGCTTATATCTATAGATTATCCATCTAAATTTAATAATCATCATTATGCATTTTATTTAGGTGCTGCAAATGATGATGATCCAGCTATGTTCTTGGGCCAACCAGTCTATGCTAATTTATATACTGATTCTACTAAGGATATGTATTCTACAAAAAATATCCCCTGGTATTTTACGGGCATGACTACAATGATTAATCTCCATATTCATAATCATAATACGATGGCTCTTAAAATATTATGGGCCATCTGGGATATTGTTCTTATTGTAGGCATTTTGACTGGTATTATTATGACTATTAAAAAGAAATTTGGCAGAGCTAGTGCTACAGAATCTAAAGTATCGGTTGAGATAAAACATGTTTGGCGTACACCAATCTGTTGTGGTACCTTAGTATTACTTGGATTTATTATGCCACTTTGGTCCAATCCAGTTACAAATACTATAGCAGGTATTTGTTTAACTATTCCTCTAGTAGTATTTTTTATTTCTTTAATTAGAGGATTTAATCATTAAGTTATTATATTCTTCATGTATCTAATCAGCCTGCCTCATCATTAGTTTATTGATTGATTTCGAACTAAAATGATATAATAATATATATCAACTAGGTTTTTTATGTATTAAACCTGTATTTATATTATGATTGATTAAGTGGTAGTTACTATGAATTATATAAAAGCATTTTTCCAATCAGAGTCTGCAGGTGGGATATCGCTCCTGTCCGCGGCTATTTTAGGTGTGCTCGTTGCTAATTCACCAATGGCTGATCAGTACTTTGCTACTATGCAAATACATCTTGGTCCTATGACCATATTAGAATGGGTAAATGACGCATTAATGGCGTTATTTTTCCTATATGTTGGTATAGAGATTAAGAAGGAAATGATTTCTGGCGAGCTAGATACTAAACAAAAACGAGTACTTCCTGTATTAGCTGCATTTGCGGGTGTTTTTACTCCAGCTATAGTATATTACTTTGCCGCTGGGTATATGCCAGAGTTTAGACATGGTTGGGGGATTCCAACTGCTACAGATATCGCATTTGCTATAGGCGTTATTACAATGCTTGGGAATATGGTATCTTCAGCGATGAAAGCCTTCTTAGCTGCTTTAGCTGTTATTGATGATTTAATTGCTATAGTGGTTATTGCTCTCTTTTATGGAGCAGGCGTCAATTTTATGGATTTAATAGCTGCAGCTGCGGTAACAGGTCTATTGGTATATACTAATAAGCAAGGCTATTTACGACCATTACCGTATTGTGTACTTGGTCTAGTTCTTTGGTATCTTGTTTTAAAATCCGGTGTTCATGCTACTATTGCTGGTGTTGTACTAGCCATGACGATTCCATTTAAAGGTAAAGTTTTGGATGGTAAAGTTTTGGATAAAGTAGTATATCCGATGGAGGAGTGGGCTCATGCTTTAAAAAATTGGGTAAACTTCTTTATTATTCCACTATTTAGTTTCTTGAATGCTGGTGTATCTTTTGCTGATTTCTCTATGGAAAACTTATTCCATCCAGTGATTATAGGTGTTTCATTAGGTTTAATTTTAGGTAAGCAATTAGGCATATTCTCTGCCGTATATATTTTAGTTGAATCTAAGGCGATTAAGATGCCTACAAATACAACGTGGCCTGAAATTTACGGTACCGCAATTCTGTGTGGTATTGGCTTTACTATGAGCCTCTTTGTTGCTACATTGGCTTTCCCGCCTGGTATAACTCAAGAAATGGCTAAGGTAGGTATTTTTATAGGATCTATCATGGCAGGTTTGCTAGGTGCGATTGTTCTAATTATTGCTTACCAAATACGCAAGATGCGTGGTAAAATTTAATAATATAATCTTTTTGAAAGTATAGAAAGGATTCAAATGGAACGCATTTTTGTCTTCTTACGTTCTCCAGGTGCAGCTACGTCTGTATTGCTAGGAGCAACAGTACTCGCTTTAATTTTAGCGAACTCTCCATCATCTGAACAATACTTCCATATCGTTAATCACCATATAGGAAATCTAACGATTTTAGAATGGGTTAATGATGCATTAATGGCAATCTTTTTCCTATTTGTAGGTCTAGAAGTTAAGCGAGAATTAGTAGCAGGTGAACTTAATACTAATGCTAAGCGTGTAATGCCTGGTATTGCTGCATTGTTTGGTGTTTTAACACCTGCTTTTATATACTACTTAATTGCAGGTTTTCATCCTGAATATATTCATGGTTGGGCGATACCGACTGCTACTGATATTGCATTTTCTATCGGTATCATATCTGCATTAGGATCTAGAGTGCCGAATTCGATGAAAGTATTCTTAACAGCCCTTGCCGTCATAGATGATTTAATGGCTATCATCGTAATTGCCATTTTTTATGCATCAAGTATCCAAATCATGTATTTAGGTATGGCTGCCGTAGTTGTAGGTGCATTAATCTACTGTAATAAGCAAGGTTATGTACGACCTCTACCATATATCATCCTTGGTTTTATCCTTTGGTATTGTGTATTAAAATCTGGTCTACATGCAACTATGGCTGGTGTAATCTTGGCTATGACAATTCCTTCAAAAGGTAAGCGCGGTCGTAAGTATGTTCGTCCGATGCAACATTGGGAACACTTATTATCTAACTGGGTTAGTTTCTTAATTGTGCCAATATTTGCCTTCTTCAATGCCGGCGTAGATTTACGTAACGTATCTATAAATGATTTGACGCATCCTGTAGTACTTGGGGTTGCATTAGGTCTTATTATAGGGAAACAATTAGGTATTTTTGGCGCTGTATTTGCAATGGTGAAATGTGGTCTTGTACCAATGCCAACGGAAGCTAATTGGAAGCATGTATATGGTACTGCTATTGTATGTGGTATTGGCTTTACAATGAGTATCTTCGTATCTATCTTGGCATTTGATCCAGGTCATGCTCAAGAAATGGCAAAAGGTGGAGTAATCCTTGGTTCATTAATTTCGGCAATATACGGCTATATCTTCTTAAGAATTGTTGGGGCAAATCGAAAAGAATGTCATATTGGTGTATATCATAACTGCTAAAATCAAATAAAATTCTTAAATCTCCATTGTTGACTGGTGAGGCTTTTAAACTTAGATAAACTAAGTGGAGTCTCTATCAAGATATGATGGAGATTTTTCATTGATATCTTATATTTATATGGTATATATGTAATACGTCTTTAAGATGAACATTGCTATTTAGCGCTTAATATATATGCATTTTTGATATTAATAGTACATCTATGGTTTATAGATTATTTAAACCTATATAGTATACTACTTAATGTAAGGTGAGGTATATATGATAAAAAAAATAATTATTGCATGTACGCTTGTTTGTATGATTGTAATGGTATCCTCTGTATCATTAGCAAAAACTATTGATCGGGGGCAACGAGGGCATCACGTTAGTAAGGTGCAAACCATGTTAAAGAATCAAGGTTTTTTACATGATTCTATAGATGGCATTTACGGTCATAATACAGAACAGGCCGTACGAAAATTTCAAAAGTCAAAGGGACTCGCTGTCGATGGGCGAGTTGGTCCTGCAACAATGAATGCTTTAGAAAAGATGGAGACTCGATATGGTGGTCATGGTACAGCATTAAGTCATGATGGTGTGCCGAATAAATACTCTCGAGTGTTAACTATGCAGGCTAGTGCTTATTCTGCTCAAGATCCTGGAAATGGAAATTATACGGCTACAGGTAGTCGCTTGAAGAAAGGAATTGTATCTGTAGATCCAAAATTAATTCCATTAGGTACGAGATTATACATTGAAGGATATGGTTATGCTGTAGCTGACGATGTAGGTGGTGCTATTAAAGGGCATCGCATTGATTTAGCTTTTGATTCTCGTGCAGAAGCATTGCAGTTTGGACGTCAATCTGTAAAGGTTTATATTTTATAATGATGACTCTCTAGCTTTATATAACTATATGATAGGTTTATAGACTAAAATCATATTCTTGTATAAAATGCTAGAGAGTTTTTCTTTTACCGAATTATAATGTATTCAAAACCTCGAATATTCGGAGATTATGGTATAATAAATAATAGATATATTAAGTGATGACTCATGATTTTGAAGTGATGAGTGTAATCAATAGTTATAATATGAATGGTAAAGGAAAATCTATGGATAAAGTACGGCGTGTAGAACGAATGGTGGCAATGACGAAACTGTTAGTTGATTCACCGCAAAAATTGATTCCTTTAAATTACTTTTGCGACTTTTTTGGCATGGCTAAATCAACGGTTAGTGAAGATTTAACATGTGTAAGGCAGTCTATGGAACACTTTCAACTGGGGACCTTAGAAACGGTGGCCGGTGTAGCTGGTGGGGTACGATTTATTCCGCATCGCAAGGGCGCACAAGCGAACGATATTCTACGCGATGTGCAAGCTCGTTTAATGGAGCCAGATCGCATCATTCCAGGTGGTTTTATTTATATGTCTGATATCTTATATGATTGGCACGTAATGACACGTCTGGGTGAGATTATTATGACTCGTTTCGTGGACCGTGAACCAGACTATATTTTGACTGTAGAAACAAAGGGGATTCCTTTGGCTGTAATGGTAGCGAGAGCTTTCAATAAACCACTTGTTATTGCTAGACGTGATAGTAAGGTAACAGAAGGTTCTGCTATTAGTATCAATTATGTAACAGGTTCCTCTGGGCGCATTCAAACTATGACTCTAACTAAACGGGCAATTCCTCCAAATGCGAAAGTGTTAATTATCGATGATTTTATGAAAGCTGGCGGTACCGCTAAGGGGCTTAAAGAATTAGTTCTTGAAATGAGTGGGGTCGTTGTTGGCACAGGTGTTCTTGTAGCTACAGCTGAACCAAGTCCGAAGTTGATCGATGATTATGAATCACTATTTACTTTTTATGGTATCGATGAAAATACAAAGAAAATTAGTATAGAGCCTGTGTTAGATACAGAGTAAATCATTAATATTAGGAAGATTATAGGCTGATATAATGGTTTATATTGAGTATTGACCTATGGGCTAAATAATGACGTAAATAATAATATTTAAAATGGTTTAGAGATATAAGAGATAACAGATAACAGATAGGAGATTACTATGAATATTGCAAGCCTTATTTTAGCTGCTGGTAAGGGCACGCGTATGAAGTCTAAGTTACCAAAAGTATTGCACAAGGTTGGCGGTAAGGCGATGGTAGAAAGCGTTCTTGAAACGGTTCAATCCATTGGTACAAATCGCGATGTTGTTATCGTTGGATTTGGCGGCGATGCAGTACAAAATTACTTGGGGGAGCGCGCTGAATTTGTTCGTCAAGAAGAACAAAATGGTACAGGTCATGCAGTTAAGATGGCTCAACCAGTACTTGGTGATTATGATGGTACAATCTTATTGTTATGCGGTGATACTCCTCTAGTTACAAAAGAAAGCTTAGAAGCACTTTTAGAAGAACATAAAAATTCTGGTGCAGCAGCTACAATTTTAACTGCTCATATGCCCGATCCAACTGGTTATGGACGTATCATTCGCAATGAAGCGGGTTCTGTAGTTCGTATCGTAGAACAGAAAGATGGTAAACCTGAAGAATTAGCGGTTCAAGAAGTAAATACAGGTATGTACGCTTTTGATAGTAAAAAATTATGGCCTTGCTTAGATCAATTATCTGATGATAATGCCCAAGGTGAATTGTATATTACTGATGTAGTTGGTATTCTCGTAAATGGTGGCGACAAGGTAAGTGCATACATGACTAAGGATTTTGAAGAATCTTTAGGTGTAAACTCACGTTTGCAATTAGCAGAGGCTGAAGCTATATTAAAACATCGTAAAAATGTTGAGTTAATGACTGCAGGGGTAACAATTATTGACCCAGATAACACTTATGTAGCTCCAGAGGTAACCGTAGGAGCGGATACCATTTTACATCCTGGTACAATCCTTGAAGGTGACACCGTGATTGGTGAACGTTGTGAAATTGGACCACATACTCGTTTGACGAATGTAAAAGTTGGTAATGATACGATTATTCACTTCACATATGGTCATGACTGTGAAGTAAAAGACGGTGTAGATGTAGGTCCATATGTCCATTTGCGTCCAAATACAGTTTTAGGTAACAAGGTTCATGTAGGTAACTTTGTAGAAGTTAAAAACTCTAATGTTGGGGAAGGTACTAAGTTCCCACATCTCTCCTATATCGGCGACAGTGATGTAGGGGCTGGTGTTAATATTGGCTGTGGCACTATTACCGTAAATTATGATGGGAAAGTTAAGCATCGTACGACTATTGGTGATGGCGCATTTGTTGGTTGTAATAGTAACTTAGTTGCTCCCGTAACAATAGGTAATTATAGCTATGTAGGTGCGGGCTCTACTATTACTAAAAACGTACCAGATAAGGCCTTGGCTGTAGGTCGCAGTAAGCAGATTGTGAAAGAAAATTGGGTAACAGAGGATACTTTCAAAAAGAAATAAAAAAAATCTCATATTTTTTAACACAATTAGGTCAAAATAGTATACAATAAAAAGGCAATAGTGTGTATCTGTAATGTATAGATTATGGATAAGTAACCAGTATAGGAGCAAATGAAAGGGTAACAAAATGGCATTTGAAGACGGCAAAAAACTCAAGATTTTCACAGGTAATGCAAATCCTGCATTGGCAAAGGAAATTTGTGATTATTTAGGGTTGCCTTTAGGTGAAGCATTTGTAGGTCGTTTTAATAATGGCGAAGTGCAAATAATGATTGATGAAAGCGTACGTGGCAAAGATGTATTTATCATTCAACCAACTAGCTATCCTGTAAATGATAATTTAATGGAACTCATGGTTATGGCTGACGCATTAAAACGCGCTTCTGCACGTCATATCACTGCAGTAGTTCCTTACTATGGCTATGCTCGCCAAGACCGTAAGACTCGCGGTCGTGAGCCCATTACAGCTAAGTTAGTAGCTAATTTGATGCAAACGGCAGGTATTACACGTCTTGTAACAATTGATTTGCATGCAGGCCAAATTCAAGGTTTCTTTGATGTGCCTGTAGATCATTTGTTCGGCGCATCTATTTTAGCTAAATATATCAATGAAAAAAATATGGAAGATGTTATCGTTGTATCTCCTGACCTTGGAGGTGTTACAAGAGCTCGTGATTTGGCTGACCGCATTGGTGCACCGATTGCAATCATTGAGAAAAAACGCCCTGAACCAGGTGTGGCTAAAGTTATGAATCTCATTGGTGATGTGGCAGGTAAAAACTGTATTATTATCGATGATATCGTAGATACGGCTGGATCCTTGGTTGAAGGTGCTAAAGCATTAGAAGAATTCGGTGCTAAATCCGTTACCGCCGCTGTTACACATGCAGTGTTGACAGATCCGGCAAGTGAACGAATTGCAAATTCCAATATTAAGGAACTTATCGTTACTAATACTATTCCATTGCCGGAAAATTGCAACTTACCAAATATTACGCAATTATCCGTAGCTCCATTGTTGGGTGAAGCAATTATGCGTATCTTCCATGAAGTGTCTGTAAGTAATTTATTTGATAAATAATAGGTGATTTTTGAAATTAGTAGTAGGCCTCGGTAACCCCGGCAAGCAATACGAAAAGACAAAACATAATATTGGATTTATGGTTATTGATGCCATTGCCGATAGTGCCCCTCACACGCCTTGGAGAGAGGAGCAACGTGCTGAGGTATGCAGTATTACCGTAGATGGTGAAAAAGTATTGCTTGTAAAGCCGCAAACATTTATGAATCTAAGTGGTGAGTCTGTAGGACCGTTAATGCGGTACTACAAAATTGATCCATCTGATGTGTATTGTATCTATGATGACATGGATTTACCTATAGGTAAGTTGCGTATTCGACCAAATGGTAGTTCGGGTGGACATAATGGGATTAAATCCTTAATTTCCCATATAGGAACAGAAAATTTTCCTCGATTCCGCGTGGGAATTGGACGTCCGTTACCACAATGGACTGTCATTGATCACGTTTTAGCACCATTTAGTGAAGAGTCGCAAGAGAAGGTACAAAAAGGTATTAAGGATACGGTAAAAGCCGTATTAGGCACCCTAGAGGTAGGCATTGATAAAGGCATGAATCAATTCAATCCTAAACGTCGTCCACAGCGATAAATACATGCATAAGGGCATGAGTCTCATTGAGATTCATGCCCTTTTTACGAGGTACATATGAGTAATCAAGAAAAAATGCCTTTTGTAGAGGCTTTAGAATCATATAAAGAACAACATTTCGTGCCCTTTCATACGCCAGGTCATAAGATAGGCGTTGAAGCACCTCAACTATTAAAGAATTGGATGGGGCCAGCGTTACCCTATGACTTAGGTGTTATGTATGCTTTAGATGATTTACATGAACCTGAACGGGAATTAAAAGAAGCGCAAGATTTAACGGCTGAACTATATGGTGCTGAGTACTGTTGGTTTTCAATTAATGGCACTACAGCTTTGATTGAAGCCATGATCATGGGCACTGTAGGCCCTGATGAAACCATTATCATTCCTCGTGAGGCACATCGATCTGTCATTAGTGGTCTTGTCTTATCTGGGGCCAAACCAGTATATATGGACTGTAATTTTGATGAACGCTGGGGTATTCCCCTAGGTGTATCCCTAGTAAATGCAATCAAAACAATGGAGGCACATCCTGAGGCAAAGGCAATTCTTTTGGTATATCCAAACTATTATGGCATAGGGGTAGATATTGTTAATATTGTAAAAGAAGCTCATAAGCGGGGACTTATTGTACTTGTTGATGAAGCTCATGGTCCTCATTTGCCGTTCTCTGAAAGTTTACCTATAGAAGCTATAGAGGCTGGAGCAGATTTGGTGGCTCAAAGCACACATAAATCTGTTGGCTCTTTGACACAAACATCTTGGCTATTAGGGCAAGGTAAAAAAATTGATAAGCGGCGTATTACGCAAATGCATCAAATGCTACAAAGTACGAGTCCAAACTATATTTTCCTTGCTTCCTTAGATATGGCGCGCCATCAATTAGCCACAGCAGGTAATGATTTAGTAAGTCGTGCAGTAGAGTTGAGTGTGTACTTACGTGAGGAACTCAATAAAATTTCTGGTATTGCTACTATGGAATACACAGATATTCAAGAGCGGGTAATAAATTATGATTGTACTAAGGTGCTGATTGATGCTAAAGAATTAGGGCTCACAGGTGTTGCTTTTGAACGGATGTTACGAGAACATCATATTGAGGTGGAGTTAGTACAAGCTCATCATGTGCTAGTGCTCATTACCATAGGTGATACAAAAGAGTCTGTAACTGCTCTTATTAAGGCTGTACAAGCTGTAAGTGAAAAGGTTTTACGTACATTTAAAGAATTTAATAATACAGAGGAAGAGCAATTGCAAGACATTAGTAAAGATTCTGCGCTGCTGCCAGCGCCTATTGTGCGCGTAACCCCTCGTAATGCTATGTATGCAAATCGTGAGCAAGTACCTTTAAAAGAAGCACTTCATCGCATTGCAGGGGAGACCATTGCTTATTATCCACCAGGTATTCCATGTGTAGCAGTAGGTGAAGAGATTAGTGACTCTGTGTTACAATATATAGAGAATCGCAAGGCTCTAGGTTATGTACCGAATGGGGCTGATGATATGACATTGGAAACAATTTGGGTGTTACAGGAGTAATTATGGGGACTTTGATTATATTAGAAGGCGGAGACGGCAGCGGCAAGGCTACACAAACTAAACTCTTAGTAGAGCGCTTGACCAAAGAAGGGCATGCCGTTAAGTCTGTGAGCTTTCCAAACTATGATAGCGGCGCCGCTATGCCTATTAAAATGTATTTAGCCGGTGAATTTGGTAAAGATGTACATGATGTAAATCCTTATGTGGCAAGCTCCATGTACGCCATCGATCGATTTGCTTCCTTTAGAACTGATTGGGAACAGTTTTATAAAAATGGTGGCATCATCATTGCAGATCGTTACACCACATCAAACATGGTACACCAAATGGTAAAATATGACGATTCGAAAGAACGGACTGCATTTTTAGATTGGCTTGAAGATTTTGAGTTCCAAAAATTTGGCTTGCCTAAACCTGATGCGGTATGCCTTTTGGATATGCCTCTTGAAGTGAGCGAAGCCCTTATGGCTGAGCGTACTGGTAAAACTGGGGGCAATACTGGTGATATTCACGAAGGGAATCATACATATTTAGTAGCCGTTCACGATGCGTATGAAGAATTAGTAAAGCGTTATCAATGGCACCGCATACCTTGTGTGGATAAAGCTAAGTCTAGTCAGTATACGTTGCGTACTATTGAAGAAATTCATAATGATGTATATAGTGTAGTAGAAAATCTACTACCTTAGAAAAAGGCGACTCTTTTAAAAGTCGCCTTTTTCCTATATAATATTAATATTGAGCATGTATTGATAGGAGGCGCTATGACATATTTTGATTCTATAATTGGTCAAGATTCGATTAAGGCACACCTATCTGAACTTGTAAGTCGTAATGCATTACCTCATAGTCTCTTGTTTTATGGCGAATCTGGTCTTGGCAAGCTAGATATGGCCATAGGCCTAACGTCTTTATTACTAGGACGTCAAGTATTCTCTCAACCTAAGGGGGAATCTTATTTAGCAGAGGTTAAGGAAGCCCGTTTAGCAAATGGGGATACGGAAAAACGTATCGAAGCCGAAGGATTACCTATCTATATGGATAAGGGTGATGCCTTTTGGATTCGCCCTATGAAAACAACCTTAAAGGTAGAGCAGTGGTATTCATTATTACAAGATCATCTGTCTGTGGCGGGCAATGGGAACCGCGTTGTCATTGTGGAGGACTTTCACACAGCCAATGCAGTTATGGCAAATGCTATGCTAAAAACCATTGAAGAGCCACCTGAACAGGTGTACTTCATCATTATTACGAACAAGATTAACACCGTATTGCCTACCATCATTTCTAGATGTATGGGAGTTGGTTTTAACAGTGTTGATGTAGATACGATTCGCACCGTTCTTGTAGCGCGTGGAATTACCGGTGATATAGAACAGGCTTTATTAGCTGGTCATGGTAATCCACAATTGGTGGAAAAACTGGCGACACAAGGTCGCATTGAAATGCTAGAGTTAGCCGTTAAGGTGATGGACATATTAGCTTTTGAAACACGATGGTTTTCTATGATTTCCTTAGCTTGTGAAAGCTTATCTCGTGAAAATCTAACGGAATTGATGCACTGGTTACGCCTTATAAGTAGAGATATGATGGCTCTTAAAATGGGGGCTCAAGACACGCAATTACAAGTGCCTATGTACAAGACTCAATTATTACGATTATTACCGCGCTGGTCCATGCAAGTATTGTCAGAGGTTATTACCGAAACATTGCAAGCAGAACGGGCTTTGCGCTTACATATAAAAACCGCTCTCGTGGTGGACGGTCTCTGTATCGCCCTTCATGATGCTCGGGAGGAGGATTAAATGCTAACCATAGTTGGCGTACGCTTTAAAAAGGCGGGAAAGATTTATTATTTTCAGCCTGAACAATTAGAACTATCCGTTGGGGATGGAGTTATCGTTGAAACAGCTCGTGGTGTAGAATACGGCACGGTTGTGATTGGACCGAAAGAGGTTTTCGAAGATTCTGTTGTTGCCCCTGTTAAACCTGTTATTAGACAGGCAACATCCAAAGATTTAAAACAAATCGAGAAGAATAAAGAGCGCGAAGAAAAAGCCTTTGAAATTTGTCTCGAAAAAATTGAAAAACGCAAGTTACCGATGAAACTCATCAATGTGGAATATACATTCGATATGAATAAGATTATATTCTTCTTTACTGCGGATGGTCGTATCGATTTCCGTGAGCTTGTTAAAGATTTGGCAACTATATTTAGAACACGCATCGAGTTACGCCAAGTGGGTGTCCGTGATGAGGCTAAAGTACTAAATGGTATTGGTGCTTGTGGTCGATCTTTGTGTTGTTCAAATTTCTTAGGTGACTTTACGCCTGTATCGATTCGCATGGCAAAGGATCAAAATTTGAGTTTAAATCCTACGAAAATTTCTGGTGTATGTGGTCGATTGATGTGTTGTCTTAACTACGAAGATGATTTATATAAAAAAGGTGGCGATCTTTATGTAAAAAAGGAACGTCCACAAGTTCCACAAGAGGTAGCTCCTCCAGGTATTGGAAAGGATGTTGTTACTGACGAAGGTGTTGGTAAAGTTTTAAAGGTAAATCATCACAAACATACTGTAAAGGTACAGCTTGAAGCGGGTCGTACTATCGATTTAAAATGGTCCGAGGTGGCATTGCCTGATGAATGATCAAGAACGACTTGATGATTTAATTATCGATGGCTTACAGATTTACCAGCGTTCTGATATGTTTCGCTTTTCATTTGATGCTATAGCACTCATTCATTTTTGTCGTTTTAATGGTCGTCATAGCTATGTTGATCTTGGAACTGGGACAGGGGTTATGCCGCTTATAGGTACGTCATTAGGGGCAGGTCATATTACAGGTATAGAAATTAATGAAACTCTCGTTGAGTTGGCTAAGCGTAGCGTAGAACATAATCGTAAACAAGATGTGGTAAATATGTTATGTGGTGATTATCGGCATATGACATATCGCGATATACAAGATAAGCCTTTTGATGGTGTTATTGTTAATCCCCCTTTTTATGATTGTGAAAGCGGTGCAAAGCCTACATCTGAAGAGCGTAATTTAGCACTTCATGATGGACATACAACTTTATGTGATGTTCTGAAAGCGGTACAGTCCTTTATTAAATGTAAAGGTCGCTTGTGGATGATTTATAGTGCTAGTCGGTTGCAATATGTATTACATGAACTAGAAAGGTTTAACTTTCAAGCAAAACGAATTCGGTTTGTTTATGGTATGCTAGATAAACCAGCAAAATTAGTTTTGATAGAGTCTATTTTTCAAGGTCAGGCAGGTCTTGTACTTGAGCCACCACTCATCGTTTACAAAAAAACGAATGTGTACACGAAGGAGGTGTCCTCTTGGTATGAACGATAATGAATGGGGCACCTTATATTTGGTGCCTACACCGATTGGTAATTTAGAAGATATGACGTATCGATCTGTTCGTATTTTGGGTGAGGTAGATGCTATCGCGGCTGAGGATACGCGTCATACGGGCATATTGTTAAAACATTTTGATATTAAAAAGCCTTTGATTTCTTATCATGAACATAATAAGGAGGAGAAGGGGGCCTATATTATAGGTCTCTTATTAGAAGGACAGTCGGTAGCTTGTGTCAGTGATGCAGGCATGCCTGCTATTTCTGATCCAGGGGCAGACCTTGTAACAAAGGCTATTGAAGAAGGCATAACTGTAGTACCTTTGCCAGGTGCTAATGCAGCGTTAACAGCGCTTATTGCATCAGGTTTAGATACTAAATCCTTTACCTTTGCAGGGTTCTTACCTAAACGGGGTAAACATCGGGTTGAAGAATTACAACGACTTTCACAAGTGATGGGAACCTTGCTGTTTTATGAAGCACCACATCGATTGCAAGAGGTGTTACAAGATATGTATGAAGCCTTTGGCAATCGTTCCATTGTGGTGGCAAGGGAATTGACGAAGAAGTTTGAAACCTTTGTACGCACGGATCTGGAAAGCCTTGTAAAGGATTTAGAACAGCTCACCTATAAAGGTGAATTCGTCCTCATCGTAAGCGGTGCTGACACAGTGGAGTCCGATACTAGTGGAGTGTTGGATGAACCAGTATCTTATGAAGATGCTGTGCAAGCCCTTGTAGATACTGGGGTACCTAAAAAAGAAGCTATTCGCCAGGTGGCAAAGCGTTTTAACGTTTCCCGCCGGGATGTATATAATATTGTAGAACGTTAAACCTTCCCATTCGAAGGTTAGAAGGAGGCTCATCATGGGAGACACAAAGAAAACGTATTATATTACGACACCTATTTATTATCCAAGTGCTAAGTTGCACATTGGTCATACGTATTGTACATCTGTAGCCGATACAATCGCACGTTTTAAACGATTGGCTGGTTATGATGTACGTTTTTTGACTGGTTCAGATGAACATGGCCAAAAAATCCAACGTGCTGCAGAAGCACAAGGCATTACTCCTCTTGAATATACTACAAATATTGTAAATGGTTTTAAAGCATTGTGGGAAAAAATGCATATTTCCAATGACGATTTTATTCGGACTACTGATGAACGTCATGAAAAGGTTGTTCAAGAGTTATTTACAAAAGCTTATGAAAAGGGCGATATTTACAAAGCCGAATATGAAGGCTGGTATTGTACACCAGACGAAACTTTTTGGACAGAGCAGAAGCTAGGACCTAATCATACTTGTCCGGATTGCGGTCGCCCTGTAGAGCGTGTTAAAGAGGAAAGTTATTTCTTCAAACTCGGTAAATATACGGATCAATGGCTTAAGTTTATTGAAGAGAATCCTGACTTTATTCAGCCTGAATCTCGGCGTAATGAGATGATTCAATTTGTAAAGCAAGGTCTAGAAGACTTGGCAGTGTCTCGTACATCCTTTGATTGGGGAATCAAGGTTCCATTTGATCCTAAACATGTAGTATATGTTTGGTTCGATGCATTAGTGAACTATATTAGTGCACTCTCTCCATTTGATGGTGATGGTGAACTATATAAAAAATACTGGCCTGCAGATCTCCATTTAGTAGGTAAGGAAATCGTACGTTTCCATACTATTATTTGGCCTATGATGCTCATGAGCCTTGAGTTGCCATTACCAAAAAAGGTATTTGGACACGGTTGGATGATTGTAGATGGTACAAAGATGAGTAAATCCTTGGGGAACGTAATCGATCCAATCCCATTGATTGATACATATGGTGCAGATTCTTTGCGTTATTACTTATTAAGCGAGATTACGTTAGGTAATGACGGCAACTTTACGTTACCTAACTTCGTTACAAAAATTAATGCAGATTTATCTAATGATTTAGGTAACTTATTAAACCGTACTATTGCGATGATTGAAAAATACCATGGTGGTGTGATTACAAAATGCGATGATATGGATGATTTAGATCGTGATGTATCTACATTAGCCGTTCAAACTGTAAAAGATTTTGAAGCGACGATGGAAAATATGGAGCTTAATAAAGCTATCAAAATTGTATGGTCCTTTATTGGTCGCATGAATAAATACATTGATGAAACAATGCCTTGGGTATTGGCTAAATCTGAAGATGCTCATGATAAAGTGCGCTTGCAATCTGCTATGTATCACTTGGCAGAGGCATTGCGTATCATTGCCATCTTGGTAAGCCCTGTAATTCCTGTAGGAGCTCCAAAAATCTGGGAACAATTAGGGCTTACAGGTTTTGAAGCGGCTACGTTGGAAGATGCTAAAACTTGGGGATTATTGGCAACAGGTACTAAAGTTGTAAAAGGTGAGCCTATCTATCCACGTTTTGAAGTTCCTGAAATGGTAGATGTAGTTGTTACAGAAGAAGTCGAAGAAGCTGTAGATACATCTAATATTCCACCATTAAAAGAAAATATTACCTATGATGACTTTGAGAAACTCGATCTTCGTGTAGCTAAAGTTATAAGCTGTGAAAAAGTGCCTAAGTCTAAGAAACTGTTGAAATTTGTATTGGATATCGGGATTGAACAGCGTACAGTGTTAAGCGGTATCTCTCAATATTACGAACCGGAGGCTATGGTTGGTAAAAAGGTAATTTATTTGTCTAACTTGGCTCCTAAAAAGATGATGGGCATCGAGTCTTATGGTATGATTTTGTCCGCCTCTGATTGGGAAGAACATTTAGAGGTAACAAATATCGAATCATTACCGGCAGGAAGTGTGGTTAAATAATGAAACTTTTTGATACACATGCTCATGTGAATGATGAGCGCTTTGATAATGATCGTGATGAGATGTTACAAGCCTGTTTTGATACAGGTGTAGAATATATTATGATTCCTGGTGTCGACAGAGGTACTGTTGAGTCAGGTTTAGCTTTGGCTAAACAATATGATCGATTATATGCTGCTGTAGGGACTCATCCCCATGAATCAAAGGACTTTACAGAAGAAGACTACGAGTTTTATAAGGAACAAGCTCTTAACAATGATAAGGTACGTGCTATTGGTGAAATTGGACTAGATTATTACTATGATTTTTCTGACCGTGAAACACAAAAACGCGTATTTATTCGTCAGTTAGAGCTTGCTCGTGAAGTAGATCTCCCGATTATTATCCATGACCGCGATGCACATGGTGATATTATGAATATCTTGCGCAATGAAGGGAAGGATAACTGGGGCATTTTCCATTGCTATTCTGGTAGCTGGGAGATGGCAAAAGAAGCCATTAAAATGGGCTTTTATATTTCCTTTGCAGGTCCTGTAGTATTTCCTAAGTCTACAAATCTTAAGGAAGTGGCAAGACAAGTGCCATTAGAACGAATCCTCATTGAAACCGATTCACCGTATTTGACACCACCACCATTTAGAGGCCGTCGTAATGATCCAAGTAAAACTCAGTTTGTGGCAGAAGAAATTGCAAGCCTTAAAGGGCTCGATGTAGATGAGTTTTGTGAAATTACGTTCAATAATGGTAAACGAGTATTTGGCATCGAGTAAATGTAGAAACTAGTTCATAAGATTATTAGCGAATAAAATATTTGTTGGATTCTAATCACTAAGATTTTCTGTGCTAAAGTATTAGAATGCACGATAAAAATAAATTAGAATTATAAATTATAAAACGCGGTTCTCCCTTATCGGTGAGAATCGCGTTTTTCTATGGTATACTAAAGTATATTCATACTGAACAGAAGTAAGATGAGGATAGCAACATGAAACGTATTGCATTTATAGATTTAGGCTCGAACTCAGTTCGTTTTGTCATATATGAAATTTCTAAGACTGGTAGTTATCGACTGATATATCAAGAGAAAGAAAGTGTACGTCTCAGTGAGAATATGTGGGGAACTCACGAACTGACCAAAGAAGCTATGGAACGCTCTTTGCGTGCTCTAAAAGGTTTTGTACACATGGCTGATGCAATGGAGGCAAATACGATTAAAGCTGTTGCTACCGCAGCAGTACGTTTGGCTAAAAATGGGGATGCTTTTATTAAATCTGTAAAAGAACGAACGGGTTTGGATTTAGAATGTATTGCTGGTGAAGAAGAGGCTCGCCTGGGGTTTCTTGGCGTTATCAATACCATTGGACTTAAGGATTTTATTATTTTTGATTTAGGTGGTGCCAGTACCGAGATAACCCTTGTACGAAATCGTCATATTACAAAATCGGTGAGCTTGCCGATAGGGGCCCTTACCTTAACAGGCACCTATCAGAAGGGGGATGAATATACTCCTAAAGAACTTGATAAACTGACGAAGGTTGTGAAGAAAACGATTAAAGAACATACATGGCTTCGCAATGTGAAATTACCGCTCCTTGGTATCGGCGGCACTGCTCGTAATATTGCTAAAATGGATCAACGCAAGTTATCTTATCCTATTACAAAGCTACATAATTATGAAATTCCATATCATAGATTACATGAGATTTTGGAAGAAGTAAAAGGTAAATCTCTAGAGGAACGCAAAAAGATTAGTGGTTTATCATCGGAGCGCGCTGATATCATTATTGCCGGCCTCACTATCGTAGAAGAATTATTTAACTACGTAAATACTAAAACACTCGTTGTTGGTGGTTGTGGTCTGCGTGAAGGCTTATTTTACGACTATTATGGAGAGCACTACTTAGGTGGTAACTCTATTATTGATGATATTTTAGTACATTCTGCAGAGAATGTCTTGTTAGGTATGACTAAACATGAGTTAGTTCATGCTAAATATATTACAGGTTTAGCTATTAAACTGTATGATGTATTAGAGCCACTTCATAGAGCTGATAAAAAAACAAGACGTTGTTTGATTGCTGCTAGTTTATTACATGATATTGGTAAACGAATTAACTATTATAGTCATGCCCGACATGGCTGCTATATGCTTGTCAATAGTAATTTATATGGGCTTTCTCATGTTGAACAAGCTTTTAGCGCGTTCCTTGTTATGAACTCTCATGGTTTGACACCAAAAGAGTATAAAAACTTCTTATACGGTAAATTGTTAGATCAAGAGCAGCGTTTGTTGGGTCAAAAAATATCTATTATTCTGGCCTTGGCTGAAGCTCTTGATGAAAGTCATGAACAATTTATTCGCCATTTATCCGTGAATCTAAAATATACTAGTGTACTATTAGTAGTAACCTATTTGAACGGTCGCGATATAAGTGTAACAAAAGCGGCTGTAGAGAAATTAGGAAAATCTTTCAAAAAAGAATTTAAGAAAACATTAGAAATAGAGTGGAAGGAAGCTCGTAAGGAGGCATAATGGCATTACCAAAAGCATTACGATATGCAGTGCTACATGTAGGCTCCAGTAGCATGAGTATTACTATTTTAGAATACAAGGGCATCGATGATGTACGCGTTATAGATTATGCCGCTAGGGAGGTAACCTTTGGGGAAGAATTATTCCAAACCTCTCGTTTGAGTTTTGAAACAATTGAGGAAATTTGTCATATCCTAAAGGGATATAAACAATTAATGGCCGATTACGGTGTGAGTCGCTCTAGATTATATGGCACTACTGTAATACGTGAAGCCGCTAATCGTCGTAGTATTCTCGATCAAATTTATATTCAAACAGGTATGCGTGTTGAGGTTATCGACATGCCTAAAGAGGTGTATTACAAATATGCCTTACTATACTACAAGATGACTAATCAGTACCGCTTGACGGATCCTACAAAGGCAACATTATTCCTTGATATTACTTCTGGTGGTGTAGGCTTGACTGTTTGGCGTGGTGAAAGCTTATTATTCCAGCGCAATATGCATAGCGGGTCATTACGTGTTATGGAATCTTTTAATCGCAACCAACGTTCCTCTACATCGTTTCCAATGGCTATTACTGAGTATTTACATCGCATGATAGGCCCATTGCGGGAGGAGCTTAAAACTTTTAATATTAATAGTGTCATTTTATCTGGCGATGAAGCTCAATATATGGCGCGTCTCATGGGAGATGGCAGTAATAAGGACGATATTATTACCATTGAACCAGAACGTTTTAAGGGCTTCATCAAATCCTTTGATGGTGTAACAGCCACTAAGTTGATCAATCGATATAAACTACCTGAATATAAGGCGAATATTTTGATGCCTACTATGATTTTATTTAATGAAATTATAACGGCTATAGAGCCTAAATCGTTGATTTTTAGTAGCTTCTCCTTTTCACAAGGAATAAGCTGGTTCTATGGAGTTGAAGCTGAAAATAATCCCTTTATGTACCAATTGCGTGAGCAAAATGCTCAGCTAGCTCGTGCTGTTGCCGCTAGATATCATACTGACAGCATTCATGATGCTGAGGTGGAACGTTTCAGTTCTTTGTTTTGTAAAACATTACGCCATAAAGGTTTACCGGAGCGGTGGGGTTACTTATGCCGCATTGCAGCTATATTGTGTTCTGTAGGTAAGTTTGTTAATTTACGAAACCATGGAGAGCATGCGTATCATATTGTGATGGGCACAGATATTTTCGGGCTTTCAGAAGAAGAAAAACAAGTAGTGGCAAATGTCGTATTTTATCACTATAAGGGAACTCCATCAGATGATGATACATATTTTAATTCTTTGACAGAATTACAAAAGATTCAAGTTACAAAGTTAGTAGCTATCATTCGTGTGGCCTGTGCTCTCGATGCAGGGAGTAACCAAAAAATCTCAGATGTTATATTGGAAGAGCGCGATAATGTATTGTATGTATTCTGTCGCACTAATGAGGATATTTCACTAGAATGGTGGACGTTTAATCGAGATGCTGAATATTTTACAGAAGTATTTGGTATGGAACTTATGCTTGTAAGAGGAGGTGACCGCCATGTTCAGTAATGCTAAATATTATTTTAATCGTGAATTATCTTGGCTAAAATTTAATCAGCGTGTACTATTAGAGTCCATAGATACAAATACTCCGCTCTTGGAGCGGTTGCGTTTTATTGCTATTGCTAGTTCTAATCTAGATGAGTTTTTTATGATTCGCGTGGCGGGGTTACGTCATCAAGTTGTGAATGGCATTGTTAAATATGATGCGGCTCATATGGATGCAAAGGCACAATTAAAGGCGATAGATGAATCTGTACAACGCCTTGTTGCTATGCAAAGTATGTATTTAAATAATGTTTTGACTGAACTAGAGGCTCATGGCTTTTTCTTTACCCATCCTGATACACTAGATGTAAAAACAAAAGCCTGGCTACGCCATTATTTTGAGGAACATATATACCCCGTAGTAACACCATTGGCTGTTGACTCGGGGCACCCATTTCCATTTTTAACAAATCATACCATTAATGCAATTGTACGTATCTTTCAAATACAAGAGGATGGGACTAAGGATTACAAGATTGCTATCTTGCCAATACCATCTGTATTAGATCGAATCATTGAAGTTCCAAGCCGTGGCAATAAGGAACATCGATTTGTTTATCTAGAAGATGTCATTACTTATTATGCAAATCAATTTTTCCAAGGTTATGGTATTGAAGATTATATGGTTTTCCGTATTACTCGTGATGCAGATCTTGAAATAGATGAGGAAGAAGCAACAGATTTGCTATCTGAAGTAGAGGCATCCTTGCGGCGTCGCCGTCGTGGTGATGCGGTACGTCTTGAAGTTTGTGGAGAGATAAAGGATCACTTATTAGATTTTGTCCTTACAAGTGTAGAATTAGAGCAAAAGGACGTATATCGCATTGATGGACATTTGGATTGCCGTATGTATTTTGATTTCTGTAATTATCCAGGTTATGATAAGCTCCGATATGAACCGTTTGATCCTAAGATTCCTAGTGAATTAGTTGATTATGAAGGTGATAGCTTATTTTCTATTATTGGGAAGCAAGATCTTTTTGTTCATCATCCCTTTGAATCTTTTGCAGTGGTTGAGCAATTTATTGCACAAGCAGCGATAGATCCTGATGTATTGGCTATTAAACAAACATTATATCGCGTTAGTGGGGATTCTCCGATTATTGCGTCCTTAATAAAAGCGGCAGATAATGGGAAACAAGTAACCGTCCTTATGGAGGTTAAGGCGCGGTTTGATGAAGAAAACAATATTCATATGGCTCGTCGACTCGAAAAAGCGGGATGTCATGTTATTTATGGTTTAAAAGGTCTTAAGACACACTCTAAAATTACTATGGTGGTACGCCGGGAAACGGATGGTATTAGGCGGTATGTCCATCTAGCAACGGGAAACTATAATGGTAAAACAGCTCGGATGTATACTGATTGTGGTATATTTACTTGTAATGATGAGTATGGTGATGATGCGTCACGTTTTTTTAACTTGATTTCTGGATATTCTGACCCACCGATTTGGAATAAGTTTATTGTAGCGCCTTTAAATTTACGTGAAAAAATTATGGAACTTATTGACCGTGAAATCGAGTTTGCTAAGAATGGGGAAGAAGCCTATATCATTGGTAAGATGAATTCTCTGCTCGATAAAAAGGTCATTGCCAAGTTGTATGAAGCTTCTTCTGCTGGAGTTCGTATCGATCTTATCGTGCGTGGTATTTGTACGCTTCGCCCTGGCATTGCCGGTGTTAGTGATAATATCACAGTACGCTCTATTGTGGGGCGTTTTCTTGAACATCATCGTTTGTTCTACTTTCGTAATGGAGGGAATGAAAGTCTGTACCTATCTAGTGCAGATTGGATGCCTCGAAATTTGAATGAACGTGTAGAGCTTATGATTCCTATTGAAGATAAACGCCATAAAGAACGGGTAAAAAGTATTTTAGATTTATATTTAGATGATACATTAAAAGCTCATTTTATGAGAGCTGATGGTTCGTATCATAAAATCAATGATCGAGAGAATCCTATATCTGCTCAAGAGGAGCTAATGAAAGCTGCTATTGAGCATGAAAACAGAGAGTCAATGACGGTCATTGAACGGTTACAACCAATGTTAAAAATGAATAGATGATGAAGAAACCTTAATATATTAAGTAATGAATTTTAATACAATTACATAACATATAAAAAGCCCATTATATGGGCTTTTTTACTTTCTTATACATTTAAAGATGAGGGTAAAGTGAAGTTTTGAGTGTTCTAGAAAATGTTGGTAACAATTGAAAAACACATAAAAATACAAATTTAGTAATAAAAAATCTGTATATACTATATGTGGTATTAGTGTTGTATATATGTACACAATTCGGAATATATTGTATAGTATTTAAAAATATCGATATGTACGCATACAGTGGACTTTTATTAAAAAATACAAAATACAAACTATTATAAATTGAGTGTTTATAAAGGGCTTTGGCTTATTGTTAACTTACGGCGTTTGACAGGTTGTATCTATCTGTAGTAGAATAATACCATTACAGGAGGGATTACAACATGAGAATTCATAAGACACACAAGCGATATATTTCGTCTGTTGTTGCCGGATTGATTGTAACAGCTGTAACCATGACCGGTTTTTCTTATAATGATAAAACCGTTACCGTTATGGTAGATGGTGCAGCACACACTGTTAGAACGCATTTAAATTCTAACGAAGGCATTGTACGCGATGCTGGGGTTAAGTTAAATCCAAATGATAAAGTTATTTCTAGTTCATCTACAGTTCAAAATGGAACAACCTTAACGGTTGTTCGTGCTATTCCAGTTTATGTAACTGTAAATGGTAAAACAAGAGCTGTATTCACTACAGAAACAACTGCTCAAGGTGTTGCTAATGAGCTTGGTTTCAAAGCACCTAACTATGTAGTAGTGGGCGATGAAAATGGATCTGTTTTAAGTGGTACACGTATAACAATTGCTCAAGTAACAAGCCGCTCTCTATCTACAGTAGATCAAGAAGTTGCTGTTGAAGTGGTTCGTCAAAAAGATGATACTATGGCTAAGGGCGAAGAAGAGGTTGTTCAAGTTGGTCAACCTGGCTTAGAACGAGTACAACGTGAAACACTATATAGTAATGGTACCGTTATTAAAACTAATGACGTATCTAAAGTAACACAACGTGCAATGATTCCTACAATTATTAAAGAGGGCACTCGTGAAGTGACTACATCTCGTAATGTGGCGGGTCGTGCATCTCGCGCTATCGTAATGGAAGCATCTGCTTATCTTGCTGGCGATGGTGATGGTGCTGGTATTACAGCTACGGGTGTACCTGCAGTACGTGGCATAGCAGCAGTTGACCCAGATGTTATTCCATTGGGTACACGTTTATTTATTCCTGGTTACGGTGAAGCTATTGCTGCCGATACAGGTGGTGCTATAGTAGGTAACAAAATCGATCTTGTAATGGACTCTTATGGGGAGGCTATGGACTTTGGTCGTCAAGACGTTACAGTGTACGTTTTAGATTAATATAATAAAAGGACGCCTTACATATGTAAGGCGTCCTTTTATTTTAACTAGTCTTCAATATATGGAATTAAGTATTCGTATTTGGTACCCTTTAATTCTTCTTTAGGGATAAATCTTAAAGCTGATCCATTGATACAGTAGCGAAGAGAGCCATTAGGCCCATCTTCAAATACATGACCTAAATGAGCATTACCGATGCGGCTACGAACTTCTATGCGATTCATACCATGTGAGTCATCTTGGTAATATTTGATAACATCTTTAGCTATTGGCTTAGTAAAGCTAGGCCAGCCACAATGAGAATCGAATTTATGGGCTGATACAAAAAGGGGTTCTCCAGTTGTAATATCTACGTAGAGACCTGCTTTGAACTCATCTGTTAGTTCATGGCTGAAAGGTGCATCTGTAGCAGAGTTTTGAGTTACTTCAAATTCTTGTGGCGTTAATGCCTCTAAATCTTCCTGGGAAGGTTTAGCATATGTATTATCATCGATGAGTGGTTCATCAGATAACCCCAATGGAATGTGACAATAGCCATTAGGATTTTTGTCTAAGTAATCTTGATGGTATTCCTCAGCAGAGTAGTAATTCTCTAAAGGCAATACTTCAATAGCAAATGGTTTACCTTCGAAGGCTTGAGCATGAGCTAAGGTGCTTTCAATAACGCCCTTATCTGTTGGATCAGTATAATAAATACCCGTGCGATATTGAATTCCTACGTCACCACCTTGTTTGTTGACACTAAAGGGATCAATAGCACGTAGGAAATATTGAATTAAGTGATTTAAAGATAATATATCAGCATCGTAAGTGACCTTGAGGGCTTCTACGTGCCCACTATTGTGGCATACATCTTCATAACTTGGATTTTCTGTAGGACCATTAGCATAGCCTACCTCAGTAGAAAGGACACCGGAGATCTTTTTGATATACCCCTGAAGGCCCCAGAAGCAACCACCGCCTAAATAAATAGTATGTTCACTCATTTAATCACCCCAAACTTCATGAGCTATTTCTTTGACTAATGCGAGTTTAGCCCATTGTTCTTCCTCGGTCAATTGGTTGCCAATTTCACAGGATGCAAAGCCACATTGAGGGGATAAGCAAAGTCTTTCGAGAGGGATATATTTTGTTGCTTCTTTGATACGTTCTTTGATGACTTCTTTATCTTCTAACTCAGGGCGTTTAGATGTGATAAGGCCTAATACAACTTTTTTATTAGGAGAAACTTCACGCAATGGCTCAAAACCTCCAGAGCGATCATCATCAAATTCTAGGTAATAAGCGTCTACATTTTCCTTGGCAAATAGGATAGGGGCAATAGGTTCGTACCCACCGCTAGCCGCCCATGTAGAGTTATAGTTACCACGACATACATGTGTAGTAAATGCTAAGTCGTGAGGGCGACCTTCAAGAGCTAAGTTATTCAAACGTAAATATTTAGCGGTTTCACCTTCAATGGTTACACTTTTATCCTTTTGACGACCTGTCCAGTAAGCATGGTCACAACACATACCCCAAGTACAATCATCAAATTGAATATTGCGGCAACCTGCATCGTAAAGGTCTTTAATTACTTGGCGATAGGCGGCAGCAATATCTTGAATCAATTCTTCTAAATCTGGATAGAAGGAGCGCGTTGTAATGCCATTGTCTTCACGGAATAACTCTGCCAAAAACTGAGAGGGAGCAGGAATCGTTTGACGCGCCGTAGTATTTTCGTCTTCAAATTGTTTTACAAATTTGAAATGTTCAACGAATGGGTGGTTTGTTCCCGTAATTTTGCCAGTAAGGGCGAGGGAGCCGGGTGCTGTTTCTTGACCGACGAATTTGTAACCGTGTTCCAGTTCAATTTCTTTTACGCCGTTAAAGCCCCACATGAAGTCTAGATGCCAATAGGCACGACGGAATTCGCCATCTGTAATCACTGGTAGGCCAGCTGCTTTCTGTTTTTGAATGAGGTCTGTAATAAGACGATCTTCAACGGCTGTTAATTCTTCTCGAGTAATATTTCCCTTATTAAAAGCTTCGCGTGCTTCTTTTAATTCTGCTGGGCGTAGGAAGGAACCTACGATATCAAAGTGGAATGGTGCTGTATGTTTGGACATAATAATCCTCCTTATATAAACGATTAAATCGATAATTTTGATAGGTTAATTATAGCTAAGTATGATTATATATAAAAATATCAATATGTTTGAGTTGTATATAGTTTGAAGTTATGTCTATGAGTGATTTTATGCTTTAAGTTATACCCAAGAAGGCACTCTCTAAAATAGAGAGTGCCTTCTTTATGGATTATCTAATACATCTAAATTGAACAATAGTGTTGTATCGCTCTATAAATAATATGATATATAATTATTTTTTGTTTTCCGGTAATTGAATATGTCTACCGTAATTACTAACGTATTGTTCTAGGGCGTGGATATATTCTTGACCTAAACGGCTACGTTGCATTTTATTATTAGTAATGTAGCCAATGTGCATTAAACCTTCTTCGGCAAGTGGAACGGAAATGATATTTTCACCATTTACCTCTTTATCGATTACACCACTAGATACAGTGTATCCATCAAGGCCAAGTAATAGGCTAAATAAAGATGCTCTATCGCGAACACGGATATGTTTTGGGCGTACTACAGTACTGAAGATTTCTTCAGAGAAGTAGAAGGAGTTGTGATCGCCTTGCTCAAAGGAAATATATGGATATTCCTCTAATTCGTCCATAGAGACTACCTCTTTATGGGCTAGTGGATGCGTTTTACCAATAAAGATATGAGGATGGGCCGTAAATAATTCAGTAAAGGTTAATTCGTTAGTGTGAATTAATTTTTCTAATACAGGACGGTTGAAATCATTATAATAGAGCAAACCAATTTCACTCTTCATATGAGCTACGTCATCGATAATTTCATAGGTTTGTGTTTCTCGTAAGGATACATCATATTGATCGATTTCAGCGCCTTTTAAAAGCTCTACAAATGCATTGACTGCAAAGGAGTAATGTTGAGTAGACACAGAAAATTGTTTTTTACCACCGCTTTGGCTCTTATATTGCTCCTCTAAAAGGGCTGCTTGTTCTAACACTTGGCGCGCATAGCCGAGGAAGCGTTCCCCTTCTTTAGATACAGTAATTCCTTTATTAGTACGATCGAAAATGGTAATACCCATTTCTTTCTCTAGTTCTTTAATAGCCTTGGTGAGACTCGGTTGAGACACAAATAATCTCTTGGCTGCCTCACTAATACTGCCTATATTGGCAATTGTTGTGACATACTTTAATTGTTGTAAGGTCATAATTGGCCTCCTTTTATATATTACACTATTAATACTACTCGATTATAAGTATTTAAGCAATGTTATATATATGTTACAATGTATTAATAGAATAAAAGGGGGATATATGTTAAAACAAGTCATTGTCGTAGAAGGAAAATCTGATATACAACGTATCGCTCAAGCTGTAGACGCTGATTGCATTGCTACAGAAGGATTTACCCTCAGAAGAGGTGTTATCGATATGATTCGCGTTGCCTATGAGAAACGTGGCATTATTATATTAACTGATCCTGATACAGCAGGGGAGCGAATCCGACGCGTTTTAACTAAAAAATTCCCTAATGCACAACATGCTTTTGTGCCTCGTGACGAAGCGTTTGCAAATGATGATATTGGCATAGAACAAGCATCTCCAGAGTCAATCAGAAAGGCTTTATCTACATTACACGTAGAGTCTTTAGAATCATCCAACGAATTTACTATGGTGGACTTAGTGCGTCACGGACTGTCTGGTATGCCTGATAGTGCGGCTCGTCGAGCAGTTATTGGTGCTAAATTAGGTATTGGATACGGTAATGGTAAACAATTTTTGTACCGTTTAAATCATTATGGTATAACTCGAGATGCTTATGAAGAGGCAGTAAATTGTTAAAATAGGAGTTAAGATGTTAGAATCAGTAATTGCAAGCCCAGAGGTTGTGCATTATATATGTAAGCGCTTTGATATTAAAATGAGCAAAAAGCTAGGGCAAAATTTTCTTATTAAGCGAGGCATAGTTGATAAAATTGTACATGCTGCGGAATTAACCGTAGGGGAACCTGTCCTAGAGGTTGGCCCTGGCATTGGTACGTTGACACAAGGTTTAGCTCAAAGTGGGGCAGATGTAACGGCTATCGAGCTAGATCGTCGCTTATTAGAGGTACTCGATACGACATTGGCATCTTATAACAATGTACGCATCATTCATGGTGACGTGTTAAAGCTTGATGTGCCAACGATTATGAATCACAAACCATTTAAAGTAGTTGCTAATTTGCCATACTATATTACAACACCTATTATTATGTCTTTGTTGGAAAGTAAATTACCTATTGAACGTCTCGTTGTGATGGTGCAAAAAGAGGTAGCTTTACGCATGGTAGCAAAGCCGGGCACAAAGGATTATGGTGCATTATCTGTTGCTGTTCAGTATTATACGGAACCAGATATTGTTCTAGATGTACCGCCTAAATCTTTCTTGCCAGCTCCAGCGGTGACAAGTTCTGTTATCCGTTGTGTATTGCGTGATAAACCACCTGTAGATGTGATTGATGAGAAACTATTCTTTCGCGTTGTGAAAGCAGGTTTTGCGCAACGCCGTAAAACATTCTCTAATACGATGAAAACAACGGGCTTAACAAGGGATAGAATTGAAGAGTTATTAGCAAAAGCAAATATTGATGGTCAACGAAGAGGTGAGACCTTTACCCTTCAAGAATTTGCCGATGTAGCCAACGCGTGGGCGACTTTAATCAAATAGTATAATACATAAAGAGCTTATTGTACTGATAAAATATCATTTCAATAAGCTCTTTTTCATGAAAAAAGGACCCAAATGGGTCCTTTTTAGTTAGTAAAGAATGCCAGCCATGGTTGTAATGAGGAAAGCATTTGCAAAGTCGATTAAGAAGGCACCTACTAAGGAAACTACGAGCCAGGCAAGAGGGGATGGACCGTGTTTACTTGCTAAGGATAACATGTTAACTAATGCGTTTGGTGTAGCACCTAAACCGAAACCGATAGCTCCGGAACCAAGCATAACTGCATCGTAGTTGCGACCAAAGAGGAAGTAAATAAGGTATGCAAATACACAGATAAGTCCCATTTGTACAACTAAGATTGTAATAAGTGGTAAAGCAAGATCAATTAATTGAACTAACTTTAAGCTGTTGATAGCCATTGTTACGAATAAAGATAATGCTACATTAGATACCGCATCAAGAGCTGCATCGTTGATTTTGTATGCTTTAGTAAAATCACCAAAGTTACGAATTACTGCTGCACAAATCATAGCACCAATATATGCAGGTAGTGGAGTAAGAACAGATAATCCAGCACTTACGATGGTACCGATGCCTAATGCAAGGCCAATCCACATACAAATTGTTAAAAGATCTTGAGAGTTGAACTGTTTGCCACCACTTTCAACGTGATCTTCGATCATATCGATGCCTTCATCCTCCATTAGCTCAGGATTTTCATAAGGTGTTTTAACTTTATGCATTTTAATAATGCGTTCACCTACAGGCGCACCGAGGATTGTACCAGCTACCATGCTAAATGTTGCAGCTGCAACTGCTGCGGAAGCGGTACCAGGGATACCAAGTAATTGTTCGTAATATGGACCGAAGGCACCAGCTGTACCAAGGCCACCAATCATAGATACAGAACCAGCCATGATGCCAATAATTGGCTCAATTCCTAATGCTTTAGCAATCATAATACCTGCAGTATTTTGTACTACAATCCACACTGCACATGCTAAGAAGAAGAAAATAATGAAGATACCACCCTTTTTGAGGACTTTTAAGGATGCCATTAAACCGATAGTGGTAAAGAAGGCAAGCATTAGAAATGTTTGTAAGGAACCTTCAAAGGTAATGTTTAAGATTTTATAATAAGACAAAATAGCAGTTAAAAATGCAAATGGAAGAGCGCCTACGGCTGGTGCAGGCATACACATACGTTGTAAGAACTTGGAATGCTTATTGATCCAAGTACCGATGAATAAGGTAATTACAGCAAGACCTACAGTTTGAATCATGGACAGTTTTAAGGTCCATACATTGTTGACTAGGGCTAAGTCAATAAGTGGCATAAAATCACTCCTTTAAAATAAAAAATAAATCTGAATTTTATGGTATCATGAATGGTCAAAAAATACTATAGAATATATAACGTATAAAAAGTTTACATTTTTATCTTTAAACACTCATAACAACACAAAAAAACAATAATATTAATAAAGCTATTTTTATGATTATACATATAAATATAGAAAAGTAATAGTATATATTACTTATGTACATAATCATACTATATGTATTCGACTTAAATCTGTGATTTTCCTTCTTGTTATAAAAAAATAAACTGGAATATATTTTTTATATTTATAATTATATAAAATATACTCCAGTTTTAAAATTTAATATTTTTATGTTATTTCGTAAGGCTCTAAATTATAAATGCGATAAATTCGTTCTATAAATGCATGTTAAGTTATAACTAAAATATATATACCTAGCAATAAGCTAATTAGAAGTTATAGCTCATGGTGTAATTTAGGGGTTGTTAAGAATGTTACATCCGGATTACGCTCTTGAACCCAACCCATTTGCCATTCATTGGAAATAAGAACAACGG
The DNA here is from genome assembly GCF_000024945.1 of Veillonella parvula DSM 2008. Lineage (NCBI taxonomy): Bacteria > Bacillati > Bacillota > Negativicutes > Veillonellales > Veillonellaceae > Veillonella > Veillonella parvula. Next base: position 760,214 of record NC_013520.1, read on the forward strand.
TGCGATCCCGATTATCTTTTACAATCATCGCATTATCAACACCTTTTAATGATGCAATATCAACTTCGCCATCAATCCAACGGGCTACTCCATATGGCAATGTATGATTTAATAAATCAACGCCATATTCATTTTTGAGGCGGTACTCAAGAACTTCAAATTGAAGCATACCTACGGCACCGACTACGAAGGAATCAAAGGCACCTGGTTGTTCAAAGATTTGAACAGCCCCTTCTTGAGCCAATTGAGTCATACCCTTTTGGAATTGCTTACGTTTCATAGTATCTTTCGGGGATACACGGGCAAAGAATTCCGGCGGGAATACAGGGAAGTCACCGAAAGTTACTTTGTGTTTTTGTGCACAAAGTGTATCGCCTACTCCCATAGTACCTGCATCAAAAACACCAATAATATCGCCTGGATACGCATCTTCCACAATGGTACGTTCCGTAGCTAAGAATTGTTGCGGCTGAGATAGACGGATTGTTTTATTAGATTGACGATGTAATACGGACATACCTTTTTCGAATTTACCAGAGCAAATACGCATAAATACGATGCGGTCATGGTGATTTGGGTCCATATTAGCCTGGATTTTAAATACTAGAGCAGAGAAGTCTTCACTAGTAGGCTGTACCATTTCCTCTACCGCTTGTCGTGGAGCAGGGGATGGAGCTAGTTCTAAGAATTTTTCTAAGAATGGTTTTACCCCGAAGTTAGTCATAGCAGAACCGAAAAACATAGGTGTTAATTCACCAGCACGAACCTTATTAAAATCGAATGGATCGCCAGCAACGTCGAGCAACTCAATATCGTCAAGCAATGCTTGGTATACATCGTCACCTAATAGCTCTTTCATGCGCGGATCCGTTAAAGCACCTTTTTCGGATGCAAGTTTTTCTTGGCCATGAGTTTCGTCTTTTGCAAAGAGCTCGATAGTTTCGTGTTCTCTGTCGTAGACGCCTTTGTATTCGCCATTAATACCGATAGGCCAGTTCATAGGACATGTACGAATGCCCAGAACATTTTCGATTTCTTCCATTAGATCGAATGGGCTACGACCGAAATGGTCAATTTTGTTTACAAATGTAAAGATAGGAATACCGCGCTCTTTTGATACGGCAAATAGTTTCTTTGTTTGGGCCTCTACGCCTTTTGCTACGTCGATAAGCATGACAGCACTGTCAGCAGCCATCAATGTACGGTATGTATCTTCAGAGAAGTCTTGGTGACCAGGAGTATCAAGGATGTTTACGCGACAACCATCGTAGTCAAATTGCAACACGGAACTTGTTACAGAGATACCACGTTGTTTCTCGATTTCCATCCAGTCGGATACGGCGTGTTTTGCAGTTTTACGAGACTTTACGGAGCCTGCTAAGTGAATAGCACCACCATATAATAGTAATTTTTCCGTTAATGTTGTTTTACCCGCATCCGGGTGAGATATGATAGCAAACGTACGACGACGTTGTACTTCTTCTAAAAATGTCATGATTCACCTCTATTAATATGTTTGTAAAAGCAGATAAATCTTTAGGTTCTACTTTCACAGTCTATATATCGTAAAAATTATACATGATTTTTCTAGTTATGACCACTAAATTGTAGTATAATGAGATTTCATAGAACGGCTTGGGGTTTAGCCGTTATCTTTAGGTTAAGGAGGGGACCATGCGGTTATTTATTGCGGAAAAGCCATCCATGGCTCGCGAAATCAGTAAATGCTTGCCAGAAAATAAGAATATCCAAAAGAGGAATGGCTATTTTATCCAGGGTGACGATGTGGTGACCTGGGTAGTAGGTCATGTACTGCATCAGGCTGAGCCCGGAGATTACGATGATAAATATATCCGTTGGCGTCCTCAAGATTTGCCTATCGTGCCAGCTGAGTGGAAATTGCTTGTCACAGATAGCAGCCGTCAACAGTTTGAGATTGTAAAAGACCTTATCGACAAAGCTGATGTCATCGTCAACGCAGGTGACCCGGATCGGGAAGGGCAACTCTTAGTTGATGAAGTTTTGTACTATGTAGGTAATACAAAACCAGTACAGCGTATTCTATTAAATGCCCTCGATGAAAAATCCATTCGTTCCGCTCTTGATGATTTGAGAGATAACAAGGACTTTCACAATCTATATCAATCTGCATTGGCAAGAGCACGGGCAGACTGGCTCATTGGGATGAATTTATCTCGGGCATATACATTATCTGAACGTTATAAAGGTAATAAGGTAACATTGCCAATTGGTCGTGTAAAGACGCCAACCTTAGCTCTTGTTGTACGTAGAGAACGAGAGTTAGCTGCATTTAAACCAGTAGACTATTTTACTGTAAAGGTATTATATAACCATCCTAATGGGGTGTTTTGGGCCACTTGGCAGCCGACAGATGAGCAAAAAGGATTAGATCCTGATGGTCGTCTTATTAATAAGGCTATAGCTGATTCATTAGTTGAACAATTGCAAAGTGGACCTGATGGTGTTATTAAAGCTGTTACTAAATCCAAAAAGAAAGATGTACAGCGTTTACCGTTATCCCTGTCATCCTTACAGGTACTGGCAGGTAAAGCCTTTTCTTATGATCCACAGACTGTACTTGATACAGCGCAAAAATTATACGAAAAGAAATTAACTACCTATCCACGTTCTGATTGTGAATATTTACCACCCAATCAATATGATGATCGCAATGCAATCCTCAACAATCTACAAAATGCAGGTGATGAGAGATTAGCACAGTGGGCTGCCGATGCAGATCGTTCTATTAAGAGCCGTGCTTGGAATGAAAAGAAAATTACCGCCCATCATGCTATTATTCCTACAACGGTGGCTTGTAATATAAATAGTTTGTCCCAAGAGGAGCGAAATATTTATTTCCTCATCAGTCAAGCTTATATTGCTCAATTTTATGGGGAGCATATTTACGAGCAAACTAAAATTGTAGTAGAACAATGTAAGGAAGAGTTTGTAGCTAATGGTCGTGTAGTTATCGAAGAAGGATGGAAATTGCTTTATAAACGACATAAGTCTAAATCTACGACGGACAATGACGAGCCCGATCTAACCGATGAGCGTGGGGCTGAGTCAGACCCTAAAAAAGAGATTATTGAAGAAACGGACCACTTGCCAGCAGTTAAAAAGAACGATACTGTTTTATATACGGATTCTTCTGTAGAGGCTAAACAAACAAAGCCACCATCCCGTTTTACGCCGTCCACATTACTACAAGCGATGAAGGAAATTCATAAATTCGTAAAAAATGAAGATTTGAAAAAACAATTAAAGGCTGTATCTGGTATTGGTACAGAAGCAACGCGGGCAAACATAATTGATGAGCTTATCAGTCGAGGCTTTATGAAAACGTCAGGGAAGAAGCAAGTCTTATCTCCAACGGAAACGGGCTATCTCTTAGTAGATGCTCTGCCAGAAGAGCTGCTTTATCCTGATGAAACAGCTGTTTGGGAAGAACGCTTAGCACTTATGAGCGAAGGAGAGGATACATTAGATTCCTTCTTAGCAGATCAAATTAAGTTTTTAAAATTATTAATTGATAAACTTGGTTTTGATAAAGTAATAAACTCTGATCAAATGATGCCAAATGTGGTACGAACTATAACGAGTCAAAATCGTAAGCGCCCTATGGATAGTGAAAGCGTAGACTTGTCTTCCTTACCTGTATGTCCTAAATGTAAAAAAGGACGTTTGCAACAGCGGAATGGTAAATTTGGTGCCTTTTTAGGGTGCACGAATTATCCTACGTGTAAACATACGCAGCCAGTAGAAGGGGATACTTCTAGTGTTGAAGGTAATATTGAAGTATCTGATGAAGATAAACAATATAAATGCCCTAGATGTAACGTAGGTTACTTTGTGAAACAAGAGGTGAGAGGTCGAACAAACTGGATTTGTAGCAATCGATCTCAATGTAAGACCCAATGTTCTGATGTAGATGGGGTACCGAGTATTTATGTTAACAAATCTAACATTACTTAGAAATGATTGTTTTTATTGTAAATAATAAAAAGACGCGCACAGCTAAGCTGTACGCGTCTTTTTTGTTTAAAACTGCTTTTGTAGAAGAAAAATTTCTTCATTTAGTTTAGGATATTAAGCTGAATTTTATCTGCGTTTGCCACGACGCCCAGTCTGAGACGTAGAAGCGCGGCGTTGGCGTGTATTTGAGCCTTTGTGACCTCGTGCCTTGTGAGCTTTAGCCTTAGTTGATTGGTAAGTGCTTGTAACCTTAGGTTTACTAACTAATTTTGTGCGCTTCGGAGCAGTACTGGCGTTGCCCTTAGTCTTAATCTGACCATCTTTTGTATATTTGGTAAGCGTAGCTTGAATAGCTCGTTCAATACGTCTTAACCAAGCCTCATCCTGTGGAGTTGCAAATGTTACAGCAATACCTGAGTTACCAGCACGACCTGTACGTCCAATTCGATGGATATAGTAATCTACATCGCGAGGTACGTCGTAATTATATACATGTGTGATACCTTCAATGTCGATACCGCGAGCCGCAATATCGGTAGCCACTAAGATTTGTGTTTTAGCTTTTGCAAAGTCTCGTAGAATTTGTGTGCGACGACCTTGTGTCAAGTCACCGTGCATTTCTGCAATATTAAGCCCTGCTGCGGTTAACTCGTAGGATAAACGAATGGCACCTTCCCGTTTATTACAGAATACAATTGCTAAGAATGGATTGTCATCTTCAATCATTTTGATGAGACGTTGTGTTTTTTCTTCAGGATTCATCATATACACTCGTTGATCAATTGATTCGAGCGTGATATGTTTGCCTTCTGCTGTTACAGAAATAGGTTTAGACATGTATGCCTTTGCGAGATTTCGGATTTTATCTGGAATTGTTGCAGAGAATAGCAACAGTTGCCTATTAGCGTCTGTTTGGCTAATGAGATTTTCAATATCTGGTAAGAAACCCATATGCAACATTTGGTCTGCTTCGTCTAGTACAACACGGCGAATACAATCTAAATGTAGGGAACCGCGTTTTGCGTGATCTAATAATCGACCAGGTGTACCTAGAATAACTTGAGGACGACGTCCCAGTTGCTGTAGTTGGGCTTCAATAGTTTTACCACCGATGAGAGGGAGGATATCTACATTTAAAATAGAACCTAGTTCCTTCGCTTCGTCGGAAATTTGTTTAATTAGTTCCCGTGTAGGTGCAATGATAAGCACTTGTTCTTGATGAACATCAGTATGTACACGTTGTAAAATTGGCAGTAAGAAGGCTAGTGTCTTCCCCGTGCCTGTTTGAGCTTTTGCTATGACATCATTCCCTTTAAAGACGACAGGAATGGATTGTTCTTGAATTGGCGTGGGCTCCTTGATACCTTGTTTTTGTAGGGCTATGATGAGCTCATCACAAACACCTAAAGATTTAAAAGATTTCATGGATTGTCCTTTCTATAATATATATTATATTAATTATACAGTATGCACATACTAGGGGCAAATGAATTGAACTTGGAAGATTTATAGTCTTAATATATTCTAGACTCAAAAAAATATTATAGTACTTTCGAATATATTTTTTTGATAATATATAGAAAAATATTGATATAATTAAGTGAAATGAGAAATGAAAACATTAAAATAACTACATTTAAATTATTTATAAACTGTTAATTGAGAATGTGTTAGCATTTGTAAATGATAATCTTTGTAGTGTTTATTGATTACTGTATCTAAATATATAGCCATGAAATATTAAATTTCAGCTAGTATTCAGTATTTTATTAGATAATCATATAAATAATCTCATATTAAATATGATAATAAAATATAGATATGAGATAAAAATAAACCATAAAAATGATAATAATTGTTGAAATTAATGCTTGATTTGATATAATAATTTAAGATATTAATACGCATTATTATTTTGTGTGGTTAATATGAGGTTGTTAGGTACAATAATTAGGAGGTGTCGTATGGCTATCAAGAAATTGAAGGACATGAAGCCTGGTGAATCTGGCGTTATTAACGCTCTTCATGGCAGCGGTAATGTTAAGCACCGTTTGGTTGACATGGGTCTTGTACACGGTACGAAAATTCATGTCATGAAATTTGCTCCGTTGGGCGATCCGGTGGAAATCAAAGTAAAAAACTTTGAATTAGCACTTCGTAATAGCGAAGCGGACATGATTGATGTAGAGGTTTAATAGGAGGTTCACATGGCAGAAAATGGGCAAATTCGCATTGCCTTAGCAGGTAACCCTAACTGTGGTAAGACTACAATGTTTAACAATATCACAGGGGCGAAACAACACGTTGGTAACTATGCCGGTGTTACAGTAGAAAAAAAGGAAGGCTATACGAAATTTGATGGCCATGAGTTATTGTTTATTGACTTACCAGGTACATATAGCTTAACTGCACGTTCCTTGGATGAATTGGTAGCTCGTAATGTTATTGTAAATGATAATCCTGATGTTATCGTTAACGTACTTGATGCATCTAACTTAGAACGTAACTTATATTTAGCAGCACAATTAGTGGAACTTGAAAAGCCAATGGTTATCGCTTTAAATATGGCGGACGTTGCTGAAGATATGGGTATCAAATACGACCTAAAAAAAATGGCAGAAATGACAGGGGCTACAATTGTTAGCACAGTAGGTCGTACTAATATTGGTACAAAAGAGTTGCTAGAAGCAACAGTTAGTGTAGCTGCTTCTCAAAAAGCTCCTGGTGTAACAATTAACTATGGTGATTTGTTAGAAGGCAAAATTAGTGAACTTGTAGAAGAACTAAAACAAGCTGGTACTGTTACATATCCACTTCGTTGGGTTGCTGTTAAGTTGTTAGAAAAAGATGCGGACGTTATTGGCAAAGTTATGCGCTTTGAAAATACAGAAACTGTTATTGAAAAAGCGAAAGCGATTCGTGAAGAAATCAAAGATCAAGTCGATCTTGATGTAGTATTCCAAGAATATCGTCACCGCTTCGCAGTAGAAGTATATAATGCATGTTTAACACAGGCTCCTACACAATTAGAAACGCGTTCTGACCGTTATGATAAAATTTTGACTCACCGTATTCTTGGTTTGCCAATTTTTATGGTTGTAATGTGGTTACTATTTAACTTCGTAAATACTGTAGGTGCTATTCCTCAAACTTGGATTACAGATGGCTTTACTGCATTACAGGCATGGGTAGTAACAGTTATTCCAGAAGGTCAGTTACAATCACTTATTTCTGATGGTATCATCGCCGGTGTAGGTGCTGTATTATCCTTCGTACCATTAATTCTATTATTATTCCTTGGTATCTCTTTCTTGGAAGATACAGGGTATATGGCACGTGCAGCCTTCGTTATTGACCGTGTAATGCGCGCTTGTGGTTTACATGGTAAATCGTTTATTCCTTTATTATTAGGTTTTGGTTGTTCCGTACCATCCGTAATGGGTGCACGTATCCTTGATAACTACAAAGATCGTATGGTAACAATCTTAATTACTCCATTCATGAGTTGTTCTGCACGCTTACCTGTTTATACTTTGTTTGCTGCAGCATTTTTCCCTCCTGAATGGGCTGGTACTGTAGTATTTGGTGTGTATGCATTAGGTATTGTATTTGGTATCGTATTTGCTAAAATTTTCCGCAAATATTTATTTGCTGGCGAAGCAGAACCATTCGTAATGGAATTGCCTCCATATCATTTACCAACTTTAAAAGCTACATTAACTCATATGTTTGAACGTGGTATTATGTACCTTAAAAAAGCAGGTACTTTCATCCTTTCTGCTTCCATCCTCGTATGGTTCATCACAACATATCCAATGGATGTGGAATACTCCAAAGATTATGATGCATTGCATGATCAAGTAGCTCAAACATATGAAATGAAAGATGCTGAAACTTTGGCTCATTTTGGTATCACTACAGATGAACAAAAAGATCAAGTAAATGAAATTGTTGATAATATGAAATCTACTGTAGCAGATGCCACTACACAAGCAGAGGATGCTGGAGAAGATGCTCCTGAAATCGAAGTAGAAGATGATTCCGAAGCACCTGAATTGTTCAATGACATTAAAGAACAAAATGAACAATTATTCCCAGTAGCATGGTCTATGTACAAAAATAGCGTTAATTTAGATGATGAAAATCAAAAAATTGACCAAGAACAAAATTCTGAAAAATTGGAACAATCCTATGCTGCTATGTTCGGTAAAGCAATCAACCCAGTTCTTAAACCATTAGGCTTTGACTGGAAAATCGGTGTATCTCTTGTGGCTGGTTTAGCGGCTAAAGAAGTTGTTGTATCTACATTGGGTACAATTTATGCAGTAGGTGGCGATACACTTCACCCTCAAGCATTGACTGATTACTTACAAAATGATCCAGACTTTACACCATTGGTTGCATTAACATTAATGCTATTCATCTTGATTTACCCTCCATGTATCGCAGCGCTAGCAGTTATTAAACGCGAAACTGGTTCTTGGAAATGGATGCTATTCATGTTCTTCTATGAAAATGCTTTCGCATGGATTGCATGCTTTATTTTCTACAATATCGGTTTGGCACTAGGTTTCTAATTAAAGCGTAGCTAATCACTATGGTTTACATTCCTTAGATACCTAGAACTAAATTGTATTGACATAATGTGATTTAATTATAGAAAAAATTAAAATAATTCTTGCCAATTATCATTATTTATGGTTAAATGATAATGAGAAAAGGGAAATATCCAAATATATTGCTTTTAACTCATTTATCATATATCAATTTGTGAAAATTTGGTGGATATTGAGAAAGAGGTATAGTAATGGATAATCTTGTTATAGGACTCATAGTGATATTAGCATTGGCTTATCTTGGTACAAAAATTTATAAACAAGTGTCTGGTAAAGGTGGCTGCGGCTGTGGTAGCGGTGGCTCCAAGTCTGGCTCTAAAAAATCTTCTGGTTGCGGTGGTAACTGCAGCTGTGATGGTTCCAATAAGGCACTAGGCATTAAACGTACCGCTAAGTAAGCTAATACGAATTCTGAATTTGAAAGAGGGGTCTCTATAATAGGATCCTCTTTTCAAAATATAGTAAGTAAATTTTTATATATTTAGTAGAAAGGGATATTATCATGTTCAACTTCAACCAAAACAATCTTAAAAACGCTAACTTATTCGCAGCAGGTCTTGCATTGGGTACTGTAGGTCTTAAAGTGTTAACTTCCAAAGACGCAAAAAAAGTATATGCTGGTATCGTAGCAGCTGGTCTTCGCGCTAAAGAAACTGTATTAGAAACAGCTGAAAAAGTACAAGCATCCGCATCTGATGTATTGGCAGAAGCTCAAGAAATCAACGAAGCACGCAACGAAGAAATCTTTGAAGAAAACAAATAATTAGAGGATTGCACATATGTTACAATTTTCTGTAGTAAAAAAACTCAGAAATCGCTTGCATGTTAAGGTAACTGGTCATCACTTTACAGAGGCTGAAGCAGCTTATGTAGAGGATACATTACTCCTTAATGATGCAATTGTAGATGTAACCTTCTACACTCGTAGCAGTCAAATCGCCATTAAACATACTGGCGATGTTGATGCTGTGCGTGATGCAGTGTTAGGTCTACGCGATTTAGATTTGTCTGAAGCTCCAGCTTTGAACGAATACTCTCCACGCTTGGTAAATAAAAAATACCGTGAAATGATGATTAACCGCACAGCAGTTTACTTAGGTAAAAAAGCAGTGTTACCTGCACCAATTGCGGCTGCATGGGCATGGTTTGATGGGATTAAATTTATCGGTAAAGCGATTAAAACATTGTGGCAACGTAAGTTAACTGTAGAAGTACTTGATGGTGTAGCTATTGGTGCTGCATTACTTCAAAAAGATTATCCTACAGCTGGAGCCGTTATGTACCTATTGGGTATTGGTGATATCTTAGAAGAATGGACTCACCGTAAATCCGTATTGAATCTCGCTCAAAGCATGTCCTTGAACGTAGATAAAGTATGGGTATTGGTGGATGATATTGAGGTAAGCAAACCTGTTAACGAGGTTGTAGCTGGTGATCAAATTATCATTCGTCAAGGTGAAGTAATTCCATTGGATGGCACTGTAATCGATGGTGTTGTTCTTGTAAATGAAAGCTCCATGACTGGTGAACCAGAAGCAGTTCGTCGTGATAAAGATACTTCTGTTTATGCTGGTACTGTTGTTGAAGATGGTAAAGCTATTGTAGAAGTACGTAGCACATCTAAATCTTCTCGTTACGAAAAAATCGTTAACCTTATCGAAGAATCTGAACAAATGAAATCCGGTATGGAACAACAAGCATACCGCATGGCTGATAAATTAGTGCCTATTAGCTTTATCGGTGCTGGTTTAACATATTTGTTGACTCGAAATGTGATGAAAGCATTGTCTTTCGTTATGGTTGACTTCTCTTGTGCTCTAAAATTATCCATTCCATTGGCAGTACTTTCCGCTATGCAAGAAGCATCTAAACGCGGTATCACTGTTAAAGGTGGTAAGTTCTTAGAACAAATTGCACGAGCAGATATGATTGTGTTCGATAAAACTGGTACTCTTACAAAAGCAGAACCTGAGTTTGAACAAATCATTCCGTTCAACGGTCATGATGCAGATGAAATGTTGAAATTAGCTGCATGTATTGAGGAACATTTCCCTCACTCCATGGCAAAAGCAATTGTACGCGCTGCTAAGGATCATGCATTACCTCACAAGGAAATGCACTCTGACGTAGAATACGTTGTGGCTCATGGTATTGCATCTAAGGTTGGTCGCTATCGTGTACGCATTGGTAGTGCTCATTATATCTTTGATGATGAAAAAACAAAGATTCCTGCTGATGAACAAGAAAAATTCAATAATTTACCAAATACATCTTCACATATTTACCTCGCTATTGGTGGTACATTAGCAGCGGTTATTTGCATTAAAGACCCTGTACGTGAAGAGGCAAAACAAGTTATAGCTGATTTGCATGCATTAGGTATTAAAAAGGTTGTCATGATGACTGGTGACTCTAAGCGTAATGCACAACGTGTAGCTGATGAACTTGGTATTGATGAAGTGCATGCAGAAGTATTGCCAGAAGATAAAGCAAGTTATGTAAAACAAGCTAAAGCTGATGGCTATACTGTTATGATGGTAGGGGACGGTATCAATGACTCCCCGGCAATTTCTGAAGCTCATGTTGGTATCGCTATGAATGAAGGCGCTCCAATCGCTCAAAAGATTGCTAATGTTACTATTTCTTCCGACCATCTACAAGCTCTTGTAGATTTGCGCCGCATTTCTATTGCATTGATGAAACGTATCAAAGCAAATTACAATGGTATCGTTGGTTTCAATGGTGCTCTTGTAGGTGGTGGCGTACTCGGTATTATGCCGCCAAGCCAAACAGCATGGTTGCATAACCTATTCACATTGGGAATAGGGCTTGAAAGCATGACCCCATTGTTGAAAAAAGAAGAACAAAAGGAAACTGTTCCTACAATTGATGTAACAGCTGATTCTGTAGTAGCTTAATCAAAGAACCTCCATATAGGTATTGATTTACCTGTATGGAGGTTTTTCTTTTTTGATGACATTTATCTATGATTATTGTAAAATACAAGGAGATTACATATTGTAGGAGATTTATATGAACATTTTGATAGATATTTGTAAACGCTCCTTCTATTTGAATCTATTTATTGTGGTAATCCCCATTATTGCATATATGATTCATAATGGATCGAGTGCGACCGTAGCACTAGTATGGTATTTGTTGTTATCCTTATGTATGCCTTGGGCCTATTTATCATTTAAAAGCAGTACCTTTGATGATGGTAAATCTATAAGTCGCATTGCTTATGTAGTGAGTTGGGTTGTCGTTCATGGTATCAGCTATAAAGGTATTTTTTTAGGTGTTGATTTATCCATGTTGTGGGGATGGCCAACAGTAGGTCGTGATATAGCCTTTTTATTAGCTATGTATTTAAGTGTCACATTTAGCTTGCTTATAGCTTATGGCTTAACTCGATTAGTGGGAGACTGTAATGAATAAAAGTTTTTGGCTATTTACGTTAATTTGTTCACTTTTTGTAAGTGCTATTACAACAGTACTTTCATTAAGTGGGGCATTATCATTATTCATTTTAGTGTTTCCAGTTTTGTCGCTAGTCATACCAATTATGGTGCGACGACTAAAGAATGCCAAGTTTAACGATGATTTACCGCTAAGCATGGGGTATCATGCTTATAGTTGGGCTTGGTGGACGGTATTTTCGTTTCTTCATACACCATTTAGCTTTAATGTAGATAATGGATTAGCAAAAGCATTACTTTTATTTGTGGTGTATTTTATCGTTCAAGTTCTCATTGAGTTATGTGGTTTATTAGCTACGAAGTTTTTCAATCGTACTTATCGATGGGGTATGATTGATGAAGCATTAGATATAATTGCCTATACTATACCGATTCCGTTCTTGTATATTGGCTCAATCCTATATATAGATTTACAAGATCCGATGGTATATTTTATGTATGCATCATCCATGAATGTAAATATATTATTTGCTGAACTTGTATTATTATTAGTTTCTTTATTGGTCTTTGTATTCTATTTGTATCCAAGAGATTTAGCATATAAGGGTGTACGTTTGTTGCGTATCATTATTACTGCAGGCATATGGCTTGCTATGAACGCCCATATCTTGTATGGTGGTTATATTCCAGAATTTATATTATCTTTAGTTCCCACCGTTTTTCCAACGTACCAAGGTAATCCACTAGTGTTTGTAACTCCAACTTTATTAGAAGCTGGTATGACAGGTGGAGCAGTGATTATAGGTGCATTGGTAGAGCGTGGTATTATTTCACGACGCCGTGAACGTATTTAATTTCTAGTTTCGACTTATATCCGTAAGGAATGAGAGCGAAGGAGGATCTATGAACAACATTGAACGTCCATTGGATGATAACTCAACTGTATCAATCCACGACAATGAAAAACTGAAGCAAGTTGAACGTAAAGAGGCCAAGAAAGAGAAAAAAAGTGGCATTACGATTCGAGAATTGACAATTATTGGTCTACTAGCAGGTATCACTATTGCATTAGGGCTTTCTGGTTATGGTATTATTCCATTAGGGCCGCTAAATGTAACAACTTTACATGTACCAACTCTAATTGGTGCTATTGTAGAAGGACCAAAAGTGGGGGCCTTTGTTGGCTTTATCTTTGGTTGCTATAGTTTGTGGCAAAATATTACAGCTCCTAATATTTTATCCCCACTATTTATTAATCCAATCATTTCCGTATTACCGCGTATACTTTTCCCAGTATTAGCATATTTGGTATATCTATTATTGTGGAAAGCACCGCAAGGTCCGCGTATTATTGTTTCTGCTTTTATGGGGACTGTATTTCATACGATCATGGTTATGGGATTAATCTTCTTACTCTATGCAGATATGTTTGCTCTTAAAATGAATCTTAGTCCAGATCAAGTATTAGGCTCTATTGTATTCTTGTCTGTTACACATGGTATTCCAGAAGCAGTTTTTGCTGCTGTAATTGTAACACCGGTGGCAATGGCTTTACGAAAAGTATTGCGTAAGGATGCTCCTAAGAAAACTAAAGGTGAAGCTATGCGAGACGCAAAAGTTACAGACCATCAATTAGGAGAAACTGAAGTGGTAGAAACCAAATAAGCTGAAGTTGTAGACGAAAATATAACGAAATAGTATTTTACAGGCTTTTTATAAATATGATAAAATAAATATCATTCGATAAGTATTGAGGAGGATAATCATGGCTAAACGTATTCGTACTATCAACACTGAATCCTTACAAAAAACTGCTAAAACTGGCGGTTGTGGGGAATGTCAAACATCTTGCCAATCCGCTTGTAAAACAAGCTGCACAGTTGGTAACCAAGTTTGCAAACAAAAATAATGAAGAGGCTCGCTTAGCGGGCCTTTTTTATTTATGTTTTAAAGACATACATTGTATAGTATATCTTTATGACTCTTTTTATAACGTTTAGTGTGGAAATGTGGTACAATTATCTAGAAAGTTCTATATACTAGAGCTTTTACCATACAAATCAATTGGAGGTACCATGTTAGAATTAAAACCAATGATCCATAAGTTTCGGATGAAGGATAACTATTACTGCTTAGACGTAAATAGCGGTATTATCCATGTTATCGACGAACTCATCGATAGAGTTCTTGACATATATGATGGCACTAATCGCGATGCTGTACATGCTGCGTTAGATGCTAAAGAAGATGCAGTAGAACTAGATGAGATTATGGACGAGTTAGATGAGCTCATCAAAGCGGAGCAATTATTTGCACCGATGAGTAAAGAGTTTAAACTTGTAGTAGGTGAGAAACCTATTGTTAAGGCATTATGCTTAAATATTGCTCATGATTGTAATTTAGCATGCAAATATTGCTTTGCTAGTCAAGGTGATTACGGCGGTGTTAAACGAGAATTGATGAGCTTTGATGTAGCAAAACGAGCTGTGGACTTTCTTATTAAAATGAGTGGACCTCGCCAACATTGTGAAATTGACTTTTTCGGTGGTGAGCCATTGTTGAACTGGGATGTTGTTAAGCAAACGGTTGAATACATTGAATCCATTCAAGAAAAGCACAATAAGATATTTAAGCTTACATTGACTACGAATGGTATGCTTTTAACACAAGATAAAATCGACTATGTAAACAAACACAAGATGAGTTTAGTATTGTCGTTGGATGGTCGTGAATCCGTACATAATGCAATGCGTCCAGTAGCAGGTAGTGGTGCAGAGTCTTATAAATATATTGCTAAAAACCTTATCAATGCAGTAAAACAACGTCACGGTCTTGAATATTATGTACGTGGTACATATACTCATAAAAACTTAGACTTTACTAAAGACGTTATGGCAATGTCTGATCTTGGCTTTGAGCATTTGTCCATGGAGCCTGTTGTCGGTGAAGAAGGGGATTATGTGCTTCGTGAAGAAGATTGGCCAGCTCTAGAGAAAGAATATGAAAAATTAGCAGATATTTATTTACAACGCCAGTTAGAAGGCTGGGGTGAGAAGTTTAACTTCTTCCACTTCCGCATGGATTTATATCGTGGGCCATGTATGGCGAAACGCCTTCGCGGTTGTGGGGCAGGTCATGAATATATGGCAGTCGTACCTAATGGCGATATTTACCCATGTCACCAATTTGTAGGTAAAGATGGATACGTGCTTGGTAATGTGTATGATGGTTTACAAAATACAGAAATTCCTAAAGATTTCCGCAATACACATGTATTCTCCAAACCAACTTGTGCTGAATGTTGGGCGAAATTCTTCTGTTCCGGTGGTTGTCATGCTAACAACATTACATTGGGTGGCGATCTAGAAACACCTTATGAATTTGGTTGTCGTTTACAGAAGAAACGCATCGAATGTGCTATTATGATTCAAGCCGAATTAGAACAAGCTGGTATTGATGGAAGTATTCCTGTTGCATTAGGTTAATTACACTTGATTCTCCGAGTATAGTAGGAGTTTATATGAAACAAAATAGTAATCAAACTACAGAACGCTGGGGAATTCGCTATACCGGTATAGTTCAAGGGGTCGGATTCCGGCCCCTTGTTTCTATGTGTGCCCATTCTCTAGGTTTAACTGGTTTTGTATATAATGATAGCCGCGGTGTATATGTTGAAATACAAGGTCCTCTAGGAGCATTGCAACTATTTTTAGATGCTGTTCAAGCGGAGCAACCTCGTTTATGTCGCATTACAAGTCAAACTGTACAACATCTTACTGTAAAAGGTGATGAAATCGACTTTATAGTAGCGCCATCTCCATTAGGTGAATCCGTGAGTACCTTTATTAGCGCCGATACGGCGCCTTGTGATGACTGCATTAAAGAACTACAGCAGGATAAACGCAGACGTGACTATCCTTTCATCAATTGTACAAATTGTGGCCCACGATATACGATAATCAAATCTTTGCCCTATGATCGGGAGCGGACGACGATGAACGAGTTTCCCATGTGTGAAGATTGTAAGGCTGAATATGAAGATATAGAGGGGCGTCGCTATAGAGCGGAGCCAAACGCATGCTCTCGCTGCGGTCCTCAATATACATTGTATAAGCCAGATCGCAAGGCTGTGGATACAGTGAATATATGGAATACTACGCGGGAATTGATTAATGAAGGTAGTATTATCGCAATAAAAGGTGTAGGAGGATATCATCTTGTTTGCGATGCTAGAAATGACGCTGCTGTACAACGCTTACGTAAGCGGAAGAATAGGCCGCATAAACCATTAGCAATAATGGTGGGAACTCTAGATATGGCGATTGAGTTAGTACATATTAATGATGTAGAACTAGATATATTGACGGGGATGGAACGTCCTATTGTGTTATTAGAAAAAAATCATAATAGTTCTGTTCATTTAAGCTCTTATGTGGCTCCTGATAATCGCATGTTAGGGGTTATGTTACCTTATTCACCAATGCATGAGGTGTTATTACCTTTTGATGCGGCATGGATAATGACCAGTGGTAACAAAAGCGGTGATTCCGTATTATATAACGACGATCAAGCGTTTAATGAACTAGGTGAGGTAGCAGATTATTTCCTCGTTCATAATCGTGAAATCTATGCGCCCCTTGACGATTCAGTGGTAGTGGTCATCAATAATAAACCTCGATTTATTCGTCGCAGTCGTGGTTATGTGCCTGAACCTATTCATTGTGATGGTTTAGAACAAACTTCGATATTAGCTATGGGCAGTGATTTAAAAAATGCTTTTGCTATGAATAAAGGTAGTGAAGTTCTTGTAGGGCCCCATATTGGTGATTTAGAAAATATATCAACTCATGAAACACTAGAATGGACTATTAAACGATATAAGAGCTTATTTTCTGTGCAACCAGATAAAATTATCATAGATAGTCACCCCCAGTTTTTTTCTTCTCGGTTAGGTGAAAAAATAGGTGAAAGTTTCCATCTTTCTGTTGTACCTGTTCAGCATCATCATGCTCATATAGCGTCTGTTATGGCGGAACACAATTTAAGGGGGCTTGTACTAGGGATTGCTATGGATGGTACTGGCTATGGTCCAGATGGAACTATATGGGGGGGAGAATTTCTCCTTTGTAAAGGCAATCAATATCAGAGATTGGCACATATTCATGCAGCTCCATTACCTGGCGGAGAAAAGGCTGTTTCTGAACCCTGGCGACAAGCCTTATGGTATATTCGTAATTATTATGGCGATGATATCCCTTTTGTATATCAAGAATGGATGAAGGAACTTCCAAAGGGATGGGAAATTTTAGATAAAGCATTACAATCTAGAATGCCCATGATTCAAGCTACAAGCTGTGGGCGATTATTTGATACTGTAGGTGCTTTATTAGGTCTTGGTATGGTCCATAGTTATGATGCACAAATTGCCATTGCTTTAGAAACTCTATGTGGTGATGAAAAAGGATCATTACTTACTTACCATTATGATGGACATATTCTTGATTTTACACCTACAGTTCAATCTATTATGGATGGTGTTGTTCGTGGTGAATGTCGAGCTCATTTAGCCGCTTCATTTCATAAAACAATTGCAATAGCACTATGTGAAACGGCGGCAGACTTGATGGAGCGATATAATATTAGTGATGCGGCCATGTCTGGTGGTGTATTTCAAAATCGTAAATTATTAGAATTCATATATAGGACGTGGCATATAGGTAATTTATATATGAATGAAGCAGTTCCTTCTAATGATGGTGGACTTGCTTTAGGACAATTGTGGTTAGGAAATCAATTATAAATTGTCATGCAACTCTTATTCTTAGACAAATTTATTTAGTAATGTTTTGAATATTGTTTAATCCATATGAGTTGTATAGCCAGTTTAAGCTCTAGTTGTTTGTGGCCACTATCACTAAATAATGAGTGTAACTGTGATACAATAATATTAATTTTATTCATATATTTTGGAGATATTTTATTAAAGTAAATGTATATAAAACTTGTTATAAATGATATAGATAAGGAGATACTATGTGCTTAGCTGTACCAGCGCAATTGGTTGCTGTGAATGATGCTATTGGTACCGTTGAATTGACAGGTGCTACCCGTGACTGCAGTTTGCTCCTCGTACCAGATGCAAAGGTCGGGGATTGGTTGTTAGTTCATGCAGGTTTTGCTGTACAAATTGTTGATGAAGAAGAGGCTCAAAAAACATTAGAGGCCTTTAAGGAGTTAGAAGAACTTGAAGAAGCTTACTTTGCAGGAAAAGCAGCACACAGCTGATGCTTTGTTAAGGCGCATCAATGCGCTTCATAAGCCCGGTGAAACTGTACGGCTTATGGAGGTCTGTGGTACGCATACAGTATCGATTTTCCGAGAAGGTCTTCGTCAATTATTGCCATGTGGCATAGAACTTGTTAGTGGACCAGGATGTCCAGTATGTGTAACTGATCAAACTTATATGGATAAGGCTTTAGCCTATGCAGAATGTGAGGATGTTATTATTGCTACCTTTGGGGATATGTTAAAGGTTCCAGGTAGCTATAGTAGTCTCAATGAAGCTCAAACAAAAGGCGCTCATATCCATGTTATTTATACGCCTTTAGAGGTAATAGAACTTAGCAAAAAATATCCAGAAAAGAAAATAGTATTCTTAGCTATTGGCTTTGAAACAACTATTGCGATTATATGTGCTACTGTGAAAGCCGTTCACGCAGCAGGACTTAAGAATGTATTCTTTTTAGTATCTCATAAATTAGTGCCTCCAGCATTACGTGCATTATTAGATAAACAAGAAGGTCATATCGATGGATTTATTCTACCTGGTCATGTTAGCGTTATTATTGGTGAAGAACCATACCAATTTTTGCCCAAAGAATACGGTATCCCATCTTGTATCGCTGGTTTTGATGGCTTAGAAATATTATCTGCCATAGCTAATATTTTAGAGCAACGTAAGTCTGGTAATATTGTGGTGGGCAATACGTATCATTCTGTAGTTATGCAGAAGGGAAACCCTGTAGCCCAAGCTATGATCGAGGAAGTGTATGAAGTATGCGATGATGTATGGCGTGGTATTGGTGTTATTCCTAACTCTGGTTTAGCATTAAAGGGTGAATATGCAGCTTACGATGTAGAGCTTGTCCTACCTATTAACTTAGATAAACCATCCCTTGATCCTAAAGGCTGTCAATGTGGACGTGTTTTACAAGGCCTTATTAAACCTAGTGAATGTCTGTTATTTGGTAAAAGCTGTACCGCAGATCATCCAGTAGGTGCCTGTATGGTATCTGTAGAGGGTAGCTGTGCTGCATGGTATAAATATGGTTATTCTAGTGGTGGATCGACGTGGGAGGATTAATATGGAACGAGTTCGCTTAGTCCATGGTAATGGTGGACGATTTAGTCATGAGTTGACGGACCGTTTTATTTTGAAATATTTTACAAATGATTTATTGGCGCCCCTACACGATGGTGCCCAGTTTCCTGTTACAGCCGGGCGCATGGCCTTCTCTACAGATTCTTATGTGGTGCAACCTGCGTTCTTTCCTGGTGGTAATATTGGCAAGTTGGCTGTTTGTGGAACTGTGAATGATTTAGCCATGAATGGTGCGATACCTCAATATTTAAGTTGTGGTCTTATTTTAGAAGAAGGTTTGGCCTTTGAAGAGCTAGATGAAATTCTTCGCACTATGTCAGAAATGGCAAAAGCCGCAAATGTTCAAATTGTTACAGGTGATACAAAGGTCGTTAAAAAGGGCGAAGTAGATAAAATCTACATTAATACTGCTGGTATTGGTATGATTCCAGATGGAATAGATATTGGTCCACATCGCGTAAAAGCAGGGCTAGATATCATTTTGTCAGGTGCTATTGGAGATCACTCCATTGCCGTTATGGGGCAACGGTTTGGTTTAGATTTATCTGACTCCTTAACAACTGACTGTGCACCACTAAATAAGATGGTTCAAGCAGTATTAGATAAAGTAGGAACTCAAGTTGCTTTGTTGAGAGATCCCACTCGTGGTGGCCTAGGTACCGTTTTAAAAGAGATTGCTGATCAGAGTCAAGTAGGCATTAAGGTTGAAGAAACGGCTATACCAATTCATGAAGAGGTACAGTCAGTATGTAATATATTAGGGTATGACCCTTTATATTTAGCGAATGAAGGGAAAGTGGTTCTTATTGTAGAGCCATCTATTACGAACGAAGTCCTTAAGATTCTTCATAGCTTTAAAGAGGGCAGTGAAGCTGTTTTAATTGGTAAGACTATAGATAAAAATATTGGTAAGGTTGGTCTACAAACGGCTATTGGAGGTGTTCGTCTGATTGATTTATTAGGCGAAGATCAGGTTCCACGAATTTGTTAAATTTATAATTAATAAAAGTAATTAAACTATATCATTTTGTTAATCTTTTTATTTCAATTTTTGAGCTTTCTAGATGTAGCTTGTATTAGATGTTGACACGATTTATCGTTGATGGTAGCATTAAATTAAGTTGCGTAAAATTCATTAAGAATTCATCGAAAATCTATATTATGTTAGTATCTTTATGTGTAAGTTCTTATACTTTCACTAGAATCTATGTATAGAATTTGTTAAAATATAAGTATCTATAGGAGGCTTATTATGAAAAAGAAGATTATTACAGCTGTTCTAGGGATTTGTTTAACTACAACTGCATTTGGTGGTATCTTGACAACTCAAGCTGGTGGACTTAGCAGCATTCTTGGTGGTGCAGCTAAAATTGGTGGTATCGGCATTGTTGTTAACAAATTTGGTCCACAAATTGACTCTTTCCTAAATAAATTATTGAAACAAAATAACTTGAGTACTGAATATACAACTAAAGTAGTTCCTATTATCAGTATTGGTACAAAAGGTTATATCGGTGCGGCTCAAGTTACTGGGCCTGCTTCTAGCATTGAAGAAGTTAAAGCTGTTGCTCAAGTAGAAGGTAGCTTTAATGGTATGGTTCGTGTAAAAGGATTAGTTCCTGTTAATAGCACAAACCCAGTTGGTGCATCTCGTGTTCAAGGCGTAGGTGTATCTGCGATTATTGATTTGAAAATTTAATGGCCACTGAGCATATAAATTGATAGACTCAGGGAATAAGCACGGTCTTAGGCCCGTGCTTATTCTGTTGTATAACAGTTATACATTAGATACATTGTGGAGGAATTTATGAAGAAACAAGTACTTACACTTTTAATGGCATCCCTAATTTCAGGCACTGCATTTGCCGCTCCTGGTACAGTAACTGAAAAAACAAATGTTTTAGAAACTACTGTATATGGAGCCGTACAAGATGGTGCTGTTGTGGACCGCATTAATCAACTTGATGAAACCGTGTATGGTACTGGTTTCAATGGTAATTCCGCAACATTGAGTAAACGTGTTGACTCCCTCTACAATTCTGTAGAAGGCAGTGGTACTAATATTTCTTTGCGCGAAGAAATGGATGCATTGGAATATACATATCAAAATAGCATTAACGCAGGATCTCTTGTAGACCGTGTAGAAAAGATGGAACGTAGCGTTAATGGTCGCATTGGTAGCGGGTCCTTACAAAAACGTATTATTTCTTTGAAGACAAAGGTATATGGTAGCAATGTGGCTCTTACTAACCAAGTAGGTACATTGTCTGGTAATCAAGTGTTCAAAGTGACTCTAAATGAAGCGGTTTCTTCTAAAACTAGTCATGAAGGTGACACTATATCCTTTACTGTTGCAGAAAATGTAATGGATGGCAATGTCTTATTAGTACCTGCGGGCACTGTAGGTTCCGGAACAATTACTTCTTTGAAAAAGGCTCGTTCCTTTGGTCGTAATGGTGTGTTAGATATTACATTTGATACAATCCCAGCTATTGATGGTACAGAATTTACTGCTGTACAAGGTAAAGAGGCTAAGGATAAAACCCGTAGTGAAGTTAAAGCAGCAGGTGCATCTGTAGCGGGCGCAGTTCTACTCGGTCCTGTTGGGCTTGTAGGGGGCGCTTTCATCAAAGGTAAAAATATTGAGTACCCAGCTGGTGCTACTGTATATGTACAACCTCAAGATTCCGTAACAATTCAAGGTCTTGTTATTGGTGGCGATGGTTTAGCTCATAGTGATGATGAATTAGCTGATGCTGTAACTGTACCTAATACAACAGGTGAATCTGAAGAATATGTAGAAAATAATGATACTGATGAAAATGCAGCTGTAGCTGAAGATACTACAGCAGTTGAGGAGCCAGAAGAACCTATAGAAAATGTTTCTCAACCTATCGTTGTTGTAAAGCGTAATCAATAATTAACAAATTCTTAAAGTAATAGGAGTTCTAGTAACCATGAGGAAACGTAAAGTACAATGGCTGGCAGCGGCATGTGTTGTTTGTTTAGCACAACCTGTATGGGCCGCTACTGAGTCAACTATTGTATATCAAGATACATTGGATAGCGTAGGTCAATCCTATGCAGGAGAAATTTCTAAAGCATCTACACCTGAATATAGTAATATCCGTGTTGTACGTCGTGGTGAAAAAGCGAAATCTGCTGCTCCTGCTGAACAGTTGCCTACACGTATCGATGCTAATAAAATGTCTTATACTGGCTCTACAGGTGATGTATATGCTCAAGGCGATGTTGTGGTGTCTCAAGGCAATCAAACTTTGATGGCCCCCCGTATTGAAGGTAATACTAAAACCACAGAATATCGTACTGTTGGGGGCTATCGCTATTTGGAAGATGGCGGTAAAACAAAAGATATTACAGGTCAAAATATGACGTATCGCACTAGCGATCGTCACTTTGAGGCAGACCAAGCCATGGGATGGAGCGATCCCTATTATGTAAAGGGCAATAACGCCACTTTTGATGGACAAATAGGCCATATGGAAAAGGGCATGGTCACTACAAAACATGCAATGGCTTTTGTTCATACTCCAGATTATCGTGTGGAGGGTCAAGATATTCAGGTATATCCTGGTGATAAAGTCGTTATTAAAAAACCATCCTTTTATATTAAAAACTTTAAAGTATTATCCTTGCCATCTTATACGACTTCATTGCGTCATGACAAAGAAGGCAAATTTAGTATTTTTTCCTTAATACCAAAACCTACGTATAGTAACGATGATGGTATTGGCTTACATGGTAGTACAGAATATCCTATCGGTAAAAATGGTGAAGCTTATATTGACTATCGTTGGTATTCTAAATCTGGTTTTAAACCACAGGTGGGATATCGTCATTATTTACCTTGGGGGACTGCTTCTGTTGGTTATAGCAAGGAATCTAATGAATATAATGATGAAACAGTATGGGTAGAAAAAATCGGTGAAGCTCGTTTGGATACTCATACATATCATGTAGGAAATTCTCCAATTACTGTACGTGGTGGGGTTAATGCTGGTTATTGGAAAGAGGGCTCTGTAAAAGGTTCTCATAAAGAATATTATGCAGAGGTTTCTCATGATCCGATTAAGCTTGGTAAAAATGCTGATTTACGCTTCTTAGGTGGTTACCAACGTGACTACTATGGTTATGATGGTAGTATCCGTAGCATGCCTTATTGGGGTGCTAGATTCCAATCTAAAGTTGGTAATCGTGCTAATGTATGGGTTAGCTATAATCAACGAAATATAACCTACAATAATTCCCCTTATCGTTTTGACACGACAGAACTTCCAAAAGAGCTTATTTATGGCGGTACGTATAAATTGACTCGCCTAGATGATATTTCTGTAAGTGTTAAGAATAACATGATGAGTGGGGATATTGATTCTGTCTATTATACATGGCATCGTGATTTACACTCCTTCGATATGTACTTAACATATAAAGATGGACATAAAAATAAAAATGATCAATGGAAAATTAAATTTGTAGGTAAAGACTTTTAGTTAGGAGAATACTATGCAACGCATTAGAAAAGCTGTAATTCCAGCAGCTGGTTTTGGTACACGTTTCTTACCAGCTACCAAGGCACAACCAAAAGAAATGCTTCCTATTGTCGATACACCTGCTATCCAATACATTGTAAAAGAAGCTTTAGATTCTGGGATTGAAGAAATTCTAATTATTACAGGTCGTAATAAACGTGCTATTGAGGACCATTTTGATAGTAGTGTTGAATTAGAATTGTTATTACAAAGTCAAGGTAAAAATAAACCATTGGCTATGATCAAGGATTTGGCGGACATTAAAGTTCACTTTATTCGTCAAAAAGCACCTCGTGGACTTGGTGATGCTGTATTGTGTGCAAAAGCATTTATTGGTGATGAGCCATTTGCAGTGTTACTTGGTGATGATATTGTTTACAATCCAGAAAATCCATGCTTAAAACAGTTGATTGATTGCTATAATGAGCATCCTGGTATTATTTTAGGCGCTCAATTTGTACCGGAAGATAAAGTTAGTTCTTATGGTATTGTATCTGGTGAAGCATTGGCTGATAATTTATATCGCGTTGATAACTTGGTGGAAAAACCTAAGAAAGAGGATGCTCCATCTCGACTCGCTGTATTAGGTCGTTATATTTTAACACCAGATATTTTCAATATCTTAGAAGCTACTAAGCCTGGTGTAGGTAATGAAGTCCAATTAACTGATGCATTGGCAGCCTCTAAAACGGATACGTATGCATTAGCATATGAAGGTATTCGCTACGATACAGGGGATAAATTGGGCTATTTAAAAGCCACTGTTGAGTATGCATTGCGCAACGAAGAATTGGGTGAAAGCTTTAAAGCTTACCTAAAGGAATTGGATCTAAAATAGATAATCTATGAAACTTCCACGTGAGGGGCCTATGATATGTATCATAGGCTCTTTTTGTTTATAGTTTCAAACTCATTTGATATTTGTTAACATATGAACAATGCCTTTTGTTGACGAATGAAATAATGTTGATTATAATCAAGATATTGAATAAATAAAAGGACTGTGATTATATGAGAACATTATTTAAAGCATTATGTAATAATGATTTGAATCTACCAGGACACAGCGTTATTAAACATATGCATTATGATTCCTCAGGTAGTGATAGAACGGTATGTGAAATCGTATCGAAGGTGGCTAAAACCACCACAATTGGTATTATGGATCGCTCAGGCTTCTTGATGGTTGATTTACGACCAGTGCCAAAACAATTTAACATTCGTTCTACTATAAACCAACAGGGAACAGATGGTGCTATATCTTTCTCTAAGGAAGAGGTCATACGATTTGTAAATGATATTAATGATACGAATCCAATCCATCGTGAGAATCCTTATGTTGTTCCTGGCTGCATGATTTTAGAAACGATGTGGGATTTTTGGAATATTAGTAAATCTGCTCTGCAAATGGCGATTTATTTTCATGCACCAGTTATTGCAGATGACAAGGTAACTTTGGTGGAATATCCTGAAGATGCTCATGTAGAAGGTTATATTGGTGATACATTGGCATTTTCGGCTACGTTTTTCGGTGAAAATGAAGATTCATCATCTTTGAAACAAAGATGTATTAGTTAGAGGTAATTATGGAAACAAGACGTTTAACAAAAATGGCTTTATTAACAGCCTTATTATGTATTTCAGCATATATTTCTTTCCCATTGCCATTTAGTCCCGCTATGGTAACGGCTTTGACTTTGGTAGCCACATTAATCGGCTTATTGTTACAGCCTAAGGATGCACTTATCGTATTTATCATTTATATTTTGCTTGGTGCAGTTGGGTTACCAGTATTTGTTGGCGGTACGGCTGGTCTTGGCAAATTGTTGGGACCAACAGGTGGCTTTATTTTTTCTTGGCCAGTTGCCTATACATTACTAAGTATCTTTAAAGGTTCTAAAAAAAGCTTTTTCTCTTATGCCTGGCGATCTCTTGTGATTACCATTCCTGTAGTGTACCTCTTTGGTGTAGCAGGTTTTATGATTGTTACAAAAACAGAACTTTGGGCGGCCTTGCCTGTAGTCATGTTCCCATTTATTCCTGGAGATATCGTAAAATGTCTGGTTGCTTCTTGGTTAGCAACTAAAGTTAAAATTTAGAATACAATTAAAGTGGCATTCTGCGGGATGTCTCTTTTTTGCTTTTAATAGAAGGAGTATATATGTCAGTATATATTCATGGTGGGCTTAGAAGTCCTATCGGCGTTTTAAATGGACAATATAAACATATGAGACCCGAGATTTTGGGCTCTCAAGTAATTGATGAAATAATTAATCGTTATACTATTTCACATATAGATGGAATCTTCTGTGGTAATGCGGTTGGTACTGGTGGTAACCTTGGCCGTCTCATGGGGCTTATGTGTAATTTACCAAATTCTGTGCCTGCTATCACCGTTGATATGCAATGTGCCTCGGCATTAATGAGTATTGAGATGGCGTATACACATATTGTGTCAGGTGTTATGAATGCTGTCATTGCGGGTGGTATTGAAAGTTCTTCGTTACAGCCAGAGCGGGTGTATGCATCAGGGGATGATCGAAAAGGAACCTATAAGGTAGCTCAATTTACGCCCCAAAATCAATCTCTTTTAGCCATGCTCGAAGGGGCTGAGCGGACTATCCATAAACACAATGTAACAAAGGAGGATTTATATCCACATATTATTGGCAGTCATCAAAGAGCATCAGCTGCTTTAGATAACCCATATTTACAGTCATATATTATGCCTATTACTATAGATGGTAAAAGATGTATAGATGAATGTATTCGACCTACGATGAACGAGAAACTCTTGTCTAGGATGAAGCCTTTGTTGGGAGCTGACTCTATTACAAATGCAGGTAATGCGTGTTTAACTCATGATGGAGCGGCCTTTGTATATTTATCTAATAAAAAGGGTCCTTTTAAAATTCATAGCGTTAAACCTTGGGCAGGAAATCCTCAGTTTAGTCCGGAGGGCGCTCTTGAAAGTACAGAAGCCATTTTAAAACGTACAGGTTTAACTATGGATGATATTGATGTGGTGGAATGGAATGAAGCTTTTGCCATCATTGATGTTCTTTTTAACAAGGCGTACCCTAATCACATTAAAAAATATAACATGCTTGGAGGTGCCTTAGCTTATGGACATCCCTATGGATGTTCTGGTGCCATATTAGTGCTTCACTGTATGGCTGCTTTAGAATCTTGTGGTGGTCGTTATGGTTTATGTGCTATTGCTGGTGCAGGGGGCACAGGTACGGCTTTAATTATGGAACGCATGTAATATGACAATTATTGAACGCTTACAACAGCATAAAGATTTAGAGCCCCATAAAATGGCTTTAATCGTAGATGACATACAATATACATATGGTGAACTATATGATGCTATTCTATCGGTCGGTATTAATAATACAAGTCGCATTGTAAATCTTACTCAGTCTAAAAAGACATTAAATACTAAGATTCTTTTAATTCAGGAACTGTCGTTTGTTGAACAACTTACACAGTGGCTTGGGGCATTACATAAAGGTAATATTCCTATGGTATGTCACAATGAGATGGATACGGCTTATGTAGATGAGCTAGCTCGTATTATAGCCTATGAAGGTGTACCGCCATTAGCTGATTTTGGGGTACTTACATCGGGGACTACGGGACGACCAAAATCTTTGTGGAGACGAGAAATGTCTTGGCGCGATTTTTTTGATATTCAAAATGATATTTTTCATATAAACAAAGATACTAAAATCTTTTTACAGGGAAGCTTTAGTTTCACAGGTGTTAGCAATATGGTCATTGCCTCTTTATGGACTGGAGGGACCGTGGTTACAACGAGTTCCTTGCGTCCTAGTAGATGGATGCAGCTTATAGAGGAATACAATGTAGACCATATATATGCATTACCAACGAAACTACGATTATTGGTTCGACATTGTAAAAGTAAATTATCATCCATTAAATACATCATTGCAGGATCTCAAGCTCTGGATCGACAATTAATGGAACAGTTACAACATATATGCCCTGATATGGAGTTTATCTTGTACTATGGTGCATCAGAGCTTAACTATATAACGTATTGCACTGGTAAAGAATGGTTAGCGCGAGAAGGTACGGTAGGGAGACCATTTCCAACCGTGAAAATCGCAGAGAATGATAATGTCATTTATGTGACAACAAATTATCGTATTGAAGGAATTCCCAATACGTATACTGTAAATGATTGTGGATACATTGATAGTGACGGGTATCTTATGTTTAATGGGAGAGCAGGTGACGTAATCAATAAAGGGGGATATAAAATTTCTATCCCAGAGATGGAATTGTATTTACAATCTTTACAAGGGGTTTCCGAGGTTGCTATTATCGATATTGCTGATGAGATACGAGGGGAAGACTATGTAGTTTATATGGTGCTAGATGGTGAGGTTAGATTGAGTGAAGTTATAGAACTTATTCATAATAAAAGACCTCCTGTAGAGTGGCCAAAAGCTATAATAGAAGTTCCTATGTTACCCCTTACGGAATGCTCAAAAGTTGATAAACGAAAGTTAAAAGAGTGGTATAATAAAGGGTAAACATTTTTTGTACTACAAGGAGGCATCATGCAGATTAATAAGGCGGCGCTAGAGATTTTTGACTTTACATCCTCGTTAGCTGTATATTCTGAACATGAATTAAAGGTTGGGGATCAAGCTATACAAGATTATATTGCAAATCATGTAGTTAAGGCTTTCAAAGATCCAGGGGCTAGAACCGGAACCTTACATGATGCGAGTCCTGTAGGCAAACAATTAGTAGACTATAAAAATGGAGCGCTTAAGTTTATTGATTTATCTAAGAATTTAGGTGAAAGCTTGTTTACATATATGAAACAAGCTACTGATTCTGTTGTTATTGATACAATTATCTGTGAAGCCGTTACGGATACGCCTTATGTTTGTATTCTTTTGTGTCAAGCTCATGATGCTTTTACCCATCAATTATTCAGTGAAGATGATGGTACATTGGCTACAGAACTCGTTTCTCATAAGGCAGTACTACCTATGCCATCACAAAAATTACGGGCCTTTGCATCTATTAATCTCTCTAATTTTAGTGTTCGTATTTTTGAACCTAAAGGTGAATTTGATGGTGAGGTATCCTATATCCTAGCAGATAAGGTCTTGCAATTAGGGACTAATCAATCCTCGCGAGATACGGTGAGAAAGGTAAAGACTATCGTAGATAAGGTGGCTCAAGCTCATGAGTCTGATGGCGTTGTTGAGTTGACAACGGCTAAATCTATGATTGCTAAAAATGCAGAAGTATCAGATACCGTTGATCCTGTTCGTATTGTAGAAGAGGTATTTAAAGCGAATCCTATTCAACAAGAGGCGGCAAAGAAAGAATTAGCTGATGCGGATATGCTGCGTCCTTTGCCAGTAAATCGTGAGTTTGCCACGAAGGTTGGAGAGCATCATAAGATTAAAACAGATACAGGTATTGAGATTTCATTTCCTGTAGAATATATGAAAAATCGTGAGTTTATTGAGATAAAAACTAATGATGATGGTACTTTGCGTATTGAATTAAAAAATATTAATAAAATCGTAAATAAATAGTAATGAAAAATTATATTTGTCTATAGAAATATATTATGTAATGATTAAATTTATTTGCTATGCTAGTATATGGAGGTTATGATGAGTAAAGAGAAACATAAAAAAACAAACGCATTACGTATTTTAGATACTCATAAGATACCTTATAGTATTAGCGAATATGAGTGGTCTGAAGAGCGTGCTGCTGGCCTTCATGTAGTAGAAGCATTAAAACTCGATGAGAAACAAGTCTTTAAAACATTAGTTGGCAAAGGTGACAAAACTGGATATGTAGTATTCTGTATTCCTGTGGCTGAAGAGTTAGATATGAAACAGGCAGCACGTGTTAGTCATAATAAGTCTGTAGAGCTTGTTCATGTTAAGGATTTGTTAAGTATTACAGGTTATTTGCGCGGTGGATGTTCTCCAGTAGGCATGAAAAAAGCATTTCCTACCTATTTTGATGCTACTATGGAACCCCAAAAGTTTGTATATGTAAGCGTAGGTTTACGCGGGATGCAAATGAAGGTAAATCCAAAGGATTTGGCATCTGTCGTAAATGCTGAATTTGTTGAACTGACAATGGACCATTAAGGGGGACGTATGGCAAAAAAGTTTTATGCTGTTCGTCAGGGCCGTGTACCAGGAGTTTATACTACATGGTCTGACTGTGAGAAACAAGTAAAGGGCTATGGTGGTGCTATCTACAAATCATTTTCGACAGAAGTAGAAGCACGTGCTTTTGTAGAGAATTCAGGTTTGTCTTTAAGTGATTTTATGAGCGCTAAAAAGAGTGAACTTAAATTGCCACAAGAAGTGAAGTTTAAATCTATAAATTCTAGGCCTATAGTTTCTAGTTCTAGTATTCAAAGTAAAGTATCAGCAAGTGTTGTGAAACCAGATTTTACTACTCCAAACTATATGGTTGCGTATATCGATGGTAGTTATAATAAAGAGACCAATACTGTTGGGGCAGGTGGGGTTATCTTTTTGAATGGCAAGAGGAAAACTTTTTCTTTTTCCTCTACTGATAAACGATATACATCGTTTTGGAATGTAGCTGGCGAGTTGTTGGCTGCTATGCATGTTATGAAATATGCGGTTGATAGTGGGATTTCTGAATGTTCACTTTACTATGATTATATGGGCATAGAAATGTGGGCTACTAAGGGATGGAAACGTAATAATGAGCTAACCCAAGAGTACTCAGCATTTTATGATTCTATAAAAAATCGTGTGCGAGTTTACTTTCACAAGGTGGCTGCTCATACAGGCGATACATATAATGAAATGGCTGATGCACTAGCAAAACAAGGTGCAGGTATTTAAAGATGTTAGAAGGGAGGGCGCTATGAATATATGTGTTACTGGTGGGGCCGGATTTATTGGGTCCCATTTAGTTGATAGATTAATTGAATTAGGGCACGATGTACTCGTTATAGATGATTTATCTACAGGTATGCGCTCCTTTGTACATGAAGATGCTCGATTTATTGAGATGGATGTACGAGATCCAAAATTACTATCTGTATTTGAAGAGTTTAAGCCGGCTATCGTATTTCATGAAGCGGCACAAACAATGGTTCAATCCTCCATGGAGAACCCAAGTTATGACTGTGATGTAAATCTAATAGGGCTTATTAATGTTCTCGATGCTTGTCGTAAAGTGAAAGTTGAACAATTTTTAATGCCTTCATCAGCTGCTGTATATGGTGACTTGGCAGTATTGCCATTGACTGAAGACTTGAGTGGTATGCCTTCGTCTTTTTACGGCTTGACAAAGCTTACTGCAGAAGGTTATTTGCGTATTTATCATGAAGCTTTTGGATTAAATACAGTATGCTTTAGATATGCTAATGTATATGGACCACGTCAAGGTGATGGCGGTGAAGGTGGCGTTATCAGTATTTTCAACCGCTTGATTGTCGAAGGGCAACCATTAACTGTATTTGGTGATGGTGAGCAAACTAGAGATTTCATTTATGTAGATGATGTGGTAGATGCTAATATTAAGGCTATGGAGAATGGTCAATGCACAGGTATTTATAATGTATCTACCAATAAGGGAACATCTGTGAATGAGTTGATTACGCGATTCCGGGCTATTAGTGGGACAGATTTTATGGTTTATTATGAAAATGAACGTATAGGGGATATTAAACATTCGCGCTTAAGTAATGTGAAAGCTGAACGTGATTTTGGTTTTATTGCCACTACAACATTAGAAGCTGGTTTACAAAAGACATTGGAATATTTTAAAGCTCATCATAAGTAAGAAAAATAAGGTTTGGGGATATGAGTGATACGCAATTTTGGGTGACCGTAGGTATTTGGAATCTTATCGTATTTAGTCTGTATGGATATGATAAATTATGTGCCATTAATGGATATGATCGAATTTCAGAGTTTACATTATTATTTTTAGCGTTTGCCTTTGGGGGTGTTGGTGCTTTATTAGGCATGGTCCTATGGCGTCATAAGACATTAAAATTTAAATTAGCCATTCCTTTTGCATTACTTTGGTCTGTATATGCGGTTGGATTCGGTTATGGCTTGTGGGTAAAATGATTGTATAAACTAATATTTTATTCATTCTTTTATGGTATAATAAAAGAATATTGTACATAAAATGTCAGTGAAGGAGATATTTGATGTTGCGATTACAATCAGGTTTTGAGTTAGATTATGCTAATATATATAATGAAAGTTGCATACAAGAACGTGATGTGAATAATTTTGAACGGGCTATACAAAATGTATGGCGTCATACAAATATTTTGCGTTCTACAGGCTTCGAAGAAGGTCATGTTTCTAAAGATGGTTTACCTGAACCTGTGTTGTTTTACCAACTTCCATATATTTCAGAAGATGGTATCAATACACCAGATATGTTAGAGCGGCTTTACGAATTACGTGACTACGCACGCCATAATATTGATACAGTTGTATCCGTAGGTATTGGGGGCTCCTATTTGGGGAGCAAAGTTATTTTTGATGTGCAGTGTGGAGCGTTTTGGAATAACTACAGTGCAGAGGAACGTGGCGGCTATCCTAGGATGTACTTTGCAGGCTTTAATGTGGATGGTGATTACTTAGTAGGGCTAATTCGTACGTTAGAGTGTCAAGCTCAGAAAAAAGGTCCTGATTATAAGGTGATGCTCGTTATTAATTCTAAGTCTGGATCTACCATTGAACCAATGGCTAACTTCATGATTTTGGAGAAGGCTTTACAAGATCGTAATATTAACTACGAAGTGATAGCTGTTACAGATGTATCTGATGATGAACATCCTACAATTTTACGATCTATGGCGATAGAAAATAATTGGAAGACCTATAGCATTCCTTATGGTGTAGGTGGTCGTTTCTCTGTATTTACAGAAGTTGGTTTTGTAACAGCCGCTCTTGTAGGATTTGATATTGAAGGATTCTTAGCTGGTGCTGCATCTATGGATGCAGCATGTCAAGAAGAAGACATTTTTAAAAATCCAGGCCTTTTAAGTGCATTATTGAAATATATCGCATCTGAACGATATGGTCGTATTATAGAGGTGTTTATGCCTTATAGTGAAGCACTCCACTCATTATCTGATTGGTATGTGCAGCTCTTATCAGAGTCTCTTGGAAAAATGAGTAATACTTGTCTACCATATGGCCGTACGCCAGTTGCTGCAGTAGGTACTATGGATATGCATGCTCAAGTTCAAGAGCATCAAGAGGGGCGCCTAAATAAGGTAGTTCAATTTATTAAGGTTAAGGATTGGAAACATAATCTCATTGTTCCAGATTCCTATAGTCAATATGAATGCTTACACTCTCTATCTGATGTAGGCATTTGTGATATTTTAAACATTGCTTTAGATGCTAATAGAGAAGCCTTGTCTAGTGACAATCGTTTTAACATGACTATAACTGTACCAACATTAAACGCATTCCATTTAGGAGAAATTATGTTTATGCATTGTTGGGCCGTTTATTTTGAGTCCATTTTTGCGGGCGTTGATGCTTTTGATCAACCAGGGGTAGAGGTTTATAAGCGTCTCATCGGACCCAAATTGGCTCGAGCAAAGGAAGTACATAATTCATGAGGGGGAACTATGAATATTTTAGTAACAGGTGGTGCTGGTTATATTGGGAGTCATACTGTACGTGCTTTACAACAAGCAGGATATACACCAATTATTGTAGATAATTTATCTCGTGGGCATGTAGAATCTATTCCTGAGGGGGTAAAGTTCTACAATATGGATATTGCTGATCCTAAACTAGTAGGTATTATGAAAGAACATAACATCCTAGGTGTAATGCATTTTGCTGCTCACTCACAAGTTGGTGAATCCATGCAAAATCCAGCTATTTATTATGAAAATAATGTAGTTGGTTCTTATCACCTTATTGAGTCTGCTCGTACCGCAGGTATAAAGCATTTTGTATTTTCTAGTACGGCTGCTGTGTATGGTGAGCCTAAGGTAGCTCCTATTTGTGAGGATGCTCAGCTACAACCAACAAATGTATATGGTCGCACTAAATTGATGATAGAAAAAATGTTATCTGATTATAGTTCGATTTATGGTTCTACATATGTTGCGTTGCGTTATTTCAATGCGGCCGGTGCGGATCCGTCTGGTATGATTGGAGAAGACCATCATCCTGAAACTCATTTGATTCCACTTGTGTTAGATGCGGCTCGCGGTAAAAGAGAGCATATAACTGTATTTGGGACTGATTATGATACAGCTGATGGCACATGTGTACGCGACTATATTCATGTCAATGATTTAGCAGCTGCTCACGTATTGGCTATGGACTACTTGCGTAAAGGCGGAGAATCTCAAGTATTTAATCTTGGTAGTGGTAATGGATTCTCTGTAAAGGAAATCATCGAGACTGCAAAAGAGGTTACGGGTATCGATATTCCTGTTCAATATGGTGATCGCCGTGCTGGTGATCCAGGAACATTAATTGCTTCCTCTGAAAAAATCAAAAATTTACTTGGTTGGGATCCTAAATTTAGTAATGTTGCTGATGTTATCAAAGATGCATGGCATTGGCATACATCTCATCCAGATGGATTTAATAGTAAATAAAGAACAAATTGTTTTGATTTGTCAATATAATGAATGACTCTATTAGTCACCTTGGTGACTGGTAGAGTCATTTTTTTGTAGGATTTTAAAAGAGCCTCCTAGAATATGTCAGCAGGAGGTGGATTATGAACTTACAAGACTATATAGAACGTATGAAAATGTGGATTGATAAGCAGCATTTTATTATGCGCCACTATAAGTTTGCACTTGGTATTTTCTTTATCATTACGGTTGCCCTTTTAGGCATTGGTATTTTTTATCCACATGAGGAGGAAAATGTTCATATTAGTTTAGATCAATCTAATGGTAGAGATGCTAATCAAATTGAACGAGGCTCAGAAAAATTATCAAAAGAAACAACACATGATAATAGAAATGGGAAAGGAAAGAACTATTTTAAAGATGAAAGTGATATAAAAAATGTAAAGGATAGAGAGGTAAAAAGCGATGTTCATGGACGATTATTATATGATATTACCGGTGTTGAGCGAGCAAATCCTTGGCGAGAGGTTTTTAAAGATATTCC
This sequence comes from Veillonella parvula DSM 2008, assembly GCF_000024945.1. Classification (NCBI taxonomy): domain Bacteria; kingdom Bacillati; phylum Bacillota; class Negativicutes; order Veillonellales; family Veillonellaceae; genus Veillonella; species Veillonella parvula. The sequence goes on from NC_013520.1 coordinate 795,359, forward strand.
TATAGATGAATTACTTGGTCAGAATAAGATAACTAAAGATAGCAATGGCAATTTCGTTGATATAAATAATGATTTACATGAGTCAGATGATTCAATGAAGACTTTTGAGAAAAAGGTAGATGAAAGTCGTAGAAATGAAAAATATCAACAAATAAGAAATAATAAAAAGCATAGTGGTAATTATATTGAATTAAAAGCTAAAGATATTAGTGCTAGACGAGTTGAATCTAGTATACAACCTTCTATAAGTAATCCTACCAAACAACATCCCATAGAGCTTATAGGTATTATTGAGGGACAACAGAATATTGCTATTTTACGAAAAGGTACAGAGGAACAAATGGTTAGTATAGGAAGTGTGTGGAAAGAAATATCAGTATCTAAGATAACTGCAAGTGGTGTAGAAATTATTGAAGGAGGTTCATCACGGTGGCTAAGAATCGAGTAAGCTTTATAGGTCTAAAATGTATAGATAAGATTATAGTGACAGTTATATTGCAAATAAGCTTATGGATGGTCGTAATGCTTGTAACTCCCTTCATGGTATTTGCTAATGGTACTGATAGGATAACTACTAGTAGTTCTGAAAATATCGTAAATAGTGGTGAAGTAGCTAAAAATGAAAAAAATATTGAGAACAAACTCATAACGATTTCTGTACGCAATGCATCCTTAAAGGAAACCGTTTTAGGAATTTGTCGTAGTTACGGTATATCCGTAATTGGTGTAGAGTCGTTAAAAGGGACTGTTACGGCCACTGTAACGGGAGAATCCCCAGAAGGGATTATTAATGAACTAGGTAAGTTATATCATTTCTCCGTATTGAAGGAGCATAACACACTTCTTATTGATTCTGATGATGAAACACTTGAAAAAAGAGAACTATATGTTATATCACCTGAACATTTACCGGCTGAGTCTTTGAAAAATGTGGTAGGCACAGTGGTGAAAAACGATAAAATGGCAGTGCTTTCAGAACAAAATGAAGTAATTATGCATTTGACGAGCGGAGAAAAGCGACGCGTAGAAACCTTAGTATGTGCTATCGACAAGGAACCAAAACAAGTGCAATTGGAAGCTACCATCATTGCTATGGAACAATCCTATGCTAAGGAACAAGGTTTTAGATGGTCTTGGCTTAGCTTGACCGGTCATGGAGAAGATAAAACACATTCCTATGGTGCCGTTACCTTTGGCAAAACACCGACTGGGGAAGCCTATAAGTTCTTTGTAAAGCCAGAGCTAAGTCTTATGGAAAGCTCAGGTAAGGCCGTTCTAATTGCAAAACCATCTATCATGGCTCTCAATGGTGAGACTGCGCATATCTTGATAGGTGAAAGAATACCTGTTATAGAGGAGTCAGAAGTGAATGGCGAACGAAAGCGTTCTACTCGTTATGAAGAGGTGGGCATTAAGTTGAATTACACTCCTATCATTACCGCTGATGGTGGTGTAGATGCTAAAATACATGCAGAAGTGAGTACACCTATTATGGTATCTGAAATGAAAGCCTACAAAATAAGCACACGTCAAGCACATACAAGAGTACGATTACAACCAGGAGAAGTGCTAGTTATTGGTGGACTCATGGATAATCGAGATCAACATCAAATACAAAAAATACCTATTTTGGGAGATATCCCTTTGTTAGGAAAATTATTCCGTCATAGTCGAAAAACAAAAGATTCTATAGAAATGTTAATGTTAGTGAGGGCAACTGTGGTATAATGAAGAGTAAATGATTAGGAGGTTGTGAATGGAACGCATTCGAATGATAGACCTTGGAAAATCATTTGGAGTGCGCCAAGTATTTTCCAATGTGTCTTTTGAGATAAAAGAAGGGGATCGACTCGCATTGGTAGGCCCTAATGGGGCTGGGAAATCTACCTTGTTAAAGTGCATATTAGGGTATGAAGAACTCGATGAAGGTAATGTAGTCAAGTCGCCTGTTGCTAGTATTGGCTATTTACAACAAGATGTAAATCTTGGAGATGATAGCCTTGCTACGGAAATCGAAAAGGCTTGGGCTGATGTTCATGTATTGGAAAAACAATTAAAAGAGCTCACTAGTCGCTTGGAAACCGAAGAGGCTAGCGAATCGGATTTACAACGCTTAGATTATTTACAGAATCGTCTAGAATGGCTAGGTGGTTATGATTACGAGCAAAAGACAAAGCGCATAGTCTATGGTCTTGGTTTTACTGATGATGACTTAGATAAGCCTGCTAATGCTTTTTCAGGTGGTCAAAAAACGCGTATCAATTTAGCTAAAGCGTTAGTACGTAGTCCTGATTTTTTATTCTTAGACGAACCGACTAACCATTTAGATATGGATATGCTGGAGTGGTTAGAGGGGTACTTATCTGCCTATCAAGGTGGTATTCTCATTGTCAGCCATGATAGATATTTCCTAGATCGTATCGTCACAGGTGTTGTGGAGTTAGATAATCACAAAGCCACAACCTATCGTGGTAACTATAGTCGCTATATTCAACAACGTGATGAACGTTTAAAGGCTGATATGGTGGCCTATGAAAAACAGCAGGAGTATATTAAGAAAACAGAGGCTTATATAGATAAATACCGCGCTGGTATCAAGTCTAAAATGGCTCGTGGTCGTCAGTCTCAACTAAATCGATTAGAGCGGCTAGAGGCACCTGTTACTTCACATCATTTACAATTTTCTTTTCCTCCTGCTGCGATGAGTGCTGATAAGGTTTTAGTCTTAGATCACTTATCTGTCAGATATGGTGAAAGTCGCATTATTGATGATATCTCTCTTGTTGTTCGACGAGGTGAATCAGTAGCGCTTATTGGACCTAATGGCGCGGGTAAGTCTACACTGGTGAAAACCATTGTAGGAGAACTATTCCCTAAAGATGGTCATGTGGATATTGGCAATCGCGTACAAGTCGGTTACTTCTCACAAGAACACGAAGAATTGCATGATTCTTGGCAGGTAGTGGAAGAGATCATGAATCACTTTAACTACAGCGAGGATAAGGCTCGTAATGTGCTGGGGGCTTTCCTGTTTAAAGGGGACGATGTATTTAAGTTAGTAGGTGAATTATCTGGTGGTGAGCGCGCTCGTTTAGCTTTGCTTAAATTATTTCTTCAAGGAGATAATTTCCTAATTTTAGACGAACCGACAAACCATTTAGATATTCCTACACGAGAAATTGTAGAGGAAGCATTGCAACAATTTGAAGGGACTTGTTTTATTATTTCTCATGATAGATATTTCTTGGATCAAGTTTCTACAAAAACAGTAATTCTAGATGAAGGTAAAATTACAGAGTATCTCGGTAACTATTCATACTATAAGGAAAAGCTGAAAGAGCAAGAAGACTTATTAGCATTGGCTAATGAGAAAAACTCTGATAGCAGTAAGCGTGATAGTAAAGCTACTCCTATTAATGAGTCAATGCTTTCAGTATCAGAAACTACGGAGGAAAATCAGAAGAAGCCAAATGCTTATATGGTAGAAAAACAATTGGCTGAGGTAGAAGCTGAAATTGCTCGTTTAGAGGCGACGATGAAGATGTATGAAGTGCAATTAGCGAATCCTGTAGTTCAGCAAGATTTAGATGAAATGTCTAAAATTTCCACACAAATTGAAGAGACTCAAACTGAGTTGAATTTATTGTATGAGAAGTGGGAACGGCTATGTGAATAGCTTTTTAATTTATATATTATTAAGGAATTAAAATCATTTTCTTTTAATTGACAAAAGATTGAAATTTCCCATAATATAGGTATAGAATCAAAGTTTTATGTTTTAAAGGAAGGGTGTAATATGAATAAATCCATGTTAAAAAAAGCAGCCATTTTTGGCCTTGCCGGTGTAATGGCAGTTGCTGCTGGCTGTGGTGGAAATAAAGATGCAGGTAGTGCGAATAGTAATGAAGCTAAAATTGCATTGTTAACAACAACAACTGGTGGGGCAGCAGCTTATGGTGAATCTATTAAAGCTGGTGCAGAATTGGCTGTAAGCGAAATCAATGCTGATGCAAACGCTGTAAAAATTAACTTATTAGTAGAAGATACTAAAGGTGATAAAAATGAAGCTATCAATGCGATGAATAAAGTAATTGCAAAAGATAAAGTAGTAGCAGTTATTGGACCTATGCTATCTGGTGAAATGATGGCTGCTGGTCCTGTAGCAAACAAGAGTAAAGTAGTTGCTCTTGGTACATCTACAACGGCTGAAGGTATTACGGATATCGGCGATTACATTTTCCGTAATGCTGTACCTGAATCCTTGGCAGTAGATACTGCAATTAAAGAAGCACATAAAACTTTAGGCTTCAAAACTGCAGCTATCATGTACTCTAACAACAATGACCAAATGGTATCTGTAAATAATACAGCTCGTAAAGCATTGGAATCTGAAGGTGTACAAATCGTTGATACTGAAACATTTGCAGATAAAGATACTGACTTCTCTGCACAATTGACTAAAATTCAACAAGCAAAACCTGATGTAATTGTAGTTGCTTCTCTTTACCAAGAAGGCGCATTAATCATGAAAAAAATGCGTGAAATGGGTATGAATCAACCTGTAGTTGGCTCCAATGGTTTCAACAGCCCACAATTCATTAAAATTGCTGGCGATGCTGCTAACGGTGTTATTGTTGGTACGCCATGGTTCCCTAACAAAGAAGACCAAAAGGTTAAAGATTTCCGTAAAGCCTATGTGGCAAAATACGGTAAAGAACCTGACCAATTCGCTGCTCAAGCATATGATGCAGTATATCTCTATGAAACAGCTTTGAAAAAAGCAGGGTCCACAACAGATCGCGAAAAATTCCGGGAAGCATTGAAAAATATTGCTGACTTCGTTGGTGTAACTGGCCAATTCAAATTCAACGAAAAACGCGATCCTTCCATGGAAGTTCAAGTATTACAAATTAAAAACGGTCAATTTGACGCATTAACAAAATAAGTTGAGGTAGTATAGTGTTTTTACAACAATTAGTTAACGGGTTAACCCTCGGTAGCTTATATGCTGTACTCGCTATTGGCTTAACACTTGTGTTCGGTGTTTTGAATATTATCAACATGGCTCACGGAGGCATCTTTATGATAGGTGCCTTCGTTGGTCTTTTTATGGTAACAATTTTTAACGTTAACATTTTTGTAGCCCTTATCGTAGCTATGGCTGTAGGTGCTATCCTCGGTTATCTTTTAGAATTTGTGGCGCTTCGTCCACTACGCAAGAAAAAGGTGTCTCACTTGGCACCACTTATTAGTACCATTGGTGTTTCTATTTTCCTTGAAAGTTTGGCATTATTGCTTTGGGGCCCTCAAACTAGATCATTCCCACCAGACTATATTGGTGGCTTAATCGACTTTGGAGCTTTCAAAATTTCTATGGTACAAATTATTGGTTTAGGCGTTTCTGTTGTGCTAATGCTGATTTTAAATGTAGTTATTAAGAAAACTAAGATTGGTAAGGCTATTCGCGCTGTATCCATGAGTACGGAAACAGCAGCTCTCTTGGGTATCAATCCAACAATGATTATATCTATTACTGTTATGATTGCATCTGCTTTAGGTGCAGCGGCAGGTGTATTGGTAGGGTTGTCCTTTAATGCTATTGAGCCTACTATGGGTGTTATTATAGGGTTTAAAGGTCTGGCAGTACTTATCTTAGGTGGTCTTGGTAATATTACAGGCGCCATGGTTGGCGGCTTTATTTTAGGCGTAGCAGAAATCTTCTCTGTTGCTTATGGTGCATCTACATTCCGTGATGCTGTGGCCTTTGGTCTCATTATCCTATTATTATTCTGGCGCCCACAAGGCTTGTTTGGATCTAAAGATAAAGGGGGTAGACCGTAATGGAATTATTAAACCCGTATTATCTACAGATCGTGATGTTTTTCATCATTAATGCCATCATGGGTATTTCAATTTATTTCACACTGGCAAGTGGACAGCTTTCTTTAGGGGCTGCTGGCTTTATGAGTGTTGGTGCATACGTAGGCGCTATTCTTTCTTTGAAAGCTGATTTGCCTATCGTTGTAGGCATTATTATTGGTGGCTTAGTTGCTAGTCTTGTGGCTGTTATTATCGGTTTGCCAACAACACGTCTTAAAGGTTTGTATCTTGCCATCGCTACACTTGGATTTGGCGAAGTTGTGCGTGTTATTTTCTTGAATTTGGATATTACAAATGGTGCATTAGGCCTTTCTGGTATTCCATCCATTCCTCAAGAATTGACAAATTATGCCTATGAATTTGATCTCGATGGTTTAATGGGCATTGATGCTGTTGCATGGGGCAATCTAATGGCTATTATTATTTTGTTAGCTATTTTAGTATTGATTATCGCCTTTTGTGTACGGATTAATAATAGCCGTGTGGGTCGTGCCTTTGCAGCGATTAAGGCTGATGATCATGCAGCTGAATTGATGGGAATCAACGTTGTATACTACAAGATGATGGCCTTTATTATCGGCGCTTTCATCGCTGGTATTGGTGGTGGTTTGTATGCGCATATTACAAACTTTATTAATCCTACAGATTTCAGCTACCATAAAGTAGTACAAATTTTGTTATTCCCTGTATTTGGTGGTTCCAATGTAGTATGGGGTTCCGTACTAGGTTCCTTTATTCTTACATTACTACCAGAAGTATTGCGTTTCTTATCCGACTATCGCGATATTATTTATGGTGCTTTGCTAGTAATCTTGATGGCTGTTCGTCCAGATGGTATTTTAACAGAATCCATGGTGGATAAAATTAGCCGTAAATTAGGCTTTAAGAAAGCTCCATATATTCCAGAATCACAAGTATTAACAGAACGCTTTGAAGCATATAAGCGTAAACAACAGGAAAAACAAGGATAGGAGGGAACTGAATGCTATTAGAATTAAATGAAGTAAGTAAAAGCTTTGGTGGCGTTGCAGCTCTCACAGGTGTATCCTTTGGTGTTAAACAAGGTGAGGTATTTGGTGTCATCGGTCCAAATGGTGCTGGTAAGACTACACTCTTCAACTTGATTACTGGTGTATTCCCTGCAAGTTCTGGTGAAATTGTATTTGATGGTATGTCTGTTGTAGGCATCAAGCCTCATAGAACTGTTGAAATGGGGATTGCTCGTACCTTCCAAAATATTCGTCTCTTTGGCAATATGACAGCTCTTGAAACTGTTTTAACCGGTATGCATTGTCGTACTGGCTCTGGCTTCTTATCTAGTTTTTTGAAAACAAAACGTCAACGCATTGAAGAAGAGCGTTGTCGTGGTATTGCTTATGAGTTCTTAAAGCTTGTAGGTCTTGAAGCAGATGCAGAAGAGGTTGCAACATCATTACCGTATGGTAAGCAACGTCGTCTTGAAATCGCTCGTGCCTTAGCGACACACCCTCAGTTAATCTTGCTTGATGAACCGGCAGCAGGTATGAATGATAGTGAAACTGAAGTTCTGCGTCAATTGATTGGCAAGATTCGTGACCTAGGTATTACCGTTGTGGTTATCGAACATGCCATGGAATTGATGATGAATATCTGTGATCGTTTGGTAGTACTTAACTTTGGCAAGAAAATTGCTGAAGGTACACCTCAAGAAATTCAAAATAATGAAGCTGTAATTGAAGCATACTTAGGTAAAGAGGAGGTGTAATATGTTAAAACTAGAAAATATTGTGGCTGGTTATGGACATATTACAGCCTTAAAAGATATAAGTTTAGAAGTTCCACAAGGTTCCATTGTATCTCTTATTGGTGCTAATGGTGCTGGTAAGACTACGACGATGAAGACTATTATGGGACTTGTAAAACCCACATCTGGTCGAGTGATTTTTGAAGATCAAGATATTACAGGTCGCCAAACCCATCAAGTTGTACAAAGTGGTATCTCCTTAGTTCCTGAAGGACGTCAAATTCTACAAGATATGAGTGTTTATGAGAACCTTGAAATGGGTGCTTATACACGTAAAGATAAAGAAATCGAAGCAGATATCAAAAAGGTATTTAAACGATTCCCTATTCTTGATGAACGAAGTTATCAATTGGGTGGTACTTTATCAGGTGGTCAACAGCAAATGCTAGCTATTGGTCGTGCACTTATGGCTCGTCCAAAATTGTTATTATTAGATGAACCATCTATGGGTCTTGCACCTTTAGTAGTAAATGAGATTTTTGAAACCATTAAAGAAATCAGCGCCGATGGAACAACAGTTCTTTTAGTAGAACAAAATGTGCGTCAAGCATTGAAGATTGCTGATTATGCGTATGTTTTGGAGACTGGTAAAATGGTATTATCTGGCTCTGCTGATGAAGTTCGCCATAATCCTCGCGTTATGGAAGCTTATTTAGGCGGTCGTGTTGAATAATTAATTATATAGAGCGATCATTAGTGTCAAAAACTTTGAATAAGGTGTATATACTAGATTTCTAGTATATACACCTTATTTTTTTATTACTAATTCTGATATAAATAGAAAAACTATGTGAGCTAATAATGAAGTGAGTTTATATATTTTTTATTATTTTTAAGAAGTTCAATGATAAAACTAGTGAATTAGGAATGAAAAAAGCAAATAATAATTAATGAGCATATATTGAAAATACTGTATTTTTAAGGGATTATTGTTGAAGGTTTTATGAAGTTCGCTTGGAACATACTAGATTTGTAGAAGAACATTTAAAAAAATGATAAAATAGCATGACTGATTTTTTAGATATAAGATACATCAATAATTAAGTGATGAATTAAATAAGTTGAATAAAAAAGAGGTAAGTATGAAGAAGAAACAGTATATGATGATGGCTGCATTCTTATGTACTACAACAATGGCTATGGCTGCACCAGTTAGTATAAATACTAATCAGCCTTATAATGCTAAGAATGTACAAATGGACGGTCATGCACCATTGGAAACTAGCGCATCTGTAATTAGCTCTGATAAAGAATATCGTCTGCGCCAAGGAGATGAACTAAATATTCAAGTGGTTCAGCAGGCAGAGCTTGGTACGCGTAATGGTAACGACATTGTGTATACCGTCAGACCAGATGGATATGTATCGTTCCCTATGGTTGGTGCCGTAAAAGCAGATGGCTTAACTGTAGATGAATTTACAGCTGAGTTACAGCAAGGTTTGTCTCGTTATATCATTAATCCTGATATCACAGTAAATGTATCGAAATTGGGCGGCGTTCGCGTATATGTATTTGGTGAAATTAATAAGCCTGGCGCCTATACGTTGACTAAATCTAGTACAGTTATTGATGCCATTGGGGCTGCAGGTAGTTTTAACTGGGATACAGCAAAGAAGAAAATTTACTTGATTCATCAAGATAATCCAGAGAAACCGATTCCTATCAATTTGAATCGTATTTTACAAACTGGAGATATGTCTGAAAACTACATCATGCGTGAAGGTGATATTCTTTACTTAACTAAGAATAGTCGTATCAACTTTGCTCGTGATATTGCTCCAATCTTAACAGGGGCTTATATGGTATCACGAATAGGTAAGGATTAAAGATAAGGCGATATCTATCATATAAGGGGGCGTTTTTTTGCGTTCATATTTATTACCATCCATATTGTTTATTACCGATATTGTGACGATTGTAATCGTTGCTTTTATCAGTCTTTTTATTCGATTTGATGGACACATAGAACCTCAATATATTAATCAAATGGTGGATGCACTTCCGTTATTACTTATTTCGTATATGTTGATGTTCTTGATAATGCATTTATATACACGTATTTGGCGCTATGCAGGGATGCGAGAGGTATTAGCAGTATTTGTAGCGACTACAATTGGTACGGCTTTATTCTATTCCTCTATGTTTGTATTTGGTAAGTCATTACCACGTTCCATCTATTTTATTACATGGTTCCTCACTACAGGTGCTGTTGGTATGGGACGTATGTTGCTTCATTATGTGGCACTTCACTATAGCAGTGGGGACGATGGTGAAAGTGGCCAAGTGAATACATTGATCATAGGAGCCGGTGATGCAGGTGCAACTATAGCTCGTGAAATTGAACGATATCATAAGCGTTCTCGTCGAGTGATTGGTTATGTTGATGATGACATGTTTAAACATAATCGTCTTATGAATGGTTTTAGAATTCTTGGTAATCGTGAAGATATTCCAGCATTAGTTGCTAAGTATAAGGTAGAAGAAATTATTATTGCCATGCCTTCCGTGAAGCGAGATATTATTCAAGAAATCATGGAAATCTGTTCTCCTTTAAAATGTAAAATCAATATTTTACCGGGGATGTATCAATTACTTGATGATGAAGTTCTTGTATCTCATTTACATCCTGTTTCAATCGAGGACTTGTTGGAGCGTGATGAGATTCAGCTCGATACGTCTAAGGTTGAAACATATCTTAAGGATAAAGTGGTTTTAGTTACTGGTGCGGGGGGCTCTATTGGTTCTGAAATTTGTCGTCAAGTTTTACGTGTAAAACCTAAAAAGCTATTGCTCCTTGGTCATGGTGAAAATAGTATTTATCTTATTCATCAAGAATTACGTAGTATTGCGCCTGAAGGTACCTTGGTTCCAATCATTGCAGATATTCGTGATAAGAATCAACTAGAGCAAATTTTTAAAAACTATAATCCTGATGTAGTATTTCATGCGGCAGCTCATAAACATGTGCCGCTTATGGAAATCCAGCCAATTGCTGCGGTATTAAATAATATTTATGGTACTCGTAATGTTGCGGATGTAGCCGGAGCTCATGGAGTAGATCGATTTGTTATGATTTCCACGGATAAAGCGGTGAATCCAACCAGCGTTATGGGCGCTACAAAACGGGTTGCTGAAAAAGTTGTGCTTGGTATGAATCACACATATGATACTAAGTTTATAACAGTTCGTTTTGGTAATGTACTTGGTAGCCGTGGTTCGGTTATTCCTTTATTTCGTAAACAAATTGAAGCAGGTGCCCCTGTAACCGTTACAGATCCAGAAATGACACGTTATTTCATGACTATTCCTGAAGCCAGTCAATTAGTACTTCAAGCTGGTGCCATGGGGAATGGAGGCGAAGTGTTTCTTTTAGACATGGGTGAACCGGTTAAAATTGTCGATTTGGCTAAGAATATGATTCGCCTTTCTGGCTTTGAGCCTAATAAGGATATTCGTATTGAATTTACTGGATTACGTCCAGGTGAAAAGTTATACGAAGAATTATTGACTGCCGAAGAAGGTACGAATACTACTACGCATAAGAAAATTTTTGAAGCAGCTCTAGAAGATGTTAATCAAGAATGGCTGAGTCGTGAAATAGAGCGCTTTGATACATGTAAAACCGATATAGATGTAATTAATGTATTGCAGGATATCATTCCTACATACGATCCAAATCATAATGTATAGGTCCTGGACGATACATTTATTACCCAATATATGTATAAGACTATTTTAATTTTGATACATTGTGCCTTTATTGAGAGGGTTTGGTACAGTTAATATTCTAAGCGGGAGAGACCCTGTTGTTTGTATACTTTTACAGAAAGGGGTATATGGGTGGAACAAATTATTGATTTAAAAGAGGTGGGTAGAGTCCTCATTAAAAAGCGCCGTAAAATCATTAATATTACGGTAGCATGTATGGTTTTAGGTGGTGCGTATGCCTTTCTTGCACCATCTACATATCAATCTACATCGATGTTGCGCATTAAACAAGCTCAAAGTTTGAGCAATTCTGTATTATCTAGTGCTAATGCCTATTCTGATTCTATGTCTCGTCAATTGATGAACACAGATGCAGAAATTTTAAAAAGTCGTAATGTGGTAGAGCCAGTAATTACTGCTATAGAAGATCCTGAAGGTACTGGTAATGCGCCAACATATGAAGATTTTGTTAAAACTCGTATTGAAACTAAACCGTATAAAGAAACCGAGTTATTACAAGTAAGCGTAACTGGTAAGAGTCCTGAGCAAGCACAAGAAGCTAATCAATTACTTATTGATACCTTCTTGAAACGTCTTGCCGAAATTTCTCATGTTGAACAACGAACTACTCGTGAATTCTTACAAAAACGCGTTGTTACTGCGAAATCTGAATTAGAACAAGCAGAAAATAAATTGCAACAATTTCAAATAGATAATAAGGTGTACTCCACCGCTGATCAGATGAAAGGCTTAACAGATAAAATTACTCTTATCGATCGTGAGAAGGCTCAAAATCAACTCGATTTAGAAACGGCACAAGCTGCACTTGGCAGTATCAATGAACAATTAGGTTCTGCTGGTAAAAGTATCGCCGATAGCGCCACGGTTCAAGCCTACAAGGGGCAGTTAGCAGACCTAGAATCTCGTAAAGCTTCTTATATTGGTAAATATACTGATGAACATCCAGCGATGAAAGAGATTAACCAACAAATTGAAGAGGCTAAAAGTGGTTTAAATGCTGAAATCAACGCTATTGCATCTCAACAAGCACCTTCAAGCAACTCTGCACAACAAGGCTTGCTAGCGGATAAGTTTAAAAATGAAGCTGCTTTAGCAGTAGCTCAAGGTAAACAATCTACATTAGTTGAGCTAGATAAAGCAAACGAAGAAGCTATAAAAGGACTACCTGAAAAAGAACGTGGTTATATCCAAGCAAAACGTGATGTAGATGTGGCACAAGATATCTATCAAATGTTATCCACTCGCTTAGAAGAAGCGAAGGTAGCAGAGGTTATGGTACCGAATGAAGTTCAAATCGTTGATCCTCCTACATTGCCAGAAAAGGCGATTGCACCACGTAAGATTCTTATTATATTAGGCTCTGCCATTTTAGGCCTCATCTTTGGTTGCCTCTATACATTGGGCCAATTCTTTGGTAATCGCAAAGTTCAATCTGTACAAGAGATTAATGATATTCTTGGCATTCAAAATTTGGGTGTGATTCCAAATTATAAAGAAAAAGAATACGAAGAGCCTAGTAATCGTATCGTAGCATTGTTGCGCAAAGTGAGAGGTTAATATGATTAGACTAATTTCTAATGAACGTGGTGATACACCACTTGTGGAAGCATACCGTACATTGCGTAGCAATCTTCAATATGTATGTAACCAACATAAATGTAAACTTATTTGCATTACTGCAGCTACTAGTGGTGAAGGAACTTCTAAAGTGGCAGCTAATACAGCATTAGCTTTATCTAAAAATAATAATAAAGTTCTTCTAGTAGATGGTAATCTACGCAATCCAGCACAACATATAGCCTTTAATGTACAAAATAAGGGCCTTACAAATGCGGTGATGATGGATGAAGATTTGACGATTCATCGTAATGTAGTGCCTCATTTGGATGTTCTTACGGCGGGTGAAGTTGTTGAATATCCATCTGATATTGTAGATTCTAGCAAATTACCTACGATTTTTGAGTATGTACGTGATGAATATGATGTGGTTATCATTGATACACCATCCGTATTGTCTGTTACAGATGCCGTTGTATTGGCAGAAAAATCAGATGGTGTTGTGTTAGTTGTTAAAAATGAAGTAGCTAGTCTAAAAGATTTGATTGAAGCTAAGAAACGCCTTTCACAAGTAGGTATTTCTCTTTTAGGATCTATCGTAATTGATGCTTAATATAACTGTTTTAATCAGTATTCTATGTGATAAATCAAGCGTATCAATATGGTACAGAAAGTATTGAGGTGATTTATATGAGAATTAATTTTTCTCCTCCAGATATTACAGAGTTAGAAATCAATGAAGTCGTTGAAGCCTTAAAAAGTGGGTGGATTACGACAGGTCCTCGTACTAAAGAATTAGAAAAAAAGATAGCTCACCAATTAGGTACACCTAAATCCGTTTGTTTAAACTCTGCTACGGCAGCGCTTGAAATGTCCCTTCGCGTATTGGGAATTGGACCTGGAGACGAAGTCATAACTAGTGCTTACTCATATACCGCTAGTGCGAGTCCTGTAGTTCATGTGGGCGCTACATTAGTGCTTGTTGATACACAAAAAGACTCCTATGAAATGGATTACGATGCAGTCGCTCGGGCTATCACACCAAAAACAAAGGCTATCATCCCTGTAGATATTGCGGGTGTGCCTTGTGATTATGAACGTTTGCGATCCATTGTAGAGGAAAAGAAATCTCTCTTTATACCATCTAATGATATTCAATCAGCATTAGGTCATATTCCTATCGTAGCGGACTGTGCGCATTCTTTTGGTGCTTCTTATAAAGGGGTGCCAACAGGTAATATAGCCGATTTTAGTAGCTTTTCCTTTCATGCAGTAAAAAATTTTACTACTGCTGAAGGTGGTTGTGCTACATGGCGCCACATAGATGGTTATGACGATGAAGCTATCTACAAGCAATTCCAATTGCTATCTTTGCATGGTCAAGATAAGGATGCTCTTGCAAAAACAAAAGCAGGTGCTTGGGAATATGATATTAAAGGTACCTATTATAAATGTAATATGACGGATATTATGGCGGCTATTGGGCTAGCTCAATTTGAAAGATACCCAAAACTTTTGGCACGTCGTAAAGAAATTATTGAAGCTTATGATACAGCATTTAAGGATTTACCTGTTACATTGTTGAACCATTATACAGATAAGCATGAAAGTAGTGGTCACTTGTATTTAGTCCGTTTAGACGGCCGTGATGCGCAATACCGCAACAAGGTTATTGAAGCTATGGCTGAGGCTGGCATTGCGACGAATGTCCATTATAAGCCAATCCCAATGCATACGGCTTATAAAAACTTAGGCTTTACAATCGATGACTATCCAAATGCTTATGACCAGTTTAAGAATGAAATTACATTGCCACTTCATACGCTCCTTACAGATGAAGAAGTGCAATATATCATTGAGCAGTTTAAAAGGATTATTACCGAATGCTAGTAAAAAACTTTCATGATCTACCAAAAGAGCTTCAGTGTGAAGCGGTTCGTCCCTATTTTGAAATATTAAATCAAAGGCGTATAAGCCTTCTTTGTAAAAGCATTTTTGACCGCGTAATGGCAGCGGGAATGCTTATTACATTAAGCCCTATATTCTTGGTACTAGCCATCATGATTAAACGAGATAGTGAGGGAGAGGTTTTTTTTCGTCAAACTCGAGTGACACAGTACGGTCGTACCTTTGGCATCTATAAGTTCCGTACTATGGTAAAGAATGCGGAATCTTTAGGTGCACAAGTGACATCACAAAATGATATGCGTGTTACGAAGGTAGGCAATATGCTTCGCAACTGTCGTCTCGATGAATTGCCTCAGCTTATTAATATCCTTTTAGGAGATATGAGCTTTGTCGGTACAAGACCTGAGGTTCCACGTTATGTGGCTGCTTATACAGATGAAATGAAAGCTACCTTATTATTACCTGCTGGTGTTACCAGTGTTGCCAGTATTACTTATAAAGATGAAGATCAACTTTTACAAAATGCTCAGAATGTTGATGAAGTCTATATAAATGAGGTTTTACCGGGTAAGATGACTTGGAATTTAAGGAGTATTAAGGAGTTTTCTTTTTTACAAGATATAAAAACGATGATTGATACAGTATTAGCTGTATTACGTTGAAAGAGGTCCCTATGAGTACATCTATGACAAAGGAAATACAAGAAAAAGAGCTGAATATGTTACTGTACTTTAAAGAGTTCTGTGATAAACATAATTTGCGCTTTTATCTTTGCGGCGGTGGTCTCATTGGGGCTATACGTCATAACGGCTTTATCCCTTGGGATGATGATTTAGATCTTTTCATGCCTCGTCCAGACTATGAAAAGTTAGCTGAATTATGGCCAAAATATGCTGATACTGAACGATTTACGTATTGTCGTACCGATCGCAATCACATCTATCATGATGCAGGAGCATCTATTAGAGATAATCATACGACCTTTATCAATCGTCATAGTATGCATGAAGATGTTTGTCATGGTTTGGCACTTGAAATTATGCCTATCGATGGTTGTGCACCCGGCAAAATTAGTCGTGCATTGCAGTTGATGTGGGCCATGACTTTTGCACTTTTTAATGCACAGCGTTTACCAGATAATAAAGGGCCTACATATCGTGCTTTAGCGGGTTATATTTATAAGATTTTTTCCAGTCAATCTATACGCTATCATATTTGGCGATTTGCAGAAAAGAGAATGACTCAATACGACTTTGATACGAGTGATGAGTGTACGGAGTTAATCGGTAGCTTAAAAGGTATGAAGCTACGTCATCCTAGAGAGGACTTTGCTTCTGTTGTATATAAAGACTTTGAAGGTCATCAAATACCTGTTATGAAAGGGTATGAGAGATATTTGCATCTCATTTGGGGCGATTATATGCAATTACCACCTGTAGAGCAACGTGTAGCAAAACATGATGCAGTATTTGCTGATTTACACACACCTTACAAGGAGTATAAAGGCATACATTATGCTAAGAAAGAAGCTCAACCATAAGGAGGGCCTATGAAACGAATAGCAGTAATCTTTGCGGGTGGCGTAGGTGCTCGTATGAAAAACAGTAAGACGCCAAAACAATTTTTAGAATGGAACGGTAGACCGATTTTGATTCAAACCTTAGATGTATTTGAACAAACGAAGACTATTGATGGGATTGTTCTTGCCTGTAAAGTAGAATGGATTGATCATACTAAACAACTCATAGAAAAGGCGGGGTTACAAAAGGTATTATCCATTGTGCCTGGTGGTGAAAGTGCTTTGGAATCCCAATATAATGGGCTAGTAGAGGCTAAGCGTTTATTCCCTGATGACGCGGTGACTGTATTGATTCATGATGGGGTTCGTCCACTTGTAGATAACTCTACCATAGAGAGAAACATAGAATCTGTTGAGTCAAAGGGTTCTGCCATTACTGTTACTCCAGCTATCGAAACGGTTATGGTTACCCAAAATGGTTCTATTAACCGCATTTTAAATCGTAATGAATGTCTTATGGCTAAAGCTCCGCAGAGTTTTAGATTGGATGATATTATATCAGTTCATAATCGTGCAAAAGATGAGGGCATTCATGACTTTATTGATTCCGCATCGATGATGATGCACTATGGTTATACTTTATACCCTGTGTTAGGGGAAACTGAAAATATAAAGATTACAACTCCATCTGATTATTATATGTTCACAGGGATTATTAAAAATCGTGAGCTAGGAGGATTAAAAGATGAGTAATTCCGTTATTCAACGCGAGTTAACGGCTTTAGTACAGGAAAAAAATTACTTTCATTTCCTCCGTCATCAACGCATTCTTATAACTGGTGCAACGGGGCTTATTGGATCTATGTTTATAAAATTACTTATACTTGCCAATGAGACTCATGACCTGGATTTAAAAGTGATTGGTCATGTGCGAAGCCATGAAAAGGCAAAAAATATTCTTGGTGAGTATTTAGACAATAAGTCGTTAACCATAGTAGATGGCTCATTAGAATCTATTGATGTGCCATGTGATTATATTTTGCATGGTGCTGCACCGACACAGTCTAAGTTTTTTGTAGAATATCCAGTAGAAACTATCCGTACCTCTATTTATGGTACGGAGGCCATGCTTGAGTTAGGTCGCCGTCAAAAGGTAAAGAAACTAGTTTACTTATCCAGTATGGAGCAATATGGGGTACCTTATGAGTCTGGCCAAGTTATGACAGAGGAAAGAATAGGCTATTTGGATCATCTAAACGTTCGTAGCTCCTACTCCGAAAGTAAAAGACTTTGTGAATGTTATTGCAAGTCCTATGCTGTGGAGTATGGCGTTCCTGTTGTAATAGCTAGACTAGCTCAAACTTTTGGGCCAGGTGTTCCAGTAGCTGATAATCGCGTTTTTATGCAGTTCACTAAGAGTGCTATTAAAAAAGAAGCCATTATACTTCATACAAAGGGCGATTCTATGTCGAATTATTGCTATATTACTGATGCCTTAACTGGGCTTTTAACTCTTTTAAAAGCAGGGGTACCTGGTGAAGCATATAATGTTTGTCATGATGAGGAGACGCGTTCTATTGCAAGCATTGCTCATTTAGTGGCAACTCATGTTAGCAATGATAAGAGTGAAGTCATCTTTGATATTCCAAACGATGTGCAAGGGTTTGGCTATGCACCGACAGTGCATATGTTCTTAAGTTCTAAGAAGTTAAAATCCCTAGGTTGGCAACCTAAGGTATCAATGGCACAAGCCTATGTAAGACTGGCAGAATATATCCAAGAGGAAGGCTTATGAAAAAGGAAATAATAATTGTCACCATCTCCCTTGGTAACGATGGGGCTGAACGAATCTTAACAGAGTTGGCTCGTCAGTGGGTACATGATGGTCATCATATTACAGTTATCCAAACAAGCCCTAATCGATATGGTAATGAATATGCGTTAGAGGAAAGTATTGAACAAATTGAAATTCATACTACAAGCTCTAATAAAGTCATTCGCTTTATGCAAGAAATAAAAGAACTAATCAAAATCTTAAAGACTAGACCAAATGCGACATGCTTATCTTTTTTGTCTGCATCTAGTTTTATCTTAGCGATTAGCTCTTGGTTTATAAAAAATCGCATTGTGTTTTCTGAGCGCAATAATCCACGTAAAGTTCCCATTGGTTGGCATCAACAAGCATTGCGCAACTTTGCCTTTAGATTTGCAGATGCACTAGTATTTCAGACGGAAGATGCTCGTTCTTATTTTCCAAAATCTGTGCAAAATCGTGGTGTTATTATCCCCAATCCTATTAATGGTAAATTGCCGCCACCCATAGAAGGGGAACGAGAAAAGACAATCGTTACAGCTTGTCGTTTGCATCCACAAAAGAATTTGCCTATGATGATTAATGCCTTTAGTATGTTGGCAGATGAGTTTCCAGAATATAAACTCGTTATTTATGGTCAAGGTGTATTAGAGGATGAACTACGAGCTCAAATTAAGTCTCTTAATTTAGAAGATCGCGTTTTATTGCCTGGCTTTGCTAGCAATATTTTAGATAAGGTAGCTCCTTGTTCCATGTTTGTATCATCTTCTGATTTTGAAGGCATTTCAAATTCTATGTTGGAAGCATTGGGCATGGGTTTACCGGCAGTAGTCACAGACTGTCCTGTAGGCGGTGCTCGCATGGTAATTAAAAGTGGTGAGAATGGTATCCTTGTGCCTGTAGGTGATACGCAGGCTATGTATGAAGCTATGCGCAGTATATTAAAAGATCCTGCACTAGCAGCTAAGCTTTCACAGGAAGCAATCAAAGTACGCGATGAATTTCCACTATGGAAAATCGCTAAACATTGGTTAGAAGTTTTATGAGTTGTAAGGAGGAGAACCATTGAAGTTAAATATTACGGCTCTTGCTGATCGCATGATATGGTTCATAACTCTAATCTTTTTAGTGTTGTCGTTGACCATTTCCTTTGCCCTTGGCGAAGCGAACTATGGTGCGTATGTATTGTTTGTATGCTTATTTGGGCTCATTATTTTTTATCTAATAAGAGAGCAAGGTGTTATTAAACTACGGCTTAATTGGATGCATGGTTATATGCTACTCTTTATTGGAGCTTGTTATTTGAGTGCGATTAATGCCACAGATACAGCTGTGGCGATGAGTCGAAGTTTTGATATGGTCAAGATATTTTTTATGCTCATCATTTTATACATGTGTTATCAAGATAAGAAATCGGTGGATACATTATTAAAGATTGGCATGTGGACAGGCTATATAGTTTGTTTCTATACTGTTTATTTCTACGGTTTAGATTATTTTATTACTGTTTTATCATCCTCAGCGCGTATTGCTAATGATGCATTGAATGCGAATACGGTAGGGCTATTGGGGGCCAATGCTATTGTTATGACCTTGTATTATATGCTATACGATCGACCTCGTTGGTGGCATATTATTGCATTACCAACACTTGGTATTTTAGCGGCTACAGGTAGTCGTAAGGCCTTAGTTTTTGTTGGTGTTGGTACAGTATTACTCTTTATTTTTAAAAGTTTTCGTAGTGCTAATGCGGTCAATTCTATTGTAAAAGTTATTGGTTCCTTATTAGGTCTTACCATTATAGGTATTGCGGTCTTGCAATTGCCGATGTTCTCTGAAGTATTAGACCGAATGTCTAACATGATGGAAGCCTTTACAGGCACAGGGGGGGACTCATCCACTATTATTCGTTTAGCTTTGGTAGATATTGGATGGGACTTATTTTATCAATCTCCCATAACTGGTGTAGGTATCAATAATCCATCTGTATATACTTTTTTCGTGTATGGTAAAGATAATTACTACTTGCATAATAATTATATTGAGTTATTAGCTGGCACGGGTGTTATTGGTTTAATAGCATATTATTCAATGTATCTATATGTAGCATATAATTTAATTCGCTATCGCGATATACATAGTAATGAATATATAATGGTACTTATTTTATTCCTTTCACAAATTGTTATGGATATGGGTATGGTTTCTTATGAAAGTAAGAGTACCTATTTTTATATGATGTTGTTTTATTTAGAGGTACAAATTCTTCGGAAAGGACGTAAACATGAAGTTCAGCAAACTGTTTAGGGTCGGTATGTCCTTTTTAACAAAACCTTACTATCGAACGAGAGTATTAATTAAATCGGGTTATTATGACTCTTTGTCTGATGAAGACTTTTTGAAGAAGGTATTTCCTAAGTATATGGGATACCCTTTAGATTTAGAAAATCCAAAAACTTTCAGCGAAAAGTTACAATGGCTTAAGGTTAATTTTAGAGACCCAATACAAACAGTGATGGTTGATAAACATGAAGCTAAACATCTTATTGCTCAACGTGTAGGTAATCAGTATATAATACCTACGATTTCCGTATGGAACTCTGTAGATGATATTGACCTTGATAGGTTGCCTAATCAATTCGTTTTGAAATGTACACATGATAGTGGAGGCATCGTTATTTGTAAAGATAAATCAACACTTGATTGGGAAGCAGCAAAAGCTAAATTAAGAACATTCTTAAAACGGGATTATTCACGTATTGCTAGAGAGTGGCCTTATAAGAATGTTCCTCGACGTATTATCGGAGAGGAATATTTGTCGGAATTAGGTAGCAATGACATATTAGATTATAAGATGTATTGCTTTCATGGTGAACCAAAGTTAACAGTAGTATGTTCTAATCGTTTTTCTAAAACAGGAACGCGTATGAACTTCTATGATATCGATTGGAATCCTATGGGAATTCATTTTGGACATTATCCACCGTTACCTACAGAGTTTCCAAAGCCAGATACATATGGTGAAATGCAACAGGTTGCGATGGAGCTTAGCAAAGGGTGTCCATTTTTGCGTGTTGATTTTTATGAAATTAAAGGGCATATATTTATTGGAGAATTAACATTTTTTCCTGGTGCTGGATTTGAAAGATTTCGTCCTATGTCAAAGGATTATGAATTAGGAGAGTGGTTACATCTTGAGAATGTACATCGGGGCTGATTTAGTTCCTACGGATATTAATAAAACATTATTTGAAAACGGTAATGGAGAAGCTTTTGTAGGAAAAGAGCTTTATGAAATTTTGAAGCAATCGGATTTAAATGTTTTCAATTTAGAGGTTCCTCTTACTGATATAGAGACACCCATCGTAAAATTTGGTAATAATTTAATTGCGCCTACAAAAACAATTAATGGATATAAGGCATTAGAGCCGTTATTTTTAACACTGGCTAATAACCACTCCTTAGATCAAGGGGTGGAAGGGTTGACGACAACATTAAATTTGTTGAAGCAGCATAAGATTGCTCATGCTGGAGCTGGAGCTAATTTGAAAGAGGCTAAGAAGCCATTTATCTTTGAAAAAGATAATGTACGTATTGGATTTTATCTTTGTACAGAGAACGAGTTTACTATAGCTACTTGTCATACAATGGGGGCTAATCCTTTTGATGTGCTAGAAAGCTTTGACGAAGTGAAAGTTTTAAAGGCACAATGCGACTACGTCATTGTTCTATATCACGGCGGCAAGGAATTCTATCGCTATCCATCTCCTATGCTACAGAAATATTGCCATAAATTTGTCGATAGTGGAGCGAATCTCGTTATCTGTCAACATAATCATTGTGTAGGGTCTCGCGAAGATTACCAGGGGGGCACTATCATTTATGGACAGGGAAACTTTATTTTTAACTCTGACTTTTATGTAAATCATCAGGAATTTGTGAAAGATGCAATACTAGTTACTATAGACGTAACTAAGGATGATTTTGTGGTGTCTGAATTGCCTATTCGTAGAACCGATAATGGTACACGACTAGCCACAGAAGTTGAAGCTACAGAAACATTAGAGGCTTATAGAAAACGTAGTGAAGAAATTAAAGACCCTCACTTTGTGACTCAAGCTTATAAGGCCTTTGCTGATACACATGTAAAACGTTATTTGCGTGAGTTTTTAGGTAGATCATTTATTGTACGCGCTATTAATGCTTTATTGGGCCGAAAATTGGTAGAACTTATTTTGGGCAAAATGAGTTATTTAGCAATACAAAATTATTTGGAATGTGAAGCTCATCATGAACTATTCTTGAGAGGCATTAAGAATATCAATAAGAAATAATGGATACTAAAATCGTAGCTGCTGCTAAATGGTCTGTTATTACAGAGGTTTTGGCAAAGCTTATCACACCACTGACAAATATAATATTGGCTCATATGTTAGCACCGACTGCATTCGGCATATTGGCGACGATTATGATGGTTATATCTTTTGCGGAAATGCTTGCTGATGCGGGTTTTCAAAAATTTCTTGTTCAGCATGAGTTTGAAAGTACCCAAGATAAGCAAGAGGCCACAGATGTGGCCTTTATTGCCAACCTAGTGTTTTCTCTAGTTTTATGGGGCGCTATCATAATCGGTCGTGATGAATTGGCCGTATTAGTAGGTAATGATGGCTTAGGTATACCTTTAGCCGTGATGGGCGCTATGATTCCTTTATCTGCTTTTAGTAGTGTCCAAATGGCATTGTATCGAAGAGATTTTAATTTCAAGTTTCTTTTAAATATTAGGCTCATAACAATTCTTACACCTATATTGATATCTATACCAATGGCGCTTATGGGGTACGATTATTGGTCTTTAATTGCTGGTATGCTAGGGTCTCAGCTATTTACGGCGTTGGCATTATTAAAGAGTCGGAAGAATCAAATTCATCTGTTTTTTAGTAGTCGCGTCTTTATGAACATGTTTAACTATAGTGCATGGTCTTTAGCTGAAGCATTTTCTATATGGCTCACTGCTTGGGTGGATACATTCATTATTAGCCGTTTTTTAGATGCCTATTATTTGGGTATATATAAGATGCCAATGGCTATTGTTACGACTGTAATGGCTATGGCTACAGCATCTTTGGCTCCTGTATTATTCGCGGCTTTAAGTCGTGTGCAAAATAATCAACAGGCCTTTTCGAATACATTCTTTACATTCCAACGCTATATGGCTCTATTTTTGGTACCTCTAGGTGTAGGCTTATTTGTATTTCAAGACTTTGTTGTTCAGCTTTTACTAGGGCCACAATGGACGTTAGCGGGCATTGTATTAGGTTCCTGGGCATTGAGTTCGGCTATTATGACTGTAACAGCTAATTTGATTTCCGAAATATTTCGTGCAAAAGGGATGCCTAATCTATCATTTTGGACTCAAATATTACATCTAGTAGTTTTAATACCAGTTATTTATATTTGTATTCAATATGATTTCAGTACCTTTGTATATGCTCGATCGTTAGTAAGAATGGAAATGCTAGCAGCTTCTATGTTGCTACTGGCTTTATTTGTCAATATGAGTGCATTTCGCATAATATCTAATATCAGTGTATATCTCATTACAGCATCTATAGTTGGGTTAATTGCCTATAGTATTTTACATCTCTATGATGCAGTATGGTGGACCGTCGTCTGTATGCTTTTATGTGTTGTATTATATGTGGCTATTTTATACGTCATTCCATCTGAGCGCATAATTATTGCTTCTGGCTATAAAAAAGTCTTAAGTAAAGTAAAACGACATAATTAACAGAACTATGAAAGGAGTACATATGCTTTCAAAAAATGTAGATTTAAACAACACGGTAATCCTTGTAACGGGTGCCGCTGGATTTGTGGGGGCTAATCTAGTTATGTCCTTACTATCTGAAGCAGAAGGGACTCAAATTATTGGCATAGATTCTGTTAATGATTACTATGATGTAGCATTGAAAGAGTATCGATTGCAACAGATTGATGAACTTAGCAAAGATAATAAGAATATATGGATTTTTAAAAAAGGGAATATTGCAGATAAGTCCTTTGTTGATGAAATTTTTGCTATCTATAAACCACGAGTTGTAGTGAATCTAGCAGCTCAAGCAGGGGTTCGTTACTCTATTACTAACCCCGACGCCTATATCGAGTCTAATATTATTGGATTTTATAATATTCTAGAAGCTTGTCGTCATTCTTATGACGATGGTGAAAGAGGTGTAGAGCATTTAGTGTATGCATCATCTTCTTCTGTATATGGTGCAAATAAACAAATCCCATACTCTACAGATGATAAAGTAGATAATCCTGTATCTCTTTATGCAGCTACAAAAAAGTCAAATGAGTTATTGGCTTATTCGTATGCTAAATTATATAACATCCCTAGCACAGGGCTTCGTTTCTTCACTGTATACGGCCCTGCAGGTCGTCCAGATATGGCATACTTTGGTTTTACAAATACATTACGTAATGGTGGGACAATTAAAATTTTTAACTACGGCAATTGTAAGCGTGATTTCACCTATATCGATGATATCGTAGAAGGCGTTTCTAAGGTTATATCTACTGCACCAGAGCGTCGCAATGGTGCGGATGGCTTGCCGGTTCCACCGTACGCTATTTATAATATCGGCAATAGCAACCCAGAAAATTTACTTGATTTTGTGCGCATTCTTTCAGAGGAATTGGTTTCTGCTGGCGTATTGTCAGAAGATTATAATTTTGAGGAGCATAAAGAATTAGTACCCATGCAACCAGGGGATGTGCCTGTTACATATGCTGATACAAGTGCGTTAGAAGCAGATTTTGGCTTTAAACCTAATACAACCTTACGAGAAGGGTTAAAGCGTTTTGCCATATGGTATAAAGATTTCTATATGATGGAGGGCAAATAAATGAAAATTGCAATTGCTGGTACAGGCTATGTAGGCCTTTCCAATGGTGTGTTGTTAGCTCAACACAATGAAGTGGTGGCCCTCGATATCATCCCAGAAAAAGTAGATATGTTAAATCGCAAAGAGACACCTATTGTAGATGCTGAATTGCAAGAGTATTTAGCTACTAAGGAGTTAAACTTCAAAGCTACACTTGACCCAGTAGAAGCTTTTAACAGTGCAGATTATGTTATCATTTCGACACCTACAAATTATGATCCTCAAAAAAACTTTTTCGATACATCTTCTGTTGAACAAGTCATTAAAACTGTGCTAGAGATTAATCCTGATGCAGTAATGATTATTAAATCAACTGTACCGGTAGGCTATACGGTACAAATGCGTAAAGAATTTAATACGGAGAATTTAATTTTTTCGCCAGAATTCTTGCGGGAAGGTAAAGCCTTATACGATAATTTATATCCATCCCGTATTGTTGTGGGCGAGGATTCTGACAGAGCACGTCGTTTTGGACAATTATTAGCGGAAGGTGCTATTAAAGAAAATATTCCACAATTATATACTGATTCTACGGAAGCGGAAGCAATTAAATTGTTTGCTAATACGTATTTAGCATTACGTGTAGCGTATTTCAATGAGTTAGACTCCTATGCTGAAGTACGTGGCCTTAGCACAAGTCAAATCATCAAAGGGGTTTGTTTAGATCCTCGTATTGGAGATTTTTATAATAATCCTTCCTTTGGTTATGGTGGTTATTGCTTGCCAAAAGATACAAAGCAATTATTAGCTAACTATAATGATGTACCACAAAACTTAATTTCTGCCATTGTTGATGCGAATAGAACACGTAAAGATCATGTGGCAGATACTATTATTGCTAAAAATCCGAAAATTGTTGGTATCTATCGCTTGACCATGAAGATGAACTCTGATAATTTTAGAGCATCAGCCATTCAAGGTGTTATGAAACGTATTAAGGCGAAAGGGATTGCTGTGGTAGTATATGAACCTACACTAGATGCAGAAGATTTCTTTAATTCGCCAGTTATACGTAATTTTGAAGATTTTAAGCGTGTTAGTGATGTCATTGTAGCTAATCGCTGGGATAGTAGCTTAGAAGGTGTAAAAGATAAAGTTTATACACGAGATATTTTTGATAGAGATTAATACAGCTATATGTATTGTGGCGTTTAGGAGAGTAGTATGAAACGTTGGATACTATATATTGTGTTATGTCTAATTGTGTTTTTTATATGGGATAATTCCTTGCAAAATGGAGGAACCTCTGATGGGTTTAGTCTTATTTTTGCAAAGTGGATTGCCCCTATAGCTAATAAATTAGGCTTTTACGGAAATATATGGGCCTTAAATAGGATTATTCGAAAATTAGCCCACCTTACAGAGTTCACAATCCTTGGTGGTGTTTTATATGTAGTTCTACGCCGCTATATTGAATATGGCACAGTAGTAAAAACAATAGTAGTGGGTATAGTAATAGCTAGTCTAGATGAATTTATACAATTATTTTCTCTAGGACGCAGCTCTCAACTGTCTGATGTACTGATTGATACAGTTGGTATAATCATCGGTATATCGGTAGTGAAATTAACTTATTATATTAGTCATGATAAAAGATAAAAGTACATTTAAAAATTAAATAATTATTAATATAATAATGTGTAAAATATGACTCATAATTGTAGAAATTATGGGTCATATTTTATGAAGGATAAATGAATATATAAAAATTGTATTAAATGAACATATAATAATTTATTTATTTTTATAGAAAAACCACTATACAAGCGACTGGTCCCTTGTTATAATCGTGAATGTAAAATGAATTATAAACTTAAATGAGAAGAACATGAACTTTATAAAAGAGGTCGATTTTGAAAAGAAAATCGAAAGTAGAAGGGAAAGATTATGAGTCGCGTGGTTGATTTACATGGTTGCATTTTGCCAGCTGTGTTAGGCCCACAAGGGCCTCAAACAATGGCAGAATCAGTAAAAATGATTAAGTCCTTGTCTGAACAAGGTATTACAGATATTTTTAGTACGCCTGATGTAACAGTATCTATGGATCTGAACACATGGAATGCTATAAACTCTTTAGTTAATGAAGTAAAAGTTATGGTTAAGGAGCAACAAGTAGATATAACTATTCACAGTGGAGCTCGCGTAATGCTTTGTGATGAAATGGTTGCATATATAGCTTCTCATCGCAATCAATATACGTTGGGAGATAGCCATTTTATATTAGTTGCTCTTCCACAAAATAGCAAAGTGCATCATATTAATGCGTGGTTATTAAGTCTACTAGATATGGGGCTTGTACCTATTATTAGTGAAGTAGAAACTTATGGACAATTATTTACTAAACCTGAACAATTACTAGCATGGGTTGATAGAGGTATTTTGATTCAATGTAATATGGCATCTTTTGATCATGGTAACGCTAACTATGATAGGGCTATTGAATTATATCGAAATGGTTTAATTCATTTCTTTGGTACTGGTTACAGCGATGGCTGTGATGTTGAGGCGTACCAAGGTTATGTGGAAGCAATTTCTGAATTAGACAATACGTATAAAAAAGATTTGTTGCCAAATATCCATCTTAATGAACGCGACCTCTTAGCTAATCGCACATTTTATCCTTCTGTCCCATCTAGTTGGGTGGGGAAAAAGGGTAATTTCTTAACTCGTCTATTTGGCTTTGCATTATAATTTATATAGGTTCTTTTATCCATGTCATATTGGCATAGATAGAGGGACCTATTTTTACTTTATATTGTATTTAGGGTTGAAAACAACCACCATATATAGTATACTGAGAGGGCGGTAAAAATAGAGGGGTTTTCTAATAATTCTTTACATTTTTACATATAAATTTATAAAAAGTGTGATTAGACATACTTTTTATACTTCTTAACATATATTTTGGCAGTAACAAGATGGGGAGGTTGCCAATATGTTGCAGGTCATTAAGCGTGATGGCACGAAGGTACCATTCGACAAAAACAAGATTGCTTTGGCTATTGAAAAAGCTGAACATAGTAGTACTGGGTTGTACGAAGAGGGCTTGGCACAGCGTATTGCAAATGAAATTGAGGAATATGCTACTAAGCTTCAAAAAGACATGACAATTTATGCTATTGAAGATCAAGTGTATTATAAGTTGATTGAGTATCATAATCCTGCAACGGCACGTGCCTATGAAGGTTACAAAGCTGTTCAAGCTTTTAAACGCCGTCAAAATACAACTGATGATGATGTAATTGGTTTATTAGATCGTAGTAATATCAGTGTTCTTGATGAAAATTCTAATAAGGATGCTGCTATTGTATCTACCCAACGGGATTTAATTGCTGGTGAAGTATCTAAGGATATTGCTCGTCGTAAATTGATTCCTACCGATATTTTGGAAGCCCATGATAGTGGAGCTATCCACTTCCATGATATGGATTATATTATTCAACCTATGTTTAACTGTTGCTTGATTAATTTGGAAGATATGCTTACAAATGGCACAGTAATCAATGGTAAAAAAATCGATACACCTAAGTCTTTCCAAGTTGCTTGTACTGTAACAACACAAATCATTGCACAAGTAGCATCTGGTCAATATGGTGGTCAAAGTATTAATGGTATTGACCGTATTTTGGCACCATTTGTACGTAAATCTTATGAAAAAATCCTCAATAATGTTATTGAAGAGCAAGTTGAGATTTATGGCATGGAGCCTAATATGGAAAAGGCTCGTGAAATAGCGTGGAAACGTACGCGTAAAGAGGTTAAAGATGGTATCCAAACTATTCAATACCAAATCAATACATTGATGACCACAAATGGTCAATCTCCATTTGTTACATTATTTATGTATTTCCAACCAGACTATGAATACGCGAAGGAAGCGGCTCTTATTACAGAAGAAATTTTGCGCCAACGTATTAAAGGTGTAAAAAACGAAGCCGATGTATATATTACACCAGCCTTTCCTAAGTTGATTTATGTTCTTGATGAGCATAATGTAACACCAGATAGTTCATACTATTACTTAACTGAATTGGCAGCACAATGTACGGCTAAGCGCATGTACCCTGACTATATTTCTGCAAAGAAAATGAAGGAAAACTACTCAGGTAATGTCTTTAGTCCTATGGGCTGTCGATCCTTCTTATCTCCTTGGAAGGATGAAAATGGTGAATACAAGTTTGATGGACGTTTTAACATTGGTGTAGTAAGTTTAAACTTACCTCAAATTGGCATTCTAGCTCGCGGTAGTGAAGAACGATATTTTGAAATTTTAGATAAACGACTTGAGTTGGCAGAAAAAGCACTAATGCTTCGTTATGAATTACTTAAGGACGTAGTGAGCGATGTGTCGCCAATCCATTGGCAACACGGTGCTATTGCAAGACTTAAAAAAGGCGAGAAAATTGCTAAATTCTTGACTGGCGGCTATGCGACTATTTCCTTGGGATATATTGGTATTTATGAAGCAACTCGCTTAATTACCGGTGAATCGAATACGGGCGAGAAAGGTCGCGTTTTTGCGATGAAGATTATGGATCGCTTAAATGCAGCTGTTGATGAATGGCGAGTTAAACATAACATGGGCTTTGCATTATATGGTACACCTGCTGAAAGTTTAACCCATCGATTCTCTTCTTTGGATCGCGCTCGTTTTGGTATTATTGAGGACATTACGGATAAGGGTTATTATACTAATAGTTATCATGTAAGCGTACGAGAAGAGATTAATGTATTTGATAAGTTCTCCTTTGAATCTGAGTTCCAAAAGAAATCTACAGGTGGCTGTATTTCCTATGCAGAAATTCCTAATATGACTAATAATATTCCAGCTGTTTTGACTATGATTCAATATATTTATGATCATATTTCTTATGCTGAATTTAATACCAAGTCTGACTATTGTCACGAATGTGGCTTTGATGGAGAAATTAAGGTAAATGAACATAACGAGTGGGAATGCCCTCGTTGCCACAATACAAATCGCGATAAATTAACTGTTATCCGTCGTACTTGTGGATACCTTGGCGAAAACTTCTGGAATGAAGGGCGCACAAAGGAAATTAAAGATCGTGTAATGCACATTTAAGATTATTAGAGGTATAGTTTTAATAATTATCCTGTATATTAAGCATATTAAGATAAACTGTTATATAGATTAATATAATTATCATAGACATCTAATGATGTGGGTATGTTAATAGATACGATTTTAGAGTTCTAAATACGATAGTTTTAAATGGTAAAAGCTGTGCCTAAGGCACAGCTTTTACTGTATATATGAGAAATTGAAATATATCTATATAGTGTTGATTAAAGTTGATAGGCACTACTATGGAGGTTATGATGAGATATGGGCAAATAAGACAATATGATATTGCCAATGGAGAAGGGATTCGTACATCTATATTTGTAACAGGTTGTACACATTGTTGTTATAATTGTTTTAATGAAGAATACCAAGATTTTAATGCTGGTAAGGTATGGACGCAAGCTGAGACAGATTTAGTGGTTTCCTATGTGAAGAATCCTACATGTTCAGGTTTAACATTATTAGGTGGGGAGCCATTTCAAAATGTACAAGGCTTATTACCGGTGGTGAGAGCTGTTCGAGCAGCGGCGCCAAAAAAGAAGATTTGGGCCTATTCCGGCTATGAAATAGATGATATCTTAGAAGATGAGTTGCGAAGTGCTTTATTACAAGAAATCGACATTCTCGTAGATGGCCGCTTTGTAGATGAACTTAAGGATCCTGCTTTGCGCTTCAGAGGTTCTTCAAATCAGCGTATCATTGATGTTAAAAAGACATTAGCGGCTGGGGAAATTGTATTAGCGATGGAGTAAATATGATATATGATAAACGATTTATAGGACTCATTATTATAGTTGGCTTTATAGCAGGGCTAGTAGGGGCTTCCTATACGTATTTATTACATGGAATCCAACATTTCGTATATAATTACTCCTCTGCTGATCATCTGAGCTTTGGTGCAGCTGTGGCCCGAGTATCACCGATAGAACGATTAATACCCTTAATCGTCTGTGGCGTGATAGGTGGCGTAGGTTGGGTTTTGATTCACAGATATGGTAAAGGCGTTGTAGATATAAAAACGGCAGTTTCTGGTAAAATGGATATGAATCCAATTACTACTGTTTTACATGCAACACTGCAAATAATTACGGTAGGTATTGGTTCTCCATTAGGTCGAGAAGTTGCACCACGTGAGGCTAGCGCTGGTATTACTACCTTTTTAGTTAAACATTTTGATATAAAACAAGAAGACCGTCAATTATTAATTGCATGTGCTGCAGGCGCTGGTTTAGCTGCAGTTTATAATTCACCATTATCTGCGGCAATTTTCACATTAGAAACTTTGCTTCTTACTTGGAATATACGGGCTATGAGTGCAGCCCTCTTATGTTGTGGTTTGGCTACATTTGTGACGCGACAAGCTGGTGTAGGAGATGTTATACAATATACAATGGCACAACCCAGTTTGGGAAGTCATTATGTAGAGTTTTCTATCGTTTTAGGCGCTATTATTGCAATTGGTGTTGTTTTATTTAATATTACACAAAGTAAGCTACCCGCCATTCATCGTAGTAGTCCTGTAATGATTCCCATTTCTATCGTAGCATTTACACTAATTGGTGTTTTAGCTATGTATTTTCCTGAAATTCTTGGAAATGGTAAAGCAGGCAATGAGTTGACTTTTACGAACGATATCACATGGACATATGCATTGGGTTTATTTGGATCCAAATGGGTAGCTGTTTTACTTGCTTTGGCCGCTGGTGCATATGGTGGTCGTATTACACCATCTATGATGTTAGGTAGTACTTTGGGGATCGTATTTGGTACCGTATGGGCTATTGCTATAGCGCCAGTATCTTTGGGAATGTCTGCTTTTGTGGGGGCCGTAGTATTCTTAGGCCTTGCACAAAAAATGCCTATGAC
The DNA here is from genome assembly GCF_000024945.1 of Veillonella parvula DSM 2008. NCBI lineage: Bacteria > Bacillati > Bacillota > Negativicutes > Veillonellales > Veillonellaceae > Veillonella > Veillonella parvula. The sequence continues at coordinate 827,450 of NC_013520.1, forward strand.
ATCTTGTGTATTTATGCTTGAATTATCTCGTTTCTCTGTAGAGATGTTGTTTCCTATAGCTTTAACAATGGGGACAGCCCTTATGGTAGAGCAAATTATTCAATCAAAATTAAATAGCGCTAAGTAGCAATAAATAACAGTTAATAAAAGTTAAATATAATATATAGAAAAGAAGCGGATAGTTGAGTTAATCAGCTATCCGCTTTTAATGTATATGTAATTATACGATTTTGGCGTTCTTATCGTATTCCTCGCCACCCGCATCAGGAAGCATGCCATATTCTACAGTCCACAAGTGTTTATATTTTAGTGCTTGATTGTGAATACGTTCGATTTGCGTTTCATCTGTACGAGCTATGCGAGCTGGGATTCCAACAACTAAAGAATTAGGTGGGATTACAGTGTTCTCCTTTATGACTGCACCAGCAGCAATAATAGAGCCAGAGCCAATATGACAACCGCTCAATACAATAGCGCCCATTCCAACTAATACATTATCTTCAATGGTACTAGCGTGTACTATTGCACCATGGCCAATTGTTACGTAATCTCCAAGAATGCAAGCCCTGTCGTCATCAACGTGTAATACAGAGTTATCCTGTACATTGGAATAGCGACCTACTACAATTTTATTTACATCACCGCGAAGTGCGCAGTTTTGCCAAATTGAAGCATATTCTTTTAGTTCAACATCACCTGCAAGTTCTGCACCAGGCATAACACAACTTTTGGGATCTAATTTGGGGTATTTTCCGTGAAATGGTAACATAAGGAACTCCTAATTTATTAACTATACGATTTCAATAAGACGTTGTGCTTTACGAATAGACATGATAGCTTCGTTCATTACTGTTTGTACTATAGTGTGAGCAGGTTCAATAGTAGTAAGTCGGTTTAAACCTTGTCCAACTTGTACAGCACCATTTATAACATCACCATCGATAGCAGCACGTTTGTTAGTACCTTGGGACATTTTGGTGCGTTCTTCAGGAGTAGTGACACCATCTGTTTCGGCAGCTAAGTAACGTGTAGTGAATTCGTTTTTCAAGCTACGTACTCCACCGTGACCGGAGAGGAGACCCGTTACAACAGAGTCTGTATCTGTGGCTTTGATAATTGCTTCTTTCATATTTATGTGGGCTTGGCATTCTTCAGCTAACAAAAAACGGGAACCCATTTGTACACCCTCAGCACCCATCAACAATGCTGCTGCAATACCACGACCATCTACGATAGCGCCTGCTACAACAACAGGAATGGAAATCTCAGGTAAAATATTTTCCATCAAGGACATGGTTGTTTGGCTACCAATATGTCCACCAGCTTCCATACCCTCAATAATAATTGCATCAGCACCAGCTTCTTCAATGCGTTTAGCAAGTTTTAGAGATGGGACAACAGGGATAACTTTAATGCCTGCATCTTGCAATGGTTTAATATATGGTACAGGATTGCCTGCTCCAAGTGTTACAAATGCAGGCTTTTCTTCAATGATAATATCCACTAATTCGTCTTTATTGGGAGCCATTAACATGAGATTGACTCCGAAAGGCTTATCCGTTAAGTCTTTACAGGCACGAATCTCGTTGCGCGTCCATTCTGCATCACGACCACCAAGAGCAATTACACCTGTAGCACCTGCATTAGCTACGGCAGCAACTAGTTTGTGTTCAGATACCCAAGCCATAGCACCTTGGATGATAGGGTATTCGATTTGTAAAAGTTGTGTTAACGCTGTTCTCATAAAGCCTCCTATGATAACAATTAGATTTACTGAAACTTTATTATACCTTTATACGAGAATTTTATATAAGAATGATTTTATTTTCTTATATAAAATTAGAGTATTAATAAAGTCAAGAATATTCATCAGTATATACTTATATACTAAAGAGATTAAGCGTAATATTATTTGGAGATTATATGTAGTCACATAATCTCTTCTCTATATAATAGTATAATATAGTAATTATGTACACCTTAGATAAGGTTATTATAGTTATTTATTTAAACAATATGCTTTCAAAATTAATTTCCAATTATTAGATTAAAATAAAATATTCAGCAGTAGTCTAAAGATAAAAAAACTAAATGATAATATATTTCAAATGAGTTAAGTAGTAGAAAACCGCATAGTATCTATGATTATTAAATATTATAAAAAATGAGAAAATAAGAAAATGAGTATTGAAAAGTTTCGATGTCTTTGATATACTACATTACAGATAGAGTATCTGAATTAATTAAAGATAAACATTAAACAATAATTTTCAAGTGAAGGAGGAAATACACATGGAAAAATATGTATGCGTAGTATGTGGTTGGGTTTATGACGAAGCTGTTGAAGGCGTAAAATTCGAAGATCAACCAGCTGATTATGTTTGCCCAATTTGCGGTGTTGGTAAAGACCAATTCGAAAAAATGTAATTGACTTACCAAAAGGCTATCTTGAGTCCACTTGAGATAGTCTTTTTTATTTGACAAAGCACCATGTCATGTTTATAATATTATGAGTCGAGGTAAGATTATGAAACTGCAAGTAGAGCAAGCAAAAGAACATATAGGAAAGAAATTTCCTTATAGCTATACGATATCAGCCTCTGAGCTTGGTGACGTAACTGCTTTTCCTTGGAGCCGTCATGATATAACCATTAGTGGTGAGTTTTGGTTTGATGGTCAAAATTACATCGTTCAAGGTTCGATTCAGTCTAAAGGCGATTATGATTGTTCCCGTTGTTTAAATACCACAGAACATTATCGAAAAGATTTCTTTGAGGAAATCTTTAGTGATTGTCGAGATGCTGCAGATGATGTGAATTCTTTTGATGGAGAAGAAATTGACTTAACTGAACTAATTAGGGATACATTAATCATCAATGAGCCCTCTCAAGTGTTATGTCAGGATGATTGCAAAGGATTGTGCGTTCATTGCGGAGCAAATTTAAATGTTTCACCTTGTTCTTGTGAATCCTTTGTGGTGGATCCTCGATTTGCAGAGTTACGTGCTTTGCTTGATGAGAAAGATGATAGATTATCCTAATGATTGTACTAAGGAGGTGCAGATAATGGCAGTACCTAAACGTAGATTGTCTAAATGCCGTCGCGATCGTCGTCGTGCTAATTGGAAATTAGAAGCTCCTGGTTATGTAGCATGTCCACAATGCCACGAACCTAAGATGCCTCATCGTGTTTGCCCTACATGTGGTCACTATAAAGGTGAACAAGTAGTAGCTAATGCTTAATATGTGAGCAGAGAGAGACGCCTACTTTGTAGGCGTCTTTTTTATATGCTTTCAAAATATACACTCATATTTTTATATGTTTCGTTATCAATAACAAGTGTCACTATTTTATAGTAAGATTATTCTATAAGATGGTGACACATTTTTATTTTTTATAAACAATAATACTAAAATATAAAAAAACAACTATATTTTGTATATGCTATGAAAATATCTTACTATATGTATGAAAAGTCTTGCCAATAAGGGAATTATTGTATATACTTAGGATGTAATATTAATACTAGGTCATAAAAGGTGGTCCCATGAGTCGGTTAAAGAAGCAAGAGCGCCAGAAGCAGTTACAAGAAAAACTGAATATTACGCCATTTCTTACTGATGAAGAATTGGCAACACACTTTGGTGTAAGTGTGCCAACAATTCGTCTCGATCGACTAGAATTGGGTATTCCTGAATTGCGTGAACGCATTCGTGTTATGGCTACAGGTCAATCACATGAAATGGCAGAACATGTATCATATGAAGTGGTTGGCGAATTGATTGATGTCACCGAGGGGCACCAAGCATTATCTATGTTGCGTACTACGGCTGATATGGAAGATCAATTCGGATATGTAGAACCGCAGTATTTATATGCGCAAGCAAATTCCCTTGCAAAAGTGGTTATGGGGACGACTGTTTGCTCTGCGGAAGTTGGAAATATAAAATATAAAAACCCGGTAGGATCTGGTACTAATTTGGTAGCGAAAGCAGAAATTGTTCGTCGCCGAGGTAATAAGTTCTTTATTTGGGTTATAATAAGAGATAAAATAAAAGAAGTGTTTCGCGCAAAATTTATTATGGAATCCGTAGAGAATAGGGTGTAAATTATGAAAATTGCAATAGACGCCATGGGTGGCGACTTTGCTCCAATGGAGACTGTACTTGGATCCATTGAAGCCGTACGAGCAAATCAACACATTGAAGTGGTGCTCGTCGGCGATGAGCAGCAAATTTTTGATATATTAGAAGCTAATAATGAAGCTAAGAATCCACGTATTTCTGTACATCATGCTAGCCAGGTAATCGGCATGGATGAACATCCAGGTCAAGCATTGCGCAAGAAAAAAGATGCATCTGTTGTGGTCGCTACTTCGTTGGTTCGCGATAATCGTTGTGATGCTGTAATTGCTCCGGGGAGTACGGGAGCTGCTGTTGCAGCGGCTTTGTTTGGTCTCGGTCGCATTAAGGGCATTGACCGCCCTGTCATTGCAACTCCAATGCCAACGGTAAGTGGTATAACAGTTATGTTAGACTCTGGTGCAAATTCTAATAGTAAACCTAAACATCTTGTACAAGGTGCTTTAATGGGGTCTGAATACGCTAAGCTTTTATTAGGAAAAGAAAATCCTACTGTAGGATTGTTAAATATTGGTGAAGAGGCCACAAAGGGGAACGATGTCGTATTGGCGACGTATCCGATTTTGGAGGGTATGAAGACTATCAATTTTAAAGGAAATATTGAAGGTCGTGATATTCCTAAAGGTGCCGTTGATGTTGTCGTATGTGATGGCTTCGTAGGCAATGTGGTACTTAAATTTGCGGAAGGTTTAGTAACAGGTCTTACGCAATTAGTAAAGGATAGTATCATGGCAGGAAGTATTTTCGCCAAGATAGGAGCTATGCTTGTAAAGCCAGCTTTGAAAAAGATGGCAAAACGTTTGGATCACACAGAAAATGGTGGTGCTCCGCTCTTGGGAGTTAATGGGGTATTCATGATTGCTCATGGTAGTTCTAAAGCAAAAGAAATAAAAACTGCTATTGAAATTGCTAGTGATTTAGTAGAGCGTAAAATTATTCAACACATAAGAGAAACGATGGATATTGAAGGAGCCTTAAAGTATGACTATGATGAATAAACCTGTAGGAATCATTGGTACTGGGAGCTTCCTTCCTGACAATGTAGTAACAAACTTTGATCTTGAAAAAATGGTTGATACCAATGATCAATGGATTAGAGAGCGTACGGGTATAGAAGAACGACGCATTGCACCGGAAGGTATGAATACATCCTATATGGCGACAGAGGCAGCAAAAAAAGCTATGCAAATGGCTAATGTCACTGCAGAGGAAATCGACATGATTATCTTTGCTACCTTAACACCAGATATGATTATTCCTTCGGCAGCTTGTGTATTGCAAGCGAACTTAGGCGCCAAAAACGCTGCAGCCTATGATTTACAAGCGGCATGCTCTGGGTTTGTATATGGATTGATTACTGCCGCTAGTTATATTAGTTCTGGTATTTATAAAAAAGTACTCGTCGTGGGGGCGGAAATCCTTTCCCGTCGAGTAAACTGGAATGATCGTGGTACATGTATCCTCTTTGGTGATGGTGCTGGGGCTGCAGTAGTATCTGAAGTACCTGAAGGCTATGGCATTAAAGGTATTGACATGGGCGCCGATGGCACTGGCGGACCAGCGCTTTGCATTCCTGCAGGTGGCACTGCTGTGGTGGCAAATGATCAACGCGTAGAAGAGGGCTTAACATTTATTCATATGGATGGCCCTGAAGTATATAAATTTGCCGTTAAAACGATGGGGCGTACGGTTTTAAAATCCTTAGAACGCGCTGGTATGGAGTTAAACGAATTAGATTACTTCATTCCTCATCAAGCGAATATTCGTATTATTGATTCGGCAGCCAAACGTTTACATCTGCCAATGGAAAAAGTTTTTGTTAATTTACATAAGTATGGTAATACATCTGCCGCGTCTGTAGCGATTGCACTTGATGAAGCTAATCGCGAGGGACGTTTCAAACGCGGTGATAATGTTGCGTTTGCAGGATTTGGTGCAGGCCTAACATGGGCAAGCCTGGTCTTGAAATGGTATTAAGGAGGACACATCAAGATGATTAAGACTGACATTTGTGATTTATTGCAGATTGAGTATCCAATCTTTCAAGGTGGTATGGCTTGGCTCGGTACTGCAGAATTAGCGGCAGCCGTTTCTGAAGCTGGTGGCCTTGGGATTATTGGTGCTGGTCATATGCCTCCTGATATTTTCCGTAATGAAATCCATAAATTAAAAGAGCGCACTAGCAAGCCTTTTGGCTGTAATATTATGCTCATGTCTCCATTTGTAAAAGAGGTTATGGAAGTAGTTGTGGAAGAACGTGTTCCTGTTATTACTACAGGTGCAGGTAATCCTGGTGTTTATGTTCCCGCTTTGAAAGAAATTGGTACAAAAGTTATTCCTGTAGTTGCATCAGTATTACTTGCAAAGCGCTTATTACGTGGCGGTATTGATGCAATTATTGCTGAAGGTACAGAGTCTGGTGGTCACGTAGGTGATATTACAACTATGGCATTAATTCCTCAAGTAGTTGATGCTGTAGATGTACCAGTTATTGCTGCTGGTGGTATTGCAGATGGTCGTGGTATGGCTGCGGCATTTGCATTAGGTGCTAAAGCGGTACAAATGGGGACACGATTCGTATTATCCGAAGAATGTATTGCCCATGAAAATTATAAAAATGCTGTATTGAAAGCAAAAGATCGTGCTACAGTTATGACTGGCTTAACAACAGGTCATCCTGTACGTATTATAGATAATGCGTTAGCTCATAAATATAAATCCCTTGAATTTAGTGGTGGTTCTAAAGAGGAATTGGAAGCATTAGGCGCTGGCACACTTCGTTTAGCTGCTATTGATGGTAATATAAAAGAAGGTTCTGTAATGATCGGTCAAATTTCTGGTATGTTAACAGATGTTAAACCATGTGAAACTATCATTAAAGATATCATGACTGAAGCTGAAACAGTGATTAAGAATCTTCAAGGTCTTAGTAAATAAGGAGGCCCCTAATGAAAACGGCATTTGTTTTTCCTGGTCAAGGTTCTCAAAAAGTAGGCATGTTACAAGATTTGTATAATGCGTATCCTATTGTAAAACAACGTTTTGAAGAGGCTGACGAAGCACTTGGTTATTCCATCAGTAAATTATGCTTCGAAGGTCCTGATACAGAGCTCGTTAAAACAGCAAATACACAACCAGCTATTTTGACTGCATCCGTAGCTTGTTATGAAATTCTAAAAGAACAAGGCTTTACGCCTGATATCGTAGGCGGGCATAGTCTTGGTGAGTATAGTGCTCTAGTAGCAGCCGGTGTATTGAACTTTAAAGACGCAGTATATGTAGTTCATAAACGCGGTGAATATATGCAAGAAGCTGTGCCATTGGGTAAAGGCGCTATGGCGGCAATTTTGGCATTACCTCGTGAGCAAGTTGTAGAAATTTGTGAAGAAGTAAATGCTTCTGTAGGTTCTGTACAAGCAGTTAACTTCAATTGCCCTGGACAAATCGTTATTGCCGGTGAAACTGCAGCGGTGGAAACAGCAGCTGAAAAAATGAAAGAAGCAGGAGCGAAACGTGCAGTAATGCTTCCGGTGAGTGCTCCATTCCACAGCCGTTTGATGGAACCAGCAGCTCTTCGGTTAAAGGAAGAATTGGATAAGATCCAAGTGAGTGATGCACAAATTCCTGTAGTTGCAAATGTTACTGGTAAGATTTTGACTAATGCCAATGACATTAAAGAGTCCTTAGTTACTCAAGCCGCTAACCCTGTTTTATGGGAAGATTGTGTAGCTGAAATGGTAAACTTTGGTGTTACTCGCTTTGTTGAAGTGGGGCCTGGGAAAGTACTTACAGGTTTTACTAAAAAGATTAACAAAGATATGGAATTAGCCAATGTTGAAGACATTGCATCCTTAGAGAAAACGCTTGAATTTTTGAAGGGGGTTCGATAAAATGCATTTAGAGGGTAAAGTAGCCATTGTAACTGGCGCATCCCGTGGCATTGGTCGCGCTGTAGCTATCAATCTAGCACAATCTGGTGCTGATGTTGTTGTAAACTATAGCGGTAGCGAAGGTGCAGCGCAAGAAACTGTTGAAGCTGTACAAGCGTTAGGCCGCAAAGCCATTAAAATTAAAGCTAATGTAGCCAATGCTGATGAAGTTGCTTCCATGGTGGAAGAAGCTCATAAAGAATTTGGTCACATTGATATTCTCGTGAATAATGCGGGGATTACGCGTGACGGTTTGTTAATGCGAATGAAAGACGAAGATTTTGATGCTGTTATCGATATCAACTTAAAAGGTGTTTACTTGGTAACTAAAGCAGTATCTAAAATCATGATGAAACAACGTTCTGGTCATATTATTAACATGACATCTGTTGTTGGTGTTATAGGTAATGCTGGTCAAACTAACTATGCTGCTTCTAAAGCGGGCGTAATTGGTTTTACTAAATCCTGTGCTAAAGAATTGGCTAGCCGTGGTATTACAGTTAATGCTATTGCACCAGGCTTTATCAATACAGATATGACTGATGTATTACCAGAAAAAGTTAAAGAAGCTATGGTTACTCAAATTCCGTTGGGCCGTATGGCTGATGCCGAAGAAGTAGCAACAGTAGCAACATTCCTTGCTAGCGATTTTGCTAATTATATTACGGGTCAAGTCATCAATGTTGATGGTGGCATGGTAATGTAGTTGTAAAATTAGACTATATATAAATACACTTTGAAAGGAGGTGAACCACTAATGAACACTTTCGATAAAGTTAAAGCAATCGTTGTGGAACAATTAGGCGTTGATGAAGCTGAAGTTACCATTGATTCTACATTCATCGACGACTTAGGCGCTGACTCCTTAGATATCGTTGAATTGATCATGGCATTTGAAGAAGAATTCAATGTTGAAATCCCTGACGACGTTGCAGAAAAAATTAAAACCGTTAAGGATACAGTAGAATATATTGATTCTGCTAAATAAGCTGTAAAGCTAACAATTCAACCGAACGGGAGGCCGAGTGGCCTCCCAACCGGTTTTATTTACAGGAGGATTTGATAGTGAAGCTCCCTGAACTTCGCATTGGGAATCTAGTGGCCAAAGTACCTATTATTCAAGGTGGTATGGCGATTAGATTGTCTACAGCTCGCTTGGCAGCAGCCGTTGCAAATGAAGGTGGTATCGGCCTTATTGCGGCATCGGGCTTGCCTTTCGATGAATTACGATACGAAATACAATTAGCTAGAAAATTATCACCTACGGGTATTATTGGTATAAATGCGATGGTAGCAGCAACTCAATTTGCTGGCTTAGTAAAGACTGCCATCGAAGAAGGCATTGATCTTGTAGTAGCAGGTGCTGGTTTTTCAAGAGATATGTTCGCAATGGGCAAAGAGTCTGGTACTCCTATTGTACCAATTGTTTCGTCCGCAAAATTAGCTCGCATTTCTGAAGGTTTAGGTGCTGCAGCTGTAATCGTAGAAGGCTGTGAAGCTGGTGGACACTTGGGGACGGATCGTTCCGCTCGAGAAATCGTTCCCGAAGTTGTAGCAGCGGTAAAAAACATTCCAGTAATTGCTGCTGGTGGTGTTCTAGATGGCCATGATATCGTTGAAATGTTAAAAATCGGCGCTAGTGGTGTTCAAATGGGTAGCCGTTTTGCTGCTTCTGATGAATGTAATGCATCTGATGAATTGAAAAAAATGTATGTACGAGCTACAAACCCTGAGGATATAGTATTGATTCAAAGTCCTGTTGGTTTGCCTGGTCAAGCAATAAAAAACAAATTTGCTGAATCTGTTTTAGATGGTACTGTAGCGCCTCCAACGGTGTGTGATAACTGTTTAAAACATTGTTCCCATAAATTCTGCATTATCCGTGCTCTTTCTCGCGCACAACAAGGTGATGTGGAAACGGGGTTGGTGTTCTCTGGCAATAATATGAGAAAAGTCGATAGGATTATGCCAGTTAAAGATATCTTTGCTCAATTAAAACAGCAAGTAGCAGAGATTGATTAATTTAAAGGGCTGTATAGCTATAAGAGGTGGAATAATTGGAAAAACGTGTAGTAATTACTGGCTTAGGGGCAGTGACTCCTGTAGGTATCGGTAAAGAGAACTTCTACAATGCGTTATTGGCAGGTCAATCTGGTATTGGGCCGATTACACGCTTTGACGCATCTGACTATGCAACACGCATTGCGGGTGAAGTAAAAGACTTTGATATTACAAACTATGGGGTAGACAAGAAAGAAGCTCGTCGTATGGACCGTTCTGTAGAATTTGCTATCGGTGCAGCTGTTCTTGCTTGTGAAGATGCTGATCTTGATTTAGATAAAGCAGATTTAGATCGCTGTGGTACTGTAGTTGGTACAGGTATAGGCGGCATTGACTCTATCCATGAGGTGTATGAAACATTATTCGAAAAAGGTCCTGGCCGTGTAAGTCCATTTGCAGTACCTATGATGATTGCAAATATGACATCTGCACGCGTATCTATTCGCCTTGGTCTTAAAGGTCCAGTTATTACAGACGTAACTGCTTGTACTTCTGGTACAAATGCGATTGGCGATGCATTCCGTATCATCCAACGTGGAGATGCTGATGTGATGTTTGCTGGTGGTACTGAGGCTGCGGTATCTCCGGCTGCTGTAGCTGGTTTTGCGGCTATGAAAGCTATGTCTACACGCAATGATGAGCCAACAAAGGCGTCCCGTCCATTTGACCGTGACCGTGATGGTTTCGTAATGGGTGAAGGTGCTGGTATCGTAGTTCTTGAAGAATTAGAACACGCAAAAGCACGCGGTGCGCATATCTATGCTGAAGTTGTGGGCTATGGTAGCAATGGTGATGCTTACCATATCACTGCACCAGCTCCAGGTGGTGTTCAAGCTCGTAAATGTATGGAATTAGCAATTAAAGATGCAGGTATTGATCCTAAAGACGTTAACTACATCAATGCTCATGGTACATCTACTGGCCTTAATGACCAAAATGAAACATTGGCTATTAAAGAATTGTTCGGCGATCACGCTAAAAATATCGCTGTTAACTCTACTAAATCCATGACAGGTCACTTATTGGGGGCTGCTGGTGCTATTGAAACTATCGTAATGGCAATGGCGATTGAAACTGGTAAAGTTCACCCTACAATTAACTGTGACAATCCTGATGAAGGTTTGGATCTGGACTATGTTCGTGAAGGCGCACGTGAACTTCAAGTAAAATGTGCACTTTCTAACTCTTTCGGTTTTGGTGGTCATAACGGTACACTTTGCATTCGCCGTTATGAAGCTTAATGGTTACTATCGAAACGCATAAGAGTAAGATAACACAAGCTCGTGAAGAATCTCTTCATGAGCTTGTTGCTCGTTTAGACATACCTGTGTCAGATATATCCATTATAGATTGTGCTTTTACACATACTTCTTATGCGAATGAACATAAATCAAAGCATATTCATCACAATCAGCGATTAGAGTTTTTAGGCGATGCTGTTTTGGATCTTATTATTGGGGAATACCTATTTAAGACATATCCAGATATGGCTGAAGGTAATTTAACGAAAATTAAGGCCGCTACAGTGTGTGAGGATTCTTTAGCATCTGTGAGTCGTTCTTTGCAACTAGGACAATATTTATTGCTCGGTCATGGAGAACGCGCTTCCGGTGGTAACGATAGAAACTCTATATTAGCGGATACCTTTGAGTCTCTCATCGGTGCCATTTATATTTCTACAGATTATCAAACGGCTATGGCCTTTGTTTTAAAGCATTTAACTACCTATATCATGCAAGCCTTAGAAGGTAAGCGGGGCAAAGATTATAAGACGTTATTACAAGAATATGTGCAAAGAGATGGGGATAAACATATTGTCTATCATTTGCTCAGTGAAAGTGGTCCCGATCATGCTAAAACCTTCCATATGGAGGTTGAAATTAATGGTGTTACTTACGAGGCCGGCTCTGGTAAAAGTAAAAAAATTGCAGAACAACATGCGGCTCAATTGACTTTAGAAAAGTTGATGGCTGATAAATAGAAAAGCGCCGAATGGCGCTTTTTTTGTATAATAGTATGTGAGTAATATATAGTATGTGAGTAATAATCTATATAATGGTAGATGAATAATGATCTATATAATGATAGATGAACAATAATCTATATAATAATAGATGAATAATAATTTTTACATAAGAAGAGGAGGTGTCTATGAAACCATTTGGTATGATTCCCTTTTTTATACCTCACGTAGGTTGTCCCTATGTGTGTACATTTTGTAATCAATCTCGTATTACAGGCCAATCTGGTATTAGTCACCTAACTCCAGAATATATACAACAAACAATCAAAGACTATGTAGGAACAAAGCGGAATGAAAAGTTTTGGGAGGTTGCCTTTTATGGTGGATCATTTACGGCTATTATTAAAGATTTACAACATAAATTATTAATGCCTGCCTATGAAATGCTTCAACAGGGCCTCATTGATGGCATACGCTGTTCTACAAGGCCCGATGCTGTAGGAGATGAAGCGATTACATTATTACAGTCTTATGGAGTAAAAACTGTGGAACTTGGTGTGCAGTCTATGAATGATGGTATTTTAGTCGATGCTAAGAGGGGGCACACGGCACAAGAGGTAGTAGAGGCTGTTACACGATTAAAACATCGTGATATGACCGTTGGGGTTCAACTTTTACCGGGACTAAAAGGAGAGACTTGGCAAACCATAATAGAAACGGCCATTGCAGTAGCCGCATTACGACCTGATTTTGTACGTATCTATCCCGTACTAGTTATAGAAAATACAGAGCTAGCCGAACAGTATAGAGCTGGAGAATATAAACCACTAAGTACTGAGCTAGCTATACAGTATTGTTCATTTTTAAAAGATTGGTTTGAACAGCATGGCATTGAAGTCATTCGCACGGGTTTACAAAGTACAGAAGAATTAGATTCCGGCAATAGCTTAGTAGCGGGGCCATATGAGCCCGCTATGGGGGAGCTGGTTGTGAACGAACAGTATAAGCAGCGAATTGAACGTTGTATTGATGAGCATGCATCTCAGTATACGTACGCACTAAGTAACGATTGTTTTAATCTAACTGACTACGCTACTTATGAAAATCTAGGATTTAGTGGAGTTAGTGCTTATAATGCTGATAATAGTGGATATATAGATAACACTAATAATGATAGAACAAATTATATTAGGAATAATGGTATTGCAGTACAGCATAATATTGTTATTTCTTATCCGAGATGCTTAACATCTAAGGTGCGAGGCCTTAATAATCGAAACGTTAAATACTTTCAGATTCAGTATCCGCAGTATGCATTTGAATGGTGTGAAGAACGCACGAGAAATACCGTTCGTTGCTGTATTGATGGCCTGCAATATGTGTTATAATAAAAAATATGATTATTTAGGGTTGTTGGTAGAAAGGAGGCAGTCATGCAATTACTTCGGTTGGAATTAAAGGGCTTTAAATCGTTTGCGGATAAAACGATTGTAAAATTCTCACCAGGAATGACTGCCGTTATTGGTCCTAACGGAAGTGGTAAAAGTAATATTACGGATGCTATGAAATGGGTATTGGGAGAATCCAATGTCCGTAATTTGCGCGGTCAAAAAGCAGAGGATATTATTTTCTCTGGTACGGAAAAGCGCAAACCTATGAGCGCTGCTGAGGTTACACTTGTGTTTGACAATAGTGACCAACAATTAGATATAGATATGGCTGAGGTAGCCATTACACGCCGTATATACCGCACTGGTGAAAGTGAGTTCCTCATTAATAAGCGATCTTGTCGTTTAAAGGACATACATCTTTTACTAGCAGATACCGGTCTTGGTAGAGACTCCATGGCTATCATTGGGCAGAACCGAATTGATGCTATTTTAAATTCTAAACCTGAAGAACGGCGCCTTATCTTTGAAGATGTAGCAGGTATTTCTCGCTTTAAGATCAATAAAGAAGATGCATTGCGTCGTATTGCCAGTACAGATCGTAATATGGAGCGTGTACGAGACGTAATGGCTACCATTGAAGAGCAATTAGGACCTTTGTCTGAAAAAGCGGAAAAGACTAAAAAATATATGACCTTAAGCCGCGCAAAGCGCGATTATGATGGGGCATTAGGCTTCCACAATTATAAGACCTCTGATCGTCTTTTAACACGTTTTGAAAACGATAATATTGCCTTTAAAGATGAAGAAATTGAGCTTCAAACTGAATTGTCTAAATTAGAGGCTCGTCGTCACGAATTGCAATCGTCCTCGTCAAAAGAGCAGGAACAGCTTAAGTTGTGGGAGGCTCAATATACTGAAAAGCAACGCGATGAAGAACGCTTATCTGGTCATTTACGTCTCTTAGAAGAGCAACTAAAAACAGCGCGCCGTGAATTAGATGAAACGTCTATGCGCATTAGCGAGCTAGAGGCTACGCAAAAGGGCGAGGAGCAACAATTGCGCATCTTAAATCAATTGATTCAAGATGAAAGTGCTCAATTAGTAGAAAAAGAGTCTAATCTAGAAGAATTAGAAGCGAGTTACAAAAAGGCTGTTGAAGATGTAAGGTCAGAACAAGCTAAGTTCCAATCCTTGCAATCCAATCGAGAGGCTTTTGAGAAACGTCAATTAGAAGTTGTGAGTGCTATTGAAACGGCTAAGGCTAGTATTCGGAGCTTAGAAGCTCGCAAGGGGGAAAGTAAAAATCAATGTGCTATTCTAGAATCTGAAATAGCACAGGTAGATAGTGAACTACAAGTCGCTCGTTCTGAATTTGAAGCGCTAGGTCAAAAGTTTAATGCCTTATCTGCTCAACGACAAGCCCTCGTTGATGATGCTAAGGATGCGGTCATGAAAGCGCGTGAAGAGCGTAAGGAATTACAAAAGCTGCGCACTCAAGAACAACGTGCAAAAGGTCGATTAGAACTATTAGCACAGTGGGAGGAACAGCACGAAGGTTACTTAGAAGGCACAAAGAACATCCTCAATGGTAAAGGTTCTTGGCGCGAACAGATCACGGGCGCTGTTGGCGATCTCTTTACGGTAGAGGAGAAATATACTACGGCTATCGAAACGGCCTTAGGCGGTAGTGTTAACCACGTTGTAACTACTACAGCTCGCGCTGCTGCGGAGGGTGTCAATTATTTGAAATCTATCCAAGGTGGTCGCGTAACCTTCTTGCCGATGGATTCTGTTAAAGGTAAACCATATGATACACCGGCTTTACATGAAAGCTGTGTATTAGGCACTGCTGTTGATTGTATTTCTTTTGATAATAAATACGCCCATATTTTCCAATACTTATTGGGGCGCACCTTGGTAGTGTCTTCCATGGATGATGCCATTGGATTACAGAAAAAATACAATCAGCAATTGCGCATCGTAACTCTTACAGGGGAACAATTTCAACCTGGTGGTTCTCTAACCGGTGGTGCCACAAAACGTAAGCGTGCTTCTGTATTGAGCCGCAAGGAAGAGGCTGCTAGTCTTGAACAAGAACTGGTACAAATCGAAGGTCAAATTCGCTCCTTAATAGCTAACTTAGAAAGCCTTGAAAAACGGGTTGAAGAGACTGAAAAGGATCAAGCGACTCTTGATGAAAGCTATCAACATACGAACTTACTCTATGTGGCTAGTGAAACAAAGGTACAAAATATACAAAATCAGCTGGATCGTAAGAAACGTGTTCTCCATGAAGAAGAGCAACGTTTAGTACAAATTGATATTGATTTGGCTACTACAACAGCTAACTTGAAAGATCAAGAAACAGCATTAGCTTCCTTGCAAGAGGATCATGGTATGGATGGTAATCAAGGGGCGTTGATGGGTCGATTAACCGTGTTGCAAAAGGTGCAACAAGAGGCGTATGAAGCTTTTACAGAAGCTCGCCTTACTTGTGATACCTTGCGACATACCATTCAGGAACGGGAATCACAACGTGAACAGCGTAATCAGTCTATTTCTAGTATTATTGAGCGTTTAACACCACTTCGTAATTTGTTAGTTAGTACTACACAACGCTATGAAGAGGATATCCCTCTGGCTCAGGAAGTTGCAGAACAAGAGTTGACCTCTGCTACGGCTGAGGTTGAACGATTACGTGCCCTTCGCGATGAAGCTTATGATAAAACATCTACGGGGCGCGAGGAAATGGAATCTATCCTCAGTGAGCAAGACCGATTGAATCAACGCTACAAAGTGGTGCAAGGTCGCCTTGTTGATATGGAAGGTAAAATTACACGTCATCGCATGGACTGTGAGCGCTTTGTAGAAGAATTACAAGAGCTAGGCTTTACTTTGGAAGATGCTCAAGTCCTTCGCATTGAAGGCTCCGTTAGCGATTGGAAGGATGAGCAAGCTCGTTTGATAGCCGAAATTGCCGAATTGGGTCCAGTCAATCCAAATGCCGTTGAGGAATACGAAGAGACTAAAGAACGCTATGATTTCTTAACCACACAATTAGCTGATTTAGATACGGCAAAGGCGCAATTACAGGCGGTTATTGCCGAAATGGATAAGGCTATGAGTACACAGCTATATGATGTATTGGATGTGGTAGGCCGTAGATTCCAAGAAGTATTCAGCCAATTGTTTGGCGGTGGTACTGCGCAAATTGTACTTACTGATCCAGATAATATCTTGACGGGTGGTATCGACTTCTACATTCAACCACCAGGGAAAAAGCGTCAACAATTGACACTTTTATCGGGTGGTGAGCGTGCTCTTACGGTTATCGCTTTATTGTTCTCATTCCTTGACTATCGTCCAGCTCCGTTCTGTGTGCTTGACGAAGTTGACGCGGCGCTTGACGAAGCTAATGTTGAACGATTTAGCTCTTACTTAAATCGAATAAATAAAGAAACACAATTTATCGTTGTATCTCACCGTAAAAAGACGATGGAAGCTGCCGAAGTACTTCAAGGGGTAACCATGGTGGAACGCGGTGTATCGCGATTATTAACAGTAGCATTTGAAGATGTGAAGGAGGATCTAGCATAATGGCATTTGGATTCTTTGATAGAATTAAAGACGGTTTAGAGAAAACTCGTAAGTCTTTTGTAAAAAATGTAGAAAGCATCGTTATTGGTTATGCGCAAATCGATGATGATTTTTTAGATGATTTAGAAGCAGTTATGCTTACTAGTGATCTAGGCCCTAAGACGACAGAATACTTGATGAAAGAAATTCGTCGTGGTGTAACAGAAGGTATCATTAATCATACAGGCGATGTAATGCCGTTTATGGAAGACCGCATCACGGAAATGCTCATCGATCAAGAAGATGAAATTACTTTGCACCATCCTGAGGTTATCCTCGTAGTTGGTGTAAATGGTGTTGGTAAAACAACGACAATCGCTAAATTGGCTAACTATTATACTAAAGAAGGTAAAAAGGTTATCATTGCTGCAGGTGATACATTCCGTGCCGCTGCAGCTGACCAATTATCCATTTGGGCTGATCGCGTTGGTGTGCCGATTGTTAAACATAAAGAAGGCGCAGACCCTGCTGCCGTTGTATATGATGCAATGGAAGCTGCGAAAGCTCGTAATGCAGACCTTGTTATCGTAGATACGGCTGGTCGTCTACATACTAAGGTTAACCTTATGGAAGAGCTTAAAAAGATGGGGCGCGTAGCGAATAACCACGTAGAAGGTGCGCCGCATCAAACATTGCTCGTTTTAGATGGTACTACGGGTCAAAATGCAGTAAGCCAAGCTAAATTATTTGGTCAAGCTGTACCAGTAAATGGTATTGTAGTAACTAAACTAGATGGTACAGCAAAAGGCGGCGTAGTTATCTCTATTAAAGAGGAACTGGGCGTACCCGTACGCTGGATTGGCGTTGGCGAAGGTATGGATGACTTGCGTCCATTTAATGCAAAAGAATTTGCTAATGCACTATTTAATAAAGGAATGATTCAAGGTGACAAATAAATATAACCGGGAATTCTTACTTGAATATGTAGAATCTGAAAATAAAAAAAATGAATGTAATGTTAGCCTAGAAAATATGAATAAGATAGTTAGCTTAATCGAGTACTTCGGTATTGAACTATATCGCCCCATTACGAGATTGCTACTTTCAAACTGGGAAGAAATTACAGAACGTATTAATAACTATACTGAATCAGATTGGATGATGGCTGATGAAATCCAGAAGACCACACCTACACTAGATCGCTTTTCTATTGCTATGCTCATCGAAGTCTTAGAAGGTGAGGATACGTTGAATCAAGCGGAAAATGTAGGTCGTCGTTTGACGGATGAAGAAATGAAAGCCATCCGTAAACATCAGGATGAACAGTAATGAAGCATAGTACATATAATTACGAGGGGGGCCAACCATTTAAAGTGGAGGCGCCCTTTACGCCTACAGGTGACCAACCTACCGCGATTCAATCTTTAACAGAAGGTATTGAACGTGGTGAATGGGCGCAAGTTTTGCTCGGTGCCACTGGTACTGGTAAGACTTTTACAATGGCTAAGGTTATTGAAGCAGTTCAAAAGCCGACCTTGATCATTGCTCATAATAAAACCTTGGCGGCTCAATTATGTAGTGAATTTAAAAGTTTCTTTCCAAATAATGCGGTAGAATACTTTGTATCTTACTACGATTTTTATCAACCGGAGGCCTATATTCCTTCTAGTGATACATATATCGAGAAGGATGCGTCTATTAATGATGAAATCGATAAACTGCGACATAGTGCTACGATGAGCCTTTTTGAGCGCCGCGATGTCATTATCGTTGCCTCTGTTAGCTGTATTTATGGCTTAGGTGACCCTGAGGACTATTCTGATCTTGTATTGTCCTTGCGCTTAGGTCAAACTAAATCGCGCGATGAAATCTTATCTAAACTCGTAGATATTCAATATACGAGAAATGATATGAACTTTATCCGCGGTACCTTCCGTGTACAAGGGGATACAATTGATATTTTCCCTGCCGCTTATAGTGAAAGAGCCATTCGTGTGGAGCTCTTTGGTGATGAAATCGACCGCCTCGTAGAGGTAGATTCCTTGACGGGTGAAGTTATTGCGGAAAGAAAACACGTTGCTGTCTATCCAGCATCTCACTATGTAACGACGAAAGAGAAGATGAATATTGCTGTAGAGCGTATTGAAGCCGAATTAGATGAGCAGTTGGCGAAGTTAAAAGCTGCTGACCGTCTATTGGAGGCTCAGCGCTTAGAACAGCGTACCCGTTACGATATAGAAATGATGCAAGAAATGGGCTATTGCTCGGGCATCGAAAACTATTCCCGTCATATGTCTGAACGTAAGGCTGGGGAAGCACCGTTTACATTGATTGATTATTTCCCAGATGATTTCCTCATCATGGTGGACGAATCGCATGTGACGATGCCTCAAATTCGTGCTATGTATAATGGTGACCGTGCCCGTAAAGAATCTCTTATCGAATACGGTTTCCGTCTTCCTTCTGCATTAGATAATAGACCTCTTCAATTCGATGAATTTGTAGAGCGTATCAATCAAATTGTATACGTATCGGCTACACCTGGCCCATACGAAATGGAAGTAGAAACGAATATTGCAGAGCAAATCATTCGTCCTACGGGCCTATTAGATCCATCTATAGAAATTCGTCCTATTAAGGGGCAAATGGATGACTTGCTTGGAGAAATTCACAAACGAGCTGCCAAGAATGAACGGGTTCTTGTTACGACATTGACGAAGAAGATGGCTGAGGACTTAACGGAATTTTTGAAGGAAATGGGCGTACGAGTTCGTTACCTTCATTCCGATATTGTTACTATTGAGCGGGCTGAAATCATTCGTGATTTGCGGGCTGGCGTATTCGATGTATTAGTTGGTATTAACTTGCTTCGTGAAGGTCTCGATATGCCAGAGGTTTCCTTGGTTGCTATCTTAGATGCGGATAAGGAAGGTTTCTTGCGTTCCGATACGGCCATGATTCAAACTATAGGTCGTGCGGCTCGTAATGTGAATGGTCATGTTATCATGTACGCAGATCGTGTAACAGGTTCCATGCAACGAGCTATCGATGAAACCGATCGTCGTCGTGCCGTGCAAGAGGCTTATAATATTGAACATAATATCACGCCTAAATCTGTATCTAAAGATGTAAAAGAGCTTATCGAATTAACGAAAATCGAAGAAGATATGGTTACCGAGGGAAAGGGACTTTCACCGAAAAAAGGAAAACAAAAAAAATCCTCAGAGGGCATGGACCATGGACACGAATCATATGTTCAAGATACATCAGCACCTAAGGTGGCAGATATAACACTGGAAGAATTGTACAATAAGATTGAAGAGCTAGATCGTCAAATGAAGGCCGCCGCCAAGCAGCTTGAATTTGAATCCGCTGCTAAATTACGTGATCAATTGGGCGTATTACGTCAACAATGGTCCGATATGCATAGTGCAGGAGATAGCAAGTTGAAGAAGCCTGCTTCTACCAAATCTAGAAAGCGGACGAGTCCAAAAAGTAAATCTTAGGAGCAATTTTAAAAGATTGTAAGAAAACACATAGATTATATAGACTATATGTGCGATAATATACATATATTATTTCATGTTAGTAATCGGAGAGATGATGCCGTTTGGTATCATCTCTTTAAATAGGAAAGATAATGAAAGATCAATTGATTGTAAAAGGTGCGCGTCAGCATAACCTAAAAAATATTGATATATCCTTGCCACGTGATCAGTTTATCGTCTTAACTGGCCTCAGTGGTTCTGGTAAATCATCCCTAGCATTTGATACGATTTACGCAGAAGGGCAACGACGTTATGTTGAGTCCCTGTCTGCGTATGCACGTCAATTTTTGGGACAAATGGATAAACCCGATGTCGATTATATTGAAGGTTTGTCTCCAGCCATTTCTATCGACCAAAAGACGACGAGTCGCAACCCTCGTTCTACGGTTGGTACCGTAACGGAGATTTACGACTATTTACGTCTCTTATTTGCACGCGTAGGTCATGCACACTGTCCAGAGTGTGGTAAGCCTATTACCCAGCAAACAATACAACAAATGACCGACGATGTAATGAGCTTTGCCGAAGGTACAAAGGTTTTAGTGCTGGCCCCTATGATTCAAGGTAAAAAAGGGGAACATAAATCGGTGTTTGAACAACTTCGCAAAGAAGGCTTTGTTCGTGCTCGAGTAGACGGTGTAGTGCGTACCTTGGACGAAGAAATTGTATTAGAGAAAAATAAGAAGCATTCCATCGATATCGTTGTGGACCGTCTCGTTGTAAAAGAAGGCATTGAATCTCGGTTGGCTGACTCTATGGAGACCGCTTCAAAATGGGCAGAAGGCATCGTTGTGATTCAAGAGGTAGACGGACCTGAACACATGTATAGCCAACATTTTGCGTGCCCAGATTGTCATATTTCATTACCTAAAATTGAACCGCGTATGTTCTCTTTTAATAGTCCGTTTGGTGCGTGCCCATCTTGTTTAGGGATTGGTTCTACTATGGAGGTTGATGAGGAGCGCGTTATTCCAGATGGATCTATTAGCTTTGCCGATGGTTGCGTGCAAGCCTTGAGCTCCAATCCTAATGCTTGGTTTATACGTCAAGTAGAAGGTCTATTAAAAGCTAATGGATATTCCTTAGACTCCACCTATGATGAATTGCCGAAAGCATTACAGAAAAAGGTGATGTACGGTACGACGGATAAGGTAAATTTCACCTATGAAAATATGAGAGGTGAGATAAAGGAATTCTTTACTGAGTACGAAGGTATTTTACCGATGGTTAAGCGCCGTCATAGTGAAGCCTCTACAGACTCTATGCGTGAAGAATTTGAAAAGTTTATGTCTATTAAGCCGTGTACTACATGTCATGGGGCTCGTCTTAAACCTGAAGTATTAGCTATTACTGTAGGGGATAAGAATATCAACGAAGTAACGCAGTTAACTATTAAAGAAGCACTCGATTTCTTTGGTAATCTACAGTTAACTGAACGTGAACAAGTGATTGGTGCTCAAATTTTAAAGGAAATCAATGCTCGTCTAGGTTTCCTTAATAATGTAGGTCTCGATTACCTAACAATGAACCGTAGTGCAGGCACATTATCTGGTGGTGAAGCACAGCGTATTCGGTTGGCCACACAGATTGGCTCAGGCTTAGTAGGTGTATTATATATCCTAGATGAGCCATCTATCGGTTTACATCAACGCGATAATGATCGCCTCATCGATACATTAAAAGGGCTACGTGATTTAGGAAATACCTTGCTTGTTGTAGAACATGATGAGGATACGATGCGCGCTGCTGATTATTTAGTAGACATCGGTCCCGGAGCAGGTGAACATGGTGGTCAAATCATTGCAGCAGGTACTGTTGAGGAAGTGATGAAGGTAGAAAACTCTATTACTGGTCAGTACTTAAGTGGTCGTAAATTTATCGCCCTTCCTGAAGAACGCCGCAAACCAGGTAAGAACTGCATTGAAATTCGCGGTGCTAAGGAAAACAATTTACAAAATGTAAATGTAAAATTCCCTATTGGCTTGTTTAATGTTGTTACTGGTGTCAGCGGTTCTGGTAAGTCTACCTTGATTAATGAAATTCTCTACAAAGGTTTAGCTAATCAATTATATCGCTCTAACCACAAAGTAGGGGCTCATAAAGAAATCCGTGGTCTTGAACATATCGATAAAATCATCAATATTGATCAAAGCCCTATCGGACGTACACCTCGTTCCAATCCAGCTACATATACAGGTGTATTTGATGCCATACGCGAACTATATAGTCAAACACCGGAAGCAAAGATGCGCGGTTACAAACAAGGGCGCTTTAGCTTTAACGTAAAAGGTGGCCGTTGTGAAGCTTGTCGTGGTGACGGTATCATTAAAATTGAAATGCACTTCTTACCAGATGTGTATGTACCTTGTGAGGTTTGTAAGGGAGCCCGTTATAACCGAGAAACCTTAGAGGTTAAATACAAAGGTAAATCTATTGCAGATGTACTAGATATGACGGTAGATGATGCGGTTGAGTTCTTCAGCGCTATTCCGAAGATCAATCGTAAAATGGTTACCTTGCAAGAGGTAGGTCTTGGCTATATTCGTTTAGGTCAGGCGGCTACAACATTATCTGGTGGTGAAGCACAACGCGTTAAATTAGCTACTGAATTAGCTCGTCGCAGCACAGGTAAAACGCTATACATCCTAGATGAACCTACTACAGGTCTTCACGCCGAGGATATTCGCAAGTTATTACACGTATTGCAACAACTCGTAGAGGGTGGCGATACAGTTGTCGTTATCGAACATAATTTAGATGTTATTAAGATGGCTGATCACATTATTGATCTTGGTCCTGAAGGTGGTAATCGCGGAGGCACTATCGTGGCAATTGGTACGCCTGAGGAAATTGTTAAGGTGAAAGAAAGCTATACCGGGAAATTCTTAGGCCCTGTATTGGAACAGACTAAGAAATTTATGAAAGCAGCGAAGCATAAGAAATAAAATAGTACATATATTTAAGTTTCTATAAAAGAAAAATCATAAAGAGAATAGACTACATCCTTCAACTTATAAAGGTCAATACTTAAAGAAGTGTGTAATCTATTCTCTTGTAATCTACAAGGAAAGGAGGAAATATGCCGTCTGAAGAATTACTGGAAAAGGTTAGTCATTTGCCAACTACACCAGGCGTATATTTGTGGCGTGATCAATATAACCGAATTATTTATGTAGGTAAGGCTATTAACTTGCGAAATCGTGTGCGTTCCTATGTGCGTAACGATGCAAATCGCGCACCAAAGGTTACGGCCATGATGAAACGAGCCGTCGATGTGGAAGTTATTCAAACAAAAACGGAGATGGAAGCGCTCATCTTGGAGAATACACTTATCAAGGAGCATGAACCGAAATATAATATTAGGCTTCGTGATGATAAGACGTATCCCTATGTTAAAATATCAGTGCAAGAGGATTACCCACGCGTATATATGACGCGTCGCCTAGAGCGTGATGGAGCCAAGTACTTTGGCCCTTTTACAGATGTCACATCTGTTCATGTGGTACTGAAATTAATACGACAGTACTATCCATTGCGTACCTGTAAGTCTATGAAGGTAGAACGCCCATGCTTGCAGTATCATATGCATTACTGCGAGGCACCGTGTTTTAACAAAATATCTGTACCGGATTATCGAAAGTATATTGACGAAATCATAGAACTTTTTGAAGGTAAACCTATACCATTGCTAAAGGAAATTAAATCAAAGATGGAGGCTGCTGCAGAAGATTTGCGCTTTGAAGATGCTGCACGTTATCGTGATCAATTGTCTAGCATTGAAAAGATACAAGAAAAGCAACGCATGGTTACTCAACGTGGCGACTTAGACGTCTTAGGATTGGCTGTAGATACATCGATGGCCTGTGTACAGTTGCTATTCATCCGCGGTGGTCGTCTGTTAGGCCGTGAGAATTACTTTGTGCAACATGATGGAGATAGTTCAGAAACCATTATGACAGACTTTATCAAGCAATACTATGGAGATACAAACTTTATTCCTAAAGAGTTGTTACTACCTATGGAGAGTACAGATAGAGACTTATTAACAGAATGGTTTACACAGCTCAAAGGCCAACATGTAGATGTATCTGTGCCACAACGTGGCTATAAGATGGATATGATTAAGATGGCTCATGAAAATGCAGAAACTTTCCTTGAAGAACGTCGTCGTCAGTGGCAGCACCAAATCGATAAGACTGGCGGGGCGGTTAAGAAGCTAGCCGAGATCCTCGACTTGCCACGTTTACCTGAACGTATGGAGTGCTTTGACATATCTCATACACAAGGGGCTGAAACGGTAGCTTCCATGGTTGTTTTTGAAGGTGGTAAGCCAGCAAAAAAGGAATATCGCCGCTTTAAACTGAAAACCACACAAGGTAAACCTGATGACTTTAAATCGATGGCTGAAATTATGGAACGTCGTTACGGTAATGAAACAGACTGGCCTATGCCAGATCTTATTATCATCGATGGTGGTAAAGGTCAGCTCAATGCGGCTTTGCCGTTAATCCGTGCTGTTGGTGTTACAGATGTGCCAGTTATCTCCTTGGCTAAGCGTATTGAAGAGGTCTTTGTAGAGGGACAATCTGAAAGTATCATTTTGAGTCATCATACGCCGGAGCTTCAATTACTTCAACAAATTCGTGATGAAGCGCATCGCTTTGCCATTACCTATCACCGTAAGTTGCGCGGTAAGCGAAATCTTGAATCTATTCTTGACCATATTGAAGGAATCGGGCCTAAACGCCGTAAGGCCTTATGGGCTCACTTTAATAGTTTAGAGGCCATGAAAGAGGCATCTATTGATGAACTTGCAAATGTAGAATCTATGAATTATAAGACGGCAGAAACGCTATATAATTTTTTCCGTATGTCCAAAGTAGAGAAACAAGAAGCTTTAAAATAAGACTTTCATAGTCATATACCTAATTAAAATATTAGTCTATTTTAAAGGGCCCATATACTAATAGATTATGTATTTGGAATCTTTTACAATAAAAATGCACCTATTGATTACTTACACTTAAGCGTAATCAATAGGTGCTTTTATTATTTTGCAATAGTTTTAGGTTTGTAATTTTGCAATAGTTCTAGGTTTGTAATGTTGTATGTAGTATGTGCGAAGTGTAAATAATATACCCGCAACTACTACGCTAGCCAACAAACCAATCCATACGCCAAATGGTCCATAATTAGGATTTTTGGCAAGGGTATAAGCCGTTGGGAAACATACGCCCCAATAAGAAATGAGAGAGATGTAAAGAACTACTTTTACATCCTTGTAGGCTCTTAGAATACCTTGTAATGGAGTACCTATGGCATCAATAGCTGCAAAAAATACGCCATACCCAAGGAAGTGATAAATAAGTTCATATACTTCATCATCGTTTGTAAATAAATCCGCAATATTATCCATATGAGTGAATGTAAAGGCACAAATGAGAACGGCTATGATGATGGCTAATACACGAGAAATATAAGAGTACTGGATGGCTTCCTTTTTTCGTCCTGCACCGAGTTCATAAGCAACGGCAATGGTAGAGGACATGGCGATACTTAATGGTAAGCAGTAGAATACATTAGTAAAAGAAATGACAGATTGATGAGCTGCTACTACAGCAGATCCAAAGTGAACCATTAAGAGCCCAGCAATGCTAAAGATACTAGCTTCAAAAAAGATAGAAAAACCTATGGGAATACCAACTTGTAATTGTTCACGGATATAGTGAAAATTCGGGCTATGGAAATCTTTATAGATGCGATAGCCTTTTAACTTAGGATGCAATAGAATGACTAAGCTAAATAGAACGAAGTTTGTCCAACAGGCACCAGCAATACCGTAGCCAGCACCAACACCACCAATTTCAGGAAAACCGTAATGACCAAAGATGAGTGCATAATTTAAGAATACGTTAATCACAAAGCTTGTAAAGACGATGGCCATGGAGTAATGCGTTAATCCGTGAGAATCGACAGTATTACGCAAGGTATTTACCCAGAGTAATGGGAATAAACCAAGTGCAAAGGCTTTCAGATAACTAATACATACCTCGGTGGCAGCCGGCTCAAGATTTAAATATGTCAATAAAGGGCGTAAGCCGAATATACCGATTAGTAAAATTAAAAATGCTAGTCCTGTACCGATGAAAAGACCTTGATGAAAGATTATTGGAATATCATCTGTTTTCTTAGCTCCTAATAGTTGAGAAATGATTGGTGTGATACCCATTAATGTACCTTGTGCAAAGATATAGAAGAGGAGCCACAAATTATATCCCGTAGCAACACCAGCTAAATCAGTCGTACTATATTGCCCCGTTAAAAAGATGGCGATAAAGGTCGCCCCAATCAGGGAAAATTGAGTGATGCACATTGGAGTAAATAGTTTTATAAACAACCATAATTTTTGCAGTATAGAATATGTTTGATACATACTAACCTCCCTAGTAATGATATACTATACCATACCATAAAGTAGCTTAATTTAATAGCCAAAACCTAAGGGAAAAAGGAATTAAATTTATAAAAAAAATAGAGCCCATATTGTGATTATGTAAGGGGAGAAATGACCTTATATAAACTATCTTATTTAATAAGAAAGAATTATGATAAAAACGTATATATATGTTGATAATTGAATTTTACACTACTTTACTATATCGATTATAATATATATACTATTATTTTATTCTAAGGAGGATACATTGGACATCTTAACTGTACAAGGCTTATTAGCGATGCTTCAAATCATCGTTATTGATATTTTATTAGCTGGTGATAATGCCATCGTTATTGGTATGGCGGCTCGCAACCTACCTGCACATTTACAGAAGAAGGCGATTTTCTGGGGCACAGCTGGCGCTATTATTTTACGTCTTGTTATGGCATTCCTATTTGTAGAGGCCTTGAACAATATTCCTGCTCTTCGTTTAGTTGGTGGTATCCTTCTTTTATGGATCGGTTACAAGCTTGTTGTTGATGATGATAGCGAGCACAATATCGAGGCTAAAGATAACTTGCGCGCTGCTATCATGACCATTGTTATTGCAGATGGAATTATGGGTATTGATAATGTTATTGGTGTAGTTGGTGCCGCTAGTGGCAATATGACATTAGTTGCTGTCGGTATGCTTATTACAGTACCTATTATCATTTATGGTAGTACTTTATTTGTAAAAGTTATCGAACGCTTTCCAATTATCCTTTACGTTGGTGGCGGTATCCTTGCCTGGGTGGGTGCAGCAATGAGTGTGGAAGATAAATTAATTTCACATACCGTAGCACCGTATGCATTACTCATTAAAATTGGTGCTGTTATTTTCGTAGTAGGGGCATCTTTGTTAGCTAAGAAACTTAAAAAATAATGTAATATATCTCTTCTTCTAGTCGTAGGAGGAGAGATATTTTTTTTTCGTAAAAGTATAGTCATTATAAAGACCCTTATAGGCTAAAATTAAGAATAATTGTGGTAGTCTAAGAGCTTTCTTTTAGATGAGAAAATAGAGAATTTGTGGTATAGTTAAGGGATAGTTATAGAATTAGCAGAGTGAATTGAGGTAAGTATAGAATGGAATTTTTAGAAGCTGCAACGTGGATAACGATTAGTAAAATTATTTTGATCGATATTTTATTGGCAGGAGATAACGCCGTTGTTATTGGTATGGCAGCGGGTAAATTGGCACCAGAATTACAAAAGAAAGCCGTTATCTGGGGTACAGTAGGGGCTATTGGAATGCGCCTTCTATTTGCTACTCTTTTAGTGGAAGCACTTACTTTAATTCCTCTTATTCACTTAGGTGGTGGCCTTGTACTTATATGGATTGCCATTCAACTCTTAAAAGGTGGAGATGAAGATGCACATATTGAAGCTAAGAATTCCTTAATGGGAGCCATTTGGACAATCATTGTGGCTGATGCGATGATGAGTATCGATAATGTAATTGGCGTAGTTGGTGCCGCTAAAGGACATTTAGAGCTCGTTATTGTTGGTATGTTAATCACTGTTCCAATCATTGTATTCTGCTCTACACTATTTGCTCGTATCATTAATAAGTTTCCTGTCATCCTTTGGGCTGGTGGTGCTTTATTAGGTTGGGTTGCTGGTGAAATGATTGTGGAAGATCCACTTCTTATGCCATATATTCAAGGTGAAGAATTACTCGTGAAATTTGGCACTGTATTCTTTGTACTTATCGTAACTGGCATGATTAAAATTTGGAAGAAAAGAGACTCGTAATGAACGGTACAAGTCGTACATCTCGTAAGAATAAATTTAAAGTTAAACAACAGAATAAAAATCGTTCTAATGGGCAACAGAATTCCAATCATTATAATGGACAACAAAATACCAGCACTTCTATATCTAAAAAACAACAAGCTATGTTGAATGCTCCTGTTAAACTTGGGGAGGAAGTATTAGTTACCATTCACGGTATTGGCAGTAGTGGCGAAGGGGTAGGTCGCGTAGAGGACTTTACAGTGTTTGTTCCCTTTACCTTACCTGGAGAAACGGTGAAAGTATCTATTACTATGGTGAAAAAAACGTATGCTACAGGACGCTTATTAGAAATTGTCACCATTGCTCCTAATCGTATCGATCCACACTGTGATCTCTATGGCTTTTGTGGTGGATGTCAGTTGCAACATATTACCTATGAAGGCCAGCTTTCACTAAAAACACAAAAGGTGAAGGACGTTATCGAACGCATTGCTCATCAAAATCCAGATCTTGTTAAACCTACTCTAGGACCTAAAAATCCCTGGGCATATCGCAATAAGATGCAAATGCCTGTAGGCGGTACTAAAGGTGATATCCAAATGGGATTCTATGCGATGGGATCTCACGATATCGTGCAAGGTACGAATTGTCCTATACAAGATGAGGGCAATAATATCATTGCTCAAGCATGTTATCAAATTGCTAAAGAATTTGATATCGAACCGTATGATGAACATACTGGTAAGGGTGTACTACGTCATGTTATCGGTCGTATCGGACAATCTGGATGGATGATTATCCTTGTAACCGCGACAGAACACTTGCCACATCAAGAGAAGTGGGTTGAAAAATTAACTGAACGAGTTCCCCAAGTGGAAACCATCGTTCATAACGTAAATGGGAAGCGTACTAATGTTATATTAGGGCCTAAAAATAGTGTTCTCTATGGGGATGGAACGATTACAGACCATATCAAAGATTTACGATTTACCTTATCTCCACATTCCTTTTTCCAAGTTAATCCTGAACAAACTACGGTGCTTTATGATCAAGCACTAGCGTATGCAGACCTAAAAGGAACCGAAATCGTTATCGATGCGTATTGTGGTACGGGTACTATTTCATTATTCCTTGCGTATAAAGCAAAACATGTTATCGGTATAGAAATCGTAGAACCAGCTATTACCAATGCTCGTGAAAATGCCCGACGCAATGGCTATGATAATACAGAGTTTATCGTCGCCGATGCGGCCGTAGAAATTCCAAAACTCTATAAAGCAGGCGTACGACCTGACGTTATCGTATTCGATCCAATTCGCGCAGGCTGTAAAGAAGAAGTACTAACCTCTGCAGCTAGCATGGAACCAAAACGCATTGTCTACGTATCTTGTAACCCTGCAACCATGGCACGAGACATTGAAATCCTCACACACTACGGCTATGAACTCAAAGAAGTACAACCTGTAGACATGTTCCCTATGACAGCGCATGTCGAAGCAGTGGCTTTGCTCACTAGGAGTAAAGCGACGCAGTGAGTGATAGCACCGCCCATGTGATAGGCGTCCAAGAACACGAGACGAAGACGAAGTGTGATGAACTATAATTCTAGATTTTGCTTTATGAGGAATAATATGGAGTTTATATATGATAAAAAGAGTAACATCCTTTTCAGTCTTTATGGTAGTAAAGTAAATGGAATCAGAATTCATAATAAAACATTAACATTAACAGTTGACGAAATGTATCAATTGGTTGACGGTGAGGAAAGAGTATTTTCTGGTGAAATATCTTTTAAAGACTGTGATGTGGACTTGTGTAAGGTACTAATATTTAACAAAACGTTAGGCGAAGGTAGATTTTATGGCAAGTCCATTTGTTTACATGAATTTATGAATGAGTATGTAGACTCAGAATTTGAAATAATTACTGAAGGCTATTTTGCCAATACAACTACATATACAGTCTGGCTTTGGGTCGATGAAAAATCTCCAGTATCCGCCATTATGTATATTTGGAATAGCGGGGACATGGTGTATCGTATAAAAAAATAAACTCTATTTTTTACAGATAAAATTATGCTGGATATAGGGAAGAGAAAGATTGATATAGGTATTTGGAGCGTAGAGCAAGCCAGTATTAACGTTCGTGAGAACTCACGACATAATAGCTTTGCACACTAGAAACAAAAAGATAAAATAATACCTTGTTTTATAAGTTTATGGAGTGATCTATATATGGTATGGCTGAATCCCACGGATTATAAAAAGCAAGAGTATATGGTATTAAGGCTTAATGCACCGTTAGGTGAGCACATACGATTAGACTTTAATCCTTTAAAAATTAATGATATTTCTAATTCTTCACCAAGCTGGAAGAATTGGCACTGTTATAGAAAGCCATTACGTGTTTATAGTCCAGATTTTGATATCTTAGTTTCTTATTTTAATAAAGTATATCCTATTATAGATGCATCAGATAATTTGGTAAGAGAGAGATTTGATGTTTGCTTTGATAATTGGATTAAGCAAGACGACTGGGTTAAATTTATTAATAATATTGAAGCTGATCTTATAAACTTTAGTAAATTAGAGCAAGAGTTTTTAAACACATGTATTGCTTGGATTAAGGAAGCACTTCAACATACATCTGTTATAGTAGTTGAGGGAAATCTATAAAATAATTAACCGTATAATAGTGGGGGAGTACTTTTATAATCATGAAACCTAGAGAGTTATGTGAAAAAGCTTGGCAAGAGATTGCAAGTAAATTCCCAGATTTTAAGGTAGTTAGTAAAGGTCAGAAGTTAAAGAAATTATCTAAAAATAAAGACCTTACTTTTGAGATATACTTTCAGGCCAATAGAAATAACTATGCATATAGCGTAGAATTTGTTCCACATATTGCAATCTACTCTAAATCCATGACAAAAGCTAAAATTCATAACGGTTTTGTTTATGGCGGAGAATTGGGGCGTTTGTTAAATCGAAATGAATGGCACTGGTATCAATTAGCAGGTGCAAGTTATCAATATACGGTCGATGAAGTTAGTAAATTGCTCGAAGAACATATCATACCATTATTTGAGGCTTTTGAAGATATTGAACGCAATATTGAAAAGCTTATAGATGGAGATTTAATCAATCATAATCTACTGTATTATATTTATCATTTTGGTGGAAAAGCCAAAGCGCAACAGTATTTTAATAAAATAATTCAAAAGGATAAGTTAAAAACTAGATATATTGGCTTTTATAATCAGTTGAAAGACATGCCAAAAGAAAATATTTCATTAGATAAAAGTGAGTTTTATGGCTCTGCTATGATTAAATTTGCATATCTTAATGGAATTGAAATAGAAAAATAATAATTAAGGCCTTCGCTTATTGATATGTACCCCCTTTACTGGACAACCAGTAAAGGGGGTATTTTCATGAGATATAGTTATGAATTTAAAAGAAAAGCAATTGAATTATTCTATCAAGGTAAATAGCCCAAGACACTTAACGGTGTGAGGACAGATACATTTCATAATCTAATAAGAGACTGGGTTAAATTAGAACGACTTCATGGTTCGGACATTAATAAATGTCGAAGGACTAATAAGTATTGGTCTTCAGAAGAAAAATATGAGTTGGTATGCCAAGCTCTTTCTGGTCAAGGGT
The DNA here is from genome assembly GCF_000024945.1 of Veillonella parvula DSM 2008. Classification (NCBI taxonomy): domain Bacteria; kingdom Bacillati; phylum Bacillota; class Negativicutes; order Veillonellales; family Veillonellaceae; genus Veillonella; species Veillonella parvula. Next base: position 859,940 of record NC_013520.1, read on the forward strand.
TAAGATCAGTAGCTATTACTATTACAACAACAGAAGGATCTAGAAAAAAACAAAATGGATGCCCCCTGTAAAATACAGGGAAGCATCCATGTGTTTAGGCTAGTAAATAATATGTGTCCAGGAAAATGGGTACATATCAATATGCGAAGGGCTTTTACGTCGTATTTAAATATTGGTAGATATAAGTTACTAAAGAATATTAATTAATATTTCTAAAAAAAGATCACTAGAATTTAAATTTCATACTTGCAGAGTAAGTACGTCCTGCTGTGGCTTCGTCATTATAAAAAATGCGATTAAATACATTTTGAATACCAAGCTGTAATGTCGCCTCTTTAGACCATATATAATTCACAGCTACATTAGAAATAAAGTAGCTATCTTCTGAACCGTATTGACCGGTAATGTCATCTACAGATTGACGACGACTTACATATTGAGTATCCCAAAGGGCATTCCATTTGCCACTAGTATATTCAAGCCCTGCATGGAATATATGTTTAGGAATATCATAATTTATTTCTGTATATTCGTTAGTATTTGTATTAGGAAGTTCTTTGTGTTTAATACGGCCCATTTGCCAAGTATAATTTCCAAATACAGACCATTTTGATGATAATTTATGTCGAACTTCTAGTTCTATACCACGGCGAGTTTCTAGGTCCACATTATTATACATTTTATAATCTACATCACCATTACGATCATAATAGGTTACATATTTTATTTTGTCTTTTGTTTTAACATAGAATCCAGATACATTTAATGTTGTTTTGGTATTCCATTCTTTTTTTAGACCAATTTCAAATGAGTCAGACCGTTCTGGATCTAAGTTAGGATTGGCTTTTACAATATCACTATATCGATACACTTGACTCAATGGAGGTGGGTTAAAGGAGTGACCGTAAGAAGCATACACGTTCAAAGAGTCATTCAAATAATGTTCAATAGCCAATCTAGGACTCAATTCTGTATAGGTGCCTTCTCCATGATTTACGGTGTCATATTTTTTATTAACCTTATCATAAGTAACGTGTTGTCCATGGTACTTTTTAAATCGGTCTATACGAAGCCCTGTATAAATTGCCCAATCATTATTAGGTCGATAGGTATCTTGTATGAATAATGCTAGATTGTTAGTAGCGCCTTTGTTAATTTCATACAATCCACCTGGATATGTTGTAGAATCAAAAGAGGAATGATTTCTCCAATTTGTTAGTTCTCTTCGTTTTTGATCAAAATTTTCTTTTTTCCAGTTTAATCCAGCAACAAGACTATGTTTACCCATACGGTCCCATATTTTTTGTGCATCTAAGTTAATTGTTTTTCCAGGGTAGAAGGAGTCATCGCCAGGTCCATTATAGTTTGGTGTGTTTGGACTATTAGGGCTAGAGAATCCGTCTTTCTTGCGATCCAATACATTAAAAGTAACTTGTAATTTGCTCTTGTCATTTTTATATTGTAAGTTATGAGCGTGATATTCTTTCAATCCATCATAGCCTAAATATCTACTTGTTCTAAGAGCCACATATTTTTGATCATTTATTTTGATGTTTCCTGAGAAAACTGGTTTACCATTTACCGTAATCGTACTCATAGGATTTTCATAGGCATATCTATTTTTTGTGTATAGATATGAATATGTTAAAGATTCCCTGTCACGTAGATTCATCGTTATATAGGTGGAAAGACTTTTATTATTATATGACTTATTACCACGACTACCTAATAGGTAGGCACCATCTTTGGTTTGTGGTACAGGATTATCAGGTGTAACTGTTTTTGTATTAGGTTTAATTTTTGTTGCTTTGCCAGTAATGAAGAAACCTGGATATCCATCAGTACGTCTTTGTTCAAAAGACATACCAACAGCAACACGATCTGATACACGAGCGTCAAAGCCTAACTCGTTATTCAGTGTTCCATGAGAGCCATATCCAATTTGACCATGCCAATGAATGTCTTTTACGGATTTTTTTGGGTCTGATTGTTTCGTTTGTATGCTGATAACACCTGCTACACCTCTACCACCATATAAAGAAGAGCTAGGACCACGTACTAACTCAATTCGTTCAATTGAATGTACCGGTATAGCTTCCCAATCAACACTATTATTAAATGTATTATTCATTGGTACACCATTAAGTAGTACTAATGTATTGGTAGAGTCAAATCCACGGATTTGTAAGCCGCCATTGGCTTTTTGGCTTTTATAAACACCAGGCAACATTTGTAGAGCATCTGCTACAGTATCAGCTCTTCGTGCTTCAATATCTTCCGCTGTTACAACAGAAACAGAACTAGGTGTTTTTACAATGTCTTCCATTGTTCTTGTAGCGGTCACAGTCACATTATAAGTTGGTAATGTCACAGGTTCATCTGTTACATTCTTGTCAATCGCATTTACAACTTGACCACTCATAGCCGTTAAAATCATGGAAAATAATAGAGCTTTCGATGTAATGGTTTGATTCCAAGCGCTGTTTTTTTTCTCATATTTACTGTTTCTCATACACACAACCCTTTTTAAAAATAAATAAAAATACACTATTTTAAGTATAGCATTGGAATATGTTTCTGAATATTATCATATTATGAATACTACTTATATTAATATGAATATTACTAATAGGCTTGTAGAGATATGTAAGTAGGTTAAAGAGTTTAATCCATCTTTTATTGATTATGTGTTTTTCTAATATATTTGAGGTGATTATTATGGCAGTGTCTAATATGAGAGCTACATTACTATATCCAATAGAAGTAGTGTGGGATACAGTGACGAATCTAAATGATTTTTCCTGGAGAAGTGATTTAAAAGATGTAAGAATTATAGATGAGAATAACTTTATAGAGATTACTAAGAATGGAGTTGAAACTTATTTTAGAATCACAGAATGTATCAAATACCAGTCATGGATATTTGAGATAGAAAACAAAAATATTAAGGGGACTTGGGTCGGAAAGTTCTATATGGAGGATGATAAAACGATTCTAGATTTTACAGAAAATGTTGTCTCCAAAAAACTAATATTTAAGCCCTTTATAAGTTTGTATTTGAAACGACAACAAAGAATATATTTTAAGGATTTAAAAGTGAAACTAAATTGTAAAGAAGCTAGTTTTATTTAGAGCGCACTAAATAAATATAACCATATATACTAGAAATAATATTATTTTTAGTAAAAATAAAAAAATATCATTATTATAACTTATTAATTTGGACTATTTTATCTACTATTTTTCTTAATAGTAATATATAATATAGTTGATTTGTATTATTATGTATGGTTTTGAAAGGATTGATAAGTTTCATGATTATTTTATTAGGTTTTATTGTTTTATTAGCCTGCTTAATTGTAGGTGTTAGATATGGTGGCCTAGGACTTGCTGCTATATCAGGTTTAGGTCTTGCCTTTTTTGTATTTGTAATTGGTTTGGTTCCAGGAAAACCACCTATTGATGTAATGTTGACTATTATGGCGGTTGTTACATGCTCTGGTTTTTTACAAGCTTCTAAAGGTTTAGATGTAATGCTAGTTTATGCTGAAAAACTTCTACGTAAAAATCCGAAGCAGATTACAATTTTGGCACCTATAACAACTTGGTTTTTGACTGTTCTTTGCGGTACGGGTCACGTTGTATATACAATGTTCCCAATTATTTATGATATTGCAATCAAAGAAGGTATTCGTCCAGAACGACCTATGGCTGTATCATCTATTGCTTCTCAAATGGGGGTATGTGCTTCACCGGCATCCGTTGCAGTCGTATCCGTTGTTGCTATGTTGGTAGCAGCTAACTTCCCAGCTAGTGTAGTAACAATCTTGGCAATTACAATTCCAGCTACTTTCTGTGGTGTTATTGTTGCTGGTATTTGGAGCATGCGTCGTGGCAAAGATCTTGCAAATGATCCAGACTTTCAAGAACGTATTAAAAATCCTGAGCAACGTGCGTACATTTATGAAGAAAACAAAGAAGCAAGTGTTAAAACTGAACTTCCACATACTGCATATTGGGCAACAACAATTTTTCTACTAGGTATTCTTATTATTGCTCTCTTTGGTAGTTTCCCTGAACAATTGTTACCACTTGTTCCAAATGCTAAAGGCGTATGGAAACCATTATCCATGACACCAACTATTCAAATTTCTATGCTTGTAATTGCTGCGATTATTCTTCTTGTGTGCAAGGTAAAAGTTAGTGATGTAACGAATGGTTCTGTATTTAAATCTGGTATGATTGCAGTTATCTCTGTTTATGGTGTAGCTTGGATGGCAGAAACATATTTCGGTGCTTACATTCCACAATTTAAAACTACATTGTCTGGTATCGTTGTAGCGTATCCATGGACATATGCTTTTGTGCTATTCTTGATTTCTAAACTGGTAAACTCGCAAGCGGCAGCACTTGCTATTGTAGTGCCAATGGGCCTTAGTGTTGGAGTAGATCCTCTAATTATTTTATCCTTTGTGCCAGCTTGTTATGCTTACTTTATTTTACCAACTTATCCATCAGACCTTGCATGTATTGGTTTTGACCGTTCTGGTACAACGCGCATTGGTAAGTTCGTAATTAACCACAGCTTTATACTACCTGGTTGTATTGGTGTATTCACAAGCTGTGTGGTGGGTTACTTTATTGCTCATGCAATGTTTTAAGATATATTATAAATTTATATACTATTCGATTAAAGCCCTTCGCTTATGTGAAGGGCTTTCACTATACAATCGTGCTTACAAATGTAATATAATTAGAATAAATAGTTGTATTGTAGTTAATGAGGCATATGCTATGTATTAACGGGAATGTATCCTATAAATTGGAAAGAATACTCTAAAGTTGATGATACTAATAGTGGTACTTTTATGTATCTTGTTAACACAGTAACTAAAGATAAGAAATAGAAAGTAATATACATTTATGATCATAGAAAAAGCAATTATAGAACAATATGAAGCTATTAGGGCTTTTTATCATTTCCTTATAGATGGATTACAAGACTCTATTTACGATATAGGTTGGAAAAAGGATATTTATCCTGAGCCTGAATATCTAATGTCTTCCATTACTAAGGGAGAATTATTTATAGGCTTAATTGATAATAATATTATAGTAGCTATGGTTATTAACCATGAATCAAATGAAGGGTATCAGAATATTGACTGACCCACAAAAGCCAATGTAGATGAAGTTATGGGTATTCATGCTCTTGAAGTTCGTCCTCAATAGGCTGGACATGGTTATGCTAAAGAATTAGTTGGATTTGCCATTAAATATGCTAAAGAAAATAAGCAAAAGTCAATACGTCTTGATGTCCTTAAAGGCAATGTTCCTGCTGAAAAGCTATATTCTAGTATGAGCTTTAAGTATATTTGTACATTACCCATGTATTATGAAGATACAGGTTTAACGGATTATGAGATATACGAACTTAGTTTATAAGATGTATTAAATGTAATTAGTGATAATCATTTTAAAAATATTATTTTGGGGAGAGAGCTATGATACATATGATAGATACTTTTGAGAAAACATATACAGATTGGTCCATTGATGTAGGTGACTATAAGTATGAAGGGATTACCTTGAATGAGGTTGAGCAAAATTTATATGCTATTGAGGATCAAGAGCAAGATTTTGTAGTCATATCACCATCAAATGCAATCTCAATAGATACTAAAAAGTATAACTTTGTACAAGTTTGTAGTGATCAAGATACCGATGTATTACATATAGAGCTTAGTGTAACTAATGATGGTGAGCAGGGCGCTATTATATATGGTAAAAATGAGCTGGGACATCAAAAGACATTCCAGATCATAGAAGAATTTATTGCACATCATAAGGCTCCATCATTAGATGATTGGAAAGTCGTACTAGATTTAAGACCGAAGATGGAAAGCTATGTAAAGGGTACAAACGATGACTAATCCTGTAATGTATGATGAACAGTTAAGGCAATATACCATATCCTACGAAGGAATACAGTTTTGCTGGGATGAGAAACCAACAGATACTAATTTAGATACGGCAAAGCTATTAGCTGTTAATTACCATAAAAATATAGATGCAATTGTAACTTTCATTTATAACGAAATACAAGATTGGTATGGGGATGTAACTATTGATGACGTGAAAACACGCATTGGTATGCCTATTATTGAACCAGAACGTGATGCTGTGACCTATTGCGAGCAAACCTTTGATGATACCCATATCTTTTCTTTTACATTTTGGGATGATGAATTCAAAGATTTACATTATTTTGCCATAGATGGATGATATATTTTCCATGATTTTGCTAGTATGACTTATATGTGGAGTCTATTATGTTATATACACCTAATAACATTTTGTATAAGTATATTCGCTATCGATTTAGACGGATTCAGATTCAGTACAATATGTTATATGATATAGCACCAGAGGAACAAGATGAGATTTGTCGTAATCTATTAAATAAGCGAGCGAAGATATTAATTCCCGTTGGCATATTATATTTTTTGCTTTTTGGGGTTATCTTCGCTTGGCTAGTAGGAACAAGTGAGGAGTTAAATCCGTTAATGCAATGGGAATTAAGAGTCATAGACTATGTGATACCCATTTTAAATACCATAGATATTAAGTGGTATGCATATCCTCTAGATCTATTATGGGTAGCAATTATATTAGCGCCTATAGCGATTATAAATGCATCTCCTTATATCATTTTTTCTTATATTGTAGATACCATATTGATACGACATGAGGCAAAAGCTTTAATCAAAACTTATTCTATAAATGAGTAATTAAGAATTTAGATTATATCGGTTTAAACTAGGAGAGGGTATTATGAGTAATCTGAAAGATTTTAATTGGACCGGATTTTGGAACGATGTTGACTATGCATTTGAATCCTATATAGGTAAACCTGTTACTGATGAGGATATTAAAGCAGCTGAAGCAAATCTAGGGTATACATTGCCTGCAGCATATATTGAGCTACTTAAAAACCATAATGGTGGTGTAGTAAAGAAAAATTGTTTTATTGAAGATTTTATTAAAGAATATGGATTTTCAGTAGTTGAATGGAATTGTGCAAGTATTTACGCAGGAAAAGTGCCGGATATTTTATCATAATGTTGAGGGCAATATTGGAAAAGGAGCTTGCGGAAAAGGATAACCAATTCCCGTTTGTTGGGCTGATTTTCAAAGGCGGATAAGGTGAACAAAAGATAATTCATCGTATTGATTGGAGAAAGCATATGGAATTAACAAAAGCAGAGATTAAATTACTAAGAAAAGCTTATAGCGTTATGGCTGACACGCACAGCAAATATCACCCGGAGTCCGAAAAAGACATATCTGAGTTTGAAAACAAATTCGAACCAATTCCGTCAGAATATCGATATTTACTCAAGGAATTTGGTGGCTGCCATTTTGTTGATCCATGGATTTTCACTTTAGAGGAATTAGGTTGTGTATACCCTGCTTTTATTGCAAACTATAGCGACGACGAAGAAAGCAACATATCAAATAATACTGTTTTTCCTATTGGCGGTTTAGGTGATGGAAGTTTAGTTTGTATTTTAAAGGAAACAGACAAAATTGTTGTTTTGCCACATGATGTATATGTGACATCGGTTGATGATTTAGAAATTATTGCAGAAAGTTTTAAGGAGTTAGTTTTTGGTTTAGCGGAACAGGGTATTGAGCTTGACAACCAAATTAAATAGCCAATAATGGACATTCGTGAAGTTCTTATTGATATAATGTGTACTTGCTAACTTGAATTTGTTGAGGAGACGGTTGTATTAATGACAAGGGAATAGACCGAAGTCCTTAATTACGAATGCTTTATGCGATAGCATTTCTGTAACAGCGAATCTTGGACATCAACAGCTAATGATAGTGAAGAAATCTTAGCTACTACACTTGATCATGAACTTATCGCAAAGTTTGCTAAAGAGTTTATGGAATTATATAATGGTATTTATTTTTAAGCAAAGAGAAATCAAAATTTATGGAGATAATTTCATTAGAAATTTAATGAAACTCTCGGTTTATTTGGAGAAAAGATGTAATGAATTCAGATATGAGAAAATATGCAGATATAAAAGATATAATTGAATATGGGTTAAATAATATTTCTGATAAGGAAAAAATAACAATGAGCCTGAAAGACTTTCTATACATTAGACGAGTTTTAGAGGAATATATGCGTTATCTACATAATCCTGATCATTATCCCGATATAGAAGCAATTCAAAATTTTTTAGGTGATATTTCTTCGGGAGGAGGATTTGAATGTTTAAGCACAGCTATTTATAAAAAAGTATATAAAGTTGATTTGCCATCGAAGATTGAGAAAATGATTGATGATGGTGTATTTGAACACCCTCTTTATCCCAGTTACTATAAGGAAAACGAATAAGTAATAATTGTATAATATTGAAATGGTACAAAATATAAATTTATGTGGATACGTAAATTTGAAGTTGTAGGGGACTAATGATAATTTTCACACCACATTAAGGAGGTTGAGATGAAAAATATAACAAAGCTGATTACGAAAAGGTAGCAGAACATATCTATAAAACGTATGACGATTTTATGAAAATTGATTGCTTTGTTACTTCATTAAAATTTGTTCAAGAACCAGAATTAGGAGAAGGAGATAGTCCGAGGAATATTTCCCAATATCCATTGGAAGATGTTTTAGAAAAATTTTATGTGGCGATTCAGGATTTTTATGAAGATTTGAATTATACCAGTGATGAGACTTGTTATTTGGAATTTTCGGCTTCAGATATGGAGGATATACAGAAACTACTTGGAATCGTAAATAAGCATGTATACAATAAGGAAGATGGGGATTATGTAGAGCTGGTAATTGAATAGTGTATTAAAATAATTGTACATTCTTATATTGACATTTACACGTAGAGCAAGCCAGTATGAAGAATTGGCATTATTATAGAGATCCATTACGGGTTTATAGTCCAGATTTTGATATCTTAGTTTCTTATTTTAATAAAGTATATCCTCTTATAGATGCATCAGATAATTGCGAAAGAGATAGCTTTGATGTATGTTTTGATAATTGGATTAAGCAAGACGACTGGATTAAAATAATTCATAATATCGAAGTTGATCTTATAAACCTTAGGAAAGATGAACAAGAGTTTTTAAAGATATATATTGCTTGGATAAAGGAAGCACTTTAACATACATCGATTATAGTAGTTGAAGGAAATCTTTAAAAGAATCACTAGTACTTTAATGAATAGATTAAATAAGATAAAGTTTGGTAGTAAGTATATTAGTGTTAGCCCTTCGAATTTTGCGAGGGGCTTTTATGATACAAACATATATAGAAATATAATATAATTAACATAAGTAGTTAAATCATGTTGAATGAGGTATATGGTATGGGATTAACCTTAGATATTGATGAGATAATGTACCAGTTGAGTAAGTGGCGACCAATATTTCATTCAGAAGCAGATTTTCAATTTAGCTTAGCTTGGATGATTAAAGAACAATATCCGAATTGTGATATCAGACTAGAGTTTGTACCTGAATTTAATCCTAATTTACATCTTGATATTCTTGTAATAGTAGATGGTAAATGGATTCCTATTGAGCTTAAATATACGACAAAAAAATGTATTAAAACTATAAATGATGAAGTGTATGTGTTGAAGGAGCAAGGTGCTAAGGATCAAGGTTGTTATAACTATTTAAAAGATATAATGCGTATAGAGGAATTTAGAGATAAGAGTGATAAATTTATTGAAGGTTATACGATTAAGATAACTAGTGAGATGTCTTATTTAAAACCTCCCATAAAAGCAAATTGTACATACGCTGAATTTTCTATTAATGATGGTTCTATTAAAACTGGATGCATGAATTGGTCCGATAATACAGGGAAAGGAACAATGCGGGGAATGGAAGCGCCTATAGTATTAACTGGTATGTATCCTATAAATTGGAAAGAATATTCTAAAGTTGATGATACTAATAGTGGTACTTTTATGTATCTTGTAAATACGATTAGTAAATAAAATTAGGAGATATATTATGTTTAAACCAATTCGCAAAAAGATAAATGAAATAGATCGCACTGCTACAGAAGCTTCATTACAATCTAATCGTCGAGGTATTCTAGCCATGAATGGTAAACAAGTACAAGAGAAATAATAGATTAGCCCTTCGCTTATGCGAAGGGCTTTTACTATACACTCATACTTATAAATGTAATATAATGTAATTAGTGATAATCATTTTAAAAATATTATTTTACGGAGAGAGCTATGATACAGATAAAAGATTTAGGTACATTTGAATCTGTGCCTGATATAGTAACAGATATTGTAAAAGGAAATATTATAGCTTTAGAAAACGCATTAGTAGATGGTTGGCATATTCATAAACCTATACAATTGGATAATTGTAGTGAGTATTCCCCTCTAGAATTGGCGTTAGTAATGAATTGTTTACCAAGTGTTCAATGGTTAGTTGAACATGGTGCAGATCTAAATGAAGAAGAAAATCCAAGTTTCTTATTAGCCGTGCGATATGGAACAAAAGAGATTATCGAATACATTGTCGCACATGGGGCCAATATACATGCTTTAAATTGTGTGAAAGTAGATGCTTTTCAGGCTGCCTTATATGGTAAGCAATATAAGCACTTACAGATAATTCATGACTTAGGCCATACAGTTCAGAAATATGGTAGTCCAGCTTTTAGAAATGCTATTACAGATAGAAATTATGAGGTCCTAGATTTTTTTATCAATCATGGTGTAGATATTAATTACAATAAACCAGATTCTGTATATCCTTTTAAGCCAACTCCACTATGTGTAGCTGCTCGGTACGTAGATTTAAAAATGTGTAAATACTTGGTAGAATATGGCGCTGATGTGACTATTACGGAAAAGGATGGCATGCGTCCCTATAGCATTGCTGTTGAAAAGGGCGATATGGAAATGGCTGAGTATTTTAAAAATCTAGAGCCAGTTGAGTACCATGATATACAAAATAAAATGAATCAATTGAAACCTTTTAAACTACCAAAGGCGTTAGTATTATTTTTAGAGGGAGATAATCTCTACTTTGAATTGCCAGATTCTGATTTTATATCCATAGAATTTTTCCCTCTAATTGATACAATTCCATTTAAAGTAGGCCGCCGTAACCTATTGCGTTTATCTAAAGAGCTAGGCGAGTATAATGATTGGCAAATTGTATGGGATCCTAGGTCTAAAAAGATCGGTTGTTATGATATAGAGCATCAAGAGTTACGAGAACTTTGCAGGTTTGATGAGTTTATAGCAGATATGGCAGGTCAATTAGAAACCTTATTCTAATGTATATTGTAAAGTTGAGGAGATACATATGGCAGATGCAGTTGAGAAAACTTATACAGGCTGGTCAATTGATGTAGGTGACTATAAGTATGAAGGAATTACCTTGAATGAGGTTGAGCAAAATCTCTACGCTATTGAGGATCAAGAGCAAGATTTTGTAGTCATATCACCATCAAATGTAATCTCAATAGATACTAAAAAGTATAACTTTGTACAAGTTTGTAGTGATCAAGATACCGATTTATTACATATAGAGCTTAGTGTAACTAATGATGGTGAGCAGGGCGCTATTATATATGGTAAAAATGAGCTGGGACATCAAGAGACATTCCAGATCATAGAAGAATTTATTGCACATCATAAGGTACCATCGTTAGATGATTGGGAAATCGTGTTAGATTTAAGACCTGAGATGGAAAGCCTGTAAAGGATACTGTGGAGCTTATTATGCTATATACACCGAATAACCTTTTGTATAAGTATATTCGCTATCGATTTAGACGGATTCAGATTCAGTGCAATATGTTATATGAAATAGAACCAGAGGAAGAAGATGAGATTTGTCGTAATCTATTAAAAAAGAGAGCGAAGATATTAATTCCAGTTGGTATATTATATTTTTGGCTTTTTGGGGTTATCTTCGCTTGGCTAGTAGGAACAAGTGAGGAGTTAAATCCGTTAATGCAATGGGAATTAAGAGTCATAGACTATGTGATACCCATTTTAAATACCATAGATATTAAGTGGTATGCATATCCTCTAGATCTATTATGGGTAGCAATTATATTAGCGCCTATAGCGATTATAAATGCATCTCCTTATATCATTTTTTCTTATATTGTAGATACCATATTGATACGACATGAGGTAAAAGCTTTAATCAAAACTTATTCTATAAATGAGTAATTAAGAATTTAGATTATATCGGTTTAAACTAGGAGAGGGTATTATGAGTAATCTGAAAGACTTTGATTGGACTGGATTTTGGAACGATGTTGACTATGCATTTGAATCCTATATTGGTAAACCGGTTACTGATGAGGATATTAAAGCAGCTGAAGCAGAATTAGGTTATACATTGCCTGCTGCATATATTGAGCTACTTAAAAACCATAATGGTGGTGTAGTAAAGAAAAATTGTTTTATTAATGATGATGACGATTGTGTATATATAACAGGAATATATGGCATCGATAGAGATAAAAAATACTCTCTTTTAGGTGAGATGGGGAATGAATTTTGGATTTCGAAAGTAAAATATCCCCCTATCGGTGTCGTTGTAGCCGATACGATTTCTGGTGGTCACGATATGATTTTCCTTGATTATCGTGACTGTGGTCCTACCGGTGAACCTAAGGTTGTACGTGTAGACCAAGAAGGTGATTATTCAATTACTCTCTTAGCAGATAATTTTGGTGACTTTATTAAGAACTTATATATCAGTATAGAAGAAATTACGGATGAAGAGTTTCAATCGTTAAGTGATGCGGAAAAGGTTAAGCTCCTTAATGAACAAGAGGGCATTGATATCAAGCGTGCGATGGAACTGTTAACTAATATGGGTATCGATAATTTGTCTCCTATACTATTAAGCACCTTAGGACGTATGTATAACAATAATGGCCGCGCAGCAGAGGCTATTGATTTATTTAATCGTATTGATGAGGCATATCGCGATTGGTCTTGGTATTATCGTTGTGGCTATGCTCATGCATTTTTGGGATGTGGTGAAAGCTACGAATCTGAACATGTGCAGCAAGCATTACAGTTAATAGAAGCAGGTATGAAAATGGCGAAAGAGTCCCATTTAGATAAACAGTTGGGCTGGTGTTGCGAAGTTGTAAAATACTTATTAACTCAAATCAAGCCAAAAGATTACAAGGAGGATTACCCTGTGATTTTTGATACCATTAAGAATCTCTTTGATAAGAAAAATAGTAAAATTACTACAGAAGGTAAAGCTATTGGAGACATTAATGAACGCGAAGAGGATAACTATCCTACATATGATGTAGTGCATTGGGTATTTAATAAGCAAACATATAGCAGAGAAGAGTTTACCAAAGAATACAATGAAAATGTAAAGAAATATGTAGATGATGAAGCAGATGACGACGATAGATTAGAAGAACCTGAAATTCTAGTAACCTATGAAGCTTGGATTGAAAGTGATGACCAACTTTTTGATAATGAACATGTTACCGACGAAGAATTGCTGGAAGAAGATAAAGAAGATGGTATGTGGCAGGTAGAAATTATGGCTCATCTTGTAGCGGATAATGGTACATATTTTACTAGAGAAGAATTGCTTTTTAAATTACACAATTTAATGGCCAATAAAGAATTAGGAGATCACGTATTCTTTGAAGGTATTGAATACGAAGGTCATGAATGTGAAGGGTACGGACTTATAGATAATGAAGATGGTATACCTGTATTCTTTATTGTTTGTGGTAGCTAGTTAGTATAGAACATTATAAGACGATAATAGATTAGCCCTTCGCTATACGAGGGGCTTTTACTATACACGTAGAAATTATATACTTTTGTGCTTCGGGCTACGTTATTTTATAGGGGATTAATGTAGAATATTGAGAAATATATTAGGAATAATGAAATCAAAGCATTGTTTAAAAGATTACAAGGAGGATTATATTATGATTTTTGAAATGATCAAAAACCTTTTTAACAAAAATGAGAACACGGAAAAGATTGAATATCTTGGTGTTGATAAAGATGGTAATAAAATATATGAAGGTTATTATCATGAGTTTAAGGGAATTCCTTGGGTTTTTAATAAAACTACCTATACTAAAGAAGAGTTTGCTAAGGAGTTTTATACATGCTTAGAAGCGCATAACGTTAATCCTGATAATTTACCGCCATTAGTAGAGCCTGAAATTTTTGTAAGCTATGAAGCTTGGATTGAAAGCAAAAGTCAGCTTCACCCTAATGAACACTTATACGAGGTAGATGAATTACTAGAAGACGATAAAGAGGATGATATGTGGCAAGTTGAAATCTATGCTCGCCTTAAAGCAGATAATGGTCAGTACTTTACTACTGAAGAGCTTCTTTTCAAGATACATAACTTAATGGCCAATAAAGAGCTCGGTGATCATGTATTCTTTGAAAATCTAGTCTATGATGATCACGAATTTGAAGCTGATGAAATTGAAGATATTGACGATAATGATGAAGGTATTCCTGTATTTGTTGTATGGCTTGGTAGCTAGTTAAATAGTCTTTTTTGTCATAAACTATTATTTTAAAATCTGTAATTTATTGTTTTGTGTTGTTTGTTATTATTATGCTAAGATGAGTTCATATACATATTGATAATATGAGGGGAAGTGTATTGTATGTCTATAACTATTGAACAGTTTTTATCTTTTTCTGAAAGTGAGCAATTACAAACTGTTAAAGAGCTTAATGATACTGGAAACGTAAAAACTATTATTGATGTGTTAACTCGTGTAGGCATAGAAAATTTATCTATACCTCTGTTAGGTGAGCTTGGTAGAGCTTATAACAATAATGGCAATGAAAAAGAGGCAATAAAGGTATTAGAGTCTATTGATGAAGAGTATCGTGATGCGGTGTGGTATTATCGTTGTGCCTATGCGTATGGAGCTGTTGCTTTAGACAATAATGAATCGTATACATCAGATACTATGAAACAGATGCTAAGATTAGTAGATCAGGGCGTACGTTTAGCTCAGGAAAAGAATCTGGATGATATAAAATCGTATTGTTTTGAAGTCATTGATATGTGCTATATGCAGATGGACTTTGAACAGTGTGAAGCAGAGTATCCTGAGTTATGTAAAGCTTATAGCAATTATGTAGCAGAGAAAAAGAAGAAACGAGAAGGTTTACCTCGTCATCGGACCATTACTATTGAAGAAATCCAAGCTACAGATGATATGTGGACCATTAATGAGCCCATGTATTGGACTATCAATATTTATGGCTCTCATGATGATTATTTAGAATCTGCAAAAGGTTTTACCTTAGAGCAAAGATATCTCAATGCAATATGTTGGTATTTTGCTGAGGTTAATAATGGTGGTCATCATCAGTTTTTATATAACTCAACAGGCATTGTATGGGAAGATGCTCTTGCTGGCTTACGCCTCTTCAAGATGGATGAGCTAGCAGATAATTTACAATCAGTTATCGATTACTTTGGGGGTTCAGTTCTATTTGATAGAGCTGAACGATGGACTATTTTACAAGACTGGGAAAATGAAGAGGAATTGTTCGATTTTCTCGATAAAAAAGATGATGTAGTGTATGAATATGATGGAATTTATGAAGATACATTCGTACATGAACATCCTGAATTATTTGTATTTGATGGTACCTATACGATTCCAGAATAAGCTTGGGATATATTTAACAAGATATAATCGATGTAACCGATACAACTGGTACAACTGGTACAACTGGTACTTTCACTATGTTAATCGATTTTATTATGTAGTAACTTTCACCAAGTAGAAACGATATATTAGAGGTATTACATGTTAGATAAACAAGGCGTATATGATTGTTTACGTGACCATCATATCGATTTTGAAATTACAGATCACGCACCATTATTTAGTATGGACGATAAGCCAAATGTGCAGTTGCCCTATCCTGAGTGGGATGCAAAGAATTTATTTATACGAGATCATAAACGAGAGCATTACTATTTAATTACCGTTCGTGGTTCAAAGCGTGTGGATCTAAAACAGTTCCGTAAGGACCATAAGTTGAAAAAGATTTCCTTTGGCTCTGAAGAAGAGCTATGGAATATATTGAAGATTAAACCAGGTCACGTATCTCCATTTTGCTTGCTCCATGATGAGGAACGCAAGGTCCATTACTATATTGACGCGGACTACGAGAATAATTTAATCGGCATACATCCGAACCAAAATGATGCGACTGTGTGGTTTCAAGGTAAAGAACTAGTTAAACTCATTGAAGAGCATGGTACAATAGTAGAATATATTACATTGTGATTTAGGAGTCTTTTATGAACAAAAATTTGTTAAAACGTATTGTATTAACATCTGCTATTGCCGTATTAGGTGTAAGCACATCTTTTGCAGCTCTTGTTATGGAACGGGATCAATCTGTAGATACAGCACCTAGCGTAGGTATGTATCGTTTCGAAGTACCTGTAGAGTTACAAGGAACTTATAATAGTGCAGGTGTAGCTAATCTGACAGCATCTATGGAAAAAGAACCTAATACATTGTCCATGAATGTGGCGCATGTAAAGGGTAATCCTTCGGAGTCTTATGTAGTTGAAATCTATAAAGATTTAGCTGCTATTGAGACACATCGCAAATCTGACCATTATCAAGCCTTTGTTAATGAAGTAGGTTCTAAATTAACAAATCGTAAGATGTATGATGTACAGTCTGTACTTTTATTTGAAAAGAAAGATGCATTATCCATTGTAAATGATGGTAAGGCAGTAGTTACCTTAACTGAGTTTACTGTTGATAGCAATGAAATCGATACGGTACAACGACAATATCAACTCGATATGGAACGTGCCGTTCGGGATGATGTGGGTTATAAGGCTGGTTATGTGCTTCGTGAAAGAAACGCAAAAAATCGCTGGTACATCATTCAGATCTATAGCAATCAGGAAGCCCTTACTAAACACTTGAACAGCCCAGGCTATCGCTTTATGATGAGCCAAATCCAAGGTAGTCTACAAGGGGTTACTACTAAAGTATTAGATGGGGATATCCTCGTAAACCATGGTGGTCAAGCTTTTGTTAGACCTTAGTCTTTGATAAAATACTAATCAGTAAAGTTACTGCTAGCATATTATGTGCTAGCAGTTTTTTGCTATATAATAGGTTATAATCTAGTTAATTCTATTTAGGAGTTATATATGACACAACAAGAACGATTGCGCTATCTTTTAGAGGGATTGGTAACAGAATATAAAGAGAAATATAACGAACATATAGATATTCCAGTAAATGAAGAAGAACAATTTACTCTATTTAGAGCACTATGTAATATTCGTCCAGCAGGAGCCATGCCCGCGGAATGGATGAAGATACAGGATGAATACTTAAATACATTGGCTCATGAAAAAGGCATCGTTACGATTAACGATATGGAAGAGCGAGAACCTCAGATATATTTGTGGCAAGGGGATATAACGCGTCTAGCGGTAAAGGCTATAGTCAATGCAGCTAATGAGCAGTTGCTCGGTTGTTTTCTACCGAATCACAAATGTATTGATAATGCCATTCATACTTTTGCTGGTATTGAGTTACGTATGGCCTGTGCTAGGATGACTGAGTATATGGATATGCCTGAAAAGACAGGTGTAGCTCGTATGACCTATGGTTTTAATTTACCTGCCAGTCATGTTATCCATACGGTAGGGCCTATTGTTTATGATACTGTTACAGACTTAGAAAAAGAACAATTGTCATCGTGCTATAGATCTTGCTTGGAGCTAGCTAATGCTTATAGTTTGAAGTCCATTGCATTTTGCTGCATTTCTACAGGCGAGTTTAGATTTCCTAATGAATTGGCGGCCCAAATTGCTATCGATACGGTACGTAGGTATTTAAAAGAAACAAATAGTAAAATCCAAGTGGTATTTAACGTATTTAAGGATATAGATTATGACATCTACAACAAATTATTGGGATAATATAGAACGTGTAAAAGAATTTTTGAATACTGCTGATGCGGTACTCGTTGGTATCGGGGCAGGTATGTCTACTGCAGCGGGTCTGACCTATAGTGGTGAGCGTTTTCATAAATACTTTGATGACTTTCACAAAAAGTATGGTATTACAGATATGTATTCTGGTGGATTCTATTCATTTGAAAGCATGGAAGAATATTGGGCATGGTGGAGCCGTCATATCTACTATAATCGCTATGATATTTCAGCAGGTGAACCTTATATTCGGTTGATGGAGTTGTTACAAAATAAGAATTACTTTGTGATTACCACTAATGTAGATCATCAAATGCAATTTGCTGGAGTGGATAAAAATAGATTTTATTACATGCAAGGTGATTATGGCTTGTGGCAATGCTCTGAGCCATGTCATCAAAAGACTTATGATAATGAAGAACAAGTGCGTCGTATGGTGAAAGAACAAAAGGATATGAAAATTCCCACAGAATTAATTCCTCACTGTCCTAGATGTGGCGAACTAATGACGATGAATTTACGTGTCGACGGTGCCTTTGTGCAAGACGAAGGTTGGTATGCAGCTCAAAAACGATATGCAAGTTTTATAGAGAATTATAAAGATAAGAAAACCGTATTGTTAGAACTTGGTGTTGGCTATAATACGCCGATGATTATCAAATATCCATTTATGCGGATGGCACATGATAATATAGACACACTATATGTACCAGTTAATATTGAAAAACAATCGA
This sequence comes from Veillonella parvula DSM 2008, assembly GCF_000024945.1. Taxonomy (NCBI): domain Bacteria; kingdom Bacillati; phylum Bacillota; class Negativicutes; order Veillonellales; family Veillonellaceae; genus Veillonella; species Veillonella parvula. Next base: position 878,731 of record NC_013520.1, read on the forward strand.
TTCCATTTGATATTCAGCAAAATACAGTATTATTTAATAATGACATACAAAAGGTATTGAATGATTTGTTATCTAAAGAAGGAGTTAATGTACTATGAATTATAAATACACCTATGAAAGTCCATTAGGAACTATGATTATGCTTGGTACATTATCATACTTAACAGATTTATTTTTTATTGATGAAGCTTATGCACCTAGTTATGATGATGCGGAGTATATAGAGCAACTAACAGGTCCATTTGAAGTAACAATTATGTGGCTAAATCAATACTTTAATGGTAAAAAGCCCTTTATTACACCTCTCATCCAGTTAGAAGGTACTGAGTTCCGTAAATCCGTATGGTCTATATTACAAACCATACCTTATGGTGAAACTACAACATATGGAGATATTGGTAAACAGATTGCACAGCAACAAGGTAAAGAGAAATTCTCTGCTCAAGCCGTAGGGGGGGCTGTAGGGCATAATCCAATTTCTATCATCGTTCCTTGTCACCGTGTTATTGGTAGTAATGGCCAGTTAACGGGCTATGCAGGGGGCATTGAACGCAAGAAATATATGCTAGACCTAGAGTCAGAGCATAAATAAAGTAATAGTAAATATAAAACATAGATAATAATAAAAGAGATTACTTCTATGTATAGTTAGACATACATAGAAGTAATCTCTTTTTTGTGTTTAGATATATTTAGTTGTAATGTAAATAGATATCGTAATAATAAGAATACGAGCAAATACAATACTTTAACAATGTACTTATTTTAAATAAATTTGTTTTCTAAGGTACCAATACCACTTATGGAAACTGTAACAATATCTCCTGGTTTTAACCAAGAATACTTACTTTCGTTCTTACCTAATACTACACCACTAGGCGTACCTGTAAAGATAATGTCACCTTCTTGGAGTGTCATATATGTTGATAAGAAGGCAATAATGTTATAAGGCTTAAAAATCATTTGTTCTAGCTTTGCTTGTTGACGTATTTCACCATTTACTGTTGTCGTAATAGTAGCACTTTCAAAGTCAAAATCATCAGGAGATACAATATTAGGACCAATAGGAGCAAAGTGATCAAGCGATTTGCCAAGAATCCATTGAGAACCTCTAAATTGTAATGTACGGGCAGATACGTCGTTACCAATGGTATAGCCTAAGATATGTTCCATTGCCTTTTCAGGAGATATGTTTTTACCAGATTTACCGATGATGATAACTAATTCTCCTTCATAATCGTAATGGAAAGTTTCGTCTTCAATAGTAATTGTATCATGATTACCTGCAAGAGCATTTGATGTTTTCATAAAGATTTCTGGAAAATCATGTGTAGCTAGACTAGTTTCAGCAATATGATCAGCGTAGTTAAGGCCGATACAAATGATACTTTTAGGATTAGGAATTAAAAAATTTTTATTTTCGTTCATAATAGGGACCTCTAGTAAAATAGGATAATGTATATCTGAAATTATTATAATATAAATAGGGCGGTAGCTATACTGTAAAAAACAATTTTTATATTCAACGATAGTATAGCTAGGGGCCTATTTGATAATATACATATCTATTAATATGTTACCTATATATAGATGATATATCTTAATAGATACTATATCTGTATATATAATTTATCATCTCTATAGAATCTATTGAAAATACAAGATGATAGTGATAAGATTAAGTGTATATCAATATAAATGGAGGTTATTGTTATGAGCAAGAATATCGATTGGGATAATCTCGGTTTTGGTTATGTAGAAACCGACTACCGTTATTTGACTACATATAAAGATGGTAAATGGGACGAAGGTGGTCTAATTATTGATGCTAACGTTGTCCTTAATGAATGTGCTGGTGTATTCCAATACGCTCAAACTGTTTTTGAAGGTTTGAAAGCATACTATACAAAAGATGGTCACATCGTATGCTTCCGTCCAGATTTGAATACAGAACGTTTGAATCAATCCTGTGAACGCCTTGTAATGCCTACATTACCTGAAGGTCGTTTCCTCGAAGCTGTAAAAGAAGTTGTAAAAGCAAATAAAGACTTTGTTCCTCCATATGGTCATGGTGCAAGCCTTTATATTCGTCCTTACATGATGGGTACAAACTCCGTTATCGGTGTAAAACCTGCTGATGAATATCAATTCCGTGTGTTTACAACACCAGTAGGCCCTTACTTTAAAGGTGGTGCTAAACCAATCAAAATTCGTATTACTGATTTTGATCGTGCAGCTCCTCATGGTACTGGCCATATTAAAGCTGGTTTGAATTATGCTATGAGTTTGTATGCTATCACTGATGCTCATAATGAAGGCTATGCAGAAAATATGTATCTTGATGCGGCTACTCGTACACATGTAGAAGAAACTGGTGGTGCTAACTTCATCTTTATTACTAAAGATGGTAAATTAGTTACACCTAAATCTGATAGTATTTTGCCATCCATTACACGTCGTTCTTTGATGTATGTAGCAGAACACTACCTTGGTATGACTGTAGAACATCGTCCTGTTCATAAAGATGAATTAAAAGACTTTGCTGAAATTGGTCTTTGTGGTACAGCGGCTGTTATTTCTCCAGTAGGTCAAATCGATACTCCAGAAGGCACTATTAATGTTCCTGCTGGCATGGATGATATGGGTCCTATCACTAAAAAATTATATGACACATTACTTGGCATTCAACATGGTGAAATCGAAGCTCCTGAAGGCTGGGTAGTTAAAATTTGCTAATTATTTAACTATGCAAATATGATTTAATTATGCAAACATGAAAGTATATAAAAATGGCATCTACCGTATGATAGATGCCGTTTTTTATTCTGCTAAAGATATTAGTAAACTAATGATTTTGATTGATAAATATTCTAGCTATATTTAGTTAGCGTTTGCTCTACTATGCACTTTAGCTATAAATTTTTCGTTGTTAATGACAAAGCGTTCATGTGTACCACGACCGATAATACCAATGCCATCAGAAGCTTCGATATCGAATGTGATTTTGCGACCTTCTACGGCGCTTACAATAGCTTTTGCTGTTACTGTTGCACCAAGTGGAGTTGGGGCCTCGTGAGTAATGGAGAGGGAAATGCCTACAGTACCTTCACCGTCCTCTAAATATGGCTGTACTGCAGCTTGTGCAGCTTCCTCCATAAGTGCACACATCGCTGGTGTGGCAAAGACATCTAAAGAACCGGATTTCATTGTTTTAGCAATATTAGATTCTGTAACTGTTACAGTAGCCGTAGCTGTTTGACCTGCTGATACCATATTATACCTTCTTTCATTAAGAAAATTCTCGTTATAATAGTATTATACATCTTTCGATAATTTTTATGCTAATGTAATGATACATATTTTATAGATATATGTATACGCTTCTAAAGCTATATCGGTTACCAATTTTAAATATATTAAAAAAGCTATTCAGATTAGAATTAAAGAAATGTAACTAGTTATAACTGTTCTATAGAATACGTGATATAATGAAGCTAGTCTTTTTAATACGAGGTATATATGAGTAATAGAAATTTAAAACCTTCTGGTGAAGGTTGGGTACAGTTAATAGCGGGCATTGGTTTTATTGTTTTATTAATTGTCATAAATATAGTAGATCCTACGTTTTATCCGACCATGTGGCACTTAGCAACAAGTGGCTCTATGGAAGAGGTAGCGGAGTATATTCAAAGTTTTGGCCCTATGGCCATGTTGGTGAGTATGGTCCTCGATATTTTTGTTAACGCCGTAGGCTTTTTACCATCAATTTTCATATCTACAGCAAACGGTTTAGTATTTGGCATGTGGCCTGGGATTATTATTTCTTGGCTTGCTGAGACGATTGGTGTAGTCATTAGCTTTTACATTATGCGTTACTTCTTACGTGATACAGCGGACAAGTTGATTGCTAAGAGTACGGTATTGATGAAAGTAGATGATTTTTCCGGTAAAAACGGTTTTGTGGTTATGTTATTTGCACGATCCTTACCGTATTTCCCATCTGGCGTTATTACAGCCTTAGGGGCCATTAGTAAAATTAAACCTAGAGATTATATATTGGCAAACTTGATTGGTAAATTCCCATCCACGGCTTTAGAAGTTGCCATCGGTACTGATATTGTAAATTTCCAAGAAAATATGGGACGCTTAGGCATTATCGTTATTGTGGCTGGTGTAGTGTATTTTATTCTATGGCAAGTGTACAAGCGTTATATGAACAAGAAAAATGCTGAACAAGAGCACGATCCCAACGCGTAATTTAAGATTTAGTATATATGAAAGAGGTGATAGTATGAGCTTTTCTCTTCCTGAACGTGTAACCTTGAAAGGTCCTAATTTTATTCGTGAAGTATTTGAACGTGGTGTAGGTGTGGAAGGCTTTATTAGCTTTGGTATTGGTAATCCTGCGCCAGAAGCGATTCCGGTAGAAGTCATCGAAAATGCTTTTGATGAAGTTGTACATTCTAATCCTATGAGCCTTTTACAATATGGTCCAATGCAAGGTGATGCACGCTTAGCAGAATTAACAATGGATCGTTTAGTACAAACTCATAAGATGAATCCAGAAGGACAGGGTCTCATTATCTCCAATGGTGCAGGTCAATTATTAGGTCTTGTACCAATCACCGTATTAGAACCAGGCGATGAAGTGTATATGGATGAATTTACTTTCACCAGTGCCATTAACTCTGTACGCAATATGGGTGGTAAAGCATTAGGCATAAAGACTGACGAACACGGTATGATACCAAGTGAGTTAGAAAAAGCGGCTCAATCTGGAAAAGGCAAATACATTTATCTTATTCCTAACTTCCAGAATCCAACAGGCATATCTATGCCTTTAGAGCGTCGTAAGGAGATTTATGCTATTGCATCTAAATATGATTTATTTATCTATGAAGATGATCCATATGGTGAAATTCGTTTCGCCGGAGAATACATTCCGACATTCAAATCTTTCGACACAGAAGACCGTGTTCTATATGCAGGTTCTTATTCTAAAACGTTATCTGCAGGCTTGCGTGTAGGCTTCTTATTTGGTCCTGCTAAGGTAATTGAGGCTATTCAAGCATTAAAGAATAATACGGCAGGACAAATGCCATTAGTAACTCAAAAGGTAGTAGCGAAGGTTCTTGATACCATTGACTACGATGCTCATTTAGAAAATGTACGAAAAGTGTATAAAATGAAATGTGAGGCTTTACTTAATGCTTTTAATAAGTATGCGAGTTCTAAAGTTCGATTGACACAGCCTACAGGTGGTATGTTTGCATGGATGACGATGCCTGAGGATGTAGATTGTGATGTATTCTTTGAAACTTGTATGGACCGCAATGTAGGGATTATTAAATGTGGTGCCTTTGCAGCAGATGGAGCAGGAGAAGGTCATGCATTTCGTTTGAGCTATACAGTGCCAACAGTAGAGGAAATTACAAAGGGGATGGAAATTCTCGGCGGGTTAACTAAAGAATTTTGTGGTGAGTAATATATTGATAATTTTTGATATAACATGATACAATGTAAGCGTAGATACATTGTGTTTACCATATAAAAAAGTTTTTAATATAGATGTGAGGTATAGCCTCAAAGAAAGTAGGTGTTTACTATGGGTTGCGGTAGCAGCAGCGATTGTGGCGGATGCCCATCTCAATCTTCTGGTTGCGGTGGTGGTGCGCCTCAACAACCTCAAGATCTTACAGCTCAATTACACGAGCTTAGTTCTGTTAAACATGTAATTGGCGTAGTATCTGGTAAAGGTGGCGTAGGTAAATCCTCCGTTACTAGCTTGATGGCCATTACAATGGCGCGTAAAGGTTACAAAGTAGGTATCCTCGATGCGGATATTACAGGCCCTTCTATTCCTAAGATGTTTGGCATTAAGGAAAAGGCATATGCTGACGAAATCGGTATGTATCCTGTAAAATCCAAAGGTGGTATCGACGTAATGTCTGTTAACCTTCTTTTGGAAAACGATACAGATCCTGTTTTATGGCGTGGTCCTATTTTAGGTAATGTAGTAAAACAATTCTATACAGATGTTATTTGGAAAGATATCGACTATTTATTTGTTGATATGCCACCAGGAACAGGTGACGTTGCAATCACTGTATATCAATCCTTGAAATTGGACGGTATTATTATCGTTACATCTCCTCAAGACTTGGTATCCATGATTGTTGAAAAAGCCGTTAAAATGGCTGATTTAATGCAAGTGCCTATTATTGGTGTGGTGGAAAACTACTCTTACTTCCATTGCCCAGATAATGGTAAGGATTATCAAATTTTCGGTGAAAGCCATATTGAAGAAATCCTTCAAAAATACGGTTTATTATTGTTAAACCGTTTACCAATTGACCCAACTATTGCAAACCTTTGCGATAAAGGTAATATTGAGTCTATCGAAAAAACAAATTTAGAAGACGTATCTCTACCTGAATAGGATTCATATGATGATGAAAGCTGTGTATTTATAAATGCACAGCTTTTTATCACATCTTTTTATGGTGAATTATGTTATATTTATGGTAAGAAGATAGAATTATATCTTTAATTCTCTTACTACAGATATGCTGAACATAGTTAGTATAGATTTTTATTTTTCTTAACATGATACTATAGGATGTATTGGCATATATTGGTTTAATTTTAATGTTTTCCTATGTAGGACGTATGTGTATGAAAAAACTATTGAACTGGATCATTCCAGCAGCCTTTGGTTTAGGTCTGTGGTTTGTTCCAACTCCAGAGGGATTAACTCCTCAGTCATGGCATTTATTTGCAATCTTTGTAGCTACTATCGTAGGCTTCATTACTCAGCCGTTACCGATTGGTGGCGTATCTATCGTTGTTATTACTGTTGCTGCATTGACAGGCACATTAAAGATTAGTGAAGGTATTTCAGGTTTTGCTAACTCTGCAATCTGGCTAATTGTAGGTGCTTTCTTATTCTCTCGTGGCTTTATTAAAACTGGTTTGGGGAAACGTATTGCTTATAATTTGATTTCTGCTTTTGGTAGTAGCTCCTTGCGTTTGGCCTATGCATTGGCTTTGTCTGATTTGATTTTAGCTCCCGCAACACCATCTAACACAGCTCGTGTAGGCGGTGTAATCATGCCAATTACAACTAGCTTAGCAAAAGCTTTCGGTTCTGAACCACAAGATGGACCTCGTAAAATTGGTTCTTTCTTGATGCAATCTATTTACCAAGTAAATACGATTACATCTGCGATGTTCCAAACATCCATGGCTGGTAATACATTGGTTGCAGCATTAGCGCTTCAATCTTTTGGTATTGGTATTACATGGGGCGACTGGGCTATGGCAGCTATCGTACCTGGTATTATTGCATTGATTATTATGCCGTATTTCATTTATAAAGTATATCCACCGGAAATCAGAGATGCTCGTGAAGCTCAACAAATGATTCGTGAAGAGTTAAAAGGTCTTGGCAAGATTTCTTTCCAAGAATGGGTAATGCTTGGCGTATTTATTTTAGCATTAGTATTGTGGGCTACGTCTCAATTTACAAAACTTGATGCTACAACTGTTGCATTCTTAGGTATTTCTATTTTACTTGCTACAGGCGTTCTAATTTGGGACGATGTTAAGAGTGAAAAGGGTGCTTGGGATACATTGGTTTGGATGGGTACATTGATGGGCTTTGCCGGATTCCTTTCCAAATTGGGCTTTATCAAATGGGCTACAGTTCAAGTGGGTGGTTATATTCCAGAAGGCTCTTGGGTAATTGCCTTTGTTGTAGCTGTTCTTGTTAATACATATGCTCACTATGTATTTGCATCCTTAACAGCGCATATTTCTGCGATGTTCGTAGCATTCTCTGCAATCGCTATTTCTGCAGGTGCCCCACCTATGTTGACATTGTTGATGATTGCATTCACATCTAACTTGTGTATGTCTTTGACTCACTATGCAGCAGGTCCATCTCCAGTAATCTTTAATACTGGTTATGTTCCTCAAAATATATGGTGGAAACTTGGTTTCTTCACATCTGTAATCAACTTAATTATCTTCATGGGTCTTGGCTCTGTATGGATGAAGTTGATTGGTATGTGGTAAAATTTAGTACTGACAATTTTATAGGATTGTAATGCATGTACTTTAAACCTATCAGACTTAGTGTACTATGCATTTACATCGTATATAAAAAGCCGTCCCGATAGGGGCGGCTTTTTGTGATAAAATATGAGTAGTTAATAGATAATTAATGTAAATATTGTAAAATAGTATACATAATAAATTATTCAAGCTAATTGTACAAATTTTATATGATTTGTGCATAGGAGGGACCTATGAAGTTTGATAATGAACAATTATTAAAGTATATTGGCGCTTGTACATCTCCGTATCACACAGTAGATACAAGTTTACAAATGCTATTGGACTCAGGATTTACAGAGCTCAGTTTAGAAGATGAGTGGCAGTTAGACTCTGGTTCTTATGTAGTTAACGTGTTCGGCACCACCTTATTTGCCTTTCATATAGGGAAGAAACCAGAACATACATTACGTATTGCGTCGGCTCATACAGATTTTCCTGCTATTCGTGTTAAACCAAACCCTATAACCTCTATGAAAGGATACACAAAGTTAAATGTAGAAATGTATGGCGGTCTTATAGAAAATACATGGCTTGATCGTCCATTAGGTGCAGCAGGTACGGTTGTGTTAAAAGGAAAAAATGCCTTTGACGTAGATTCTGTTCTAGTCGATACAAAACGGCCTATCGCTATTGTTCCAAACCTAGCTATTCATATGAATCGCTCTGTTAATGATGGGGTTAAACTAAATCGTCAAAAAGAAATGCTTCCTATATTGATGATGGAACGTAATAATGAAGATAATCCTACAAAACCTTTAAATAATAGAAATAATCCAAGTTTATTCCCAGAATCAGATACTCAATACGATGAGTGGACAAAGTTTTTAGCTGATGAAGTAGATTGCGATCCTTCCGAAATATTATCTTATGAAATGACTTTATATCCTACGGAACAAGGCTGTGTACTCGGTACGGAAGGTGATTTCATTAGCTCACCTCGTTTAGATAATTTAACATCTTGCTTTAGTGTATTATCTGGTATTATTCAAGCCAAAAAAATGAATGTTAATGGTGTTCGCTGTGCTATACTCTTTGATAACGAAGAGGTGGGCAGTCGTACGAAACAAGGTGGGGCCGGTATGATATTACCAAATCTTGTTAAACGCGTGTATGACGCATTAGGATATTCTAATCAAGAGATGGACAGCTTCATCTCTAAAGGCTTTATGATTTCCTCCGATGTAGCACACGGATTACACCCAAACTATCCAGAGAAAAATGACATTACGAATATTCCTGTACTTAATAAAGGGCTATCCCTTAAGATTGCATGTAGCCAATCTTACGCTGGGGATGCTAAGGCAATTGCTATCGTTAAAGGCCTTTGTGAAGAAGCGGATGCACAGTATCAGATTTATGTAAATCGTTCGGATATTCCAGGTGGATCTACAGTAGGTTCCATTTCATCAGCTATGTTACCAATGCGTACTATTGATGTAGGATTGCCTCTATTAGCAATGCATTCAGCTAGAGAATTGATGGGGGCAGCTGATCAAGAGCAATTAAATCGATTAATGAATCATTTTCTAGGTGGTAAGTAATATAAAATGGAATTTATTCGATGTGCATTATTGAAAGACATATGATTTTTTGTAATGAACAGTAAAAAATATATTTTATACTTTCATAATTGGTATAATCCTTTAAATATAATGAAAATATTGTATAATAAGTATATATTATTATGAATATAAAACCTCATCATAAATTTTGATGAGGCTTTCCGCAATATTGATTTATCTATAAGTATAGGAAATATTCATATATTAATAAAAATGAAAGCTGATAGTTCACATTTGTGGAAGCTAGTAGGAGGCAATACATGAGAAAAATTAAATCCGTATTGGTTGCCAACCGTGGAGAAATTGCGATCCGCGTGTTCCGTGCATGTAATGAAATGGGGATTAAAACTGTAGCCATTTACTCTAAAGAGGATACATTATCCTTGCACCGTAACCAAGCCGATGAAGCCTATCTCGTAGGGGAAGGTAAAAAACCAGTTGACGCATATCTTGATATTGAAGATATCATCCGTATTGCAAAAGAACATGACATCGATGCTATCCATCCAGGTTATGGCTTCTTATCTGAAAATGAAGGCTTTGCTCGTCGTTGTGAAGAAGAAGGAATTATCTTTATTGGGCCTAAAATCAAGCATTTGAATATGTTTGGTGATAAAGTAAATGCTCGTGAGCAAGCTAAATTAGCAAAAATTCCGATGATCCCAGGTTCTGATGGGGCTTTAAAAGATTATGCTCAACTAGAAGAATTTGCTGATACACATGGTTTTCCATTGATGATTAAAGCCGTTAATGGCGGCGGCGGTCGTGGTATGCGTGAAGTTCATCATAAAGAAGACCTTCGAGATGCATATGATCGTGCTAAATCTGAAGCGAAAGCTGCGTTTGGTGATGATGATGTATATGTAGAAAAACTTATCGTAGAGCCTAAACATATTGAAGTTCAAATCTTAGGTGACGAACATGGCAATGTAGTTCATTTGCATGAACGTGATTGCTCTGTTCAACGTCGTCACCAAAAAGTAGTTGAAATGGCGCCAGCCTTTGCGTTGTCATTAGAAACTCGTAAAGCTGTATGTGATGCTGCCGTTAAAATCATGAAAAATGTTGGCTACGTGAATGCAGGTACTGTAGAATTTTTGGTAACTGCTGATGGTAGCTTCTACTTTATCGAAGTTAATCCACGTATTCAAGTAGAGCATACTGTAACAGAAATGATTACAGATATTGACATTGTTCATGCTCAAATTAGAATCGCTGAAGGCTTTAGTTTACATAGCCCTGAAGTAGGTATTCCTGAGCAGGATAAAATTCCTTGTAAAGGCACTGCTATCCAATGTCGTATTACCACAGAAGATCCTAAAAACAACTTTATGCCTGATACCGGTAAAATCTTAGCGTACCGTAGCTCCGGTGGTTTTGGTATCCGTCTTGATTCTGGTAATGCTTTTACAGGTGCCGTTGTAACACCTTACTATGACTCCTTGCTTGTGAAAGCGACAGCATTTGGTCCTAACAACGAAGAAACTATTCGTAAAATGCTTCGTTGCTTAAAAGAGTTCCGTATTCGCGGTGTAAAAACAAATATTCACTTCTTGATTAATGTATTGGAACATCCTGAATTCCAAAGTGGTTCTTACAATGTAAACTTCATTGAAGAACATCCTGAATTATTCGAATTGAAACCAGATCGCGACCGTGGTACTAAATTATTACGTTACATTGCTGATGTTACAATTAATGGCTATTCTGGTGCAGGAGCTCAAGAGGTTCCTGACTTTGAACCGATTCAAATGCCATCTACTTTAGATGTAAGTCCAGCATCTGGTACAAAACAAAAATTTGATGAACTTGGACCAGATAAATTCAGTAAATGGTTATCGGAACAAAAACAAGTATTCTTCACTGATACCACTTGGCGTGATGCCCATCAATCCTTGTTTGCTACACGTCTTCGTACAATCGATATGGCTCGCGTAGCTGGTCATGCTGCAAAAGGTGTACCTAACTTATTCTCCTTAGAATGTTGGGGGGGTGCTACTTTTGACGTATCATACCGATTCTTACATGAAGATCCGTGGGAGCGTTTGCGCATGTTCCGTCGTGAAGTGCCAAATACATTGCTTCAAATGCTTCTTCGTGGTGCAAATGCCGTAGGTTACACATCGTATCCAGACAACGTAGTTCGTCAATTCATTCAACGGGCTACTGCTAATGGTATTGATGTATTCCGCGTATTTGATAGCTTGAACAGCCTCGATAATATGCATGTTGCTATCGATGAAGTGCGTGCACAAAATAAAATAGCTGAAGTTGCATTGTGCTACACTGGCGATATCCTTGATGGTGCTCGTACAAAATACAATTTGGACTATTATGTAAATATGGCAAAAGAGCTTGAAAAAGCTGGTGCCAATATTATTGCCATTAAAGATATGGCCGGCCTTTTAAAACCACAAGCTTCTTATAACTTGGTATCTGCCTTGAAAGATGCTGTCTCTGTTCCAATTCACTTACATACTCATGAAGGCTCCGGTAACTCTATCTATACATATGGCCGCGCTGTAGATGCTGGTGTTGATGTAATCGACTTAGCGTACTCTGCTTTTGCTAATGGTACTTCTCAACCTAGTATGAATTCCATGTACTATGCGTTGTCCGGTCATGAACGTCAACCAGAAATGAACATCGACTATATGGAAGAAATGTCTCATTATTTTGGTAGTATCAGACCATATTACAAAGGTGTAGATAAAGCAGAAGCATATCCTAATACTGAAGTATATCAACATGAAATGCCAGGTGGACAATACTCTAACTTGCAACAACAAGCTAAAATGGTAGGGCTTGGTGATCGTTGGACAGATATTAAGAAAATGTACCACCAAGTAAATATGATGTTTGGTGATATCATTAAAGTTACACCATCCTCTAAAGTGGTAGGGGATATGACATTGTATATGGTACAAAACAACTTAACTGAAAAAGATATATACGAAAAAGGCGATGTATTGGATTTCCCTCAATCCGTAGTTGAATTCTTTGAAGGCCGTCTTGGTACTCCATATCAAGGCTTCCCTGAAAAATTACAAAAAATCATCTTGAAAGGTGCTCGCCCAATCACAGTTCGCCCTGGTGCTGTATTACCTCCAACAGATTTTGAACATATTCGTCATGAATTAAGCGAAATGGGAGCCCAAACAACTGATGAAGATATTAGTGCATATTGCTTGTATCCTAAGGTTTACCAAGATTACAATAAATTTGTAAAAGACTTTGGCGATGTATCTGTATTAGATACTCCAACATTCTTCTTTGGTATGAAACGGGGCGAAGAAATTCAAGTAACCATTGAAAAAGGTAAAACACTGATTATCAAGATGAATGGTTTCTCTGAACCTGATGAAGATGGTAACCGCATCGTATTGTTCGAGTTTAATGGTCAACCTCGTAGCATTAAGGTTCATGATAAACATGCTAAGACAACTGGTGTTGTTCGTCGCAAAGCGGATGAATCTAACCCTGGTGAAATTGGTGCTACATTGTCTGGTTCCGTTGTTAAGATCCTTATTAAGAATGGTCAATCTGTAACTAAAGGTGAACCATTGATCGTTACAGAAGCGATGAAAATGGAAACAACAATTACAGCTCCTATTGATGGTATCGTAGAAGAAATCCTTGTACGTGAAGGTAGCCGTATCGAATCTGGTGACTGCTTGCTTCGTATTGAAGATGCTTTAAAACGATAAGCTAACAATCATTTAAAATTAAAAATATTATTTTTCAAATATTTCATAAAATGAAAAATTGAAGAATAATGGAAGAATCCCTAGGAAATCCTAGGGATTCTTTGTATTTTCAAGGGTTTCATGGTACTATATAATATAGAGAAAATGGGCGTATTATGCGTTATTTTAGAATGATTAGTAGAAAAGGAGTAGTAACAGATGAGATGTCCTTATTGCCAACACACAGACACGAAGGTAACAGACTCTAGAACGACTGATGAAGGTAATAGTATTCGCCGTCGCCGTGAATGTATCAATTGTGGCCGTCGCTTTACTACCTATGAAATTATAGAAGAAGTACCACTAATGGTATTGAAGAAAAATGGACGACGTGAATTATTTGACCGCGGTAAGCTCCTGAATGGGTTATTGCGCTCGTGTGATAAGCGTACAGTTCCTATGTCCGTGATGGAGCAAGTAGTTAATGATGTAGAGCGTGACATTCGAAATGAAATTAACCAAGAGGTTACAACTGATCGCATTGGTGAGCTCGTGTTACAACAATTGAAAGATATAGATCAAGTTGCATATGTTCGTTTTGCCAGTGTATATCGTAAGTTTGATAATATTGATAGCTTTATGGAAGAGTTAAAAGCTCTGAAGAAGTTAGACGCTAAAAAGCCAAAACGCAAACCTGTCGTAGAAGAATAATTGATTCTGTATTACTGATTGGTTATACATAGTTTTGAAATTAGCGATGTGTGAGGCTTTATGATAGATTTACATTGTGATACGATGATGCAATTGCTAGATCATCCTCATAGTGGTGGTTTATATTGTAATACTTGGAAAATAGATATAGAAAAATTACAAAAGGCTCATAGCAAGATACAAGACTTTGCACTCTTTATTAATATGGGTGAGACGAATGACCCTTATGGCCGCTATGAAGAGATGCGTAATTTGTGTGTATCACAAATTCATCACTATGGAGAGCACATACAACATGTGCTCTCTTATCAAGATGTAGAGTCTGTATACAAGACTGGTAAGATTGGGGCACTTATGTCTATTGAGGAAGGTGGCGTACTAGGTGGCGATTTAAATAAACTTAAACAAGCTTACCAAGATGGAGTCAGACTTATAACGCTAACATGGAACTATCCAAATGGACTTGGCGAGCCACATTGTGGTGAGCAACATAAAAAATTAACATCTAAAGGTGTTGAATTTGTAGAAGCTATGCAAGAGTTAGGGATAATTGTTGATTGCTCTCATCTTAACGATGCTGGTACAGAGCAATTAGGGGATATTCTAGAGGTTCCTTTTATAGCATCTCATTCAAATGCACGGGAAGTTCGGGCTCATACGCGAAATTTGCCAGATAATCTTATTAGACTTATCGCTAATAAGGGAGGTATTATAGGACTTAATTTTGCACAGAATTTTCTCGGCACATCGCCAATTAGTCGCATTGAAGATATTGTTAAACATGGTCTATATCTCATCGACAAGGGCGGTGAAGATGTAGTGGCATTAGGAACTGATTTCGATGGGATTCCACCCGACACAGAGATTGCAGATATGTCTCAAATGAGTCGTCTTTATGATGCTTTTAAAGAGGCAGGTTTATCTGTGGAACAATGTGAAAAGTTATTCTGGAAAAATGCAGATAGACTATTAAAGGAGATTTTATAATGACTGATTTAAATCCAATCATTGCTGATCGTTTTACAGAGCATCTTGAAGTGTTTGGTAAAACGATGGAACATATGGATACCATTCAAGAAATCGGATATCGCTGTAAAGCGGCTTTAGAAAATGGTAATAAAATTTTGTTCTGTGGTAATGGTGGCTCTGCGGCGGACTCTCAACATTTAGCAGCTGAATTGATTTGTCGCTTTAAAAAGGAACGGCGCTCTCTTGCAGGCATTGCATTAACTACTGATACATCTGCATTAACAGCTATTGCGAATGACTATGATTTTGAATCTGTTTTTGCACGTCAAGTAGAGGGCTTAGGCCGTACAGGTGATGTTCTCATCGGTATTTCTACATCTGGTAACTCCAAGAATGTTGTAAAAGCTGTAGAAATGGCCCGTTCTATCGGTATGCATACCATTGCTTTCACCGGTGAAGGCGGTGGCAAACTAGCAGAACTATGTGATATTACGCTGGCTATTCCCAGTAATGTGACAGCGCGCATTCAAGAAATGCATATCTTAGCTGGGCACATTATGTGCGAAATTATTGAAGAAGATTATTAACCGATAGGTTTTTACTCATAGATACACATTGTTTCAATTAAAAATTTATTTAAATTAGGAACATATGTAATTTTGATAAGGAATAGGTGGATTATGATAAATACTACCATTAGTCAGTTTTTAACAAAGCAACTGCCAAACTTGAAGATTGCCGTTGTAGGCGATGTAATGGTAGATCGTTATGTTTTTGGTGATGTAAGTCGTATTTCTCCGGAAGCACCGGTTCCTGTAAACCGCGTGTCCAAGATGAAAGAGGTTCTTGGTGGAGCTGGTAATGTTGCATCTAATCTGTCTAATTTAGACTGTAAAGTATATCTTGGTGCACTAGCAGGTAATGATGATCATGGCCGTTTGTTACAACATTTACTTGATACTGATAAAATCGATACGACTGGTTTAATCACTAGTGATGACCGCTCTACTATTACTAAGATGCGCATATTAGGTGATCGTCAACAGATGATGCGCCTTGATTTTGAAACGATTACAAATTTAACAAATCAAGAAGAGCAAAAATTGTCTGTTTGGTTGGAAAATCTATGTAAAACGGGGATAGATGGTATTGTCGTATCTGACTATGGTAAAGGCGTTTGTACACCTACCTTGTTGAAGACAATCTTTGGTTTGGCTAAGGAATATGGTGTTCAAACTATCGTAGATCCTAAGGGTGCAGACTGGTCTAAATACAATGGTGCGACATGTATTACACCGAATGTGAAAGAACTCGGTGAATGTGTAGGCCGTACATTAGAAAATGATGACGCTACTATCGTAGAGGCTGCTAAGTCTGTACTTGCTACTGTAGATTTAGACTATATTGTGGCCACTCGATCTGCTAAGGGTATTACGGTTATTGCAAAGGATGGCCGTACATGGCATAATCCTGCTACTCAACAAGAGGTATTCGATGTGAGTGGTGCTGGAGATACCGTTGTATCCATGATGATGACTTGTCTTGCAAGTGGTTTATCGATGCGTTTAGCCTTACATATCGCCAATGGTGCAGCGGGTATCGTAGTATCTAAGGTTGGTACGTATCCAATACATCGTTCTGAGTTATTAGACTTATGGCATTCCTATAAACATAGTATTCAATCTAAGCCATTATATACGAAGGAAGAGATGAAAGAACTCGTTTCACAATGGCAAAGCAAAGGTGAAACTGTAGTGTTTACAAATGGTTGTTTTGACATTCTTCACCGTGGACATATCACGTATTTACAAGAAGCTGCGCAGCTAGGTGATCATTTAATCATTGGATTAAATTCTGATGCATCTGTTCGACGTTTAAAAGGAGAAACACGGCCCATCGTAAGTGAAGCGGATAGAGCGGCCTTGTTGAGTGCGTTGCAATGTATTGATGGTGTAGTACTATTTGAAGAGGATACACCGGCTGAATTACTGGCGTACCTACGTCCCAATACTCTTGTTAAGGGCGGAGATTACAAAATAGAAGATATTATTGGACGCGAGTCCGTTGACAATGTAGAGGTTCTTTCATTTAAAGAAGGTTACTCTACATCAGATATTGTAGGGAAAATAGCCACTATGGCTAAGGAGGGCAAATTATGATTATCGTAACAGGTGGTGCTGGTTTTATTGGCAGTAATATTGTGAAAGCACTGAATGATCGTGGTCGTACAGATATTCTCATCGTAGATGATCTTACAGATGGTCGTAAGATTCGCAATATTCAAAATCTAGAATTTCTAGATTACATCGATTGTGATGATTTTGATTGTGCTATTGCTGATGGTACATTCGACGTTGGCCCTATTGAAGTCGTATTTCATGAAGGTGCTTGTGCAGACACAATGGAATATAATGGCAAATACATGATGAAGAACAACTATGAAGGTTCTAAAAATCTATTCCATTATTGCCAAGACCGTCGCATTCCATTCATCTATGCCTCCTCTGCATCTACCTATGGTAATGGTACAAATGGTTTCGTAGAAAAACCGGAAGCTGAAGAAGCGCTTAACCCATATGCGTATTCTAAATTGTTATTCGACCGTTATGTACGCAAATATGAAGGTGAATATACTGCGCAAGTTGTTGGGCTACGTTACTTTAATGTATATGGTCCTAATGAAGCCCATAAAGATAAAATGGCTTCTTTAGTACGTCAAATGTTCTACAAAAATAAAGAAACAGGTATTATTAATCTCTTTGAAGGTACAGATGGCTACGAAGATGGTGGTCAAACACGTGACTTTATCTATGTAAAAGATGTAGTTAATGTAAACTTCTATTTCTGGGAGCATCCTGAAATCTCTGGTACTTTCAACTGTGGTACAGGTAATGCTCATAGCTTTAACCAATTCATGCAAGCTGTTATCGACTACAATGGTCAAGGCAAAATTGAATATGTGCCATTCCCAGAGGTGTTAAAGGGTAAATACCAAAGCTTTACAGAGGCTGATACTACTAAATTGTTAGCCGCTGGCTATGACAAAGGGTTCCATAAAATGGAAGATGCCGTTAAAGAATATTGTGAACTATTAGATAATAACGAAGGGTATTTACGCTAATGCGCAAGGTATTATTTTTAGATCGCGATGGTGTTATTAACAAGGATGTTAGTTATCTATATAAAATCAGCGATTTAGAGTGGGTAGATGGTGCAAAAGAGGCCCTTGCTTATGCTTATAGTAAGGGCTATGATCTCATTGTAGTGACAAATCAGAGTGGTGTAGCTCGTGGTTATTATAAAGAATCTGATGTTCAGATTTTACATGACTATATGGCTCATGAATTAGATCGCAGTGGAGCACCGATTTTACATTTCTATTACTGTCCACATCATAAAGAAGGTATTGTTCCTCTCTATGCAGTAGAATGTGAATGTAGAAAGCCTAAACCTGGCATGATTAAGCAAGCCATTAAGGATTATGATGTAAATATATCAAATAGTTTTCTTATCGGTGATAGTCAGCGTGATGTTGATGCAGCTGAGGCTGCTGGCATTAAGGGGTATCTATTTAAAGGCTCTAATCTATTGGATTTCATTAAAACAATAATTTAATCATTTATTCCATTTAGTTTATTTCGGAAGAATATATTTGGGTTTGTTGTGTTGTATTTGGGGAGGCTTTATGAAAGATTACAAGAATATACTCATCATCAAGATGAGTTCCTTAGGTGATGTAATTCACGCATTGCCTACCTTGTATGCTGTGCGCAAGAATTGGCCTAATGCGCGTATAACATGGGCTATTCATGAGCAATTCGCTAGCCTCTTACCTGGTACACCATGGGTTGATGACGTGATTATCATTGACAAAAAACAACTAAAGAAGCCTACGTATTTATATCAATTGCGCAAGGAGCTACATAGTCGTCATTTTGATATGACCTTAGACCTTCAATGCATCGCAAAAAGTGCTATTGTTTCTTTATTATCTGGTGCCCCTGAAAAATATGGCTACTGGGAGCTTCGTGAGGGCAGTAATCTTGTTAATAAAGCATTAGTAGGTGAGCATAAATACGACCATGTTATTGAACGCTATCTGGATACCGTACGCGCCCTTGGTGGTGAGGTGGAGGAGATTGAATTTCCGATGCCAGCTTACGTTGAGGCTGAAAAATCCATAAAACAAAAGTTGAAATGCCATGGTGTAGATGATGAATATATTGTAGTTGTACCAGGGGCACGATGGATTGTTAAGGAGTGGCCACTTCTAAATTTTGGAGAACTTTGTATTCGTTTATGTGAATCTGGTAAGAAGGTTGTTATTGTTGGTGCTCCTGATGATGTAGATAAAGGTGCTTTCATAGAAAATTATGTAAAACATAAGAATCTCATCAATTTAGTTGGATCTACAACCATGCCTGAACTCATTGAGTTGATTCGTCATTGTCAGATTTTTATTAGTGCCGATACGGGACCATTGCATATTGCAAATGCTTTGAAGCGTCCTTTGATTGCCATGTTTGGTACAACATCACCTAAGCGTACAGGTCCTTATGGTGGTAGTCATGTACATCTCATTATTTCACCTACTTCTAAGGCTACACCTGAGCAACCACTAGTAGATGATCCAGATTGTATGGCACAAATTCCTGTAGACGCGGTATGGTCAGTGTATGAACAAGTACTTGGAAAGGAACTATAATGGAACTAGATTATAAGCGCATTGTGGTAACCTTTTTAATGCATTTAGGCGATGTTATATTAACGACTCCGTTTTTAGAAGTGCTTCGCAAAGCGGCTCCTCATAGTCATATTACGTATGTAATAGATGAAAAATTACAACAAGTAATGGAATATAATCCAAATATTGATGAACTTATTGTTGTAGATAAAAAAGGGCGCCATAATAGCATCTCAGGTCTCAATGAAGTGGCTCGTGAAATCAATGCTAAGGGAAAAACTGACATAGTCATTAATTTACATCCTAATGAGCGTACTTCATATTTAGCCTGGAAGATTCATGCACCTATTACAACTGGTATGAGCCATTTCCTCTTTAGACCATTCATGACAAAGTATACGCGCTTAGATCGTAAAACTCGTCATGCTGCGGATATGTACATTAATGTACTAGAGCAATTAGGTGTAACAGATACTTCCAACTCTGGTTTACATATTGAAATCTGTGAAGAATGGCGTTGTCAGGCTCAAGAGTTTTATTCTAGTCATGGATTAACTGATACTGATATACTCATTGGATTTAATATCGGTAGCGCCGTTCCTGAGAAACGTTGGCCAGCTGAACGATTTGCGCATGTAGCAGATTACTTTGGTCGTTTAGGTTATAAGACGGTTTTCTTTGGCGGACCTATGGACCTTGAAATGGTGCAGCCCGTAGTAGAACAAATGGAAACAAAGCCTATTGTGGCTACCGGAAAATTCCAGTTAGGTCCTTTGGCAGCGGCTATGAACCGTTGTAATCTATTAATTACTAATGACTCTGGACCAATGCATGTAGGAATCAGTCAAGGTGTGCCAATTGTGGCACTGTATGGTCCATCAAATCCATTCTTTTATGGACCTTATCAAGCTCATGCTATCGTTTTAGAAACGATGGATTCTTATGAGATTGGTAAAAGCATGAAAAAAATTATTAAAGAAGGAAATTATAAAGGTTTATCTGTAATTTCTGAAGAACAGGTTATTAAAGCAGCGGAAACATTGCTTTTAGAATCGAAATAAACGTATGAACTATATTGTATTTGATTTAGAATGGAACCAACCCTATAGCAATGACATTAGCTTTATGAAGCGCACAAAAATGCCGTTGACAGGGGAAATCATTCAAATCGGAGCGGTAAAACTGAATGAAAAGATGGACATTATAGATCATTTTACGATGTTCATCAAACCTCAATATCTGCCACGGATGCATAAACATGTGCGCGAGTTGACAGGGATAACCACCCATGAGCTCAATCATGGTGTGCCATTCAAGACGGCTATGCAGTACTTTCAAAAATGGTGTGGTGATGAATATATGCTGCTTTCTTGGGGATCAGACGATATTCTTATCCTTCGAGAAAATCTTATGCTTCATAAGATGAAAGCATTATCTTATGATCAATGGGTAGATGCGCAAATAATTTATTCTTATCAACGCTATGGAACAAGTCAACAGTATTCTGTGGCGCATGCTATGGAGGATCTTAATATATCAACGGAGCATTTATCTGCTCATAATGCCTTGCATGATGCAGTTTTTACAGCTCACATTTGTCAGACTTTAGATATTGCACAAGGAATTTTGCATTATGATCTAATTCGCAAGGAAAGTAGTAATCCTTTCCTATATCCTCCTATTCTTACCTTTTTTATGTATGAAAATTTTTCTGAGAAAAAACGTATTGTTCATGATAGAAGAGTACGTATGTCCTTCTGTCCGTACTGTCAAACACGTTTAGAAATGACAAGAGCTGAACGATTACAAGGGGATAAGCACCTAGCCATTGGAGTATGTCCTAAACATGGTGATTTTGCGGTGCAACTTAAAGTTGGAAAGTATACGATTAAGTCCGGCAGTAGTAAATTCTATGTTACTAAGGTACTGACCCATTGTACGGATGAAATTCGTTCTCTATATACTCAGAAGTCTGAAATCAATCGCGAAAAAGAGCGAAAATATTTAGAGTATCGTAAGGCGGAACAAGAAAAAGTCCGCCAAAAATAGTTATGTAAATTCAAGTTCGTTTTCTGAATTGTACTATATATTAGGATATGAACTTTTAGAAAGGATAGATTATGGAACGTAAATATGCATGGCATAATTATGATGATGCCACTATGGAAAAGGTATATGCTTTAAGTGATACATATCGTCAATTTTTAGATAATGGTAAAACAGAACGTGAATGTGTTGTGCAAGCTGTAGAATTTGCAGAAGCAAAGGGCTATATAAATCTAAATGACATTATTAAAAGCAATACGTCAATTAAAGCTGGTGATAAGATTTATTACACACATATGGATAAATCTATTGCTTTATTTAATATTGGTACTGATGATATTGAATTGGGTATGAATATTTTAGGTGCTCATATTGATTCTCCACGCATCGATGTAAAGCAAAATCCACAATATGAGGATAGTAATTTAGTATTTTGGGATACTCATTACTATGGAGGTATTAAAAAATATCATTGGGTAGCTATGCCTCTTGCTATTCATGGTGTTGTGGTAAAAACAGATGGCACCCGCATTAATATCAACATTGGTGATAAAGAAACAGATCCTGTGTTTTGCATTACTGACTTGTTACCTCATTTGGGACAAGAACAAATGCAAAAGAATGCAGCTAAAGTAATTGAAGGGGAAGCTCTTGATTTACTCATCGGTAGCCGTCCAGTTAAAGACGAAGAAAAAGAAGGGGTTACTAAATTTATTAATAGCCTTCTTGAAAAAGAGTATGGATTTATTGAACGTGACTTATTGTCTGCAGAACTAGAAATTGTACCAGCTGGTAAAGCACGTGATATGGGCTTTGATCGTTCCATGGTAATGGCGTATGGCCAAGATGATCGCGTGTGTGCCTATACATCCTTGGTAGCAATGCTTGAAGTGGATAATGTAAAGCGTACTACCTGTTGCTTACTTGTAGATAAAGAGGAAATTGGTTCTGTAGGTGCTACAGGTATGCAATCACGCTTCTTTGAAAATGCAGTGGCTGAAATTTTAACACTTATGGGTAAACCTAATTCTGTAAGTGTACGTCGTACGTTGGAGAAATCTCGTATGTTATCCTCCGATGTAAGTGCCGGTTATGATCCACTCTATGCGTCTGCATATGAAAAGAAAAATGCTTCCTACCTTGGCATGGGCGTAGTATTCAATAAATTTACAGGCTCTCGTGGTAAAGCTGGTTCTAACGATGCTAATGCTGAGTATATGGGCTTTATCCGTCGTGTCATGGAATCTAACAATGTAACATACCAAACGGCAGAGCTTGGTAAGGTTGATTTAGGTGGTGGTGGCACCATTGCGTACATCATGGCTCTTTATGGTATGAATGTCATCGACTGTGGTGTAGCCGTTCTTAGCATGCATGCTCCTTGGGAGGTTACATCTAAGGCTGATATTTACGAGGCTAAACAATGCTATGTAGCGTTCTTAAATGCAGCTGATGAATCAATCTAAGATAATGGGGCTTTCACCAATGGTAAAAGTCCATTCTTTGTGAGGTGTATATGAAGCAAACAGAATTAGGCGCAGCTATAGAGTCTGCGAAAGGAGAGGCTACAGAGGTCAAGACTGTAAAGGTAGATATTTTTGACATCCCTGAAACGAAGGTTGAGGAATATATTGCTAATCGTAAAGAGGTAGCAGAAGCAGCAGCACAGGTTATGAGATCATACTGTGTTACTGTAAAACGTGAAACTTTAGATCCTGAAGAAGGGGAAGCAGTGGTTGGTTACTATATAACGGGTGAAATTCTAATGTGCGTCATCTTGGACCCATTTGAAGTGCCTGTTATGAAGGTAGCTCTTGATAAAGGGACTCTTAAGGACTATATTTTAGCAGCTAATGATTTAACAGAAGACATGTTAGCGTCTCTTGAAAAGTAAAAGGATTTCGTATCTTAATGTGTTCTATAAATGGACAAATGTAAAATACTTTAACCTGCTACATTGATGTAGTAAAGAAATTTGTTTATAATAGATGTATTATAGTCATTGCAGATAGGAAGGAAATCCCCATGAACTTGAAAAAAGGTATTGCCCTAGCGCTCACGGCGGCAGCATTGTTGGCGTTTACAGGCTGTGGCTCAAATGGAACTACATCGAATGGTGAATATAAAGTTGGTGTTGTACAGCTGGTAGAACATCCTGCACTAGATGCGGCAAATAAGGGCTTTGTTGATGCGCTAAAAGAAAAAGGTTTGGCAGAAAAGATTACTTTTGATCAACAAAATGCGCAAGCTGATCAATCTAATTTGAATAGTATTGCACAGCGTTTCGTATCCGATCGGAAAAACTTGATTTTAGCAATTGCTACGCCAGCGGCTCAATCCATGGCGAATGCAACTCATGATATTCCAATCTTAGGTACAGCAATTACTGATTACGAGGCAGCTAAACTTGTTAAATCCAATCAAAAACCTGGTGGTAATGTATCTGGTACGTCTGACATGAATCCAGTAGAGCAACAAGTAGATCTAATTTTACGAGTAATGCCAAATGCGAAAACAATTGGTACTATCTATAGCTCAAGCGAAGTAAACTCTCAAATTCAAGTGGAGAAGATGAAAGCTTATGCAGCTACAAAGGGTATTAAAGTTGAAGAAGTTACAGTTTCCAATGTAAACGATATTCAACAAGCGGCACAAAACCTAGTATCTCAACGTGTGGATGCAGTTTATGTGCCAACAGATAATGTGGTAGCTTCTGCGATGAGCAATCTTGTAGCTATTACCGATCCAGCAAAAATTCCTGTGTTTGGCGGTGAAGATAACCACGTAAAAGGTGGGGCAGTTATGTCCTTGTCTGTAGATTACTACAAACTTGGTTACCAGACTGGTTTGATGGCAGCTAAAATTCTAACTGGCGAAGCTAAAGTTGAAGATATGCCTATCGAAATGCAGAAAGAATTTAAATTAGTTGTGGGAAAAGATAAATTAGAAAAATTGGGCATCACCTTACCAGAGGATTTGATGAACAAGGCGACTATGATTTAATACATAACTGGTAAGGAGTTATACATGAACTGGAAAAAAAGTATTGCAGTGGCACTTAGTGCCATTGCTGTTATGGCAATGGTAGGCGGTTGTGGTTCCAATACTGCAACTAATGACCAAAAGAAAATTGGTGTTATTCAATTAGTAGAACATCCATCTCTTGATGCTGCTAATAAAGGTTTCGTAGATGGTTTAGCAGCTAAAGGATTTAAGGATGGTCAAAACATTAAAATTGACCAACAAAATGCACAGGCCGATCAATCTAATCTAAATAGTATTGCACAACGTTTCGTATCTGATAAAAAGGATTTAGTATTAGCTATTGCAACGCCTGCGGCTCAGACGATGGCAAATGCTTCTCATGACATGCCAATCATGGGTACAGCTATTACAGATTACGTGACAGCTAAACTCGTTCAATCTAACGAACACCCTGGTGGTAATGTATCTGGTACATCTGATATGACACCTGTTGAAAAAGAGGTTGATCTTATCATAGCATTAGTACCGAATGTAAAGCGTATTGGTGCCATTTATACATCCTCTGAGATCAACTCCCAATTGCAAGTTGAAAAAATGAAAGCGTATGCTGCTACAAAAGGTATTACTGTTGTAGAGGCAACTGTTTCCAATGTAAATGATATCCAACAAGCCGCTACCAATCTTGTGAACCAAGATGTACAAGCTATCTATACGCCAACAGATAATGTATTGGCATCTGCTATGGCTAACTTAGCACAAATTACAGATGCTGCTAAAATTCCAGTATTTGCTGCCGATGAAGGTATGACAATGACTGGTGGTGTAGCAACTTATTCTGTTGATTACTATCAATTGGGTTATCAAACAGGTTTAATGGCTGCTAAAGTTCTTGCAGGAGAAGCAAAAATTGCAGACTTAGCTATTGAGACACAAAAAGAGATTAAGTTAACTGTTAACGAAGAACGTGCTAAAAAATTAGGTATTACGATTCCTGAAGCTCTTCGTAAAGATATGAAACAATAGAGGAGAATTTGATGTTAGATTTAGTGGTAGGCACCATAACCACAGGCCTTTTATGGTCTTTGTTAGCGGTCGGTGTATTCATAACCTTCCGCGTATTAGATGTGGCTGACTTAACCGTGGAAGGTACGTTCCCAATGGGGGCAGCCATTTCTGCTATTTTAATTACAAGTGGTATGAATCCAATCCTTTCCATTTTACTTGCCGGTGTGGGTGGTATGATAGCCGGTGCTGTAACAGGTTGGATACATACAAAATTAAAAATTCCAGCATTATTGGCCGGTATTTTGACAATGATTGCACTGTACTCTGTAAACCTTCACATCATGGGCAAAGCTAATGTATCTTTGCTTCGAATGGATACAATTTATACGATTCTTGGTGGATTTTTCCACACGCCGAATATGTGGTCTGCAGCTATCGTAGGTATTATCGTTGCTGTAGTTGTATGTTTGCTCTTATTTTGGTTCTTCGGTACCGAAATTGGTACAGCCTTACGTGCTACAGGTGTTAACCCTCAAATGATTCGCGCTCAAGGCGTAAATACTGATAATATGATCGTTCTTGGTCTTTTGATTTCCAATGGCTTTGTTGGTATGTCTGGAGCTCTTATCGGTCAATTCCAAGGCTTTGCTGATGTAGGCATGGGTATTGGTACCATCGTTATTGGTTTGGCTTCTGTAATCATCGGTGAAGTAGTATTTGGTACGAAATCCTTCGTACGCAGTCTCATCGCTGTAGTACTTGGTTCTATAGTATATCGTATCGTTATTGCTGCCGTTCTCTACATGGGTATGCCACCAAATGATTTGAAATTATTCACTGCAATTCTTGTTGCCATAGCGCTTTCCCTACCTACATTGAAAGCAAAATGGTTGGCTCGTTAAGGAGGACACTATGTTAGAAGTAAAAAATATGGTAAAAACCTTCTTTAAGGGCACAATTAATGAAAAGACTGCATTACAAGGCATCAACCTTCGCCTAGAAGAAGGAGATTTCTGTACTGTAATCGGTGGTAATGGTGCTGGTAAAAGTACTTTACTAAACTCCATCGCCGGTGTATTCCCAGTAGATGAAGGCTCCATTACAATTAATGATATTGATGTAACAAAAATGCCAGAATACAAGCGTGCTAAATACATTGGCCGTGTATTCCAAGATCCTATGGTAGGTACTGCTGGTAATATGCAAATTGAAGAAAACTTGATTCTTGCTATGCGCCGTGGTAAAAGCTTAGGCCTTAAATGGGCTTTCAAAGATAGCGAACAAGCATTCTTTAAGGAACGCCTTGCATTATTAGGTTTAGGACTTGAAGAACGTTTATCTGCTCGTATGGGCCTACTATCTGGTGGTCAACGCCAATCTATTACATTATTAATGGCTACCATGCTTCGTCCAGAGCTTTTGCTATTGGATGAGCATACTGCGGCACTTGACCCTAAGACTGCAGAAAATGTATTGCAACTAACAGATAAACTTGTTGCAGAGCATAATCTAACAACTCTTATGATTACTCATAATATGCGTGATGCATTGCGCTTTGGTAATCGCCTCATCATGATGGACGCTGGTCGAATTATCTATGATGTAAAAGGAGAAGAAAAGAAACAATTAACTGTTGCGGACTTACTTCAAAAGTTTGAGGTAGCTGGTGAAAATGCACTGAGCGACCGCATGGTGCTAGGTGCTAAATAATAGAAGGAAGTTCTAATCTATTTTTTGTTCAATTACTGTATTTTGCTTTACAAGATAGGGCAGATACTGTATACTAAATTAGGTCGTAAGACATATCGTAAGCGAAGTATTCGATTCTCCAACGGTTACTTAAGCTTATCGGGATTATAATTTTTTAGGAGGTAACATTAATGTTAACTACAGAAGCTAAATTAACAGTAATTAAAGAATACGCTACTCATGAAGGTGACACTGGTTCTCCAGAAGTACAAGTTGCGATTTTAACAAGTCGCATTCAATACTTAACTGAGCACTTGAAA
The DNA here is from genome assembly GCF_000024945.1 of Veillonella parvula DSM 2008. Taxonomy (NCBI): domain Bacteria; kingdom Bacillati; phylum Bacillota; class Negativicutes; order Veillonellales; family Veillonellaceae; genus Veillonella; species Veillonella parvula. The sequence goes on from NC_013520.1 coordinate 906,506, forward strand.
GAGCACAAAAAAGACCATCATTCCCGTCGTGGTTTGTTGAAATTGGTTGGTCAACGCCGTAACATGCTTGACTACCTTCGTCGTAAAGATATCGAACGTTATCGTTCTCTTATTGAACGCCTTGGTCTTCGTAAATAATAAAATTAGCCGTCCTAAAGGACGGCTTTTTTATTTTGAATTGGCTATTTAGCTTTAATTGATATATAATTAGAAGGTATACATATAAGAAGATTTTTAGGAGGAATAGGAATGGAACAATTCCAAATGGACCTAGCTGGTCGTACGCTTACGATTGAAACTGGGGAACTTGCAAAACAAGCTGGCGGTGCCGTAATGGTTGGTTATGGCGATACTCGTGTACTCGTTACTGCTACAGGCTCTAAAGAGGCGAAGGATATTGACTTCTTCCCACTTACAGTAGACTATGAAGAAAAAATGTATGCGGTTGGTCGTTTACCAGGGGGCTTCATTAAACGTGAAGCACGCCCACCTGAGTCTGCGATTTTGAATAGCCGTTTGATTGACCGTCCTATTCGTCCATTATTTAATAAAGGTGTACGTAACGAAGTACACGTAGTAGCAACAGTTATGTCTGTGGACCAAGATTGTGATCCAGCCATTTGTGGTATGATTGGTGCTTCTGCGGCATTGTCTATTTCTGATGTTCCTTGGAATGGTCCTATTGCAGGCGTTCGTATGGGACGTATCAATGGTGAATTTGTTGTAAATCCAACGAAAGCACAATTAGAAGAAACAGATCTTAATATCGTTGTGGCTGGTACTAAAGATGCTATCCTCATGGTTGAAGGTGGCGCTGAAGAAGTACCGGAAGATATCATTCTTGAAGTTATCATGGCAGCTCACGAAGAAATCAAAAAAATCGTAGCATTCCAAGAAGATATGACTGCAAAAGTAGGTAAGGAAAAACGCGTATTTGAATGTAAAGATGTTCCTGTTGAAATCAGTGATGCAGTTCGTGCCTATGGTCATGATAAACTTGATGCTGCAGTTCGTTGTGCAGATAAACAACAACGTGATGCACAAGAAAATGAAGTACGTGCAGATGTATTAGCTCACTTTGAAGAGATCTACCCAGATAACTTGGCTGATGTAAATAAAGCATTTGATGCAATGACAAAAGAAATCGTGCGTCATATGATTACTGTTGAAAAAATCCGTCCAGATGGCCGTCAACTTGATGAAGTTCGTCCAATCTCTTGCCGTACAGGTGTATTACCACGTACACATGGCTCTGGCTTGTTTACACGTGGTCAAACTCAAGTGTTGAATGTCATAACAGTAGCGCCTTTATCCGAAAAACAAACCATCGATGGCCTTGGTGTTGAAACTGAAAAACGTTATATCCATCATTATAATTTCCCATCTTTCTCCGTAGGGGAAACTCGTTCTTCCCGTGGCCCTGGGCGTCGTGAAATTGGTCATGGTGCGTTGGCTGAACGCGCGTTGGTACCTGTGATTCCAAGTGAAGAGGATTTCCCATATGCTTTGCGTTTAGTATCTGAAGTATTGGAATCTAATGGTTCTAGCTCCATGGCTTCCGTATGTGGTTCTACATTATCTTTGATGGATGCTGGTGTACCTATTAAAGCGCCTGTAGCTGGTATCGCTATGGGTCTTGTAACTCAAGGGGAACACTATACAATTTTAACAGATATTCAAGGCATGGAAGATGCTCTCGGAGATATGGACTTTAAAGTTGCTGGTACAGCTAAAGGCGTAACAGCAATTCAAATGGATATCAAGATTTCTGGATTATCCCGTGAAATCCTTCAAGAAGCATTAGAACAAGCTCACAAAGGTCGTATGCATATCATGGGTATCATGCTTGATACAATTGCTGAACCACGTCAACAAATGTCCCAATACGCTCCACGTATTATTACAATGAAAATTGATCCTGATAAGATTCGTGACGTAATCGGTTCTGGCGGTAAAGTAATTCGCAGTATTATCGAAGAAACAGGCGCTAAAATTGACATAGAAGATGATGGTACAGTATTTATCGCCTCTGTAGAACAAGAAGGGGCTGCAAAAGCTCAAGAAATTATTACAAACCTTACTAAAGAGGTTGAAGTAGGTGAAGTATATCTTGGTAAAGTAACTCGTCTAATGGCTTTTGGCGCATTTGTAGAAGTATTACCAGGTAAGGAAGGTCTTGTACATATTTCTAAACTCGCGAAAGAACGCGTTGAAAATGTAGAAGACGTAGTAAGTGTAGGGGATGAAATCATGGTAAAAGTTATCGAAATCGATAAACAAGGACGTGTGAATTTGTCCCGTAAAGATTGTTTAAAATAAGAGGTGTTACATGGATATTCGCGGCTTTGAAGTAGTTTCTGCTTTTGAAGAACAAGATATCAACTTACCAACACGTAAAACAACTGAAAGCGCAGGTTATGATATTGAATGTGCTGAAGCTGTTACTTTAGAACCTGGTCAAGTGGTTTTGGTGCCAACGGGTATTAAAGCTTTTATGGCATACGATGAATATCTTGCCATTCACATTCGTTCTAGTATGGCTATTAAACGTCATCTGGCACTTGTGAATAGCACAGGTATTATCGATAGTGATTACTACAATAATGAGGACAATGAAGGTCATATTATGATTGCCCTTCTAAACTTTGGCAAAGAAATAGTTACCCTTGATAAAGGGGAACGCGTTGCTCAAGGTATATTCTCTAAATACCTTATTACAAACGATGATGATGCTACAGGTGTAAGAACTGGTGGCATTGGAAGCACCGGGACTATGTAAATAATATATGGTTTTGTATAAAATAGTAAAAACCGCTCAACTTTGTTGGGCGGTTTTTGTGTGTCAAATAATCACTTTAGCTGTAATTCTTTTACATAATACTATATAATAATTATTATAGTTAGTAGAAAATTCGGGAGGCTTTATGAAACAGGAGTCTAAACAAAATAAGAACGTAGGTACATCAGTTACGGGGAATGACATTGAGACTACACAAAATACCATGCATGTATTGGATGAGAATAAGGTTCTTAAAAAGAGTTATGAAGATGTAGTATATATTTCTCAACCTTTTGGGGCGACCTCATTGAACACATTAGCAGCGCGAGCTTTGTTATTTGGATTAAATCCTGTATCTTTAAAAAAGGCTCGTGTCCTTGAGCTCGGATGTTCGTTTGGTGGAAATATTATTTCCCAAGCTTTATATTATCCTGAAGCATCTTTTACGGGCATCGATTTATCGTCTTCCCAGATTAAGATGGGAAATGAACTGATTGCGTCGATGGGACTTACCAATATACATTTGATTGAGAAGGATATTCTGGATATTGATGAATCGTTCGGTATTTTTGACTATATTATTGTACATGGTATTTGGTCCTGGGTTCCAGATGTGGTAAAAGATAAAATTCTATCTATCTGTAATAAGAATTTATCTGATAACGGTGTAGCTTATGTATCGTATAATACCTATCCTGGATGGAAACGATTAGAGCAGTATCGAGAAATCATGCAATATGCAGAGCAAAAAGAGTTAGAGCTACCGTTGATGGAACGGACTTTATATACGAAGAATATATTGAAACTTGTAGCTGATACGATGGGGATGGATAATCGGATAAGTCAAAAAGCGAGCTATAAAATTGATAATATCCAAAATGTGTTAAGCTCTAACGATTATTATGTGGCCCATGAATATTTAGAGCCTTTTAATGATCCTGTATATGTACATGAATTTATAAAACGTGCCAATGACCAAGGTTGTGCATATATAGGGGATGTATTTCTTTCACGATCTTTCATAAGTTGGTTACCGGAGGATATTCACGATAATATAGCTCAATTGGCAAATGATGATTATATTGCAAAAGAGCAATATTATGATTACATTTATGATACGCAGTTTAGAATGTCCCTGTTAACGAAAAATAAACATACTAAAAAAATTGTTCGTAATGAACGAGTTAGTATAGATGTATTATCAAAATTATATTATTGCAGCGTTGTTAATACAGGTATTCCTTCCAATATGACGGATAGTATCCATATTGCTATTAAAGAGGTTATGGATCGGGGTGATATATTTACTATTCAGGATATAGTAGATCATATACATAGAAAGCTACCTGGTTATACTATAGAAATGGACAGAGTTTATTCTCGTTTACTATATTTAATCATTGTAGATAATCTTGATATGTATGCCGAACCATATGAAAGAGTTGCTTTTGAAGATAATAAGGTGTATATACCTCAACGTTTTATAGATTTTATTTCTACTATAGTAGAAAAGGAAGGCAGCTCCTATATTGGTATAGGCGACATGTACAATAAAGTACAACAAGATATAGATAATGGATTTCTCTTTGTAATAAAGCAAATGGTGGAGCCTACAACAAGAGAAAAGATTCTTGCTATTATGGATGACAATATTACAGTTCAGCGTCATACGCGGGATAATATTGATTTTATTGTTCCTAATAAAGTGTACTTAGAGGAAATTTTACAACGTATAAGAATGCTCGGGTTTTTACATAAAATAGAAGATTAGAGGTATATATGGCAATTAGTAAGGAAATACAGAAGTCTAGTGAAGTGAAATTTGATGGTAAATTGATTCAAGTTACCTATGATATTGCCGATGTAAATGGCAAAGATGCATGGCGTGAAGTGGTGCATCATCCTGGAGCTACCGCTATTGTGGCGTTAACAGAGGATAATAAGATCGTTATGGAACGTCAATTTAGATATGCTTTGCAGCAGCCATTACTGGAGGTACCTGCAGGAAAACTAGATCCAAATGAAGAACCCATTGTTTGTGCTAAACGGGAGCTTGCTGAGGAAACAGGCTATCGTGCAGCTCAATGGATCTCACTAGGGACTATTGCTACGAGTCCTGGTTTCTGTAATGAAGTATTACATTTATATCTTGCTAAGGAGCTTACCATGGGGGAAACTAATTGGGATCCTGATGAATATGTAGAGTTAGAATACTACACATTGCCAGAACTATTGGAGGCTATCAAGAATGAGACTATTAAGGATAGCAAATCTTTGGCGGCCCTTATGCTTGCTATGCCATATCTTAAGTAAGTTTTAGAAATTTTATCTCTCAATATATTATGTATTTTATTAATTCATATTGATGATTTTAACTGTAATGTGTTACAAAGTATTTTTACATTATATGAGTAACTAATCTCATATAGATTTAGGAGTACATATGTATAATCGAATTATTCTACTAGTAATGGATAGTGTCGGTATAGGGCATGCAGCCGATGCGATTAAATTCGGCGATGAAGGTTCGAATACATTAGGACATATCGAAGCTGTAGCAGGACCTATTCGCTGTCCAAATTTAAAATCTCTAGGTTTAGCTAATATTGCCGATATTTCAGCGTTTGATGAGCCTGTTATTGGTGCTTATGGTCGTATGGCGGAAATGAGTACCGGTAAAGATACGACAAGCGGACATTGGGAGATGATGGGACATCCTGTAACGGTACCATTTCCGACATTTTATGAAGGATTTCCGAAGGAATTGATGGATACTTTCACGACGGAAACGGGTTATGGCTTTCTTGGTAATGAGGTAGCATCTGGTACAGAAATTATTGAACGCCTCGGAGAAGAACATATAAGAACAGGTAAGCCAATCGTTTATACATCGGCGGATTCTGTTTTTCAAATCGCTGCTCATGAGGATATCATTCCTTTAGAAGAGTTGTATCGCATGTGTCAAATTACACGTGATAAGGTATGTGTCGGTGATTATTATGTGGGGCGCATCATAGCTCGACCTTTTGTTGGTACACCAGGGCATTTTGTACGTACTTCAAATCGTCATGACTATAGTCGCATGCCTGAAAAGAAAATGGTGCAACAAGAGTTACAAGACGCAAACATTCCGACAGTGGCAGTTGGCAAAATCGGTGATATTTATGCTCATGTTGGCTGGGATGCATCATATCCGACAAAGTCTAACGCGCATGGTATGAACGTAGTTCCTTATCTATTGGGCCAAAGCTTTGCACGGGGGTTCATGATGGTCAACCTTGTTGAATTTGATAGTCTGTACGGTCATCGGCGTAATGTAGAAGGGTATAAGCGTGCTATTGAAGACTTTGATTACCAATTAGGTGGTTTGTTGGACTTGCTTAAGGATGATGATTTACTTCTTATCACCGCAGATCATGGGAATGATCCGACTTGGAAAGGTACAGATCATACGAGAGAAATGGTGCCTTTGCTAGCTTATAGTCCAAGTATGAATTGTTCAGTAGTTTTAGGAGATAGACATAGTTTTGCAGATATAGGGGAAACCATATTGCAAAACTTTGGATTGAAACAATGGGGGATTGGGACTTCATTTTTAGATTCCCTGAAGGGATAAATCTAGAATTTATATTTATTTAGAGTTGAATAGATTTACATTATTGATTTTATAAATGATTACATATGCGAAATACCGCAGTATATATTTACTTTAATTGAGTTAAATACATACTGCGGTATTTTTTTATAGAGTAGATTTTAATAAAGAACAGGAAATTCTTACTTATATGTGGAAATATATAAGTATAGGAGAATACGCCCATGATTGTAAGTACGAGAGGAGGAATTATTATGAGAGAACAAGTTCAAGGTAGTGTATGGGACAAAGTATTCAAAATATCAGAACGAGGCTCATCCGTATCGAGAGAGTTATTTGCGGGAGCCACTACATTTCTTTGCGTTTCTTATGTATTAGCTGTAAATCCTGCTATTCTTGGCGCTGCCGGTATGGATGTAGGCGCCGTATTCACGGCAACGGCTGTTAGTGCTATCATTATGACATTATTGCTAGCTTTGTATAGCAATATGCCATTCGCCGGCTTATCCGGTATGGGTATCAATGCATTTTTTGCTTACACTATTGTGGTCCAAATGGGACATAGCTTTGCCTTTGCGTTAACGGCTCAATTAATCGCAGGTTTAGCATTTTTACTAATCGCAGTTACACCGTTAAAAGAATATCTGTTTAATGCCATACCTCATACAATTAAATTGGCTGTAACAGCGGGTATCGGCTTGTTTATCGCTCTCATTGGTCTTAGTAGTGCTGGGCTTATCGTCAGCAATCCTGCTACTATTGTGAGCATTGGGGACTTACAGGCACCATCTAGCTTGATATCCATTTTGGGAATCATATTAATCGCCGTTTTTACGGGACGCAATGTAAAAGGAGGAATATTTCTAGCCGTTATCATTGCTGCGGTTGTTGGGTTCTTCTGTGGGATTACAAAGTTGCCGTCGACGATATTTTCTATGCCACCATCGTTGGCACCGATTTGGTTTCATTATGATATGAGCGAACTTTTATCTGTAGATATGGTATTTGTGGCCTTTACGTTCTTGTTCGTTAATTTATTTAATGTAGTTGGCGTATTGATTGGTCTTACAAATCAAGCTGAGGTGCCTCAAGATAAACAGTTGGGCGTACAAAGCTCTTGTATGAAAGTATCTGCATTAGGTACTATCATTGGTAGTGCACTAGGTACATCTCCTCATATCGTAGCGGTTGAATCGGCAGCAGGTATCGCAGAGGGAGGCCGTACAGGCTTGACCGCTTTAACTATTGCAGGACTCTTTATAGCATCCTTATTTTTAGCGCCGTTACTCATGGTTATTCCTATAGCGGCTACTGCTCCGGTACTTATCGTAGTAGGTCTATTTATGATGGCCTCTGTTAAAGATATAAACTTCGGTGATATTTCTGAAGGATTACCAGCATTTTTAACTATAATCATGATGCCTTTTGCTTATTCCATAGGTGTAGGTATTGAATGGGGTCTCATCAGTTATGTATTAATTAAGGTTTTGACTAGGAAATATCGAGATGTTTCCGGTGTCATGTATTTCTTGGCACTTATTTTCATTTTGAAAGAAATCTTTATGTAAGGAGGATCCTTATATGATACAATTTAATGAAAAAATTTCTCGACAGGCACAGGGGTTGGATAAGGCTACTGTCGTATTAAAGGGGGCATCTGTTTTAAATGTATTCACCGATGAATGGGTAAAAGCGGATGTTGCGATTCATGATGATACGATTATAGGCGTTGGTACCTATAGCGGTGAAACAGAATATGATTATAGTGGTAAATATATAGTACCTGGCTTTATCGACAGTCATCTACATTTAGAGTCTACATTAGTAAATCCTAAGGAATTAGTCTTTGAAGCCTCTCAAGTAGGGACTTTAGGCTTTATAGTAGATCCTCATGAAGCAGGCAATGTTGCAGGTATTGCAGGTGTTGAGTACATGATCAATGAAACTGCATCGGCTCAAGGTGATGTATATGTTATGGCTCCATCCTGTGTGCCCGCTGTACCAGGTGAAGATAATGGCGCTATTTTAGATGGAGATATGTTACATAAGCTACAAGCTAATCCACGTATTTTAGGATTAGGTGAAGTCATGGACTGTTATAGTGTTATCAATAGTGATCCTTACATGATGAAAAAGTTAGATTACTTTAAAGATACAATTATGGATGGACATATTATTGGACTTTCACCAGAGCAAGTAGTAAGTTATCGTTTGGCAGGCATTACTACAAATCATGAATGTATTTCCTACAAAGAAGCAAAAGAGCAAGTTAAAAATGGTATCTATGTATGGATTCGTGAGGGCAGTGCGGCTCATAATCTAGACTCCATTGTGAAAGGGCTCGTAGAAGAGCAAGGGAATACGGAACGTTATGGTTTCTGTACAGATGATAAACATATTGAGGATATTCGTTCAGAAGGCCATATCAGCTATAATATTCGTCGTTCTATTGAACTGGGACTGACACCAATCCAAGCTTATAAAATGGCCTCCACTCATCCGGCATCATGCTACGGTTTGAAACATTTAGGCGCTATTGCACCCGGCTATAGTGCTAATCTTGTAATTCTTAATGATGAACAACGCGTAGATATTCACGAGGTGTTTTATAAAGGAAAAACGATTGAACGTGTTCTCGTAAGAGAAGAGAAGGTTGTACCAGCTGAATTACTGCATACGATTAATATAGGTACTTTCACAAAGAATAAATTAGATGTTTTTGTTGAAGGTCCGCAAGCGATTATTAATATCGTACCTGGGCAAATAGTTACACAAAAAACTGTTGAAGAGGTTCCTGTTGAAAATGGACTGTTCAAGCCTAATGCTGAGTACAATAAAATTACTTGTATCGAGCGGTATAAAGCATCTGGTAGAAATGGTATTGGTATTTTGAAAGGCTTCAATTTAAAAAATGGTGCTATTGCGTCATCCTTTGCACATGATTCACATAATCTGATTGTTGTTGGCGACAACGATGCAGATATGATGGTTGCTATTGAGCGTATTCGCGAAATTGGCGGCGGATATGTCATTGCTAGTAAAGGCAAAGTAGTAGAGGAACTAGCTCTTGAAGTAATGGGCTTAATCACAAATCGACCTCACGAAGAAGTAGATGCAAAAGTAGCTAAGATGAAAGATATTGCTTACGGTATGGGCGTGCCGAAAGGCCTAGATCCTTTTATTAATTTGAGTTTCCTTGCATTAACTGTAATTCCAGAAATTAGAATCACTACTACAGGTGTGATGGAGTTCTAGTGTTAAGTTTAATGAAAAGCTAATATAAAAAGGGGCTGTAACAGAATGTGGTTTTACCACATTCTAGTTGCAGTCCCTTTTGCTTTTATCCTTGAAACAGGATGAGTTTATTTAATTATAGCAAGCCTTGATTTTCCATCATATCTTTAATATCAAGTATGGTAGATTTACATACTACATCATAATCTAATGAACCAAGGAAGTCTGCAAATTTAGTGTCATCTTCATTTTTACAGTTTCCATATGGAATTTTACCAAATTTTTGATATGGCTCTAGAATGCGATTTCGTCTGTGCTTCCACGTATTATAATAAGGACCTTTGAATTTAGTCATAAAACCATTGCTATCGACTAATACAAAGCCTTCAGATTCATGGAATGAATTTAGTTCCTTATTTATAATGCCTTGGAGTTCATCCATGGTAGAAACTTGTTGAACTGTTTTAACAATGGAAATCAAGTCAGTGTCATATTTTTGTAAAATCGTATAAAGTTCAGCTAATTTTTCTCTAGAGAAGGGTACATCTATATGCTTACCATTTACGTCTAGAGTATTTTGAATCATATCGAGTACATAGAGATGGTCTTGGTCGTATTTAATGATATGAGTATCCTCTTGGCTGATGACCTCAAATATCATAGAGCAGCTATTACGTGCTAATAAATCTTTGATTTCTGCTTGTAAGCCTTCCGGTAATCTATGGAATAGGTTTTTAAATAAATCTACATGTACACCATCTGTTGTAGATTTAGAGGCAAATACTAATTCTTCGTTGATAACGCCAAGAATGGCAAGGTAACCATTTTCTTTAGTTCTAATTTCAACTGGGAAGGAGAGAGTATTAGCTAGATTATCTAACTCAGTTTCTGGACGCTCACCAAGATTAAAGAATTTATTATAACTACGTAATTTCACATCTCCTGTTATTCGATCCACAAATAATCCACGAGCTTGTACTGTACTTTCATTCCATAATCGTTTATGAAATACACGAGAGGTAAAGTTCAAGGAATATAGGTTAGGAAAACATTGTTTTACTTTTACTAATTTTGAATTGCCAATAATATTAATATCTTCATTTTGTGTGAAGATGACATGTTGTGTCATATTTTGGAATTCATGGCGCATATAATCTTTATCATATACATCGTTTTTTATTCCATTTTTTGTGAAAGTATTAGCTGTAATATCGATGTATTTTAGCTCTCCACCAAACTCAACTTCTCCTTCCAAACAGAAGGAGTACTTTCCATCTGGAACGCCACGATGACCGTGAATTTGAATGAAGTCCTGACACATATTTTGCTCGTAATTAGTATCATAAATATTAGCGATATTTGTTTCGTAAGCGCCAAACCCATTAATAAAGGTTGAGGTAGCTATGAAGGTCATATTAGGCACATAGGAGATACCACCATGGGAAACTAAATATTTTTTGCCATGAAAGCTAAATGGATAACATTGATGAAGTGATTTATAAAAGAGTCGCAGTTCTCGTTGGAGTGATTCCACTTCTTTTTTCGTCATATTCTTTATGATAGGTGCTACCACATCTTTCATAAAGCGTTTGGAACGATCTAAACTTGTATGGAATGCAAAGTTTGCAATATGTCGCTCGTGATTGCCTTCTAACATAATTGTATTAGGTAATGTGCTGAGACGCATCATTTCGTACATCATTTCTTTGTTTTCAATACCGCGTTCTAAATAGTCACCGCAGAAGATGTATAATGTTTTTTCATCCCATGGTGTAATAGCTTGTTGTAATGCGGTGTAGCAACCGTGAATATCACCGATAACACGCACACGATCATATCTATTTGTTAGATTAACAGTGAAGTAATTGTTGATTTCATCAATAGAGTTAATTTTTTTACAAAACTTTGGTAATGTACTTGTTTTAATCATTTTGTACATACGATGAATGACTTGCTCTGGCACGCGTTTGTAATCGGCGCGAGTCGCATTACGGGCCAAGCAATCCTCTAAGGATGTATCTGGTTCATAGTAATATACAGTATATTTATATTTGTTAAGTAATTCTTTGTAAGCATTAACAGCTTTAGATGTAGTGTGGGTAGCATCTAAGACGACAAAGTCGCCATTACTCATTCGTTTTTCTAAACAATCTAGTAGGAGCTTCCATGCTGGACCATTATCCTCTTGTGAAATATACCAGCCATTCTCACTAAGGGAAGGGCTACGTAAAAGCATACGGAAATGATCGGCTTCAAGGGTGTAAGCCTCAAGATTGTTATCACGAATCCACTGAGACTTACCACTAGCAGGAGCACCACGCATTAATAATAGTGTTCTCATAGTAATAGTCCTCTAATCTGCCCATAGGGCGTAAAAAAAATATAATTGTATAATAAACGAAAAATTATTTTATAATTAAATAAGAAAAGGGCATAAAAAAAACAGTCTCAACGGATATCCGAGAGACTGTCTTGCTTGCTTTTAAAATTATAAAGCGTTTACTTTAGCTGCAAGGTTAGATTTTTTGCGAGCTGCAGTGTTTTTATGAAGTACACCTTTGGAGGCTGCTTTATCAATTACGCTAGTAGCATGAACAAGTGCTTGTTTTGCTTCTTCTACTGCGCCTGCTTGAACAGCTTCAACGGTTTTACGAGCTGCTGTACGAATTTGAGATTTTACAGCGGCGTTTTTCGCACGACGTTCAGCATCCGTTTTTACGCTTCTAATACTGGATTTAATGTTTGGCAATTGAGTCACCTCCTTAAAAATCGTTTCTTATACCTGAATGATTATATCATACCAAATATTGATACGCAAGGACTTTTCAGCCCAATATTTTCCTTAATGACATGATTTGTAAAACATTTTCTACTGTTTATTAAGGAAAGCATATATGTGGTTTTTAAAATCAAATTACTTACTCATTTTCTAGTGTAACAATATATTAATTTTTATTTATGAAAGTTAAAAGTGTCCTTATGTTATAATGAAGAATAGAATTAAGTGAGGTGTATTATGAAAAAATTAATGATTATAGATGGCAGCAGTTTGTTATTCCGTGCATTTTTTGCATTACCACCATTAAAATCCGCTTTGGGAACACCAACCAATGCAGTATATGGTTTCTTGACAATGCTCATTAAATTGTATGAAGAAATTAATCCTGACTATATTGCCGTAGCTTTTGATAAAGGTCGTCAAACATTCCGTACTGAAATGTATAGTGAATACAAAGGAAATCGTCCAGATGCACCTGAGGATTTGCGTCCACAATTTAGTTTAATTCAAGATGTATTAAAAGCGTTGGGTATTTGTGTCATCGAAGAAGAAGGCTTTGAAGGGGATGATATTCTTGGATCTTTAAGTAAAAAGTTTGGAGCCCCTGAAATGGCTGTCCAAATTATTACAGGTGATCGTGATAATTTACAGCTTGTAACAGAACATAGTCATGTGTTCTTAACTAAAAAAGGTATTTCTGATATGTTAGAAGTTACTCTAGATAATATGGAGGAGCTTTATGGTTATGGTCCTGATAAGGTTATCGAAATGAAGGCGCTTATGGGTGACTCTTCCGATAATATTCCAGGTGTACCAGGCGTAGGTGAGAAAACAGCGCTTAAATTAATTACCGAATATGGCAATCTTGAATCTGTATACGAACATATTGAAGACATTTCTGGTAAGAAATTAAAAGAGCGTCTCGTAGAGAATAAAGAGTTAGCCTTTTTATCTCGTGAGTTGGCAACAATAAAAACAGATATGGAGTTATCTTATAAAGTAGAAGATTTTGTACAAAACTTCCATACCTCTGAAGTACAGCCTTTATTTGAAACTTTAGGCTTCACTAAATTAACACCTCGCATTGTTCAAGTAATGGGGGGCGAGGAAGCAGCTTTTGGAGATCCAGGCTCATTATTTGCACCACAAGAGGAGATTTCCTTAGATGATTTAGCAGATGCTAAAGTATTAACAGCCGACTTCTATAAAGATAAAACGGTAGCAGTACATGTTATATTAGATGGAAAAACACCATTTAGAACGGTAACGAATACGTATCTATCTAATGGTGATACTATTGTAAAAACAGACGATACTAAAGCTGTTTTAGCTGTTTTACAAGGTGCTAAAGCCATCGTTACAACTCAGACCAAGGAGATTATCGAAGCCTTTGGTGCAGATGTGCCAGCTGAGATTTCTTTATTTAATGCTGATAAAACTGCTCGTGTTCACGATATGTCTCTCATTGCGTATTTATTAGATCCTACGCGTACTAATTATGGATATCTATATCTAACTGAGCGCTTCTCTGTACCTAGCATTGCTAGCGGTAGTGTAGATGTAGAATGCGTATCCATGGTGAAAGCATTACTCGCCATGAACGAAGCAGCTTGTGAATCTGCTCGTCGTGAAGAGTTATGGTCTTTATATGAAACGATTGAGTTGCCTTTGATTCATACTTTAGTAGTGATGGAAAAGAATGGTATCTATATCGATACAGAGAAGTTAGCGGAAACAACAACTCGTTTTAAAGAGGAACTAGCCCAAGTACAACAAGAGATTTATGAATTAGCTGGAGAAAATTTCAATATCAATTCACCTAAACAATTGGGTGTAATCTTGTTTGAAAAGATGAACTTGCCAATCATCAAGAAAACTAAGACCGGCTATTCTACAGATGCGGAAGTACTGGATATGCTTCGTCACGAAAGTCCGATTGTTGAAAAAATCTTGGCATACCGTTCTGTTGCTAAATTAGTATCTACCTATTGTGAAGGTTTGGCAGTTCTTATCAATGATAAGACTCGTCGTATTCATACGACTTTCAATCAAATGGTTACGGCTACAGGTCGACTTAGCTCATCTGATCCGAACTTGCAAAATATTCCTGTTCGTACCGAAAAAGGCCGTGAAATTCGTGCCTTATTCTATCCGGGTGCTGGATATGATACATTGGTGAGTGCCGATTACTCCCAAATTGAGTTGCGCATTTTAGCCCATTTATCTGGTGATGAAGCATTGATTAAAGCCTTTGTAGAAGGCAAGGATATTCACCGTTTTACTGCTGCAGAGGTGCTTGGTAAAGCTCAAGATGATGTAACTAGCGAAGAACGTTCTCATGCGAAAGCGATTAATTTCGGTATTATTTACGGTATTTCTGACTTTGGTTTATCTCGTGACCTTGGTATTACACGGGGTGAAGCTAAAAACTATATTGATCTTTATTTTAGCCGTTATCCTAAGGTTAAAGAGTATATGGATCGAATGGTTCAAGAGGCTCATGAAACAGGGAAGGTTCGCACTATGTTTGGTCGTCAACGCGAGTTACCTGATATTAATAGTCGTAACTTTAACCGTCGTTCCTTTGCTGAACGAACTGCAATGAATACGCCAATTCAAGGTACTGCCGCAGATATTATTAAGTTAGCCATGAACCAAATGGAGCAAAAATTAGAAGAACAAAACTTTAAGTCTCGACTTTTATTACAAGTACATGACGAACTAGTACTTGAAGTGGTGAACTCTGAATTAGAAGCTATAGAGGAATTATTACGTAATACAATGCAATCTGTTGTAGAGCTACAAGTACCTCTTATTGTAGACGTACATCATGCAGAAAACTGGGCATTAGTAAAGTAATATATATTTATAATTAATAGAAGGTATATATGTTTAAAATTGGCTTAACTGGTGGCATTGCATCTGGCAAAAGTACAGTTCTTACATATTTTAAGGATAAAGGTATACCGTATATCGATGCTGATATTGTGGCTCGTGAAGTTGTAGAGCCTGGTACAAAAGGGCTAGAAGCAATTGTAGCTGCATTTGGAACCGATGTATTGCACGATGATAGGACATTAAACCGAGAAGCATTAGGGGCTATTATCTTTCACAATGAAAAAAAACGCCAACAACTGAATGGTTGTTTAAAAGAGCATATTCAAAATCGAATCATGGAGCTCACAGCTCATTATGAGGCACTGCATACACCAGTTTTACTATATGACATTCCTTTACTTATCGAAGGAGAGTGGTATACCATGATGGACGAGGTGTGGCTCGTATATGTGAATGAGTCAACTCAAATTGAGCGCTTAATGAACCGCAATGGATTTACCAAAGAGGATGCATTGGCTCGTATTAAGAGTCAAATGCGTCTTGATGACAAACGGACTTATGCGGATGTAATCATTGATAATAATGGTACAACTTTGGATTTAAAGAAACAATTAGATACCATCTGGAATGAGCGTATTGAATCAGTTCTATAAGAAAATTGATAATTGCCATTTTATGTGTCAAATTTGGTATATAAATAATAGTAATAAATGGTATAATAAGCCCATAAAACTTAGCATAATATTAGTTTAGCATTTGTTATATGTTAGATTTTGATGACTATTTTCAGTTTGTATGTAGAAAGGGGGATATATGAAACGTGCAACGGCAACGGCACTATCCTGTGTCGTACTAGGATGGTTTTATTTTACATATCTAGATGACCATTTCGCGCGTCAAATCGCGTATCCCTTTAACTATAAAGAGGAAGTTATAGCCGCAGCTGAGAAAGAGCAGGTACCTCCGTCTTTGGTGGCCAGTGTTATCTTAGCTGAAAGCAAGTATAAAAACACAGCGGAGTCTGAAACCGGTGCTCTTGGATTGATGCAACTCATGCCAGATACAGCTCGTTGGGTGGCACAACAAGTTGGGCATGGCAATTATACAGATCGTCAATTAAAAGAACCTACTATAAATATTGAGCTAGGTACTTGGTACCTAGGTCATTTGCTGAAGGAGTTTAATGGGGATCAAGTACTAGCATTAGCCGCTTATAATGCTGGTCGTGGTCATGTGGAATCGTGGATTCACGAAAATAACTGGAATGGAATGGTTGATACGATTCCGTTTCCTGAGACTCGTAGCTATGTAAAAGCAGTCTTACAGTATCAAGAAAGATATGAGGCATTATATGGAAACGATTATTGAAGCTTGTAAAGCCTTAGACTATTCATGGTTGCCTCAATCTATTGAAGGCTTTACACTAGTTACCTCTACTGAAACTGACTATACAAAGTTAGCTAATCGTATTAGTGCTGGTGAAGACGTATTGAAGGTACCTATTTTCCACTATCAAAACGATTTAGGATGGCGTTGGTCAGCCTTATATGATAAAGAGGTAGAGGACTATACAGTACATATAGAAATGCCACTATTTTCCTTTGTGGACATTTCTTTTGTGCGAGCCGATTTAGAGACTTTTTGGATCGGGCTACAAGAACGATGTGTAAAAGGGTTAACCAATATGTTAATAGAACCTGCTAATAATTTTACCTTTACTTATCGTCGCCGAGGGATTCCTGAATGGGACTTTTCACAAGCTATGCCTGAAGAGTTAGAAGGTTTTGTACGCGATATTGATCCAGCCCATGCGATTCACATGATTAATGGGTCTTTTATCATCGGCGAATACCGCAAGATGGATGAGTGTACAGGCTTACTATTGTATTATAATGAATTGCGTGATGAATACTTTGCGGAACTTCGTTATAAAAGCTATCCAGAAATTGACCATCATTTAGATGCAAAAAATCTAGATGATTTAGCATTGTTATTGCGCGAGCATTTAGGTGCTATATTAAAAGGTTTGAATGAGCGCATTGATTAAAGTTTGGATAGATTTAACTATGCTATTTTTTATCATTTGTTTGTTTTTATAAAATGACTTATGTGGGATTGGTTTCTTTAATGCCCATTAGAAAACGTAGAATTTGTATATACGCAGTAAATGTGATATACTATATATGACTTTTATATAAATCTTTTAAAAGAGTGGGCGTATGTCCACTCTTTCATTTATGATTAGCTCAATTTTATAGTGTTTTTATCAAGAGATATATACAAGATGTAGTAAGTAAGGAGGCGATGGCTATGAAAAGAGAAGCAGTGGAGGAGTTTGTATCCTCTGTGGTTGAAGGTATTATAGCCGGCACCGATATGGAACTCGTCGATGTAGACTATGTACGTGAACGGGATTGGTATTTACGTGTCTACCTTGATAAACCAGGTGGTGTAGATTTGGATGACTGTCAGTTGGTGAGCGAAAAATTAAGTGCTGTCCTCGACGAAAAGGATCCAATTACGGAAAACTATTTATTGGAGGTATCTTCTCCCGGTCTTGATCGAGTTCTTAAGAAAGACAAGGACTTAGTTCGCTATAATGGCCGTGATGTAGATATTCAGTTGTTTAAGGCTATTAATGGTAGTAAACAATTTACTGGTGCATTACAAGGTTTTACAGACACAACTATCGAATTTACTATCAATGGTGAAAGCATGACATTTGAACGTTCTACCATTGCACAAATTCGATTACATCTTGATTTTTAATATATGGAGGCATACGAGTGAGTCAAGAATTAATTCAAGCGGTAATGGTGCTTACAAAGCAAAAAGGTTTTGCTCCTGAGGTTATTTTTGAATCCTTAGAGGCTGCATTGTTGCAAGCATATCGCAAAGAACCAACATCTAACCCAGATGCGTACGTTGTGATTGACCGCGAAACAGGCGTTTATAAAGTAATGGCTAAAAAACAAGTTGTGGAAACTGTTGAATTACCTGAAACAGAAATCAGCTTATTGGACGCTCGCAAAAAAGATAAACGTTTTGAGATTGGTGATGTAGTAGAAGTAGATGTAACTCCTGCCAACTTTGGCCGTAGTGCTGCCCATACTGCTAAACAAATGCTCATTCAACGTTTAAAAGAGGCTGAGCGGAGTGTAGTATACGAAGAGTATTACAGCCGTGAAGGAGATATCATCACTGGCGTTATTACTCGCGTTGAAGGTAAAAATGTATTTATCAATCTTGGTAAAACGGAAGCGATTTTGCCTCCAACTGAGCAAATTGTTACAGAAACATACCGTGAAGGAGATCGTATTAAATGCTATATCGTAGAGGTTAAGAAAACTACGAAAGGCCCTCAAATTATGATTTCTCGCACACATCCAGGTTTATTGAAACGTCTATTTGAGCTAGAGGTTCCAGAAATCTTTGAAGGCGTAGTAGAGCTTAAGTCTGTAGCTCGTGAGCCGGGGATGCGTTCTAAAATCGCTGTATATAGTCGTGATGAAAATATTGATCCTGTAGGTGCTTGCGTAGGTCCTAAAGGGCAACGTGTACAACATATTGTTGATGAATTACACGATGAAAAAATAGACATTGTAAAATGGGATGAAGATCCAGCAATTTACATTGCTAACTCCTTAAGCCCTGCGAAGGTTGTATCGGTAGATGTAAGCGAAGAAGAAAAATCTTCATATGTAGTAGTACCTGATTACCAATTATCTTTAGCTATTGGTAAGGCTGGTCAAAATGCTCGTTTGGCGGCTAAGTTGACTAACTGGAAAATCGATATTAAAAGTGAAACTCAAGCTGCTGAAGAACCTTTTACAGGTTTCGGCAATGCTGAGGATGGTGAATAGTCATGAAACCAAAATCCCAACCTATGCGTACTTGCGTAGGATGTGGTGAACCTAAGGAAAAACGAGAATTGATTCGCTTAGCCTTGAGTCCTGACGGCAATATCACTATTGATCGCAGCGGTAAAGCACCAGGACGTGGAGCTTATTTATGTGAATCCATGTCATGTTTTGAGCAGGCCTATAAGGCAAAACGATTAGAACGGTCCTTAAAGCATAGCGTATCTAAAGAGATATATGAAGCGTTACAACGTGATTTACAAGAGAATGAGTAATCACTGATATACATGAATGAAGATAAAATTTTAAATCTCTTAGGCTTAGCGCAACGAGCAGGAAAAGTTATTTCTGGTGATTTTATCGTAGAAAAAGCTATAAAGAGAAAGGAACCGAAATTAGTACTTCTCGCTAGTGATTGTGCAGCCAATAATGAAAAGAAATATACTCAATTAGCAGAAACCCATCACATTCCACTTCACAGTATTGCCGATAAAGAGGCTTTAGGAACGGCCATTGGTAAGGAAGTTCGGGTAGTAGTCGCCGTACTAGATGATGGATTTGCAAAGGCATTACTTAAAGAGATTGATCGATAATAAGGGGGTATGTAGATGTCCAAAAAACGCGTTCATGAAATCGCCAAAGAGTTCGGCGTTGAAAGTAAGCAGGTCATTTCTATCTTGCAACAACATAATATTAATGTTACTAAAGCAGTTAATTCTGTAGATGATTCAGGTTATGAAATTGTAAAAAAACAATTAGGTAAAAAATCTGAAGCTCCTAAAGTAGCACAAAAAAAAGAAAAAAAGGTAGAATCGAAATCTGCTCCAACTGCAGCCCATAAACAGGAAGCTGCATCACATAAACAACAGCATTCAAATCGTTCTAACGAACAGAAAAAAGATAAACACAAACAAGCTGGTCAAAAACAAGACGATCAATCTAAACAAAAGGACCATAAAAAAGGCAATGTCCGTCATGTACAAATCTCTGAGCCTACACGCAAATCCGATGGTAAGCAACATGGTGGAGACCGTGCTAACAATCGCCCTAATAATACCCGCAATAATGATAACCGTAATAACGGTCGTTCTAATGATGTGCGTAACAATGACAGTCGAAACAACGATAATCGTAATAGCGACAACCGCAATAACGATAACCGCAATTCTAATAATGATCGCCGTAACAAGAAAAATAAAAAAGGTGGTAATAACCGCCCCCAATCCTTGTTATCTACATCTATGCAAAAAAAGAAAAATCGCGTAAAACATCGTAACGAGCAGTACCTACAACAAAAAGCAGAAGCTGAACGTAAAGCTGAAGCAGCAATTGCTACAGAAATTGAATTGAGCGGGCCTCTAACTGTTAAAGACTTAGCTGAAAAAATGGGTCGCGAAGTATCTGAAATCATCAAAAAATTGATGCTTTTAGGTGTTATGGCCAGCATTAACCAAGAGGTTGATGTAGATACAGCTACTATCGTGGCTGAAGAGTTCGGTGTAACTGTAACTGAAGTAGAACCTGAAGAAGACCCTACAGATGTTATTGAAATTGAAGATGCACCAGAAACATTAAAACCACGACCTCCTGTAGTAACTATCATGGGTCACGTTGACCATGGTAAAACATCCTTGTTGGACGTAATTCGTCAAACTAATGTAACAGCTGGCGAAGCTGGTGGTATCACTCAACATATTGGTGCGTACCAAGTTCGCTACAAGGATAATAAAATCACATTCCTTGATACACCAGGTCATGAAGCATTTACTGCTATGCGTCTACGCGGTGCGAAATCTACGGATATTGCAGTTCTTGTAGTCGCTGCCGACGACGGTGTAATGCCGCAAACTATCGAGGCTATTAATCATGCGAAGTCTGCAGATGTACCTATTATTGTAGCCATCAACAAAATGGATAAACCAGGTGCTAACCCAGACCATGTTAAACAACAATTGTCTGAACATGGCCTTTTACCAGAAGAATGGGGCGGCGATGTAATTATGGTTCCAGTATCTGCTAAACAAAAACAAGGTATTGATGACTTACTTGAAAATATCTTGCTCGTAGCAGAAGTTATGGAATTGAAAGCGAACCCTAACCGTAAGGCATATGGCGTAGTTATCGAGGCTCAACTTGATAAAGGTCGTGGTGCCGTATGTACTGTCTTGGTACAAAAAGGTTCTCTTCGTGTAGGTGATACAGTACTTGCTGGTACTGCATACGGTAAAGTACGTGCCATGACAAATGAGCGCGGTGAAAAAGTAAAAGTTGCTCGTCCATCTATGCCGGTAGAAATTTTGGGCTTCTCCGAAGTTCCACAAGCCGGTGAAATTATAAATGGTATGGATGACAACGAAGCACGTGCAATTGCTGAAAAACGTGTTGCTAAGCAACGGGTTCAAGAATTGCAAGCTACACATAAAGTTACATTAGATGATATTTTCAACCAAATTCAACAAGGCGAGTTGAAGGATCTTAATATTATCATCAAAGCCGATGTTCAAGGTTCTGTAGAAGCATTGCGTCAATCTTTAGAAGGCATCAAAAACCCTGAGGTTCGTATTGTTATTGTTCATGCTGCAGTAGGTGCCATTAATGAATCGGATATCATGTTGGCATCTGCATCTAATGCGATTGTAATGGGCTTCAACGTACGCCCTGATGCTAATGTTCGACGTGCAGCGGAACAAGAAAAGGTTGACTTGCGTACATATCGTGTAATTTATGATGCTATCAATGACGTTGAATCTGCTATGCGCGGTATGTTGGCGCCTCAATTTAAAGAGGTTGTCGTAGGTCGTGCAGAAGTGCGTCAGGTTATTTCCACACCAAAGGCTATTGTAGCTGGCTCTTATGTAACAGAAGGTCGTATTACTAACGACTCTGAAGTTCGTTTAATTCGTGACGGCATCGTTGTATTTGAAGGTAAGGTTGATTCTTTACGTCGATTTAAAGATGAAGTTAAGGAAGTTAAAACATCCTTTGAATGTGGTATCTCCTTAGAAGGATACCGCGATATTAAGGAAGGCGACGTTATTGAAGCTTACTTGATGGAAGAAATTGCACCTCAATTATAGGAGGTTTATATGAGTGATGTTCGTGTCAGAAAATTACAAGAATTTATCAAACAAGAGGTAAGTCAAATGTTGATGCGTGGATTGAAAGATCCTCGCATCGGTTTTACCACAATTACTGATGTTCATGTAACAGGTGATTTGCGTGAAGCTACGATTTATGTTTCCTTGTTTGGTTCCGATAAGGAAAAACAAGATACCCTTATCGCATTAAAGCATGCGGCTGGACATATTCGTACCGAGCTTGGAAAGGTACTTAAATTGCGACATATTCCTTCCATCACTTTTGATAAGGATACGTCCTTGGACTATAGCATGCATATTGAATCCCTTTTGAACGAAATTAAAAAGGACGAAGAAACAAATTAAAACAGAGGATACAGAACATGAGTAAGATTACTATTAATCAATTACATATGGCTCTGTGTGAAGCTAATTCTATTATGCTAACCGTCCATGTTAGACCTGATGGCGATGCTATCGGATCCATGGTTGCCTTTTACGAAGCCCTTGTGGGGCAAGGTAAAACTGTATATATGGTAGTAGATGATGTAGTTCCTGAGAAGTACTCATTCTTACGGTATACGGACCACATCCATGATGTCGCCTATTTTGAAACTAATCAAGTTGATATTGATATGCTAATGGTTTTGGATGCTAGCACGTATGAGCGAATTGGCAAAGTAGGTGCACTCTGGAGTGCACCTATTTTTAATATAGACCACCATATTTCTAATACGGAATTTGCGGATTATCTATATTTAAAGCCTGACTTTGCTGCTACTGGTGAAATTGTTACCGACTTATGTACAAAATGGAATTGGCCTATCACTGAGTCTATGGGTATCGCGTTATATATGGCGATAGCTACGGACTGCGGTTTCTTTAAGTTTAGTAATACTACGGCGAATACCCTTGAGATGGCTGCTAAATGTGTAGCTGCAGGGGCTAGACCAAATGTTATTTCTGAAACCATTGAAGCCGTATCTGCCAGTCGCTTAGAATTAACAAAACAAGTTATGCAAACTATCGAGTTTCATAAAAATAATACAGTGGCCACTATCGAGCTAAATCGTGATGCCATGAATATTCTTGGCGATGATACAGATGGTTTTGTAGACATTATTAGAAATGTTGATACTGTAGATGTGGCAATTTTATTAAAAGCAGAAGCTGATAATAGAACACGTGTAAGTTTACGTTCTAAAGGTATTGATGTGAACGCTGTAGCAAGCCATTTTGGTGGAGGTGGTCACATTCGTGCTGCTGGATGTACTATTAATTTGCCGTTACAAGAAGCAAAACAGGCTCTCATTGAGGTGATTTAATAATGGATGGCATTTTACCATTTTTAAAACCTCCTGGTATTACGAGTCATGATGCCGTTGCTATTTGTCGTCGTATTTTAAAAGAAAAGCGCATTGGTCATAGTGGTACATTAGATCCTATGGCTTATGGTGTATTGCCTGTATTTCTTGGCAAGGCTACTCGCCTTATAGAATACACCGAGGATTTTGATAAAACTTATGTAGCAGAATGTAAATTGGGTACTTTTACAGATACTGAAGATAGCTCAGGACAAACTGTATTGCCAGATACTAATATGGTATTGCGTGATGGCGTTGTATTGAATCAAGCTATTCAATCTACAGAGATCTCAGCAACTATGGTTAAACCAAGCTTTGAAGAACTGGTTAGTATCTTGAAAAAATTTGCAGGTATTCAGGACCAAAGACCGTCTAAGTATTCAGCTATTAAAGTAAACGGCATTCGAGCTTATGAATATGCCCGTAAAGGTATTCCTGTGGAGCTACCATTACGCCAAATTCATATTAAAAATATTGAGCTCATTGCTTATGGATTCCCTTTTTTCACGGTTCGCGTGACATGCACAGGGGGGACTTATATTCGCTCATTATTACGCGATATTTGTATTGCTTTAGGTATTCCTGGCACTATGACTTCTTTGGCACGTACTCAAGTAGGGCCTTTTGACATCGGTTCCGCTAAGATGGCTGAAGAGATAATGCTACATGGTAAAAGCCTTTTGTTACCAACGGATGCGGCGGTTTCTCATCTTTCAAAAGTGACTGTAAATAGTGTACAATTAAGGATGATGGTGCAAGGGAAGGAATTACCTATTGAAAGGGAATTTTCTTTTACCGAGCCAGATAATTTTTATAGAGCCTATGGACCTCTTGGTTTCATAGGTATTATGAGACGAACAAACCACTCATTAAAGGTGGAAAAAAATATTTTTATTGAAGGATAAGTATGAAGCAAATACATTCGTTTGATGAACTACGTCAAATCAAAGATACAAAAGTATATGCCCTTGGTACCTTTGATGGCATTCATCGAGGTCATCAACGAGTTATACGTAAGGCTGTTGAAGAGGCTACATCAATCAATGGCGTAAGTATTATCATTACCTTTGAACATCATCCGTTGACTATATTACATCCAGAACGAGTACCTAAACGGGTGATTCAAGAAGAGATTATGGATACTGTGCTAGAAGAGCTCAAAGTTGACTATATTTTACGATTACCTATGACTGAAGCATTATTAAAAATGACTGCAGATGAATTCTTACATGATCTCTGCAATGATATGAATGTGGAAGCTATTGTAATTGGTGAAAACTTTACATTTGGTGCAAAGGGGCTTGGCAATCCAGAATATATGAAAAAAGTGGTAGCGGATAAGAATATACGAGTTCTTGTACAGCCTTTACTGCCATGTGATGGTCGTAGTACACCTATTTCTAGTACAGAAATTAGAAAGGCTATTCATGAAGGACGTTTGGAGGATGCAAATCATTGGCTAGGTAGGCCATTCCAGTTTAAAGGAACTGTGATTAAAGGTGATCAACGGGGACGCACATTAGGATTTCCAACATTAAATCTATTACTTCCTAATGAAATGGCTACACCTCCAGATGGAGTCTATGCTAATCGTGTATGTATTGGTGGTATTTGGTATGATGGGGTAGGCAATATTGGAGATAATCCAACCTTTAGAAATCAGTACCATAGATGTGAAGTACACGTTTTTAACTTTGACCAGGATATATATGGAAAAGAAGTGATTGTACAGTTCATTTCTTATATTAGAGGAGAAGTTAAATTTAATAACTTACAAGACCTTATCGATCAAATGAAGGTAGATGAAGAACAGGCTCTAGCTATTTTAGCTAATGCATAAAAAGGGGGTTCTCATGGATATTAAAGAAGCTCGAAAACAGATAGATAGTATTGATTCTGTATTAGTTACGGAGTTTGAAAAGCGACTCACATTGATTAAAGAAATTGGTAAATATAAGGATGAACATCATTTACCACTTATTGATGAAGAACGGGACGAAAGTATCATTGCTTTACATACTCAAAATTGTAAAGATAAAGTTTTAGCACCTTATGTTGAAAATTATATAAAAACCGTCGTTTCTATGAGTAATGAGTTCTTAAAAGAACACATGCATAAGCATATTTTTCTCATTGGTATGCCTGGCGCAGGTAAGACTACTGTTGGTAAGGTTCTAGCTAAAGAGTTGGGGCGAGATTTTTTTGACTTAGACCAAACGATTCAAGACAAAGTGGGTAAATCTGTTCAAAATATCTATATTTACGATGGTAAAGATGCTTTCAGTGAATATGAATATGCTACAATTAAAGAATTAATTCATAATAAACCATCTGTCATTGCTACAGGTGGCGGTACGGTTACCTATAACAAAACTGTTAAATTGATGCGCAATAATGGTCTTGTTGTATTTGTTAACCGCGATGTAAATCATATTTTAGATGATTTGGATCTAGAGATTCGTCCGCTTGTAAAAGAAAGTATCGAATATATTTTTAATGTATATGAAGAACGATATCCTTTATATGAAAAAGTAGCACATATTAAAATTGGTAACGAAGGCAGTATTACCGATGCAGTGCAAGAAATTATTGAAGCCTTGCCGAATACGGAGAAATAATGGACGCCATACGAGGATTTGTATACCGAACTATATATGAGAATACACAACGTACATATTGCGTGTTTATCCTAAAAGATTATAATGAGGAATACATTACTTGTACTGGCAAATTTGAGTCTCCTAAAGAAGGGGAAGACATCGAAGTACGGGGCCGCTATGTAGAACATGAAAAGTACGGCCGCCAATTTGATGCGAGCAGTGTTGAAAAGTTAAAACCTGATAATATGGGTGCTGCCAAGACTTATTTGTTGAATCTAGGAATAAAAGGTTTTGGTGAAAAATCCGTAGAGAAGGTACTAGAGTATTTCGGTATTCGTATTTTAGAAATTTTACGGGAAGAACGTCCAGAAGAGATTAAGGATGTTCCAGGTCTCCGAAAGAGTGTTAAGGATGAATTATTTAATACCTTACTTGGTGAAGGTATTTTATCCGATTTAAATCATTTTTTTGAAAGTCATCACATTTCATCGAAATGGAGTCGCATTGTATATACCTATTATGGTGTGCAGTCAGTTGCAGTTATAGAGGATAATCCTTATACATTATTACGTGTAGCACCGGATATGCTCTTTGGTACGGCCGATACACTAGCAGAGCATCTTGGTATTAATGGTAGTGATACACGCCGTTTAGAGGCTGGTTTAGAATGGATTCTACGTAGTTTAGATAATCAAGGTCATACATGTTTACCAGTAGACCAACTTATCGGTCGACTTGACGATTTATTACAAACTGATGTAGATGATATTGCGAACTTTATTGAAAGTTTGCTGGAACAAGGTGCACTGTATAGTACGTATTATGAAGACATCTTATATATCTATCCGCCAGAGATGTATGTTTCTGAAGTGGAAGGGGTCCACTATACTCGTGAGTTTCTATTACAAGCTGATCCAATAGCATTAGATATTTCTAGTTTTATTGAAAAGTTTGAACGAGACAACTACATTACTTTTGGTGATGCTCAAAAAGAAGCTATACAGCTCTCATTTTTTGAAAAGTTTTCTCTTATAACTGGTGGTCCTGGTACAGGTAAAACAACTATCATCAAGGCGCTAGTAAAAGGTTTCCAACTCGGTGGATTGGGGCGCATTATACTTTGTGCTCCTACGGGACGTGCTGCAAAGCGTCTGACCGAGGCCACTGAGTTTGAAGCTACTACAATTCATCGTCTATTGGTACCTGTTCAAGGTAGTGACTCCTATGACTTTACAAAGAATGAAGATGATCCTCTAGATATAGATGTCATTATCATCGATGAAGCATCTATGCTTAATGTGCGTTTATTCTATTCTTTGATGGCTGCTATTCCAAAGGAAGCCCATGTCATTATTGTGGGTGACGTAGATCAATTACCACCTATAGGTGCTGGGTTCGTATTAAAAGATTTATTAGATAGTGATTGTGTGCCCTATACACGACTTAATCAGATTTATCGTCAAAGCTCTGGTAATACTATCGTTGAAAGTGCTTACGCAATTAACCGTGGTGAAATGCCTAACCTGGAAGGTGTGAGCGAAGAGTTTTCTTTTATTCCTGTTAAATCTTATGATATGATGATGAAAGCCATCATTGATGTATATAAACGTGAACAAGAGACGATAGAGGATGAATTAGATATTCAAATTATTTCTCCTATGCGCCGTGGTGAAGCAGGTAGTACATTGATATCACAATATGTACAACAAGCCGTAAACCCTCCAGACAGCTATAAGGGAGAAGTTCGTGTCAATGGCATTACGTATCGCGTTGGGGATAAGGTTATTCAAATTCTCAATGATTATGAGTTAGAAGTGTTTAATGGCGAAATTGGCGTTATCTATGCTATTACGCGGACCGATATTTGTATTCGATTTATCCATAAAGAGGTTCGTCTACCTATCGATGAAGCACATATGATTATGCCTGCTTATGCTATTACAGTTCATAAGAGTCAAGGTAGTGAGTATGGTGTAGTTATTATTCCATTTGTTCCACGTTATGGTGGCATGTTACAACGTAATTTGTTGTATACTGCTGTTACACGGGCAAAGCGTAAAGTAATCATCGTTGGTACTACGAGCGCAGTTGAACGTGCTGTGCGTACTGTTAATGCCGATGAACGTTACACATTGTTTAAAGAACGACTACAAGGGAGATGTGATTCGTAATGAGTCTTTGGGATTTCCTATTTCCACCTGTATGCCCTCACTGTGGTGCACCTGTGGCAACACAAGGGGATTGGTGTAAAGCTTGTTTTACAGATTTATTACATATTCGTCATATACCACATAAATTTTTACACTATGTAGATGATGTATGTGTGTTGGCCGAATATCGTGGTGGTCTAAAGTCTATGATTTACGATGTAAAATTTAATGAAAAAAAGGAGCAGTCCAAAGGGGCCGCTCCTTTTTTAGTATCGTACAACTTTTACATGAAATATAATGAGTCTAACATTGTGAACAGTAATTGTAAAATTATGTATGATTATATTGTTCCCGTACCATCTAGCGAAAAGAAAAAAGCTAAGAGAGGATATAATCAAGTAGATTTATTCTTTCTTGAATGGGCTCATTCTTTATGGGAGATAGATAGAAAAAACTTTAAATGGTTAGATTGTATATACAAGTTTGATACTTCTCGAGATATGTGGGGATTAACAAATAAAGAAAGACATCAAAATATTGATGATGCTTTTGTTATACGCGCCGATTACAAGGATATTGATTTGACAAATAAGAATATTTTAATCGTAGATGATATATATACTACAGGTGCTACAATTGAAGCCGTAGCAAAAGTCTTGCAAAAACATAACGCTTTACGCGTTGATGCCCTTACGCTAGCTAGTGGTAGTTTCTAATCTTTACTATTAAATGTAGGAATATAATATTTGATTTTATAGTAGCATTATAAAATGTATTCATATCAAATTATGGCGATAATGTTTCTAAAAGAAATAGTTAACTTAGTATATAAAAAAGCGTTCACCTGAAGGTGAACGCTTAATTAACATATTAGCCAAGTACATCAATAAATGCTTTAACAACATCTGGATCAAAGAGAGAACCGGACGCACTAAAAAGTTCTTCTTTTGCTTTAGCTTTTGTTTTAGCCCAAAATTCAGTAGAAGGATTAACTGTTGTATCATAGTAATCTGCTACAGCAATAATTCGAGCTCCTAACGGAATATTGGCACCACGTAAATGTTTGGGATAACCAGAACCATCCCATTTTTCATGATGATAACGAATATAAGGTAAAATTTGTTGGCAGCAAGGATAGTTTTCAATCATATTGGCACCACTTGCAGCATGTTGTTTATACTTAGACATTTCTTGCTTATTAAGATATGGAGATTTTTGGATTAATGCATTAGGAACCATTAATAGACCCACGTCATGAAGTAAAGCTGCGTGACGAATCTGTTCAATTTCATTTAATGGTAAACCCATTTTAGCTGCGATGCTAACAGCATAGTTTGAAACCTGAATAGAATGTGTATAGAGATGATAGCTTTTCATTTGTATCATCTGTAAAAGTTGTGCGCTTATGGCTTCTAAACTGTCTTTCTCCAGTTCATACAAACCTGATGGTTGCATCAATGATAACATAAACATAATAAACCCCTCTAACTAACAAACTGAACATATGGTACAACCCCTCGTACTTATGTTCATATCGTACAACTTTAGGCCGTTCTAATTTAACAGTATACAAATTATACACCATAAATAATTTTTTGTGTATGATACGTATGTTCTTACAAATATGTTGTATTCATATTTGGCATACAAAAACTAATTGACAATTTAAGAATCCACTAGATATGGTACTTAAAAAATGTGATTTTAGAAATATTAAAATATTATGAAGAATATTTTAGGTTTTCTATTCCAATTTTCTATACATCAACAAATAGGGGTTGCAAAATTTATTCTCATTGTTCTAAGAATTATGCGATAGTATGTTTGGTAAAAAAATATGTTTGGCTACTTAACTATATAATCAAAATTTTTTAAAATAATAGTAAAACTAGACATGAATACTGTTATTCTTTATAATACGTCTATACGGGTCTGTGGTTGAAAGTCGAGGCTAGTCGCAGGCAAAACGATCCACATAAGCAGCCCAAAGGGTTGTGAGCATGGTGCGGCTTAGGTGTAAGTCCTGCCGATAAAATCGAGAGAGGTAGTAGTGGGGAGTCTTGGACTTATGAGCGAACCTTCCAGCAGGCGAGTGTGGGGGCAAAGACCAGGTCAGCCGTATAGGGGCACATGAGGCTTTTCTCATGTGCTTTTTTTATACAGTTGTATATTATAAAATCTATAGAAAACCACTAACTATGGGAAAGTTTTTATACATAGCCGTAATATTTATACAAATAATGCATAAACTTAAAATATAAATATAGTGATTTTGCGATTATATCTAAAATTATATACAAAATTATTGACATAATTATACTTAATCTATATACTATTATAAAGTAGTAGTAAGTTAAAATAATGAGGTTGATAATATGTTAAATAGCAAAGTAAAAAAAATAATTCTTGGCGGTTGTATGTTAGTGATGGCTGCTTCTTTAGTTGGTGGATGTGGTTCCTCTAATCAACCTACATCTAATAAACTTATCGTTGGCACTAATGCTACATTTGTTCCATTTGAGTTTAAAGATGAAAAAACTCAAGATTATACAGGTTTTGATATTGAATTGATTCGTGCGATCGGTAAACGTATTAATAAAGATGTAGAGCTAAAAAATGTAGCTTTTGATGCTTTGATTCCAGCTTTGAACACACATGATATTGATGTTGCTGCATCTGGTATGACTATTACAAAAGCGAGAAGTGAAAAAGTATTATTTTCTTCTCCTTATTATGAAAATGCCTTAGCAGTAGTATATAAAGATGGAACGGCTGTGAATTCTCTTGATGACTTAAAGGGTAAAAAAATTGCAGCCCAATTAGGTACTACTGGTGCAGATTTAGCTCATAAAATTGAAGGTACTACTGTAAAAGAATTTGACCATAGTAATGAAGCTTTGTTAGAATTACAAAATGGTGGAGTAGATGCAACTGTAATCGATTTACCTGTAGCTCAATATTACAGTACTAAGCATCCTGACCAACATATTAAATTTATGGCATATCCAAATACTAAAGAATACTTGGGCTTAGCAATTAATAAGGATAACAAAGCATTGCAAGAAGAAATCAATAAAGCAATTGCTGATATGAAGGCTGATGGTGAATTTAATACATTATATAAAAAATGGTTTAATGTAGATGCACCTGCTGATATGCCAGTAGTTTTAGAATTTAAATAATAGGAGAGATTATGAGTTTTAATTGGGGGTTAATTGCGGATAATTTACCGCTCTTGCTACAAGGTGCTCTAGTGACTGTAGAAATTACAGCCATGTCTGTAGGTTGTGGCTTTTTTATCGGTCTTTTAGTATCTTTAGCAAATTTATCTAAATTTAAATTAGTTAGATTGCTTGCAAAATGTTATGTAGATATCATTCGTGGTACACCATTACTGGTGCAAATTTTCCTAATTTATTTTGCCTTGCCTATGATTACAGGTCAACGGATTGATCCATATATTGCGGCTGTTACCGCATGTAGTATTAACTCTGGTGCTTATGTATCTGAAATTTTCCGTGCTGGTATTCAATCTATTGATAAAGGTCAAATGGAGGCCGGTCGTTCTCTTGGTTTAACTTGGGGACAAACCATGCGTTACATCATTATGCCTCAAGCTTTTAAAGCAATTATTCCTCCGTTAGGGAACGAATTTATTGCCATGTTGAAAGATTCCTCTTTAGTTTCTGTTATCGGTTTCGAGGAGTTGACACGTCGTGGTCAATTAATCATTGCTAAAACCTATGCATCCTTTGAAATCTGGGGTACGGTTGCTGTGATTTACCTTATTATGACAGTGACTATCTCACAATTAGTTGGATATCTTGAAAGGAAATATAGCATTAAATGATTAAATTAGAAAATGTACATAAATCTTTTGGTAAAAATGAAGTACTAAAAGGTATTAATTTACATATTGAACAAGGTCAAGTTGTTGTAATCATCGGTCCTTCTGGTTCTGGTAAAAGTACGGTACTGCGCACTATGAACTACTTGGAGGAACCTACATCTGGTAAGGTTATCGTAGATGGCATGGATCTTTCTGATAAGAAAAAGTTAAATGACGTTCGTGCTGAAGTAGGAATGGTTTTCCAAAACTTTAATTTGTTCCCACATATGACGGTTATGGAAAACCTTACCTTAGCACAAACTAAGGTTCGTAAAACATCTATGGAAGAGGCTAAGAAGATAGGTCAAGCTTTACTTGATCGAGTAGGTTTGGCGGATAAAGCCAACGCATACCCTGATTCTTTGTCAGGCGGTCAAAAGCAGCGTGTTGCTATTGCTCGCGCTTTAGCTATGAAACCAAAAGTAATGCTTTTTGATGAACCTACTTCAGCTCTTGATCCTGAAATGGTTAGTGAAGTGCTAGATGTTATGAAGTCTTTAGCTGAGGAAGGTATGACGATGGTCATCGTTACTCATGAAATGGGCTTTGCGAAAAAGGTAGCGGATAGAGTGTTATTTGTTGATGGTGGCTTGATTTTAGAAGATAATACACCTGAACGCGTATTTGATGCACCTACGAATGAAAGAACAAAATCATTCTTAGATAAAATTTTGTTAGATTAAATAATATAATTATAGGAAGCAAATTCTAGAATTAGAAATTGCTTCCTGTTTTTTTACATTAAATTTAACCTATCTATTTATATTATATATGTATAGCTTAATATCTATTAATATATTTGATAACCTTTAGAGTGAATTTATTAATTATAAAGAGTTTGTATAAAGATTTACAGGGTAGATTAATCTGAAAAACACGATTATTGCTATAAATATTTGTGATATAACAATAATTTATACAGTCATTTTTAAAAACAATAATTTTTAATTCACATATTTTTATGATTATAAAAATATACAATTAATTTATAGAGCTTATATAATTATTTATGACATGTATAGATATAGGGATTTTTGAGATTTACAGCAAATGATATTCTTATTTCTAGTGTTTGTATATTCATTAAAAATGTAAATATTGTTGTTTGATATTTTATACATGCTGTGTTATGATACACATATAGAGCAAGACAGTAAGACAATATATATATTTTTAGGAGGATGTTACCATGTTAGGTAAAGTAAAATGGTTCAGCGCAGAAAAAGGTTATGGTTTTATTGAACGTGAAGACGGTAGCGATGTATTTGTACACTACTCTGCAATCCAAGACGAAGGTTTCAAATCTTTGACTGAAGGTCAAAATGTAGAATTTGAGATTGTTGATGGAAACCGTGGACCTCAAGCCGCTAACGTTGTTAAAGCGTAACTACATACCAAAAAAATTATAAAAACAATATATAATTGGACCCCGATAGTATATACTATCGGGGTTTTTTGATTTTCTATATACATTTTATACATAATTCTACAAAAAATATAAAATTTTTAGATAAAAAAGAAGGAGTTTTACAGTTAGATGTAGAAATACTAAATATAACACGAGAGATAAGGTTATATAATACCACACACTCGCATCTCGTGGATGATTTTTAGAAAGGGTGTTGACTTATGAAAGTAGCAATTAGAGGAAAAAACATTGAAGTGACAGATGCCTTAAGAGCATATATCGAAAAAAGATTGAGTAAATTGACTCGTTACTTCGATGATGAGTTAGATGCACAAGCGGTTTTATCCGTTGTAAAAGATAAATCTACAATTGAACTTACATGTTTTGTTGATAAAATCGTTCTTCGTGGTGTGGAAACTAACGATGATATGTACGCAGCTATTGATTTAGTAGTAGATAAAATTGTTCGTCAAATCCATAAATATAAAACTCGTTTAGCTAAACGTTTCAAAAAACAAGAAGCTTTCCATCCTGAAGCTTTGGCAGCTCCTGTGGAAGAAGAAACTATTGAAGTTGTAAAACGCAAACACTTTGTTGTGCGCCCTATGGATGTTGAGGAAGCGATTTTACAAATGAATCTTATTGGTCACGATTTCTTTATGTTCTTTAATGCTGAAACTGAAGCGATGAACGTTGTTTATCGTAGACATGATGGTTTCTATGGTTTGATCGAGCCAGAACTTCAATAATATATAATGTCGGCTGAACTTAATCCTAACTCCTTTCTACTTTAAATCAGCCGATTATTATATTAAGGTGGATGACTTAAAATAGTCATCCACCTTTTTTGCAAAAATAATACTATAAATAATCTTGAAATGCCTTGAATTCTTTGACTATTCAAGGCTTTTTCGTTATAATAAGTTAGATAAAATAATGTAAGATGTCCCGTAGAGGAGTGATTTGTTTGTTAAGCTTTTTACAAAGGCTATTAGGCAATAATAACGCAAAAGAAATTAAAAAAATGCGTGCTATTGCAGATCATATTAATGAAATTGAACCTAATTATATTAAATTAAGTGATGCTAACTTAGTGGCAAAAACTGATGAGTTTAAACGTCGTTTACAAAAAGGGGAAACGTTAGACGACCTATTGCCAGAAGCATTCGCTGTAGTTCGTGAAGCATCTAAACGCGTTTTAGGCATGCGTCATTTCGATGTACAGTTAATGGGGGGCATTTGCCTGCATAATGGTAATATCGCGGAGATGCGTACTGGTGAAGGTAAAACATTAGTAGCTACATTGCCCGTATATTTGAATGCATTGACCGGTAAGGGTGTACACGTTGTAACAGTAAATGATTATTTGGCGACTCGTGATAGCGAGCAAATGGGACGTTTATATAATTTCTTAGGACTTTCCACGGGTCTTATTGTGGCTAATCTTGACTTTAATCAACGTAAAGAAGCCTATGCGTGTGATATTACATATGGTACAAATAATGAGTTTGGTTTTGACTATTTACGCGATAACATGGTAACCGATGTTGTTCAAATGGTACAACGACCATTGAATTATGCCATTGTGGATGAAGTAGACTCCATTCTTATTGATGAAGCAAGAACACCATTAATTATCTCAGGCCCTGGTCAACGTTCCACTGATAATTATTATAAATTGGCTAAAATTGTTCCTCACCTTATAAAAGATGAAGACTATGTTATCGATGAAAAACAAAAAACTATTGCCCCTACAGATTCTGGCATCGCAAAGGTTGAAAAAATGCTTGGCGTTGAAAACCTATATGATGCAGAAAATATCGAGTTGAATCATTTGCTTGGTGCTTCTTTGCGTGCTTATGCTATGATGCATCGTGATACTGATTATGTGGTTAAAGATGGTGAAGTTGTTATCGTCGATGAGTTTACGGGCCGTTTGATGTTTGGACGCCGTTATTCTGATGGTTTGCATCAGGCTATTGAGGCTAAAGAAGGTTTGAAAGTTGAACGCGAAAGCCAAACTTTAGCATCTGTCACATTCCAGAACTATTTCCGTATGTATGATAAATTAGCAGGTATGACAGGTACTGCTAAAACAGAAGAAAAAGAATTTATCGATATTTATGGATTAGAGGTTATACCAATTCCACCGAATAAGCCTTTAATCCGGATGGATTTGCCAGATCAGATTTTTAAAACTAAAGCTGCTAAATATCGTGCCGTAGTACGTAATGCAGTAGAACGCCACCAAATAGGGCAACCTATTTTGATTGGTACTACATCTATTACACAGTCTGAAGAACTTTCAGATATGTTGTTGCGTGCAGGTGTACCTCATAAAGTATTGAATGCTAAACATCATGAACAAGAAGCAGAAATCGTTGCAGCTGCTGGCCAAATGGGAATGGTAACAATCGCTACTAATATGGCTGGCCGTGGTACTGATATTACTCTTGGAGAAGGTGTGCCAGAACTAGGTGGGTTAGCCATTTTGGGGACAGAACGCCATGAAAGCCGACGTATTGATAATCAATTACGCGGACGTGCTGGTCGTCAAGGGGATCCTGGTTCTTCTCAATTCTTCTTATCATTAGAAGATGACTTAATGCGTATCTTTGGTGCTGACAATATTACAGGTATCATGGATAAACTTGGTATGGAAGAGGATGAACCTATCGAGCATTCTTTGATTACTAAATCTATTGAACGTGCTCAAAAGAAAGTAGAGGATCATAACTATAATATTCGTAAATATGTACTTGAGTATGATGATGTTATGAATCAACAACGTGAAGTATTATACGAACAACGACGCCGTATTTTACGTAACGAATCCTTGCGTGAAACAATTAATGAAATGATTGACAAGCTTGTTACCGAATCTGTAGATGCTTATGCTGATGAAAAGCTCTATCCAGAAGAATGGGATTATGAAGGTCTCTATAAACATTTAAGTCAATATTTCTTAACAGAAGAGATTATGTCTTCTCAAGATATGGAAGAATATAGTCGTCAAGACTTATTAGAACGCTTATTAGAAATTGCTCATGAAGAGTATCAAGATCGCGTTGATATGCTTGGAGAGGCTATGTTTAGTCAACTTGAAAAGGCGATTATGTTGCGCGTTGTTGATAATAAATGGATGGAACATTTGGATAATATGGATATGTTACGAGAAGGTATTGGCCTTCGTGCATATGGTCAAAAGAATCCGTTGGTAGAATATAAGTTTGAAGCTTTTGATATGTTCCAAAACATGATTGCAGCTATTCAAGATGAGACAATCATGGCATTATACAAAATTCGTGCACAATTGATTCAAGAAATCGAAGAACCAGTTGATCACTTAGAAGGTGCACAATCCCATCATGAAGATGTGTTGGAGCCACAAAACATAGATTAAGATTTGTGAATGGCACGTTGCTCAAAGGGATTTCCACTGGGCAACGGCCATTTTTCTATTTTGTTAAGGTAATAGTTTATTGATGTAATAGACTAATTAACTAAAGGTGGTGAACATAAATTGTTAGAAGATCTAAAACCGATTATTTCTAATTTAGAAGAACGTATTTATGGGATGAGGGATTCACTTTAACATCGCTCAAAAGGAAGACCGAATATTTACACTTGATGTACAGATGAGTGATCCTACATTTTGGGATAATCCAGATAAAGCTCGTGAGATTTCTCAAGAGGCCACACAATTAAAAAATGCTGTAGAAAGCTATAAGCAACTTGTTAGTGATATTGAAGATGCTAATGTGATGCTTGAAATGGCTATAGATGAAGATGATCTCTCCATGGAGAGTGAAATCAAGGAATATGTTAAGCAAATAGAAGAAACCTTGGAAAAGCAAGAAGTACTTTTATTGTTAAGTGGTGAATATGATGCAAATAATGCTATTTTAACATTTCATGCCGGTGCTGGTGGGACTGAGGCACAAGATTGGTGTTCTATGTTAATTCGCATGTACTTGCGCTGGGCTGAAAAATCTGGCTTTTCCATCGAGTTAATGGATGAACAACCTGGTGATGAAGCAGGAATAAAATCTGCTACATTCCTTGTTAAAGGTGAAAATGCCTTTGGTTACTTGAAGTCTGAGAAAGGTGTACATCGTCTCGTTCGTATTTCACCATTTGATGCTGCGGCTCGACGTCACACATCATTTGCTGCTGTCGATGTAATGCCTGAAATCGATGATACTGTGGAAATTAATATCGATATGAAAGACGTTCAAGTTGATACATATCGTGCTAGTGGCGCTGGTGGTCAGCATATTAATAAAACCGATTCTGCTGTTCGCATGACACATAAGCCGACAGGTATTGTAGTACAATGCCAAACACAACGTTCTCAAATGCAGAATAGAGAACAAGCTTTACGTTTGTTACGGGCGAAACTATTTGAGTTAGAGCTCGAAAAGCAAGCTGAACTTAAAGAACAGATTGGAGGTACCTACCAAGCAATTGAGTGGGGAAGTCAAATTCGTTCCTATGTATTCCATCCATATAATCTTGTTAAGGATCATCGTACTAGTGTAGAAACTGGTAATGTTCAAGCTGTTATGGATGGCAACTTAGACCCATTTATCGAAGGTTTCTTAAAAAAAGAGGCTAACTTAACAATTTAGGAGATACTATGAAAAAGTTTTTACTATTCCTATTAGTGCTAATTATTGCTCTTGTAGTGGCATCCCAATTTTTATTACCATCTTTTATTGGCTCTCGTATTGAAAGTCAATTAAATGAAACATTGAAACCAACGGCTCAAACAGTAAATGTTGAGGCTCAACCTGCTTTCAAAATTTTATATGGTGAGGTGGATCGTGTTTATGGCACTTTGGAGAATATTAAACTGGGTAAATTGAATTTTGCTAGCTTCCGATATGATGCTAAACAAATTCTTGTTAATCCAATTTCTTTATTAGCTAGTCAACAAATTGATATCGTTAGTGTTGGGACTGCTAGTATTGATGGGACTATTAATAAAGCTGATTTAGCGACTTTCTTAAGTAATGAAGCAGGTAGTGATATTCAAGACGTACAAGTTGACATTAGTAAAGATAATATCAGCCTAACCGGTAAAATGAATGTAGGCATGGTGTTTAAAGGAGATGTTAAATTAGATGGGAATTTAGAATTAAAGGGCAATACATTATTGTTTTCACCTAAAAAGTTCACCATAAATGGTGCTACAATTCCTGGTATGACATCTAATGTGTTAGAAAGTACTCAAATTTATGACTTCAACAATTTTCCAATTCCTGTAAAAGCGGAAAGTTTGACTGTTGATAATGGTGAAATTCTCATTAAAGTTAAACCTGTACTCAACTAGAAAGGATTTGTCGTGAATCATCGGAACACACAAAAAAGTAAGTACTCATGGATTCTTATACTTTGTATTATTATAGGTCTTTTATCTTCCTTATACTTAGTATTTGAACGCCATCAGATTGAGAAATCTCAAAATCATATTGAAAATATTGTAGACTATGATGCAGTTTTACGAGCCAGCGCCTTTGAAAAGCGTAGTCAACAAGAAGCTTTTGATGCATTACGTAATGCTGGTGTGACTGCTTTTGCTATTTATGATCGCACGTTAGAAAAAGCAAAAGATGCGGGCCAAGTTAAAGTATTAAGCTCTGAAGAGATGGACTCTGTTCGTGTTAATGGCGCTGCGATTAAACCTGGGGCGACTTATGTGGCATTAATTTCAGGTAAAGAAGGTTATTATAAAGAAATTCGAGAGGATTTATACCACCGTATTGGCAAGGACAAGGTGAAAGAGCTTAATACAAGTATTGGTCCTGTTCTTGAATTGTATGGTGCAACAGCAGATAGCTATGCAAAGATGAATCTTGGTATTTCAAAGTTGCAAGCACAAGAGGTTGCAGATCGTGGTTTCAATGTTATCGTTCGTCCAACAAACTATAGAAACGTAACATCTGAAGATATTCAATATGTATTTAAACGACTTGAAGGCATTCCTCATGTAACAGGGATGATTTTTGCTGGTAAAGAAGCTCTAGGTGCACCTAATTTAACGGATGAAACATTAGCATTACTAAATAAAAATCATATTCAACTAGTTGGTATCGAAGCTGTAAATCAGTTGCAGTATGAGCCACAACAAGGTTTCTTGGAAATGGCGGCCAAAAATAATTATAGTGTAGGTCGTGTGTATACTATCGCTAAAGAGGAGTTAAAGAAAATTACCCCTGAAGAAGCGGCACAACGCTTTTACATTAGTGATATAGAACGAAATATTCGTTTTAACTTGTTTCCGATGTATGAAACAGGTATAAATAATGAAACTGTTTTACAGACTACAATCAACTATATTAATATAGCTACAGAGAAATTGGCTGTAAAAGGTTATGAATTTGGTCCAGCGGATATTTATCCTGCTTATACACCAAATCCATTATTAGTAGTTATTACAATGATCGGGGCTATCGCACTTTTTGTATATGTTCTACAAATGATGTTACCAATGTCTAAGCATACGCAACTTGTGGCCTTTTTTGGCATTTCTTTGGCATCCATTGTTGTATTTATTCTTACAAGTGGTACCTTAATTACTCAAATATGGGCTCTATCTAGTGCTATTATGGCTCCAGTAGGTGCTATGATACGCTTGATGGAAGAGTGGCGCCGTTATGATGGTGCACGTCCATTAGGTGCCATTAAGTCTACTATTCTTGCCTTATTATACCTTGTAATTGCTGCATTATTTGCTGCTATTGGCGGTATGTATATCGCATCTTTATTGGGCAATACGAAATTCTTTATGGAGTTTGCTCTCTTTAGAGGTGTTAAGTTGACCTTTGTTCTGCCAATTATTTTAGTTATTATTGCGTACCTTCAACGATTCCCATTGTGGAACGGCCGCATGATTAATTCCAAAGAAGAAGCGAAAACATTTGTAGTGGAATTCTTAACTATGGATGTTAAATTATATGTATTCTTTATAATAGCAGCACTTGGTGGCGCAGTATGGGTATTTGTTGGCCGTAGTGGACACACTGCAGGTGTTCCTGTACCAGGCTTTGAACTTATGCTACGTCGTTTTCTTGAAAATGCAATGTATGCGAGACCGCGTGAAAAAGAGTTCATTATTGGTCATCCTGCTTTAATGCTAGCTACCTTTGCGTTCATGCGTAAGTGGCCTACAGTAATTCATTTCTTGTTAACTCTAGCTGGTGTTATTGGCATTGCTTCAATGGTTGAAACCTTCTGTCATCTTAGAACGCCAGTGTTCATGTCCATCATGCGTGGTTATGATGGTTTGTTAATTGGCGCCCTTTTTGGAGTGCTTCTTATCATCGCAGTACGGTTTATGATGTACGTAACACAATGGTTCCAAGCTAGGGAGGTTGACCATGAGTAATATTGTTATCTCTGGTTATTATGGCTTTGGTAATGCTGGTGATGAGGCCATGCTTTGTGCTATTATCGATGCTATTCGTAAAGAAGAGGCTGATGCACATATTACTGTAATTTCTGGTAATCCTAAAGAGACTAGTAAAAAGCATAATATTAATGCTGTAGGTACATTCTCTGCATTGGGTATCTTAAAAGCAATTGCTCATTCGAATCTTGTTATTAGTGGTGGTGGTAGTTTATTACAAGATGCTACTAGTATTCGCAATACTTACTATTACTTAAGTATTATGGCGCTAGCAAAGTTGCTTGGGAAAAAAGTAATGCTATACTCCCAAGGTATTGGTCCTTTAAATCGTTCATCAACACGTCGTGCCGTTGGATTTGTATTGCGTTTTGTAGATACTATTACAGTTAGAGATTCTATTTCAAAGGATGAACTAGTTTCTTTGGGAATTGAAGATGTAGAAGTTACTGCAGATGCGGTATTGGCCATGCAACCAGCAGATCTTTCAATTGGCTCTCATATTCTGAAAGGGTATATATCTAAAATATCTGAAGCAGATGAACAACGTAAACGAATTGGTGTGGCGGTTCGTAGTTGGAAAGAGGATACAGAGTATAGAGAATCCTTAGCTAATGTATTGAGCAGATTACAAGAACAAGATAATGTGGAAATTATCTTTATTCCTATGTCACATCCTGAGGATACAAAAGAGGCTAAGATCATTGCCAGCTATATGCCGAATGGCGCTATTGTGCTAGAAGGTCCGTTCTCTACAGAGCAACAAGTGTCATTATCTGGAAATGTGGACCTCATGATTGGTATACGTCTTCACGCTTTAGTTTTTAGTTCTTTAATGGGAAAACCAGTTATTGGTATTTCCTATGATCCTAAAATTACAAGCTTTTTACATATGATTGGTCAAGAGCCTATTGGCACAATGACTCATTTGCGTGAAGAAGCCTTATATCAATGGTGTCATAAATTGTTGAATTCTCGTGAGGAGTATCAAGCATCTTATGATCGCATTGAATCATTGCGTGTAGATTCCCAACGCAATGCAGAAATTGCTATTTCATTACTTAAAGATTATTAATATATTGGATTTTATCCAGAAAGTGAGGTCTCTATGGCTACATTAACACAAGATGTTAAACAAT
Organism: Veillonella parvula DSM 2008; assembly: GCF_000024945.1. Lineage (NCBI taxonomy): Bacteria > Bacillati > Bacillota > Negativicutes > Veillonellales > Veillonellaceae > Veillonella > Veillonella parvula. Next base: position 948,626 of record NC_013520.1, read on the forward strand.
TAGTTCAAGAGAAGGCAAAAGCTATTCGCGTTGGTATTGTACAGTCTGTAACGGCAGCGAAATCCGGTCACCCAGGTGGTTCATTATCCATCGCCGATGTGATGGCCTTGTTGTACTATGTTGAGATGAATGTAGATCCAGCAAATCCAAAAGCTCCTAATAGAGATCGTTTTGTCCTTTCTAAAGGTCATGCAGCGCCTGCACTATACGCTACATTGGCTGAAAAAGGTTATTTCCCTAAAGAAGAACTCTTGAACTTACGTAAAATTAATCATATGTTACAAGGCCATCCTGATATGAAACACACACCAGGTGTAGATATGTCTACAGGTTCTTTAGGACAAGGCATTTCTGCAGCTTGTGGTATGGCATTGGCAGGCAAAATTGATAATGCAGATTACCGTGTATACTCTATTCTTGGTGATGGTGAGCTTGAAGAAGGTCAAGTGTGGGAAGCTGCAATGTTTGCTGGTTTTTATAAACTGAATAATTTGACAGCTTTTGTCGATTTTAACGGTCTTCAAATTGATGGTGATATTACTAAAGTTCTTTCTCCATTACCAATTCCAGAAAAGTTCAAAGCTTTCAATTGGAATGTTATTGAAGTTAATGGTCATGATCTTGATGAGCTTCATAATGCTATTGAAACTGCGAAAGCTTTTACAGAAGGCCCAACATGTATTATCATGCATACTGTAAAGGGTAAAGGCGTTGAAGAGATGGAAGGTCAAGCAGGCTGGCATGGTAAAGCACCAAGTGAAGAGCAAGGTGTAGCCTTTGTTAATGAAATTATGGGGGTGCAATAATGGGTAAAGCAACACGTGAAGCATATGGTAATGCGCTAGCTCGCATTGGTAAAGAGAATACTAATATTATCGTACTAGATGCGGATTTATCCAAATCTACCAAAACAGACACATTTAAAGCTGTGTGCCCAGAACGTTTCTTTAACGTAGGTATTGCAGAGCAAAACTTGATTTCTGTTGGTGCTGGACTTGCAGCGGCAGGTAAGATACCATTTGTATCATCTTTCTCCATGTTTGCTACAGGACGTGCATTTGAACAAATCCGCAATGCTGTATGCTATCCTAAATTAAACGTGAAAGTATGTGCTACACATGCGGGCATTACTGTTGGTGAGGATGGTGCAACGCACCAAAGTTTAGAGGATATTTCCTGTATGCGTACATTGCCAAATATGACTGTAGTGGTACCTGCTGATGAGCGTGAAACAGAGGCTGTTATCGAATGGGCTGCATCTTATAACGGCCCAGTATACGTTCGTTTGGGGCGTGCTGGTGTAGATGATGTAACAACAGAAGGCTACTCATTTGTGCCAGGTAAATCTACTATTTTGGTAGATGGTTCTGATGCTACAATTATTGCTTGTGGTGCATTAGTTGGACCTGCTGTAGAGGCATCTAAAACTTTATCTGAATCTAATATATCTGCTCGCGTTATTAATATGGCATCTATTAAACCTATTGATGCTGAAGCAATTGTAAAAGCGGCTACTGAAACTGGTGCTATTGTTACAGCCGAAGAACATAATATCATTGGCGGTCTTGGTTCTGCAGTATCCGAAGTAGTAGTAGCTAATAAGCCTGTACCTATGGAATTCGTTGGTGTTCAAGATACATTTGGGGAGAGTGGAACACCAAAAGAATTGATGAAAAAATATGGCTTAACTGCAAATGACATTGTAGAAGCAGTAAAACGTGTAATCGCTCGTAAATAATCAAAGGGGATCCCATGATTGAATTTAAGAATGTTAGTAAAGTCTATGATAATGGTTCTGTTGCATTAGACGATGTGTGTTTAACTATTAACGAAGGTGAATTTGTTCTCGTTTGTGGTCACAGTGGTGCAGGGAAATCAACTTTATTTAAGTTATTAACGCATGAAGTAGTGCCAGATGCTGGTACTGTCATTGTTGATGACTTTGATGTTACGCGTATGAAGCGCAGTAAAATTCCTAAATTGCGGAGAAAGCTTGGCGTTGTATTCCAAGACTTCCGTTTATTGCCTAATAAAACAGTAGCAGAGAATATTGCTTTTGCTCTTGAAGTTATTGAAGAAAAACCAAAAATCATTAAAGAAAAGGTGAGTCATGTATTAGACCTTGTTGGTTTATCTGAGAAGGCTAATGACTTACCAGAGGATCTTTCTGGCGGGGAACAACAACGTGTTGCTATTGCGCGTGCAATTGTTAATCGCCCAACAGTATTAATTGCTGATGAACCTACTGGTAACCTTGATCCTGATACTAGTAAGGATATTGTTGAATTGTTTAAGCATATTAACAATTTCGGCACTACCGTTATTATGGTTACCCATAATATGGATCTTGTTTCATACTTGAATAAACGCGTTATTCGTTTAAAAGACGGCCGTGTTCAAAGTGATAATATGAGAGGTGCAGAAATTAATGAAGCCTAGAACGATAAAATACTATTTTAAAGAAGCACTGAAGTCTATGAAACGTAATGGACTTATGACATTAGCGTCCATTTCTACAGTGGCTTTATCCTTATTTATGCTCGGTGTATTCCTTTGTGGTGTCATTAATTTGAATAACATGGCATCCAGTCTAGAAAATCAAGTACAGTTAAGTATTTACTTAAAGGATGGTTTAACAACTGATCAAATTATGGCAGTAGGAAAGCAAATTAAGGCTATACCTAACTTAAAGCATTTAGAATTTGTTAATAAAGAGCAAGCTATGAAGGAGTTTAAAGAACGCCTTGGTGATCAGCAACAATTGGTAAATGCTTTAGGTGATGTTAATCCGTTGCCTAACTCGTATGTGTTGACCTTTGATAATCCTAGCGATGTAAAAGCAACTGCAAAATTAGCTACGACATTCCAAGGCGTAGAAAGTACACATTATGGTCAAGATATTGTAGAAGAGCTTTTCCGCATTACGCAAGTAATTCGTATTGGTGGGATTGTATTGATTGCTTTCCTAGCAGCTGCAACACTATTCATCATTTCAAATACAATTCGGTTGACTGTATTCGCACGTCGTAAAGAAATTGCAATCATGAAATATGTAGGTGCTACTAATGGATTTATTCGTTGGCCATTTTTGATTGAAGGCATGTTGTTAGGCTTAATTGGTGCTATCATTGCCGTTCTTTGCGTTGGTGAATTTTATCACTTCATCACACTGGAAGTTTCTGAATCATTAGCATTCTTCCCTTTAGTACCAATGTTCCCATTCTTCTATGATGTAGCCCTTTATATCTTAGGTGGCGGCATAGTAGTAGGTGCTATTGGTAGTACTATTTCTTTGAAACAATACATGAAGGTGTAATGTTTATGAATAATAGTATATTTAAATCTCGCTTCGTAGCGGCAATTTTGACTGGTATAGTGGTATTGGGAACACCATTATACATCGTTGCAGAGGACGAAGATTTAACAAATCAACTTGATTCAATTCAACAACAAGTTAATCAACAAAATGCTAAAAAGGCAGATGCTGAAACTGTAATAGTCAGTGTATCCGAACAGTTACGTCAAATCGAAGAACAATTACGTCAGGCTCAGCAACAATTGGATTCTATTCAACAACAACGTATATCTGTTGAAAATGATATTACAGTGAATGAAAAATTACTTGCTGAAGCACAAAAGCGACTAGAAGGGCGAGAAGCCGTATTTTATAAGCGTGTACGTGATATTTATATTAACGGTCGTTTAAGTTATTTAGATGTAGTTATTGGATCTAAAGATTTTACAGACTTTGCTAATCGTTTAGAAATTTTAAAACGAATTATTGATTCTGATATTAAATTAATTGAGGAAATCAAAAAAGAGCGCGCTGAAATAGCGGCTCGAAAGCAAGCACTAGAACAGTCTCGTGCAAAACTAGTTGAGATTGAAAAAGCAGCTGCGGCAAAACGAGCTGAAATAGAGCAAAAGAAGAAAGAACGTGAGGTAGTTCTTCAAAAGGCTCAAAATGATCGTGCTACAGCAATGCAAGCAGTAGAAGAATTAAATGCATCTTCTGCACAGATTACAGCGTTATTGAAAGCACGTCAAGCAGAGCGTGCCGCTGCTCGTGCTGCGGCAGCGGCTCAACAATCTTCACCAACTTACTCTTGGGTACAAGGGTCTGGTCAACTTGGGTGGCCTGTAAGTGGTGAAATTACCTCTCCATATGGCTATCGTACACATCCGATTTGGGGCACTACAATTTATCATTCTGGCATTGATATTGGTGTTGATGAAGGTACACCTGTTCATGCTGCAGATGGTGGTACTGTTGCTTGGTCGGGTTGGATGGGTGGCTATGGTTATGCCGTAGTTATCGATCATGGTAATGGCATGTCTACTCTTTATGGACATAATTCTGAACTTGCTGTCTCTGAAGGGCAAGATGTGGGTAAGGGTCAAGTTATTGCCTATGCTGGTAGCACAGGCAATAGTACAGGGCCACATGTACATTTTGAAGTTCGTATAAGTGGGGATCCTGTGGATCCTATGGGATATTTATAATATGAAATTTGATACACGTACGGTGTTATGGAGTCTATTGAAATATATAGGCTCTGGCATCGTTATTATGTGGCTTACATTTTGGTACCTTTCCGGTTCATTTTGGGGTCTGCCAAGATTATTTATAGCCTATTATACTGCGAGTCAAGTTTTTATGACACCTATGGCTAAAAGTACCCTTTATGATGGTATGCTAAAGGGGTTAATTGACTCTTTGGGAGAACCGCATAGTGTTTATTTAAATGCAGAAGAATATAAGTCCATGAAAATGCAAACATCTGCAACATATGCTGGTGTCGGTATGGTCCTTGGTACTGATGATAAAGGTCTATATGCTGTTAGCGTTATGGAAGACCAACCAGCTTTCAAAGCTGGAATTAAACCTGGAGACCACATTATTGCTATCGATGGACAATCTACTACTGAAATTCCGGTAGAGGAAGCATCTTCTCGTATTCGTGGCGAAGCAGGTACTACTGTAGCTCTTGATATTGAGCGTAATGGTGAAAAGTTGCATTTTGATATCACTCGTGAATCCATTGTTTTGCCTACTGTTAAAAGTAAAATGCTAACTAGCACAGTTGGGTATATTCGTATTAGTCAGTTTGCAGAAAATACCGCAGAAGATTTTGCCACTCAATATAAAGAGCTTCAATCTCAAGGTATGAAGGCCCTTGTCTTGGACTTACGAGATAATCCAGGCGGTTTATTATCTACTACTGAAAAGATATCTAACTATATTATGCCTCCAGGTACACTCGTAACAGTACAAAATCGATCAGGTAAAAAGGATACTTATAAGTCAGATGGACCTGATGTAGCTATGCCATTGGTTGTTTTAGTTAATAAGGGCTCTGCTAGTGCATCAGAAATCATAGCAGGCGCTGTTCAAGATCGTAAATTAGGCACTATCGTAGGTACTAATACATATGGTAAAGGTACCGTTCAAACTATTTTCCCTAGTTTAGATGATGAAGGAATTAAAGTAACTATTGCTAAGTACCACACGCCAAGTGATCGTGTTATTGATGGAACAGGTATTAAACCTGATGTAGAAATCGATTTACCAAAAGGTGTACATCCATCTAGTACATTAGATGATATTCAAATTAAAAAGGCATTAGAGCTATTACAGCAATAATGCATAGGAGTTAAATTATGTTTATAGATAGAGCGCGTGTCTTTGTTAAAGCTGGTGACGGTGGGGATGGTATGTCCAGCTTCCGTCGAGAAAAATACGTGCCAAATGGCGGCCCTAGTGGTGGTGATGGTGGTAAAGGTGCGGATGTTGTTTTTAAAGCTGACAAGAATATTAATACGCTTGTAGACTTTAGATATAAACGTCAGTTTAAGGCACCAGCTGGCGGTAATGGTGAAAGCTCTAATAAGCACGGTCGAGGTTCTGATCCTCTTATCATTCCAGTTCCATTGGGTACAGTAATTATAGATGAGGAAACAGGAAAAATCTTTTGCGACCTTGTTAACGATGGCGATACCTTTGTTATTGCCAAAGGTGGTCGTGGCGGCCGTGGCAATGCTCGATTCCAAACTAGTGCTAACCGTGCACCAACCTTTGCAGAAAAGGGTGAACCTGGTGAAGAATTCTGGTTACAATTAGAGCTTAAAGTATTAGCTGATGTAGGTTTATTAGGTTATCCATCTGTTGGTAAATCTAGTATTTTGCGAAAAGTATCTAAAGCTCAACCAGAGGTGGCAGCATATCACTTTACTACACTAACACCAGTACTCGGGGTAGTTACAATTTCTGGAGATCGTAGCTTTGTTTTGGCCGATATTCCGGGCCTTATTGAAGGGGCTAGTGAAGGTGTAGGTTTAGGTCACAATTTTCTACGTCATGTTGAACGTACGAATATTTTAATTCATGTTTTAGATGTATCTGGTATGGAAGGCCGAGACCCTAAGGTCGACTTTGATGCGATTAATGAAGAGTTACGTAAATACTCTGAAAAATTGGCTAATAAGAAACAAATTGTAGCTCTCAATAAGATCGATATGGTCTTTGATGATACGACGATTCCCGAAACAAAAAAATATTTTGAAGACAAAGGCTATGAAGTATTTCTCATTAACGCCTTAAGTGGTGAAGGTTTGTCAGAGCTTATGGAACGAGCTTACTACTATGTAGAAAACTACGAACCAGAGCCTGAAGCAAATGATGATACAGTTGTATACGAAGCAAAACAAGATGTAGAATTTGTCATTACTCGCGGTGATGATGCTGCTTTCTACATTACTGGTAAACGTATTGAACGATTAGTAGCTATGACAAATCTTGACGATGATCAATCTCTTCGTAGATTCCAACGCATTTGGCGCTTTATGGAGCTTGATGCAAAATTGAAGGAAAAAGGCTGTAAAGACGGTGATGAAGTTGTAATCGGCGATCAGCGCTTTACTTTCCAAGAGTAGGAGTAATAATGACAGGAAAACAAAAACGGTATTTACGTTCATTGGCGGCTACAATACCACCAGTTGTCCAAATTGGTAAAAATGGTTTAGAGGATAGTGTTATAGATAGTGCTCGTGCAGCGATTACAGCACGTGAACTTATTAAGGTTAAATTACATAATAATAGTCCTGAAGATAAGACAATTTTTCAAGACTTAGCAGATATGCTTGGCGCTGAATTAGTTCAAGTGATTGGCTTTAATGGTGTTTTATATAAAGCTAAAAAAGAACCTAAAATCATTTTGCCAAAATAATTTTATAATCTAGTAAATCATAAAAATTTGTATACATCGTAGTTAAGAATTTCAACCTTAGGAGGTTAGTCTATGCGCAGCGCTATCGTTAATGCAAAACGAATTGTAGTCAAAGTTGGTAGCAGTACGCTTTGTTACACTAACGGACATTTAAATTTGGAGCGTATTGAAAGATTAGTGCGCCAATTATCAGATTTGGCTAACCAAGGTAAAGAGATTATTCTTGTTTCCTCTGGTGCTACTGGTGCAGGTCTTGCCCCTTTAGGCTTTAAAGAAAAGCCTAGAGATCTCGTATTAAAACAAGCAGCTGCTGCAGTAGGTCAAGGTATTCTCATTCATATGTACGAGCGCATGTTCCGAGAATATGGTCGCACCGTAGGGCAAATTCTTTTAACGAAAGAGGATAGTACTGGACGACATAGTTATCTTAACTTGCGTAATACATTACATACTTTATTGCAACTTAACGTTATTCCTATTATTAATGAAAATGACGTGGTTGCTATCGAAGAATTTAAAATCGGTGATAACGATACATTATCTGCTACTGTTGCAGGTATTGTAGATGCAGATTTACTTATCATTTTGTCAGATATTGAAGGCTTATATACAGCTAACCCAGCCATCAATCCAGATGCTACTTTGATAGAGACTGTTTCTGAAATTAACGATGAAACGTATGCTATTGCAGGTGGTGCTGGTTCTAATATGGGAACGGGGGGTATGTATACAAAAATTAAAGCTGCTCATATGGCAACAAATTCTGGTGTACCAATGGTTATCACCTCAGGTGAAGTAGAGGATTCTGTTCGTCGTGTATGTAAGGGTGAACAAATTGGGACACTCTTTGAAGCCCATGATGCAAGTTTATCTGGTAAACATCATTGGTTGGCTTTTGGTAAACGATTAAAAGGATCCATTACGATTGATGACGGATGTGCTCGCGCTGTTTTAGATAATGGTGCTAGCATTCTGCCCGCTGGTATTATTGAAGTAGAGGGGACTTTTGGACCTGGTGATACAATTTCCATTTATCATGATCATAAGGAAATTGGTCGTGGACTTATTAATTATAGTATTGATGATATGAAGGCGATTAAAGGTCACAATACAAATGATATAGCCGAGATTCTGGGTATTAATACGACCTATGATGAGGCTGTACATCGTAATAATCTAGTTTTATTACACTGAGGAAATCCTATGAACCAGTATGAAAAAATTTGTAAAGATATGGGCCAGAGAGCTAAAACGGCATCTTTTGAATTAGCCCAACTCGACCAAGAAACTTTAGATTCTGCATTGTTAGCAATTGCTGATGCTGTAGAAGCACAAACAGATGAAATTATGGCGGCTAATGAGTTAGACCTAGAAAAATCTGTTGATTATAATTTACCTCGAACTATGATAGATCGATTGACTTTGACACCTAGTCGCATTGCTCAAATGGCAGAAGGGGTGCGTCAAGTGGCTGCTCTTGAAAGTCCTGTAGGTTCCATTATAGAAACAATCACTCGGCCTAATGGTTTGATTATTGAAAAGCGATCAGTACCTTTTGGTGTTATTGGTATCATCTTTGAAGCCCGTCCAAATGTAACCATAGATGCAGGTGTTCTTTGTTTAAAGACAGCAAATGCTACAATTTTACGAGGTGGTAAGGAGGCATTTCACACGAATCAAATCATCGTGTCTATCATGCGGGATACCTTAGAGTCGTTAGGTATTAATGGTGACTCTATTCAACTCGTTGAGGTGCTTGATCGAGATCTGGTTGGAGTACTTTTACAACAACGGGAATATATTGATGTAATCATTCCACGTGGGGGTGCTGGACTTATTCGTCGTGTTGTAGAAGATAGTAGCATTCCTGTTATTGAAACTGGCAGCGGTGTATGTCATACCTTTGTTGATGAATTTGCTGATTTAGAGATGGCTTTAGAAATTGCAGTCAATGCTAAAGTTCAACGTCCATCTGTATGTAACTCTATGGAAACCTTACTAGTTCATCAAGCTGTGGCTAGAGAGTTTTTACCACGCCTTAATATAGCACTACTAGAATATGGTGTTCGTATTCATGGTGATGAGGCTGTAGCTCAATATATGGAGAATACAATTCCTTTAACAGAAGAGTCTTTCAGCACAGAATACAATGATATGGACTTAAATGTGCGTATCGTTGAAAATCTTGAAGAAGCTATTGAACATGTGAATCGGTATACTACACATCACTCTGAGGCTATTATCACAGATGAACCTATGCGAGCTAATGTGTTTATGAATTTAGTAGATTGCTCTACTGTGTATCATAATGCATCTACACGTTTTACAGATGGCTTTGAGTTTGGCTTTGGTGCTGAAATCGGTATTAGTACACAAAAACTCCATGCTCGAGGGCCTATAGGGTTACAAGCTCTAACATCTTATAAATACTTTGTATTTGGAGAAGGCCAAGTACGGACGTGAAGAAATTATATTATTTTATAAGAGCATATTATAGATACATTCAAACACCAAAGGGACGATATGAATGGATATCCTATATAAAAGCATTGCTCATATTCATCATTATTTGTGTCATTGTCATTAAGGGAGTGACCACATTATGGTAGATAAACGTCGTATAGGTATAATTGGTGGAACATTTAATCCCATTCATTTAGGTCATCTAATGATTGCAGAGGTGGCTTGTGAAAGCTTTAATTTAGAAAAGGTTATCTTTGTACCTGCTCATATTCCACCACATAAGCAATATGATGTGATAGATAGTCATCATCGCTATGCTATGACGGCGGCCGCAGTTTCGGATAATCCAAATTTTGAAATTTCTGATGTAGAGATGCGCCGAGAAGGCCCTTCGTATACCGTTGATACGATTCAATATTTTAAAAAACTATATGGTCCTACTGTTGAATTTTACTTTATTGCAGGGACTGATACTATTCGTGCATTACCGACTTGGAAATTTATAGATGAACTTATAGATGAGGTTCATTTTATTGGAGCTACTAGGCCAGATGGATCAAGTGCTATTGATTCTACTTTGGATGAGTTAGGATCTAAAGCACGTGAAAAAATACATGTTATGGAAGTGCCTGAAATGAAATTGTCTGCTACGTATTTACGAGAGCGCTTACGGTCTGGAAAGACAGTTCGTTATATGTTGCCTAAATGTGTAGTGGATTATATAGAAGAAAACCATATATATGGGAAGGAATAAATGATGTTATCGTTTGATGAAATACAACATAGGGTAAGCCAATGGATGGGGAAAAAACGTTTTAAGCATACCCTGGGTGTTGTTGAATCTGCAACTCAGTTGGCTAAACTTTACGATGTTGATGTAGAAAAAGCACGATTAGCGGCATTGCTACATGATTGTGCTAAAGAAATGCCTTTGAAAGAGATGCAAGATTTGGTGAAGGAGAATGATTACAAAGCTGATGAAGAATTATTAGCCAATGGTAATCTTTTACATGGATTAGCAGGTATGATTCGAGCTAAACTTGAGTTCTCTATAACCGATTCAGAAATTTTAGAAGCTATTCGTGTTCATACAACTGGTAAGGTAGGGATGTCTACATTAGATAAAGTTATATTCTTAGCAGATTATATTGAACCCAATCGTGATTTCCCAGGTGTTGATGAACTTCGAACGGTAGCTAAAAAAGATCTAAATAAGGCTGTATTGCTTGGTTTTGACAATACTATTAATCACCTTATTGAGCAACATCTTTCTATTTATCCTTTGACCATTCTTGGTCGTAATGATGTATTAAAATCTTGTAAATAATGGAGTTTTATATGGACGAACGTGAACGAGCAAGAGCTCGCCGACGTAGAAAAAGACGTCAACAAAAGTCATCTGTGAAGTGGCCCAGAGTTATTCTGGCTATTGTTGTAGTTTTTACTTTGCTCGGTGGGATAGGGTATGGCATATATAGTGGTGTATCTTATGCATATAGAGCAATTGTCGGAACTACTGAAGCTACTGAAGCCGTGATAGATAGTGAAAATAAACAGGACGCAAATACTATATCAGTAGAGCAAAAAGGCTTAGATAAACCTTTATATATTTTGGTTATCGGCACTGATGACAATAATCCTAGTCAAGGTGATAGTCTATTCCTATTATCTGTAAACCTTGATCAAAAAACGATGGACGTTATCGGCATTCCAAGTAATAGTAAAATCGATAATCGTGATCAAACCGATGCGACTATGTTAAATAGTATTTATGAAAAAGGAGGTATTGAACTTACTAAAGCTGTAATTGAGGATATGTTCCATATTTCAATCCCGTATTATGTAGTAGTTAATCAAACTGCCTTCAAGAAAACTAATGATGTGTTAGGAAATCAGCAAATTTATGTAGAACAACCGATGGAACATATTGATGCAGAAGGCAATATAGATATTGATTTGCGACGTGGTTACCAAACTTTAGATAGTAATAATGCCTTAGCGTATTTACGATATTCAGATCCTAAACACGATACCTTTACTCGTGTGCAACGACAAGAAAGATTCCTAAAATTGTGGGTGGAACAAGAACATAATGCATTTTTCTTAACAAACGCATGGCATATTTGGCGTATTTGGGAGCATTTTGATAGTAATATTTCTACTTTAGATGCTATTAAGTTGGTATACAATGCGAGCAAAATTAATAAGGAAGAAATTCACTTCTATATTCTTCCTGGAGAAAAAGAGCTTATAGGTGAAACGACTTATTGGAAGGTAAACCCTACGGAAGCTCAACGTTTAGTGGGTATTACAATGGGTAATTTACCAGCTAATGAAATGACGCAATTTATATCTGCACCAACAAATAGTATGTCGAAAGTTGCACCTGAATCGGAACATAATGGTGGCACTATTACAAAGCCCACAGAACCAGGTGAGGAGAGCGGTAGTAAGCGATAAGATAAGAGGCAATATAATGAAAAAGAAAGAAGATATTAAACAAATTGTATTAGAACTTGCACAAGCTGCATTTGATAAAAAGGGCAGAGATATTGAGATTCTTGATTTAGATGGAATTTCTATGTTAGGTGATTATTTCTTAATTATTAGTGCAAATAATAGTAAGCAATCTCAAAGTATTACTGATGAAATGGAAGATAAAGCAGCCGAATTAGGTATAACAGTACAGCATAGAGAAGGTTATCGTGAAGGTGAATGGATCTTATTGGATTTTGGCGATATAATTTGTCATGTCTTTGGTGGTGATGAATTGCGTGAATTCTACGGTTTAGAAGAATTGTGGAATGACGCTGGTCGAGTTCCATTTGAAGGAGTATAATATGGCTACAGAATTGTTGGAAAATACAATTGCCACATTGAAAGTATTGCGTACTAGTGACCAAGGTGCTTTTCTAGATGGTCAAACAGGTAATACAAATGATGATATTTTGCTTCATAAAGATCAACAAACTTCACCAGTTACTATAGGAGATGAGGTAGAAGTATTTTTATATCGCGATCCAAAGGGGCGTTTAACTGCTTCTATGCGTTTACCAGCTATGAAGGTTGGCCAAATTGGTTATGTTGAGGTCATCAATACGACAAATTTTGGTTGCTTCGTTGAGGTTGGCACAGAACGTGGTATCTTTATGCCTCATGCGGAGATGCGTGGTCGCCCTCAGGTAGGGGAAAAGGTGTGGGTTCGTCTTTATACAGATAAATCTGGCCGTTTTGCGGTCTCCATGGATGTAGATGATGAAATGCGTCGTGCCTCTAAAGCTGCTACTGAAGCTACGGTTGGTCAACTTGTAAAAGGTGCTATCTATAACTTAACGAGTGAGGGGGCATTTTTTATCACTCCTGAGCGTTGGATTGCCTTTTTACATCGTTCTGAAATGACGAGAAAGTTAAAAGTAGGGGAAATGATTGAAGGTCGTATTACTTTCAAACGCGATGATGGTCGTGTCAATGTATCTATGCGCCCTACAAAGGAAAAAGCTCTTGTTTCAGATGGTGATATTATTATGGAATATCTTTTAAATCGCGGTGGAAAGATGCCATATAGTGATGAGTCTTCAGCGATGTTGATTAAAGATAAGTTCAATATTAGTAAGGCTGCTTTCAAACGTGCCTTAGGGCATTTAATGAAAGAGAAAAAAATTGTTCAGGAGGATGGTTGGACATTGCTTACCGACATAGGTCGCCAATGGACACCTCTTGTTAGTGATGAGTCCCAAGATGAGGAATAAAGACGATGAAAATTGTCATTGTAGGCGCTGGTAAGGTTGGTTATTCATTAGCACAACGTCTTATTCAAGACGATCATGATGTATATGTTATCGATCGCTCACCAGAACGCATTCATAATCTTGAAAATACATTAGATGTTAGCCTAGTTTTAGGGAATGGCAGTGATGTTCAATTATTGAATGAAATCGATATGTCTGATGTTGGTATGTTTATTGCTGTTACTGATTCAGATGAGGTTAATATGTTATCCTGTTCGGTAGCTAAAATAAAAGGTGTGCCTACGACTATTGCACGCGTTCGTGATAATAGTGTGGCGGAACATATGGATGAGGAGATACGAGCTCAATTAGGTGTTGATCTTTTTATCAATCCTGAAATGGTTACAGCTCAAGAGTTACTACAAATTTTAGAAACACCATCAGCTATAGATGTTGAGGAGTTCGGTCAGGGTGCTGTGCGCCTTATGGAATTCAAATTGAATAATGAATTTCCTCTATTAGAACAGCCACTAAAAGAAATTCGCTTTCCTGAAGGTGTTCTATTAGTTGGTATTTTGCGCTATGGTGAAATGATTATTCCGCATGGTGAAAGTCGCTTACAGGCTGATGATAGTGTATTTTTCCTAGGTTTGAAAGAGTCCGTTTCTGAAGTGGAGAAACTTTGGTTCCATAATTATAATACATTCTATAAACGGGCTGTAATCATTGGGGCAGGTCTCTTAGGTCGTAACTTAACTGTATTACTAGAAAAAGCTGGTTTTTCTGTGAAGGTTATTGAAAAAGATTTTGACCGTTGTGAGAAACTGGCAAATCAAGTGGATAAAGCCATGGTTATCAATGGGGATGGTACTGATTTTGATTTGCTCGAAGCTGAGGAAATTGCTGATAGCGATGTAATTATTGCTCTAACAGATGATGATAAACTTAACTTACTTGTAGCACTTGTAGGGAAGCATATGGGCATCCCAAAAACCGTTGTTCGTGTGGGACGGCCAGAATATATTATGCTGATGGAGCAAGTAGGTATTGATGTAGTATTTTCTCCACGTTTATTAACTGCAAGTCAAATTTTGCGCTTTGTACGAAGTGGAGAAGGGGTTGTATCTATTTCCACCTTTGAAGGTGGTAAAGCCGAATCTATCGAAATTGAAATTACCAATGAATCACCTGTAGCAGGTAAACAATTGAAAGATATTCGTTTACCTGGGAAGGCCTTAGTAGGTGTAATTTTACGGGAAAATGAAGCTATCGTACCTCGTGGTAATACTCAAATTTTAGATGGTGATCATATCGTTCTCTTTACATTACCTGAATCGGTAAGCAAATTGCTTAAATATCTTACTTAGTAAGGAGGGGCTATGCGAATTCAAATCGTTATGTCCTTAGTGGGTCGGCTACTCTATATATTCGGGGCTTTTACTTTAATCCCCTTTATATATAGTGTCGTATTTGAAACTGCATATTGGTCATTCCTTATAACTACAAGCCTTTCTTTAGTTTTGGGGACATTTTTGTCTTATTACGGTTGTGAAAGTCAAAGCTTTAGTATTCGTGACGGGTTCTTAGTTGTATCCGCTACTTGGATATTTACGGTTATTTTGGGGTCTTTGCCTTTTTTGGGGAGTGGCATATTGACGAATATTTTTGATGCTCTATTTGAAGCCACTTCGGGTATTACTGCAACTGGTGCCACTATTATTTATAGTGTTGATGAGTTACCAAATACATTTGTATTATGGCGTGGTCTTATGCACTGGGTTGGAGGGATGGGGATCATCGTCCTTATCTTATCATTTTTAAAGAATTTAGGAGCAGATGCAGCACATTTCTTTAATGCAGAGGCATCTGTACCAAAGCCTGGTATTGTAATGCCGCGTATTCAATCAATGGCCACCAAGCTTTGGCAGTTGTATATTGCTTTTACTGCTCTTTGCTTTCTTATGCTTTGGGCTGGAGGCATTGAACCTTTTGATGCGTTAAACTATGCCTTTTCTATTATTGCTACGGGTGGATTTGCACCGACATCAGCAGGGGCTTTTATTTATGAACAAAGTAATTATATTTGTTTCGTATTTATATTCTTTATGTTTCTTGCTGGTGGCAATTTCTCTGTGTATTACAATGCACTTCAAAAAGGAATTCGCGTTTTAATTAATGATTTTGAAACACGTATGTACTGGCTTGTAGTGTTTATTGGTATTGCCATTGTATCAATATCTCTAGCATTACAATCTAGCTATTCTAGTCCTTTAGAGATTGTTAGAAATGCTGCCTTTAATTTAGTTTCGCTTCAAACTGGTAGTGGTTTTGCTATTAGTGATTATGATTTGTGGCCTGCTGCAGCACAGATGATGTTATTTATTTGTACATTTTTTGGTGGATGTAGTGGTTCTACAACGGGCGGTGTAAAAATTATACGACTTATTATTTTGATTAAGAGTTCTATAATTTATCTGCGAAAATCAATTCATCCTGATATGGTTCAAGTAGTACGTATTAATGGCAAACCGATGCCTACTAAATGGATCCAGATGACACATCAATTTTTATTTTTATATTTAATGATTTATGTGGTATCTGTTTTTCTAATGACTTGTACTGGTCTTAATACATATGATTCTATGCAAGTGGTCACGGCCTTTCTTAGCAATGTAGGACTAGGGTTTGGTGGCTTTGGTCCTACTGATTCCTTTAATGTTATGCCGGATACTGCTAAATGTATTGCTATTGTAGACATGTTACTAGGTCGTTTGGAGTTATTTACGATTTTAGTTATGCTTCACCCTCAGTTTTGGGAAGGGTATTTTATTAAAAAAGAGGTTCCTAAACGATATCGTATTCTATAGGAGGGCGGGAACTATATGGAAGTTATAAAACGTCCTCTAGGGCTTTATAAAGCAAATTGTTATGTACTTATCAAAGAGGGAAAATCTATAATCATTGATCCGGGCTTTCATTGTAACCACATTATTGATATGGTTGCAGATTCTGAACCTATAGCAGTTTTATTGACACATGGTCATTGTGATCATGTGTCAGCCTTGGATGAAGTATGTACACATTATAATATTCCCGCTTATTTACATCCTTTAGATCAAGAATTGTTACAGTTAATTCGACGGAGACCAAGTGTATATAAGAAAAAAATGTATACACATTGTAATGATTTAGTAGAGGGGCAATTACAGTTAGATTCTTTTAATATAATAGTTCATCATACACCTGGGCATAGTGCTGGATCGGTTTGTTTAGAAATTGAAGGCCATCTATTTACTGGTGATACTTTATTTAAACAAAATGTGGGAAATACAGATAATTATAACAGTAATCCAGCTGATTTGATTAAGAGTTTGAATCATCTTTTAACTTTGTCTAAGGAGTTAATTGTTGAGCCTGGACATAGGGAATCTACTATATTAAAACATGAGGAAGAATTTATTAAAAATATTGTAGTATAGTGTTGACAAAAGTCCTGATAACCGATATACTAAGCAAGTACTTTGGTTACGGCCCCGTGGTGTAGCGGTTAACATGTCGCCCTGTCACGGCGAAGATCGTCAGTTCAAATCTGATCGGGGTCGCCATTTATGCCTCGGTAGCTCAGTTGGTAGAGCAACGGACTGAAAATCCGTGTGTCGACAGTTCGATTCTGTCCTGAGGCACCATTTATATGCGGGAATAGCTCAGCGGTAGAGCACCGCCTTGCCAAGGCGGGGGTCGCGAGTTCGAATCTCGTTTCCCGCTCCAATTTTATATGGCGGCATAGCCAAGCGGTAAGGCAGAGGTCTGCAAAACCTTTATTCCCCAGTTCGATTCTGGGTGCCGCCTCCACAATCGTTACCCATGCCGGGGTGGCGGAACAGGCAGACGCAACGGACTTAAAATCCGTCGGTTGGAAACAACCGTACCGGTTCGATTCCGGTCCTCGGCACCAATTAAGACTAACTTTGGGTTAGTCTTTTTTTCTTATATACAATTAAAACGATTTGTGAAAATTATTACTATAAGTTACGTATAAATATATAAGAGATAGATAAATCTATGAATAAGAAACCTAAGTTATTAATTAGTGAATGCCTATTTGGTGTACCTTGTCGATATGATGGCAAAGACAATTATATAGAAACGATAGAGGCTCTAAAGGAATATTATGAATTAGTACCTGTATGTCCGGAAGTGTTAGGGGGACTTAGTACGCCTCGTGATCCTGCGGAGCGGCAGGGTAAACGTATATGTACTGTTAATGGAGCTGATGTTACAGATGAGTTTGTAAGAGGTGCTCTATTAACAGTTGATATTGCACTAAAATATGGTTGCAAGCAAGCTTTGATGAAGGCGAAAAGTCCTAGCTGTGGATATAAGTGCATTTATGATGGAACTTTTACTAGAACATTGAAAAATGGTCATGGATGTACTGTAGAGGCTCTATTAGAAAAGAATATAAGAATTTATACGGAAAATGATATAGAGCTTTTGCTTGCAGAAAAAAAGAGATGAGTTAAACTCATCTCTTTTTGGTTATATTAAGTTGTTTTACTATTAAAATAACTTAATACAATAGAAAAATAATGGCTACAATATCAATTAAAGACTACTTGTTTGCATTAACAGGATCATTTGCTAATGGTTGTTCACCAAGTAATGTAGTTAAGTTATGTAGATTAAATCGATATTGAGCATTACTAAAATCTCGTGTTGCATCATATCGTTGACTTGGAGCATGCATGAGACCAACTAATGTATCGTATAGCAAATCATTAGTAAAGAATTGATGCTCGTGTTTTGCAAGTACCTCAGCAGTCTGTGGATAGGTTGAGCGATATTGTGGAGATAGGTATACCCAGAATGGAATATGTGTCATAACAAAATCAAATGTATCAGGGTTATGCGATTTGTCTAAACTTTCACCGTGATCGGAGAAATACACCATGGCTTGTAAGTTTAATTTGTCTTTGCCATAATTGTAAATTTGTTGTAATAACCAGTCTGTGTATAATTGGCTGTTAGCATATGCTTCTTGACCATCAGGATACGGACCTTGCTTCCACTTGCTAAATTCATGAGGGTAACGGTCATTGTAATAAATATGACTACCCATAATATGTATAACGATAAAGTTGTTTTTGGTAGGATCTACAGTTTCTAATAATGGCAATAGAGCTTCATCATATCGATCTGAGAATGCATAAGATTCATGGGCCCATTTTGTTGTGTCTGCAGTCTTAGCCATTAATGAAATAGCTGTATCATATTCACCGAATACACCTTGATTGCTAAACCAAGAAGTCGTGTATCCCGCTTTTTTAGCAATATCTAAGATATTGGCTGAATCAAGAAATGGTTTATCATCATATTGATTTCGTTCAGATAGTGCACGCTCCAAGGTTGGTACTGTTTGTACGTACGATGAATAGGCATTATCAAAGAAGACAAAGTCTTTATTGTCCGAACGCATATTGCCTTGCCATGGAGTATCGTCATATGGGAAGTTTGGATTATATACTTTCATATAATCTCGAGAACTAGATTCGCCAATGACTAGAATAATAGTACCAGGTGTTTTGTTCACCGCTGTTTCCTTTGTGTCTAAATTAAAGGAATCAAATACTAAGTGGTGATTATCATTATATTGTTGCATTTGTTTTACATAATCGCCTGCAGCAATCCAGTTCGCCACAATACAGGTTTGAGGGAACAAGAAGAATGGTACATATACTAAAAAAGCTACAAGGGATGCGATGAGCATAGCTGACCGCATAGGACGTGTAGTATTTAAGTTTACTACTGCTTTCATTCCTAAGTTAGACCAGTACAATAAATAAGTCCATAAGATAAGACCAATACTTATTGCTATAAGACCAGGTATTCCAGCTGCATTCTTTAAAAAACCAAATGCTTCTTCTGGATTGGTCATATATACGGCTAGCAGACTGGCTGGCGTTAAGCAATGCCAAGTAGTCATGTAATAGCCAATTTGTAAGAATGGTATTAAGCTCAGAATCATGGAAATGATAGCCATGATTAAGGATGTTGTTTTATGGAAGCGATTTGTTTGGTTCAGTAAAAACTGAATGCCTGATAATCCCATGAAAATTAATAAGCCAAATAAAAAATCATTAGCAAATTCATAGAAGTATAATGGCTTCACATAGGACCAATGGAATAAAAGAGGAAAGGTAAGTGCCCATAAGATTCCGACTAGGCCATACCCTAAAAAAGGCCTGTGGAAAACGGTACACCCCATAAAATATTGAAATAAAAAGGTACCTACAATTGTTGGTACAGCTAAAATCGTAATATCCTCTACATCAAGCCCTAAAGTTATGGGCTCATAAATTAAAAATAAGATGATATATAAAACAATACCTATAATACCAAAGCGAAAAATTGGATTTCGCCCAATTTGCCTCACACTCGATGACATAATAAATCCTCTCTAAAAGGAATACACAATAACGTATCTTTTTTTAATATAAAATAATTACAATAATAAAGATAGCAGATGAGTGTAAAAAAAACAATTATTTGAAAGTACTACTATAAATGCTTTATAATTATATAGTTAAAAACATTTTTTCTGAGGATTGGGTTTTATGGGAGATTATAACTACAAGTTGGACGTTTTTGAAGGTCCCCTTGATCTGCTCTTGCATCTCATTGAAAAACATAAAATAGAAATTACCGATATTCCTATCGTTGAAATAACGAGTCAATACTTGGCATATTTAGACAATTGGAACCATTTTGATATTCATTATAGTAGTGAATTTCTTGTTATGGCATCTACCTTATTACAGATTAAATCACGCATGTTATTACCTAAGGCTGAACCTGAGCCTGATGAAGCAGAGGATCCACGTGATGAGTTGGTAGCAAAATTAGTAGAATTTAAGAAAATTAAGGATATTACATCTCTATTAATGGAGCGTACCGCTGTATCTGCGAATATATTTAGTCGTCCTGAAGAAACGAGTGTGCTTGGATTAGATAGTGTATATAATTTGGAACTTTCACAGTTATATCAAATTTTTTATCAAACTATAAAACGAGCTAAAGTGTTATCAGAAGAAGAGACGATTCGTGAGGTAAAGGTTGAAAAGGATACGTATAGTTTAGAGGACATGATTATATCCTTGTCTAGTCGTATACATCGTGGCGAATGTCTATATTTTAGGGAGTTATTAGTAGCAATTGAAACGAAAAGTGGTATGGTAACCATCTTTATGGCTGTTTTAGAATTGTTAAAACAACAAGTTATGGAAATGCGTTATGAAGATGATGATATTATATTCACTGCTATCTTAGAGCGGGCCGTGTAGAAAGGGGGCTATATGAGCTTACCAACAATGCATTTAGAAGCCGTTTTGTTTTCATCGGCAAAGCCTATATCGATAGATATGTTAGCAGAAGTGTTTGGGCTTTCCACAGAGGAGACACAAAAATATATAGAAGAATTACAATGTGAACTAGAAGAACAGAATCGAGGTATTCGAATACGTATATCTGGAGCCGGTGTTGAATTAGTAAGCGCTGTTGAATGTGCTGATTATGTTGGGCATATTCGTAAAAGAGAAGATAAATTATCTAATGCGGCTATGGAAACATTAGCTGTTATCGCCTATAAGCAGCCTATTACAAAGGCTGAAATCGAAGAGGTGCGCGGTGTAAATAGCGATAAAATTATAAAACAATTATTGACTCGATCTCTTATAGCTGAATTAGGTCATAAGGATACTGTAGGTAGACCGATTCTATATGGCACGACTGATGAATTTTTGAGAAGTGCTGGTGTAGAATCGATAGAAGCCTTACATCAAGAAGTTTCGGAAACAGAAGGGTAGCATGGAACGATTACAAAAATATATTGCCAGTTGTGGTATTGCATCACGGCGTAAGGCAGAAGAACTAATTACAGAAGGTAAAGTACAGGTCAATGGTCGCAAGGTAACCGAATTAGGGGTCAAAATTAATCCACAAAAAGATAAGGTTAAGGTTAATGGGCAATTATTGGCTCAAGAGAAACCAGTATATTATTTGTTAAATAAGCCAAAGGGGGTCATTACATCTGTGTCTGACCCTCAAGGTCGAGAAACGGTTTTAGATTATATAAAAAATGAAACGAAACGAATTTACCCTATTGGTCGTCTCGATTTATATACAGAAGGTTTGTTACTGCTTACGAATGATGGAGAGTTTGCACAAAATCTAACGCATCCATCTAAAGGCGTGGAAAAGACTTATGAAGTTCGTATCAAAGGTCGTGTTCGCGATGATGATTTGCAAATTATTGCAAATGGTGTAGAGCTTGAAGATGGTATAACTGCACCTGCAACAATTGTAGATTTAGGTTTTGATGATCATAATGGTGTACATGAAGTAGAAATTACAATTCATGAAGGTCGTAATCGTCAAGTTCGTCGTATGTTTGAACACTTTGGCTATCGTATTCATAATTTAAAACGCATTGCGTATGCTGGTCTTACTTTAGGTGGTGTGAAACGAGGCGCTTCTCGTCAACTAACAATTCGTGAAGTAAAAGCGCTAAAAGCATTGGGGACAGATAAGGCATGAAGCAAATCATAGTCATTGGCGGTGGTGCGGCAGGTCTAATGGCAGCTGTTATAGCAGGCCGTGAAGGAGCACGCGTCATTTTATTGGAAAAAATGAATATGGTTGGCAAGAAAATGGGCATTACCGGTAAAGGTCGCTGTAATATTACGAATAGTGCAGATATGGCCGAATTTATAAAAAATACGCCTGGTAATGGTAAGTTCTTGTACGGTGCCTATGAACGCTTTAGTAATGAAGATCTTCTGGACCTATTGCATAGCTGGGGGTTAAAAACTAAAGTAGAACGTGGGGGACGAGTGTTTCCTGAATCCGATTCTGCATTAGAAGTACGCAATATCTTTATGAAAATTCTAAAAAAGTATAATGTTCAAGTTCACTTAAATGAACCTGTTACATCGATTACTGTAAAGGATAATCGTGTAGTTGGTGTTACAACGGATAAGGAACAATATGCTTGTGATGCTGCTATCATTTGTACTGGTGGCGCCTCCTATCCATTGACCGGTTCTACTGGTGATGGTTACGTTTTAGCCGAAAAAGTGGGACATACTATTACTGATATTCGTCCATCCTTGGTACCTATCGTTACAAACGAAATGTGGGTAAAGGAAATTATGGGGCTTAGTCTTCGTAATGTTGAGGTTTCTGTAGTTTCTAAAAATAAGGTGCAAGCTAAACAATTTGGGGAGATGATGTTTACCCATTTTGGTCTTACGGGGCCTACAATTCTATCGTTAAGTCACACGGTAGGTAAGTTGCTTCGGAAGAAGAATCCTCAAATTACTATTGAAATTAATCTTAAGCCTGCCTTGACTGCAGAAGTATTGAACAAGCGCTTGCAAAAGGACTTTGATTTATACTCAAAAAAACAATTGGCTAATGGTATGAAGGATTTATTGCCGGTGAATCTTATTCCAATTGTTATAAAGCTTGCTGAGCTAGATTCTACTAAACCAATTAATCAAATTACAAAGGAAGAGCGTTTGCGCTTATGTCATGTGTTGCAACATATGACATTAACAGTTAAGGCATTACGACCAGTAGCGGAGGCTATTGTAACAGCTGGTGGTATTTCCTTAAAAGAATTTAATCCTAAAACTATGGAGTCTAAATTGATTGGCGGTTTATATGGTGCTGGCGAAGTACTAGACATTGATGCTTTTACAGGAGGCTATAATTTACAAGCTGCCTTTTCCACAGGCTATGTGGCGGCTATGCATGCCGTACACGGTGATGAAGAATAGAGGTTATTATGAGCACTAAAAAAATTGCCATTGCTATTGATGGTCCTGCTGGGGCTGGTAAAAGTAGCATTTCTAAAGTAGTGGCGAATGAATTAGGGTATTTATATATCGATACAGGTTCCATGTATCGCGGTGTTACATGGGCAGTTCTTGATAGTCAAATCGATGTTAAGGATCAAGCTGCTGTAGAAGCTTTATTACCTTCTTTAAATTTGACTTTAGAGCCTACTGCAACAGCATGCAAGGTCTATATTAAAGGTAAAGATGTTACATCATTAATTCGCCAGCAGCAAATTAATGATAATGTATCGGCTATAGCTTCTTATAAAGGGGTTCGACAATATTTGGTAGAACGCCAACAAGAGATGGCCGCCGTTGGTGGAGTTATATTAGATGGACGTGATATCGGTTCTGTCGTATTACCTAATGCAGAGCTAAAAATTTATTTAACCGCTTCTGTAGATGCACGTGCAAAACGTAGATGGTTAGAAGTACAAGGTACATCAAACGAGCAAACACTAGACGAAATTAAAAAGAATGTTGTTAGTCGTGATGAAATGGATAAAAATCGTGAAGAGTCTCCACTAGTATGCGTTGAAGATGCAGTGGTTATAGACTCTAGTAATATGAATTTCGATGAAACTGTGGCATATATATTGAATTTAGTACAGGAGACAATCAATCATGAATAAATTTTCTACCTGGTTATGGCGTACCGCTTTTTGGTTTCGCTATAAGGTAGGGTATGGGTTGAAAGTATATGGTCGCGATAATTTTCCAATGGAAGGACCCGTTATCGTGGTGCCTAATCATTTAAGTAATAACGATCCCCCTATCTGTGGCTATGCTTTGCCTAGACATGTACACTTTATGGCTAAACAAGAATTATTTGTGAATCCCATTTCACGTTTTTTTTGTACATGGCTTGGTGCATTTCCGTTAAATCGCGGTGCTATTGATAAAGTTGCTATTCGTCATGCCATGGGACTACTTAAAGACAATAAGGTTTTAGGCATATTTGCAGAAGGAAATCGTCAAAAAAGTGGTAAACTTGGTAAATTCCATGATGGTGCAGCATCAATTGCTCTTAGAACAGGTGTTAGCATAGTGCCTGTTGCTATCATTGGCTCTCACAATATGGAACGTAATAAAGTGGCTTGTATTATTGGTAAACCGATTCCAGTTGAAAAAGCTAAAGTGACTCCAGAAGCGATTCAAAAAGTAAATGATAGTGTTAAAAGTGAAATCCAACGAATGATAGATTCTTATCATAACAATTGTATAGAGGAGACTTTATGGAAATAATTTTGGCTGAAAACCATGGTTTTTGCTATGGTGTAAAACGGGCTGTTGAAATGGCAAATGAAGCTGCAAATAACGATGGTAAAAGCTATACATTAGGTCCTATTATTCATAATCCTCAAGTTGTAGGTCGTCTTGAAGACAAAGGGGTAAGCCCTGTTCAAGAAGTGTCTGATATCGTTGAAGGCACAATGATTATTCGCTCTCATGGTGTAGGACCTGCTATTTACGAAGAGGCAGAAGAAAAAGGATTACATGTTGTGGATGCCACATGTCCATATGTAAAAAAAGCACAGCAAGATGCAAAGTCTGTTATAGATGAAGGTATGACTTTGGTGATTTTGGGAGAAAAAAACCATCCTGAGGTCAAAAGCATTAATTTATGGGCAAATAACGAAGGAATAATCATCGAAGATGAAGAATCCGCCCAAAAACTACAAGTTGTGGAAAAAATGGGCGTTGTTGTACAAACAACCTTTTCACAATTCAAATTTAACAGTATAATAGACATATTAGAGAAAAAATCTAAGAATCTTAAGGTTTTCAAAACGATATGCAATGCAACGCAAGAACGACAGAATTCTGCCGTTGATTTAGCACGTAATGTAGATCTTATGATAGTGATAGGCGGTAAGAACAGCGGCAACACAAACCGATTGGCAGAGGTTTGTCGTGACGTTGGATGTGCAACGTATCACATTGAAACTTCTACTGAATTACAACTGGAATGGTTTAACCGAGTACAGACGGTAGGAGTAACAGCAGGAGCATCGACTCCCGACTGGATTATTAAGGAGGTCATTGAGACAATGAAAGATTTTGCAGAATTATTAGCAGCCGAAGGTCAAGAAGAATTTAAGAAAGGGAACGTTGTAGAAGGTACAGTAGTTCAAGTCGAAGATGAACGAGCTTATGTATCTTTTGGCTACAAAACTGAAGCCATTTTGAACAGAACTGAAATTTCTTATCCAGCACCAGAATCTGCCAAAGATGTGTTAAAAAATGGTGATGAAATTAAAGCAGTTATCATGAATCACATCAAAGAAGATAATCCTATTTATCTTTCCATGACTCGCTTGGCTAAAGATGAAGATTGGCAATATGTTATCGAAGCACAAGAAAAAGATGAAGCTATCGTATGTAAAGGTATTGATGCTATCCCAGCAGGTTTAGTAGTAACAGTTAAATCCCTTCGTGGTTTCATTCCATTGTCCCAAGGTGATGTTCATTTCGTGAAATCCTTGGACAACTTGGTTGGTACAGAATTTGAAGCTAAAGTACTTGAAATCGATGAAAAGAAAAACCGTTTGGTTCTTTCTCGTCGTGCAGTATTGGAAGTGGAACGTCAAGCTAAATTAGCTGAAGCATTGAAAAATATCAACGTTGGCGAAAACTATAAAGGTATCGTTCGTAAAATCATGCCTTATGGTGCATTCGTAGATATCGGCGGTATTGAAGGTTTACTTCACATTTCCGATATTTCTTGGCAAAAAATCAAAAAAGTGGAAGATGTTCTTTCCGTTGGCCAAGAAATCGAAGTTAAATTACAATCCTTCGACGCTGAAAGCAATAAATTATCCTTGTCCTTAAAAGCTTTATCTAAGAGCCCATGGGACGTTGCTGAAGAAACATTGCATGTTGGCGATGTTATTAACGGCAAAGTTGTTCGTTTAGTAGCTTACGGTGCATTCGTAGCTGTTAATGACGACATCCAAGGTTTACTTCACATTTCCCAAATTACAAAACAACGTAATGCGAAAGTTGAAGATTACTTGAACCGTGGTCAAGAAGTTGAAGTTAAAATCATTTCTCTTAACAAAGATGAAAAGAAATTGGGTTTGGCTTTGACTGAGTTGATGGAATCAAAAGAAACTGCAGAAGACGCTGAATAATTCATTGTCTAATAAAAGGCTAGCCAAGGTTTCCTTGGTTAGCCTTTTTGCGTACTTTACTTAGAATATGATAAAATATAGTAATGTATTAGATTAGATAATGAGGTGAAACTATGGCAAAACCATTAGTGGCTGTTGTAGGCCGTCCAAATGTAGGTAAATCTACACTTTTTAATGCCATTGTTAATAAACGTATCTCTATCGTTGAAGATATTCCGGGGGTAACAAGGGACCGTATTTACTTCGATGCAGAGTGGTTAAATCGTGAGTTTACAATGATCGATACTGGTGGTATCGAGTTCATTACTGAAAATAGTCATGTTATTCCTAAGATGATGCGATTACAAGCTGAATTAGCTATTGAAGAAGCGGATGTAATTTTATTTGTCGTCGATGGTAAACAAGGTATTGTACCTGCTGATGAAGAAGTTGCAAATATTCTTAGAGCTAGTGGAAAACCTATTGTACTCGTAGTTAATAAGATTGATAGTGTAAATCAAGAGCCGAATATTTATGAATTCTACAATCTTGGTTTGGGAGACCCCATTGGCATTTCCGCTAAAAATCTTATGAATTTAGGTGATTTGCTGGATGATACTGTTAAACATTTTCCACCAGTTGGCACTAATGTAGATGATGAAGATACTATTCATGTTGCCGTTATTGGTCGTCCAAATGTAGGTAAATCTTCTTTGACTAATGCATTATTAGGACAAGATCGTGTAATAGTATCTGATGTAGCAGGTACTACTCGAGACTCCATTGATACGTATTGGACTCATGAGGGCCAAAAATTTGTACTTATTGATACGGCGGGAATGCGTCGTAAGTCTAAAATCGAAGAAGCCGTTGAACGATATAGTATTGTCCGATCTTTGCGATCAGTAGATCGTGCTGATATTGTAGTTCTTGTACTAGATGCTCAAGATGGTGTTACAGAACAAGATAAAAAAATTGCAGGTTATGCTTATGAAGCGGGTAAAGGCGTAGTCATTGTTGTGAATAAATGGGATCTTGTTAAAAAAGATGACAAAACAACATTGCGATTTACTGAAGATATTTATGATGAATTAGGTTTTTTACAGTTTGCACCTATCCTGTTTGCTTCTGCTTTAACTAAGCAACGTATTCACCGTTTAGCTGATATGTTGAAGTTTGTATCTGAACAACAATACCGCCGTGTATCTACTGGGACGTTAAATCAATTATTACAAGATGCACAAACCGTAAATCCTGTACCATCTCGCAATGGTAGAATTCCAAAAATCTATTATATGACGCAAGCTAGTGTTAAGCCGCCTACATTTATTTTATTTGTAAATGAACCAGAGCTAATTCACTTCTCTTATATGCGTTTCTTAGAGAATCGATTGCGTGAGTCCTTTGGTTTTGAAGGAACTCCGATTCGTTTAGTATTACGTGGCAAGAAACGGGATGATGAAGACTAATGGATATTATGATTATTGTATATGCTGTATTATCATATCTTATCGGATCAATTCCTAGTGGATTAATTATAGGTAAGCTTTTCTTTAATACAGACGTACGACAATATGGCTCTAAAAATATTGGCGCTACTAATATATATCGAGTTATCGGACTTAAAGCAGCCTTACCTGTATTTTTATGTGATGCTTTAAAAGGGGCAGCAGGAGTTGTGCTACTCTCACCTTATGGGCCTATGTTTATGATCTTAGGTGGTATTCTTGGGATGATGGGACATAACTGGTCTGTTTTCCTGGGGTTTAAGGGTGGTCGTGGTGTTGCCACGGGTTTAGGTGTTCTTGTTGCACTTTCTCCAATAGTAGCATTGATTTGCTTTTTGGTATGGGGTGTTATCGTATACTTCACTAAACTTGTATCTTTAGGCTCTATCATTGCCGCTGCATTAGTACCAGTACTGATGTATTTCACTGGAGAATCCTTCTGGTTTGTTGGCTTTGGCGGGTTAGCAGCTTTGTTTGTCATTGTACGTCACTGGGATAATATTAAGCGTCTACTTGCTGGAAACGAGTTAAAAGTAGAGCGTATTAAAAAGGATTAAAGAATGAATGTTGTTGTTATCGGCTCTGGTAGTTGGGGGACGGCCCTTGCTATTAAATCCGTTTTAGCTGGAAATACTACAACTATATATTGTCGTCGTCCAGAATTTGCGGATAAACTTGCAAAAGACTTAGAGAATAAAGACTATTTACCAGGTGTAAAACTTCCAGAAGAATTACAATATAGTTCTGATTTAGAGGCTTGTATTAGTAATGCTGAAGTGGTATTAATGGTTACTCCTTCTGTACATGTACGTACCAGTTTAGAGGCTATTAAACCGTATGCTCATAAAAATCAAGCCTATATTCTATGTTCAAAAGGTGTAGAACGAAGCAGTGGGAAACTTTTGACGACTGTGATGAAAGAGGTTTTTGCTACCATAGGGTGTAATTTAGCGGTTTTGTCTGGACCTAATCATGCAGAAGAGATTGGGCGTAATTTGCCTGCTGCCTCTGTGTTGAGTACAGAGAATCTAGAAGTGGCTACAACATTGCAAAAGGCATTATGTAGTCAAAACTTTAGAATTTATGCAAATACTGATATGATTGGTGTTGAACTAGCAGGAGCCACGAAAAACATCATTGCCCTTGCAGCGGGTATTGCAGATGGTTTAGCTTTAGGGGATAATTGTAAGGCTTTACTATTAACACGTGGTCTTCATGAGATGACTCGCTTTGGGGTGGCCTTAGGGGCCCAAAAAGAAACTTATGCTGGTCTTGCTGGTATGGGGGATTTGATTGCTACTTGTATGAGCCCACATGGTCGTAACCGTGCGGCTGGTCAAAAACTAGCCGAGGGTAAGACGATGGATTTTATTGTTGATCATACTAATATGGTTGTAGAAGGATTTTTCGCAACAGAAATTATTTATAAAATGGCTTGTAAACATCAAATTGAAATGCCTATAACGAAGGCTTTATATGAGGTTTTATACGAAAAAAAATCTCCATCCATAGCATTAGCTGAGTTGATGGGGCGTGATATTAAAATTGAAGTATCATAAATAAAAGATACTTTTAATTTGGTTATTTATATACTATAATTAATGAGTATAATCTTGTGAGGGTTGTATGCGAATTATTGGCGGAACTGCTAAGGGACATGTTATAAAAGCACCTAAAGGATTAGATACTAGACCTACACTTGATCGTGTTCGTGAAAGTGTATTTAATGTATTAGCAAATAGAGGTATATTTGGTTCTGATGTACTAGATATATTTTCTGGCACTGGTGCAGTAGCAATTGAAGCCTTAAGTCGTGGTGCAGCACATGCAGTAGCAGTGGACTTTAAAACGGGAAAACTAATTTTAGAGAATGCTAAACATTGTCGTGTGGATGATCGGTTAGAAATTATTCCGAGGAAACTTTCACAATTAAAAAATTATATGGTAGGGCGACAGTTCGATTATATATTTTCTGACCCGCCATATGATAATGGATTTATACAAGATACCATAGATTTGGTTGTAAACTATGATTTGTTAAAACCTGAAGGTGTTTTATTATTAGAACATCATAAGGATGAGGTTTTTACCTTACCAGAATTATGGGAATGTATAAAAGAACAGAAATTTGGTTATACGGTAGTTTCCTATTTTGTAAAGACAGCCGAAAGGAGCTAAACCTGTGCGTATAGGTGTATGTCCGGGTAGTTTTGACCCAGTTACTAATGGACATGTTGATATTTTTGAACGGGGCAGCCGATTGGTTGATAAATTAATCATTGCTGTCAGCTCAAATCCGAATAAAAATTCCTTATTTTCTATGGAAGAACGGGTTGAGATGATTCGAAATTCTGTCAAACATATTCCTAATGTTGAAATTGATTGTACAGGTGGCTTGCTCAATGAGTATGTTAAATCCAAGAATGCTACTATTATTATTCGAGGATTACGTGCATTGAGCGACTTTGAATATGAATTTCAGCGCGCATTATTTGCAAAATATTTGGATGATGACATTGAAACAGTATTTATTATGACAAATAACAAATACTCTTTTGTCAGCTCCACGGGTATTCGTGAACTAGCTAAATTTGGTGGTAAGCTAGATGGTCTTGTTCCGGATGATGTTAAGGAAAAACTTGAAGAACGCTTTAATACGGTCCATAATAAATAGGGGTGAATTGTATGAAAACAGAAAAATTATTAGAAGATTTAGAGGTTCTTATTGAATCTAGCAGCCGTATTCCTATGACTACAAAACGTATGGTTGAGGAAGACGAAATTATGCGTATTATTGATTCTATTCAGGAATCCTTACCTTTGGAACTTGAAGAATCTCGTCGTATTGTAGCAGATAAAGATAAAGTGTTAGCTGATGCTCAACGTCAGGCTGAAACTTTGATCGATCAAGCTAAAGACTACATTGCTAAATTGACAGCTGAAAGTGAACTTGTAAAACAAGCTCAAGAACAAGCTAATCAAATTATTAATGCAGCAAATCAATCCTCTGATGAGCTGAAAGCTAGCTCTATTCAATATGCTGGTGATGTTCTTAAATATGTTGAAAACAACTTGGAGAAAACATTGGAAAGCTTGCGTCAAAATCGTGAAAGTTTGAAACAAACTGAACAACGTACAGAAGAAAATCAATAGTTTAAACAAAGGCTAGATATCATATTATATCTAGCCTCTTTTTATATTTTAAAGTCCATAGAAAATTTAAGATAAGTAATATCAAATTTCAGATTAATATGTAAAAAATAATGTGAGCAAAATAATAAGCCAGAAATAAAAGCGAAGGGATACCTTCGCTTTTATCATTCTCTATAGTTTTCTGGTTTTTTAGGCTCCACAATCATAGTTTGATGGGTATTAAAAATAACAAATCCCAAAGGAGATCCAGGTGGCTTTTTGATATTTTTAATGTATGTATAATCTACCGGGACCTTACTAGTATCACGAGCTTTACTAAAGTAGGCTGCATATTGTGCTACTTTAGATAAAATCATATCGTCTGGCTCAACATTGAGTCTTAAAATAAGGTGGGAACCTTGGATATCTTGTGTATGGAACCAAATGTCAGTTGGCTTTGCAAATCGGTGTGTTAAATATTCGTTTTGCTGATTGTTACGACCGATAAATATTTCACCTTCATCAATTGTTAAGTGAATGTAGTTAGATTTACCTAGTTTGTAAGATAATGGTTTTTTTGATTTTTTTATAATGCCTGCATCCATACATTCTTTGCGTATTTCTTCTAAACTTTCACGAGTGGTGGCTAAAGAGATACTGTACAGAATGGATTGTAAGTATGCTAGTTTTGTGGTACTAGCATTGAGTTGGTACTCGCCGCTAACCATACGATTTTTTAGTTTTGTATAAAGCTTATAATACCATTGTGCATTTTCCACAATCGTTAAGTTTGGCTTTAAAGGAATCGTTAAGATTTCGTTTTCTTCGGAAAGAAGATTTTGCAATTCAATAGAAGGCTCATATTGCACTTGAAGGTGTGCATTTATCATTAGAAGATCACCATATAATTTATAGGTTTCCATTTTCTTAGTATCTTCTAATTCATCTTTGATCTTTTGATGGCGACCTTCTTCCTTTTTGATGGCTGCTGTTAAGATTTTTTCTAACTCTTTATCAGCTGTATGAATTGCTTTTGTATTATGAATGGATTCTTCTAAGGCTTCAGAAATAGTGTTGTATTCTTTTAATACCTTATAGTTATGTAATAAAATACTTGCGTAAGCTTTTTTATTGTTATCGTTGACTAAAGTAAACAAACCTTTGCTATTTTGGAGTTTTACCTTGAGGTCGTACAAGGCTTTAGCAAGTGTATCTAGTTGGAAAGTATCTAAATCGGTTATGATTTCTTCACCACTTAGATTGGAAATATATAAAAGTTCATCCAATAAAGGTTTACCAAAACCGTTAAAGATAGATCGAATAGATTGTTGCACGGAGCCATTACCAAAGGAAGTAAGTAGATTTTTTATTTCATTATTATCAAAGTCCATTAAACTTACGCGATTAGCATTTGGTGGTAAATCATACTGTAGCTTTGGACTAATAGAACGTTCACGGTTCATGAGTGGAGAGACGTGAATTAAAGATTCTAAAATAATACCGTCTTG
Source organism: Veillonella parvula DSM 2008 (assembly GCF_000024945.1). Taxonomy (NCBI): domain Bacteria; kingdom Bacillati; phylum Bacillota; class Negativicutes; order Veillonellales; family Veillonellaceae; genus Veillonella; species Veillonella parvula. The sequence goes on from NC_013520.1 coordinate 981,200, forward strand.
TACAAAAATACAATTGGAATATTTGCCCATTAATTCAACATAAATATATGTACTCGTAATGGAACCGTCCATTTCAAGTTTATCCGTTTGGATGCACATGATTCGGTCGCCATTGATTTGTTCCACCTTTACAATGCGGCTACCTTCAATATGCTTTCGTAAAAACATACAAAGTGAGCTTGGTTCTTTTGGTAAATCTTGCAGTGGTTGACTAAGATACATTGCTGGTGTAGCACCTACGGTAATGATCAAGTTTTGGTCTTCGTTGAGTGCTCGAATTTTAAATAATAATGTAGTTTTATCTATTTGATATAGTTTTTGTATTTGACCTGTTTGTAATCGCTCGTTTATTTCTTTAGCAAGTACAGACATGGTGAGTCCGTCTAAATTCATAGTACTCCTTTCAAATATATTTAGAAGTATAGTTTAGTATACCATAGTGTACATATAATTCTTAGTATTTAACACGGATTGTGTAATTCGTGGTACAATAATAAAAACTACTAAGGAGGATGACTTATGAAAAGTATGACCGGTTTTGGTTCTGGCACAGCAACCAAAGATGGTATTACCTGTACTGTAGAAATTAAGTCCGTAAATGCACGCTTCTTGGATCTATTTATTCGTAGTCCAAAACAAATGAATCCTTTTGAAAGTATTATTCGTGGAATGATACAAGATCGCATTACTCGTGGTAAGGTTGAGGTATCAGTTTCTATTCTAGATGCAGGAGAGCGACCTAAAACTTTCACTATTAATAGTGTATTGAGAAAGCAGATACAAGAGTTATTGGTACAAGAGGAGTTCTATGATAACCCCAAAAAGGTACCTTTACAAGCTGTAAATTCGATTTCTAACGAATGGATTCAACAACAAGATACACCAATTGCTGAAGAGGTACTTTCAGATATTGTAAAAGAAGCAACTACTCAAGCATTAGATGCTTTAATAGCAATGCGAACTGCGGAAGGTCAACATATCAATCAGGATTTATTAGAACGTATCGGAACACTTGAATATATAATTACTAAAATAGACACTAATAAAGCTGGTGCTGTAGAAGCATATCGGGAGCATATAAAAACTAAGATTCAGGAATATTTAATTTCTTTAGAAGCGAGTATTAGTGAAGATCGTTTTATACAAGAAATTGCTCTATTAGCTGATAAGACGGATATTACGGAAGAGATTGTCCGATTTACCTCTCATGTGGTACAATTAAAAAATACACTTGCAGATACAAATTCAATCGGTCGTAAGATTGATTTTATTTTGCAAGAAATGAATCGTGAGGTAAATACAATTGGCTCCAAAGCAATGGATTCGATTATTACTGAGTTTGTGGTTCAACTTAAATGTGAGTTAGAGAAAATTAGAGAACAAGTACAGAATGTAGAGTAATAGGAGGTCTATGAATGAGTATTCAATTACTGAATATAGGCTTTGGTAATATGGTATCTGCTAACCGTGTTATGGCTATTATTAGTCCTGAATCCGCCCCTATAAAGCGGATGGTTCAAGATGCTAGAGATAAGGGATTGCTCATTGATGCCACATATGGTCGTAAGACACGTGCTGTATTAGTTATGGATAGTGGTCAAATTGTATTATCTGCAATTCAACCTGAAACCGTAGCACATCGACTTGTGCAACATGATGTGGATGTAGATACAGTGGAATCATAGGAGTGCATATGTCAGACAGAGGATTATTAATCGTTATATCCGGGCCATCTGGCGCAGGTAAAGGTACGATTTGTGCGAATATTCGTAAAGAAATGCCTAATTTAGTTTATTCCGTTTCTATGACAACCCGTGCTCCACGTGTGGGTGAAAGGGAAGGAATTAACTATTTCTTCCGCTCTAAAGAGGAATTTGAGTCTTTGCTTAGTGAAGACGCATTCTTAGAATATGCTAAGGTATATGATAATTACTATGGTACTCCAAAACAGCATGTAATGGATTTATTAGATGATGGGAAAAGTGTACTATTAGAAATCGATATTCAAGGCGCTATGCAGGTTAAGGAACGTTTTAGCGATGCTGTATTTATTTACATTGTACCGCCGTCACTATCGGAGTTATCTGAACGTTTACATAATCGTGGCACAGATGCTAAAGAAGTCATTGATAAACGATTGTCATTGGCTTGTTCAGAATTAGCCTTAGCTCATCGTTATGACTATATCGTCGTAAATGATGATTTAGCAGAGGCTTCTGAAAAGGTTGCCTCTATCTTGCGAGCTGAGTCTTGTAAGATTAGTCGTAATAAAGAGCAAATTCAATATATTTATAAACAATATCAAGAGTCTAAGGAGAAGTGATAGTATGATGGTAAAACCTCCATTAAAAAAATTGGAAAGCCAAGTAGATAGCAAATATACATTGGTGACTTTAGCGGCTAAACGCGCTCGCGAATTAACAGATGGCGAACCTTGCTTAGCAGAATCTACACATGCGACTGACAAGCCTGTATCTTTGGCATTTTATGAAATTGCTGAAGGTGAAGTGACATATAAACGCACTAAAGAAGGCATTAAATAAAAAATCAATTCCTTGTATCAATGATACAAGGAATTTTTAAAAGGAGAAGAACATGCGCGGAAAACATATCATTGTCGCAGTATCTGCAGGTATTGCAGCGTATAAGGCAATTGAAGTGGTAAGCAGACTTCGTAAAAAAGGTGCTGAAGTAAAGGTTGTAATGACACAAAATGCAACGCATATTGCGTCACCTTTAACATTTGGTGAAATTAGTGGACATCCTGTAGCTTTAGACATGTTTGAACAAGTTCATCAGTGGGATGTAGAACATATTGCACTGGCCACTTGGGCAGATGCATATGTAGTTGTGCCTGCAACAGCAAATGTGATCGGAAAAATTTATGCAGGCATTGCTGATGATATGTTAACTACAACAATTATGGCCACCACAGCACCTAAGTACCTTTGTCCTGCTATGAATACAGAAATGTATAATAACCCTATTACTCAACGCAATTTAGAAGGATTACGTTCTTTGGGCTACCATATTATGGACCCTGCAGAAGGTTGGTTAGCTTGTGGCATCACTGGTGTAGGACGTTTACCGGAGCCCGAAGCAATTGTGGATTGGCTAGAAGCTAAAATGTGCAGCACCAATGAGCTTGAAGGTACTACTATACTTGTTACAGCTGGCGGAACACAGGAGAGTATTGATCCTGTTCGGTATATTGGAAATCGTTCTAGCGGTAAGATGGGGTATGCCATTGCAGAACAGGCTGCACGCATGGGGGCTAAGGTGATATTAGTAAGTGCTCCCACATCCTTGCCTATACCAAATGGCGTAGACTTTATTTCTGTAGATTCCGCGGTATCTATGCAGGAGGCTGTTGAAGCTCGTTTTAATGATGTTAATGTAGTTATTATGGCTGCCGCTGTTTCTGACTTTAGAGTCCTTCATAAAGCAGAGCAAAAAATAAAAAAAATGGAGTCTATGACCATAGAACTTGTAAAAAATCCAGATATTCTACAAGGGTTGGGCTCTAAAAAAAGTCATCAAATTCTTGTTGGTTTTGCGGCAGAAACAGAACATGTAATCAAGTATGGTCAGGATAAAGTGGCTAAAAAAAATCTAGATATGCTTGTAGCCAATGATGTAAGCAAATCGAATGCAGGTTTTAATGTAGATACAAATGAAGGCTATTTTTTATATCCTGATAAAGAGCCTAAAGAAATGCCTAATATGAAAAAATCTGATCTTGCTCGACATATCCTTATAGAAGTTATTGATTTAGTAGCAAACAAAGCTGACATAAATTAATTCTTGTGTGTGTTGTTTTAAGAAGGGTGTATTTTTTTTACATGTTTGCTATACAAAAAGCATATTTAGACGGCTCATTAGGAAAAGGAAAATGGAGTAATAATATTATTGCTGGATTGGTCGTAGGGGTTGTGGCTCTTCCTTTAGCAATGGCCTTTGCTATTGCTAGTGGAGTTACACCGCAGGCGGGCATTTATACGGCAATCATTGCAGGTATATTTGTATCCTTGTTTGGTGGCTCCCCTGTTCAGATTGCGGGCCCTACAGGGGCATTTATCGTTCTATTGAGCAGTATCGTTGTCAATTATGGCTTTGAAGGTTTACAAATTGCGACCATGATGGCAGGGGTTATTCTGGTTTTAATGAGTGTTGCAAAGTTAGGGACCGTCATTCGGTTTATACCCACACCTGTTATTATGGGTTTTACAGCGGGTATTGGTGTTACAATTTGGGTGGGGCAATGGCCATATTTCTTTGGATTTCCATCGTTGCCTTATATGGCTCATTTCCATGAAAAATTATGGGCTATGATTCAGTCCTTACCATACTCTGACTTACCTACATTGGGGATTGCGATCTTAAGCTTAAGTCTACTGTTAGTTTCACCTAAAATCCCATATATTAATAAAGTTCCAGCTCCCATTGTAGCTATGATTGTTGCTACGGTTATTCAAGCCATCTACCAATTTCCTACGGTTTTAACCATTGGTAGTGCATTTGGTGGCATACCTCAAGGTTTGCCAGAATTTTCTGTACCAAAATTGAGTTTTGATAAAATCTTATCCTTAATCGGGCCGGCTTTTACAATTGCCATGCTAGGCGCTATTGAATCCTTATTGTCTGCAGTTGTTGCTGATGGTATGAGTGGAACCAAGCATGAATCTAATACTGAATTATTTGGACAAGGATTAGCTAATATATTTGCGCCATTGTTTGGTGGAATTGCATCAACCGGTGCTATTGCGCGAACTGCCACAAATATTCGTCAAGGTGGTAATTCTCCGGTGGCAGGTATTGTTCATGCCATTACATTAGGTGCCATTCTTTTATTTTTAGCCCCATATGCAGTGTATATTCCGTTGGCATCTATGGCAGCCATATTATTTGTAGTAGCCTACAATATGAGTGATGTACCACGTTTTATACGAATGCTTATTCTCGCACCTCGTCCAGATCAAATAATATTATTGCTTACCTTTTTCCTGACTATTTTTACGGATTTAGTAGTAGCTGTAAATGTAGGTGTAGTACTTGCAGTGTTGCAGTTTATGCGTAAAATGGTTAATACAATTGATGTGCATGAAGCAAGTAGTGCCGAATTATCAGCTCAGATTAGGCATGAGATTACAATCCATCCAGAAATAATGGTATACACTGTAGATGGCCCATTATTCTTTGGTGCTATAAGTGCATTTGATAGAGCGTTAAACTCTATACATAAAGATCCTAAATATTTAATCATTCGTTTTGTAAAAGTACCATTTGTAGATTTAACGGGTTTACGTATTTTACGAGGTATTATTGAAGAACTTCAAAAAAGAGGCATAGAAGTTTTGCTTAGTGATGTGAGTTACGATATACGTAGAGAGATGTATAAATCTGATTTCTTGGATATTCTGGGCCGTCATCATATGTATCGTCAGTTTGAAAGTGCCCTTCATAAGGTCGAACATGATTTAGCTTTAAAAGAGGCAAGAGAGGTATAATAATGACTTGCTTTCTCACTGTAAATACACTATAATATTTTTGTAACTCATCAAGAGTAGTGGAGGGATAGGCCCTGTGAAGCTACAGCAACCATTCCAAGCGGAAAAGGTGCTAATTCCTATGACAAATGTCGTTAGATGGGAGGGTCTCTCATGAGTGCATGAGAGACTTTTTTTCGTATTAGGAGGATAAAATGGCTGAAAAACATATGTTTTTTACTTCTGAATCTGTTACTGAAGGCCATCCAGATAAAATAGCTGACCAAATTTCTGATGCTGTTTTGGATGCGATTATTGAAAAGGATCCAACTGCTCGTGTGGCTTGTGAAACTTTAGTTACTACTGGTTTAGTTCATGTAGTAGGTGAAATTTCTACTCATACATATGTTGATATTCCTCGCATCGTACGTGATACAATTCGTGAAATTGGTTATACTCGTGCAAAATTTGGTTTTGATTGTGATACTTGTGGTGTACTTGTATCCATCGATGAACAATCTGCGGATATCGCCATGGGCGTTGATGAAGCACTTGAATCAAAAGATGGCAATGGTGAAGTGCTTGATAAAATCGGTGCTGGTGACCAAGGTATGATGTTTGGCTATGCATCTAATGAAACACCTGAACTCATGCCTTTGCCAATTTCCTTGGCACATCGTTTATCTCGTCGACTTACAGAAGTTCGTAAGGATGGGACTTTAACTTACTTACGTCCAGACGGTAAAACTCAAGTTACTGTAGAATATGTTGATGGTAAACCTAAGCGCATTGATACAATTGTTATTTCTACGCAACATAGCCCTGAAGTGACCCAAGAACAAATTAAAGCCGATTTGAAGCGTTATGTAATTGACGCAGCGTTGCCTGCTGAATTCGTTGATGAAAATACTAAATACTTCATCAATCCAACTGGTCGTTTCGTAATTGGAGGCCCTCATGGTGATGCTGGTTTAACTGGCCGTAAAATTATTGTAGATACATACGGTGGTATGGCCCGTCATGGTGGCGGTGCATTTTCTGGTAAGGATCCATCTAAAGTGGACCGTTCTGCAGCATACGCAGCGCGTTATGTAGCTAAAAATGTTGTAGCAGCAGGTCTTGCTGATAAATGTGAAGTGCAAGTTGCTTATGCAATTGGGGTTGCTCATCCTGTATCTATTTTAGTTGATACTTTTGGTACAGGTCGCATAGAGGAAACAAAAATTCAAGAGCTTGTTAAAAAACATTTCGACCTTCGTCCAGCAGGAATCATTGAAATGCTTGATTTGTTAAAGCCTCATTATCGCAAAACTGCAGCGTATGGTCACTTTGGTAGAACTGATGTGGATTTACCTTGGGAACGTACAGATAAAGCACAAATTCTAAAAGAAGAAGCTGGCTTATAATACAAAAGGTCTTGGTAGAATTTCTACTGAGACCTTTTATAATAAACGAAAGGAAATAATGTATGCGCGTAGCACAAGTTATAATTAACAGACCAGCCAAACAACTTCATAAACCTTTGAGCTATTTAATGCCTGAAAAGTTTGGTAATGTTTTACCTGGTACGCGCGTACTCATTCCTTTAGGACATAGTCGTGAAGAAGGCATTCTTATTGGTTACGACGAGTTAGTTGAGCCACCAGAGTTCACTTTACGAAATATTGTGCAAGTATTAGATAGTGAACCTTGGTTTACACCGGAAATGATGGATACGGCCCGTCGTCTAAATGAGTATTATTTATTCTCTTATGGCGATGCATTGCGATTGTTTACAGTGAATAAGACATTAAAATCTTACGAGGCACCAAAGGAAGAATGGTTAGTAGTTATGCCAGAATTTTCGGTGGCACAATTTAGTGAACGGAAAAAGAAACAACGAGAATTAGCAAAATACTTACTTGAAGTGGGCGGAGCATCTAAGGCATTACTGCTAGCTAAAGGCTATTCTCGTATAGTCATTAAACAAGTGAGTGAAGCTAAAGGTATTGTCGTTGAAGCTCGTTTTAAAGCCACAAAAACAACATTTGATGAGCTTTTAACAGAAGAAGTTAATATTCCTCTTACTGAAGCTCAACAAGCTGTATATGGACCAATACAAGCTGCAATGAATAGCCATGAACATAAAACCTTTTTACTTCATGGTGTCACTGGTAGTGGTAAGACTCAATTATATTTACGTGCTACAGCAAAATGTATTAGTCAGGATAAGACGGCTATTATTTTAGTACCTGAAATTATATTGACTGATCAAATTGTGAGACGATTTGTAGAAACTTTTGGTGACGAAGTCGTAGTATTTCATAGTAAATTGACGGTACAACAACGGAACAATAATTGGGAGCGTTTGCGTCGTAAGGATAGTCACATTATTATTGGCGCTCGTTCTGCCGTATTTGCGCCAGCTGAGGATATCGGCCTTATTGTGGTCGATGAAGAACATGATCCATCTTATAAACAAGAGGATATGGTTCGATATCATGCACGTAACGTGGCATTGTGGCGTGCTGAGGCACATGGTTGTCCCGTTATTTTAGGTTCTGCTACACCATCTGTTACTTCGTACTATAAAGCTAAGCAAGGGGAGTATCATTTACTAGAGTTGCCAAATCGCATTTTTGAGCAACCTATGCCGAAGGTTACTATAGTAGATATGAAGGAAGAAATTCTTCATGGAAATTACTCCGTTTTTTCTGATGCCATGAGTCGCTTAATTCAACATACATTGGATGAGCATAATCAAATGATTATTCTGTTAAATAGACGCGGTTATAGTACTTTTGTTATGTGCCGGGATTGTGGGGAAACTATTATGTGTCCTCATTGTGATGTAGCTATGGTTTATCACCAAGCTGGTGAAGAATTGCGTTGTCATTATTGTGAACATCATGAACCAATTCCAACTGTTTGTCCCAAATGTAATAGTAAGAGGATTAAGTTTTTTGGTTCAGGCACACAAAAGGTAGAGGAAGAGTTACGTCGTCACTTTAAATCGGCCCGCATTGCTCGTCTTGATCAAGATGTGACAAAAAATAAGCAATTAGCAGAAGATATTTTACATGACTTTGGGGCTCATAAATACGATATTTTGTTGGGAACACAAATGGTATCTAAAGGTCATGACTTTAAAGATGTAACAGCTGTTGGTATTTTAACAGCCGATTCAGTTTTGAATATTCCTGTTTATACAGCTTCAGAACGAACTTTTGATTTACTTACTCAAACCTCTGGACGTGCCGGTAGGGGTGAAAAACCGGGTAGCGTTGTAATACAAACATATAATCCTTTAAATTATGCTATAATAAAGAGCAAGGCTCATGATTATATAGGCTTTTACAATGAAGAAATTAAAAATCGTAAAGCTTTAGGATATCCTCCATTTCGCGAAATGATTCATATGGTAGTGCGTCATCAAGATATGAAAACATTAGAGTCTATAGCAAATCGTATTGTCGATGACTTGGAGTCTTATAAAGGAAATCAGGATATTTTGATTAATGGTCCTTATGAAGCGCCTATAAAAAAAGTGCGCGATATGTATCGTTTAGCTATTATGATTCGCGGTACAGATTTAACAAATTTGAAAGAATATATATATAACTCATGGATTTTCACGCAAGAAGGACTGCTGATTGACGTGGATCCCGTGTAGTGTAGGAGTATCAATGGCTGTATTAGATGTTGTGAAAGCAGGTCATCCCGTTTTAAAACAAGTGGCGGAACCTGTAGAACATGTTAATAAAAAACTTAGAGTCCTTATCGATGATATGGCTGAAACTATGTATAAGACTGAAGGAGTTGGTCTTGCAGCACCTCAAGTGGCTGTAGCTAAACGTATTATCGTTGTAGATGACCAATCTGGTAGTGGTCTTATTGCGCTAATTAACCCTGAAATCACTCATGCTGAAGGTTCTCAAGTTGGACCTGAAGGATGCTTAAGTGTGCCAGGATATTTCGGAGATGTGGAACGATTTAATAAAGTCACCGTTAAAGGTATTGATCCACATAATAAGAAGGTAACTATAAAAGCTGAAGGTTTTTTGGCGCGTATTTTCCAACATGAAATTGATCACTTGGAAGGTCATTTGTTTATTGAAAAAGCAACTAACTTACGATTAATTACTGATCATCCAGAGGAGAAAGAAATTGTCTGATAATAAACAATTACGCATCGTTTTTATGGGGACACCAGACTTTTCTGTGCCTACCTTAGAGGCTTTGATTCAAGCTGGTCATTCTATTGTCGGTGTGTATTGCCAGCCTGATAAACAAAAAGGGCGTGGTAAACAAGTTCAAATGCCCCCTGTAAAAGTAGCTGCTTTAGAGCATGACTTGCCTGTATATCAACCAGTCACTTTGCGTGATGAACAAGTGAGAGCCGAATTAGAAGCATTACAACCAGATGTAGTGATTGTTATTGCGTATGGTAAAATTTTACCTCCTTGGCTTATTCGATTGCCGCAATATGGTTGTATTAATGTTCATGCCTCTATTTTACCTAGTTATAGAGGCGCTGCGCCAATTCACTATGCAATTCTTAATGGAGACTCTAAAACGGGTGTTACCATAATGCATATGGATGATGGACTTGATACAGGTGATATCATCGACATTGTGGAGACAGATATTTTACCCGGTGAAACGACAGGACAGTTATTTGAACGTATAGCTGTACTGGGGGGTGAAACTATAGTACCTGTATTAACTCGTTGGGTTAATGGAGAAATTGTGGCTACACCACAAGATGATACAATGGCTACACATACTACTAAGATTACAAAGGAAATGGGGCAGATCGACTGGTCTAAGCCGGCTAATGAAATTGCAAACCTTATTAGAGGACTTAATCCAGCACCTGGATGTTATACATATCTCGATGGAAAACGTTTAAAAGTATGGTCTGGAGAAGTGGTTCCCAGTGATACGACTCACTGTTTGATAGATGTTCATGGTAAACATGTACCAATTGCTATATCAGCCACAACTGTGCCTGGTACAATCGTATCTAAAATAGCCGGTTTAGGTGTATTTTGTGGTGATGGAAATATAATTCTATTAACAGAAGTCCAACCAGAAAATAAAAAACGCATTTCTGCAATTGATTTTATAAATGGTCATCAAATAAAGGAAGGTATCGTTTTTGGGGACTCAATATAAGCAGTACGAAACGTATCCGTTATACTTGATTTTATCAACTATTACATGTGCTTTGCTCACAGCAGTACTAGCCTTTCTAATGTATATATTAGAACCAGGACTTTTACAATTGCATCCATTTGCATCAATTATAAGTAGTGTAGTTATATCTATACTTATTGCTATTATATGGATTTTGTGCTTATCTTTAATTGTTGCTAGCACAGGTATTATACGGTTACATCCTATTGTTTTAAGACTAGCCAATCAGTTTATTTATGGATTATTTCCATTAACTTTGGCGATTGGTAAGGTGAGAGGGGTTACTAAGGATCAACTCCGCCAGTCTATGATTGATTTAATCAATCATTTAGTAATGTTAGATATGTATACGGTAGATCCAGAACGTATATTATTATTAACTCCTCACTGTTTACAAGAAAGTTCGTGTGTTCATAAGGTTACACATGATGTATATAATTGTAAGCAGTGTGGGCGATGCCAGGTTGGTAATTTGTTGCAAGTGGCTAAGGACTATGGTTGTCAATTTATAGTTGTCACTGGAGGCACCTTAGCGCGGATGAAGGTAAAGGAAGCACGCCCAAAAGCTATTGTAGCAATAGCTTGCGAACGAGATTTAGCAAGTGGAATGGCTGATGTATTTCCCATCCCAGTTATTGGGGTATTAAATGAACGTCCTAATGGGCCATGTTGTAATACAACAGTCGATTCTGAACGTGTTCGAGCAGTAGTAGAACAATTGATTGGTAGGAATAGTAATGATAGAGGTAAAGACTAATCAACAACAAAATATTCGATTGCTCGCTGTAAAAGCATTGAGTGAAATTAATCGCAATGGTGCTTATGCAAATATAAAGTTGCAAGAGTATTTACAGAAATATCATCTATCCGATTTAGATCGAAGATTCTTTACTGAACTTGTGTATGGAGTCATTCGTAGAAAAAATTACTTGGATGCTATTATTGTTTTCTTTGCAAAGCGCCCCATAAAGAAACTATCTTCTATGGTTCTGGAAATTCTTAGACTTGGTATTTATCAAATTATCTATATGGATAAGGTTCCTGAAAGTGCGGCTGTTAATGAATCTGTTAAACTTGCCAAAAAGCTAACTAGAGGTTTATCTGGTTTTGTAAATGCTGTTTTACGTTCGGTTTTACGTGAAAGTGATAGCATTTCTATCGGTGAACTAGCTAAGTCCGAAGCTGAAGAAATTTCCTTTATTTACAATCAACCATTATGGCTTGTCAACTTTTGGATAAAAGAAATGGGAAAAGATAAGACCGTAGATCTTTGTGCTTGGTTTAATGAACAACCTCGTTTGACGTCTCGCATAAATACAGTGAAAGTATCTATTGAGGATTGTTTAAAAGAATTAGAAGATTTAGATTGGATTGTAGAACAGGATACATATATTCCTGAAGTAGTTTATATTGATGGACATCAAGGTCATTTAGAAAAAGCCAAACCTGTTTTAGATGGTCATATTACTTTTATGGATAAAGCATCTATGTTAGTAGCCCATGTGGTGGATCCTCAACCAGGAGAGCGTATCTTAGACTGTTGTGCTGCACCAGGTGGCAAGTCTATGCATATGGCAAGTCTTATGAACAATACAGGAGCTATTATGAGTTGTGATATTTACGACCATAAATTAGAACTGATTAATCAAAATGCTGAGCGATTAGGTGTATCTATTATTTCTACTAAGCTTCAAGATGGTCGTTATCTACCTGATAATTGGAAAGAACAATTTGATCGCGTCTTAGTTGATGCTCCTTGTTCTGGTCTAGGTATATTACAAAAGAAATTAGATATGCGTTGGCGTAAAACAGAGTCTTTACTTATTGAGTTGCCGCCGTTACAGCTTGAAATATTAGAAAAAGCTTCTAAAATGGTTAAGGTTAATGGATATTTAGTATATTCCACATGTACTATGAATAGTGGTGAAAATGAAGCTGTTCTAAATAAATTCTTGGCAATTCATAAGAACTTTATCATCGATCCTGTATCATATAAAGGGGCACCACAAGCTATAGATGGTATGATTACAACCTATCCACCGCGAGATCATATGGATGGTTTCTTTATGGCTCGCATGAAACGCTTATCATAATATAAGAAATGGAGCACCATGATAGAATTATTGGGTAAGTCTTTAGAAGAATTACAATCTATCTTTAAGACCCATAATATACAAAAGTTTCGAGCGAAACAGTTATTTGACTATATCTATCATAGATATATTTTTGATTTTGAAGACATGACACAATTTCCGAAAGACTTGCGTCAATGGCTAAATGATAATTGTGTTATTTCTTTACCTACATTAATTACAGAGTCTATTGCTCCTGATGGAAAGACTCGCAAAATTCTTGTAGAGATGACAGATCAAAGTCGTGTGGAAGCAGTTTTGATGGAGCAACACTATGGGTATTCTGTATGTGTTTCCTCTCAAGTGGGGTGTGCTATGGGATGTGTATTCTGTGCTTCTACACAAGGTGGCTTATACAGAGATTTAACAGTCGCTGAGATTATTGGACAAGTTGTCATATTTGGGGCTCTTACTAAAGAGGAAATACATTCTGTTGTCGTTATGGGCGCAGGGGAGCCGTTACAAAATTATGATAATGTATTACAAGCATTACAACTACTACATGATCCTATGATTTGTAATATTAGTTATCGTAAGATGACGATTTCCACTTGTGGTTGGGTTCCTAATATTTATAAATTAGCTGATGAAGCTTTGCCAATAACCTTAGCACTTTCATTACATGCTACAAATAATGAAGTTCGTCGTAGTATTATGCCCGTTGGGGCACGTTATGAATTGACGGAAGTCTTAGATGCGGTAAAATACTATTATAATACGACACAGCGTCGTGTTACCTTTGAGTATATTCTTATAGATTCTGTAAATGCATCTATGGATGAGGCTCATGCTTTGGGGAAAATCTGTAAAGATTTCCCAAATTGTCATGTTAACTTGATCCCAGTTAATGGCAATGAACATATTGAATTATATAAACCATCTATTACGAATATGAATACATTTAAAGACATCGTCAGTTCCTATGGTGTATCAGTAACGGTACGAAAGGAAATGGGCGATGCAATCCAAGCCGCATGTGGGCAGTTAAAGGCTGCTCATGGTCGGAAAAAGGAGAATCATGAATAATTTTGTTGGTTTAAGTAAAATTGGGCTTGTGCGCCAGCGTAACGAGGACCGTTTCTTCATTGATGGCCATATTTGTGCTGTTACTGATGGCATGGGTGGTTATAGCGGTGGTGAAATTGCAAGTACCTATGCTGTAGATGAAATAAAAGAATATTTGTCCTCCCTTGAAACGATAGGTCAACAAGACTTATGTGATGCTATTATTCACGCTAATCAACGTATTGTAAATCGCGTTGCTTGTGAAGAACGTCTTGCTGGTATGGGTACTACCGCTGTAGTTACAGCTATAAATGGTAATCAACTTTACTGGGCAAGTGTTGGTGATAGTCGTTTGTATGTATATAGAGATGGTCATTTACGACAAATTACTACGGATCATTCTATGGTACAAGAATTATTAACAGCTGGAGAGATTACAAAGGATGAAATGCTAAATCACCCTCAACGGAATTTATTAACTCGCGCAGTTGGTGTTGATGAAATCTTAGAGGTTGATAGTGGCGTAGAATCTATTCTTCCCGGTGATCGTATTTTACTTTGCACTGATGGATTAAGTGGCTATGTATCCGATGATGTAATTGCCTCTGCATTACAATCAACGGATGATGATATGTTGGTTATTGAATCATTGATGGAAGCTGTATATGAAGTCGGAGCAGGAGATAATGTGACCATTGTGGTGGGAACAATCTAATCTAGAAATGGAGAAATAATGAGTACTATGAATATAAAAGGCATACTTCTAGATAACCGCTACCGAATTGTTGATAAAATTGGCGTTGGTGGAATGGCTGATGTATACCTTGGAGAAGATACCTTACTAGGTAGACAAGTAGCAATAAAAGTATTGCATGCTAATTTTGCAAATGATGACGAATTTGTGACTCGATTTAAACGAGAAGCACAAGCGGCAGGTAAATTAAATCATCCAAATATTGTAAATATGTATGATGTAGGTTTTGATCAAAATCTACATTACATTGTCATGGAATATGTAGATGGTGAAACCTTAAAAAAATATATAACTCGTCATGGAAGACTGTCCATAGATGAGGCTGTTAAATTTACTATCGCCATAGCTGAAGGCTTAGAACACGCGCATACAATGGGCATTGTTCATTGTGATATAAAGCCACATAATGTTATTATTACCAATACGGGGCGCGTTAAAGTAACTGACTTTGGTATTGCTCGTGCAATAAATGCAACTAACACAGTTATGTATACGAATTCGATTTTGGGTTCAGCACACTATTTATCACCAGAGCAAGCTAGTGGTAAACCGGTAGACGGCAATACAGATATCTATTCTCTGGGTGTCGTATTGTATGAAATGCTTACAGGTCGTGTACCATTTGAAGGGGAAACGCCAATTGCGGTAGCATTAAAACATGTTCGTGAGAAGGTAGAACCTCCAACACGATATAATCCATCAATTCCTCCGCTTTTAGAAGCTGTTGTTATGAAAGCATTATCTAAAAATCCTGCTGATCGATTTGATTCTATCTCTGATATGATCAGTGATTTGCGATTATCTCAAGGTTTTACGATGGGCAAAACACAACGTCATGAACCATATGACTTTGCTACACAAATGATTCCTGCTGTTGATCCTGAAGCACTTGAAGATCTTAGTACGATTCAAGAAGAACGAAAAGAAGAGGGTAAAAAGAAGAGTATGTTAAGTAAAATTGCATCGATTCCACAAAAATACATCGTTCTAGGTGCTGCTGTCATTTTCTTAGTAGCATTTTTAGGTGCTTTCTTAAGCTACGGTAATTTCTGGAGTAATACAACAGTAGATGTACCTAATGTGGTAGGCAAACAAGTTTCTGTAGCAAAAAATATCTTAGAAGATAAACATTTGCGTGTGTCTACAAGTGAAGTCACAAATCCAGATGTGCCAGCTGGTCAAGTTATTTCTCAAACTCCTGGAGCTGGAGAGAAGGTTAAAGAGCAACGAACAATCCATCTTGTGGTTTCTAAAGGTGTAGGCGATATTACGGTGCCAGATTTAACTGATTTAACTGTGGATCAAGCCCGTCAACGACTTAAAGATTTAGGTTTAGTTGTGGGGAAAATAACACAGCAATCTGTAGATGGTAAAAAAGATGGTGTAATCATTGCTCAGAGTCCTTCCGGAGATTCTAAAGTGTCTAAAGGGACAACAATTGATCTCGTTGTAAATAAAGCGAAGGCTAAGAAAGTCAAAGTACCTAATCTTGTTGGTATGACATTAAAAGATGCTCGTGATACATTGAGTAATATTCAACTAGGTGTAAACCAAGTATCTGGATCTGTGGAAGAAAAATCTGTGGTTATAGAGCAAAGCATTAAAGCTGGCGATGAAATTGACGAAGGCTCCACATTAAATCTTACGACTGAGTTCAAAGATGATAAAAAGAAATCTGATAAAAAAGATGGAAACAGTGGTAATAAAACAACTGGTACTATAGATGTTACTGTACCAGCTGGTTCTAAAAATCAAGAACTTAAAATTGTCGTAAAAGATGATGAAGGTTCCGCAGTAATTTATGATGATACCAATAAACCTGGAGATCGTATTGTTCGAAAAGTGTCCGGTGTAGGTAATGTACGTATTGAGGTATACCTCAATGGTGCATTAGTGCAAGAAACTGCATTATAAGAGGTACTATGATTACAGGCATTGTTGTCAAAAATATGAATGGGTACTTTTATGTACAAGATGATACGGGCACCATTCATGAATGTAAGGTTCGTGGCAGACTTAAGAAAGGTCGTTATAGTTTACTTGTGGGTGACCGCGTTACGATTTCGGAGGATGGGTTCGTTGAATCCATCCATGGACGTCATAATTCGATGGTACGTCCAGCAGTAGCTAATATTGACCAAGTTGTATTAGTTGTGGCTGCCCATGAACCAGATATTAATGAGCTATTACTTAATAAAATGCTCGTTATGATTGAACATGCGGATATACCTATCGTGCTATGTATCAATAAATGTGACCTGATGGATTCAGAGACGGAAACTATGGTTGATCTTTATAAATCAATTGGTTATAAGGTTTTGATGACATCCACATATAATATGACAGGCATCGATGATTTACGTCATGTGCTTCAACATAAGGTAACAGCTTTTGCAGGTCCATCTGGTGTTGGTAAGAGTAGTCTTTTAAATGCAGTAGACCCAAAATTCGCCTTCCAGACTGGGGAGGTAAGTGATAAGATTAAACGTGGCAAACACACCACTCGTCACGCTTCTTTATATAGTTTAGATGCAGATTCTTTTATCATGGATACACCTGGATTTAGTGCTATTGAATTTAATGATGTTTCCCTTGAAAGATTGCCTACATTATTCCCAGAATTTGGTGAATATGTTGATACTTGTAAATTTAGTCCTTGCTATCATGAACATGAACCCATTTGTGGGATTAAAGCTGCTCTAGAAGCTGGTCATATTCATCAAGGACGATATGATGCTTATATGTCTATACGTAATGATATAGAAAGTCAACGAAAGAGGTTTTAATATGATAAAAATTGCACCATCTATGCTTTCCGCAAATTTTGCGGTGTTAAGCGAGGAATTAAAATCTATTGAAGCAGCGGGGGCTGATTTATTACATATCGACATCATGGATGGACACTTTGTTCCTAATCTAACCTTTGGTGCTCCCATTGTGAAAGCCATTCGTCCATATACAAAATTACCATTTGATGTGCATTTGATGGTTACTAATCCTGGTGATTATGTAGAAGAATTTGCAAAAATTGGTGTAGAATATTTTACTTTTCATCAAGAAACTGTACCTCATATGCATCGTTTGATTCAACATATCAAGCAGTGTGGGATGAAGGCTGGTGTAGCATTGAATCCTAGTACACCTGTATCTCTACTAGAAGATGTAGCTGCAGATTTAGATATGATTTTAATTATGTCTGTGAATCCAGGATTTGGAGGACAATCTTTTATTAAGAATGCCATAAAAAAAGTTAAACAAGCTAAGATATTGTTAGAAGAAGTAGACAATTCAACGGCAGTCATTGAGGTGGACGGTGGTATTAACGATATTACTTGTGTACCGATTAAAAGGGCAGGGGCTACAGTTTTAGTTGCTGGTTCTGCAGTATTTGGTGTTGAAGATCGTGCAAGTATGATTGAATCCATTCGCAATAATTAAATAAATATTTTCATAATATTCTATAATTCAAATTTGAACATAAGATCGTACATCAATAAGAAAGAGAATGTATTTAAAATAAGGAGTGAGGAATACTTAAAGAATTCCTCACTCCTTGCTTGCTTTTGCCATGATTTTTTGTTAGAATTATTAGGTATGAAAAATATGCACGTCAGTGGACTTCGGTACTGTGCCTAATTTTGGGTGACCCGAAGGATGAAGCGGCGGAGGTTAATTAACAGGAGGTGCCACAATGGCAGTAGTATCAATGAAACAATTATTAGAGGCTGGTGTACACTTTGGTCATCAGACTAGAAGATGGAACCCTAAAATGGCGAAATTCATCTTCACTGAACGCAATGGTATTTATATCATTGATTTGTCTAAAACAGTTAAAAAAGTAGAAGAAGCTTACAATTTCTTGCGTGAAGTTGCTTCCCAAGGCGAAGTAATCTTGTTCGTAGGTACTAAAAAACAAGCTCAAGAAGCTATTAAAGAAGAAGCTATCCGTGCTAACATGTTCTTCGTTAACGAACGTTGGTTGGGCGGTATGTTGACTAACTTCAAAACAATTGAAACTCGTATTAAACGTTTAAAACAATTGGAAGCTATGGCAGAAGACGGTACTTTCGAAGTATTGCCTAAAAAAGAAGTTATCGGTCTTCGTCATGAAATGGATAAATTGGAAAAATACCTTGGCGGTATCAAAGATATGCCTAAAATGCCAGGCGCTCTTTTCGTAGTAGATCCTAAAAAAGAAAAAATCGCTATTGCAGAAGCTAAAAAATTGGGTATTCCTGTAGTTGCAACAGTTGACACTAACTGCGACCCAGACGAAGTTGATTTCCCAATCCCAGCAAATGATGACGCTATTCGCGCTGTTAAATTGTTGGCTGGTAAAATGGCTGACGCTGTTCTTGAAGGTCGTCAAGGCGAATCCTTCGAAGAAAATGTGGCCGTGAAAGCTGGTACAAATAAAGTTGTTGATGTTGCGTATGCAAAACGTGAAGCGGAAGAAGGCATGAGTGTTAAAGCGCAAAAAGCTGTAGATCATATGGTTGCAGATTCTGCTCAAATGGTTCAAGATGGTCGTGCTTAATTAATATATTTGATTAGCATTTGAAAGATAAATCTATAACATATATAATTGGGGTAAGGACTATATCCTTACCTTAATTAATACTAGGAGGAACATAATAATGGCAATTACTGCTGCTTTGGTAAAAGAATTGCGCGACATGACTGGCGCAGGTATGATGGACGCTAAAAAAGCATTGGTTGAGACTGATGGTAATATCGATAAAGCGGTTGACCTTCTTCGTGAAAAAGGTTTGGCTGCGGCAGCTAAAAAAGCAGGTCGTATTGCAGCTGAAGGTGTAGTACAATCCTACATTCATGCTGGTGGTCGTATCGGTGTTTTAGTGGAAGTTAACTGTGAAACTGACTTCGTTGCAAAAACTGATGATTTCCAAAATTTAGCACGCGACATCGCAATGCAAATTGCAGCTGTAAATCCTACATACTTGAACCGTGAAGAAGTTCCTACTGAAGTCATTGAACACGAAAAACAAGTATTATTGGAACAAGCTAAAGTAGAAGCTGAAGAAGACGTTAAAGCTGGTCGTAAACCAAAACCTGAAGCTGTTTTAGAAAAAATGGTTGCAGGTCGTATTGAAAAATTCTATAAAGAAAATTGCCTATTAGAACAAGTATTCATTAAAGATGGCGATAAAACTGTTACAGACATCATTAATGAAAGTATTGCAAAAATCGGTGAAAACATCAACGTACGTCGTTTTGTTCGCTATGGTTTAGGTGAAGGCATTGAAAAACGCCAAGATGACTTCGTAGCAGAAGTAATGGCATCTGTTGGTAAATAATTAATAAACAATAAGAGAACACCGTACAGTGTTCTCTTATTTTGCAATAGAGGAGTAAAAATATGGCAAAAAGAAAGTTTCGACGTATTGTTTTAAAGTTGAGTGGTGAAGCATTAGCAGGTGAACAAGGTTTTGGTATTAATCCTGATGTTGTCGAAGAATTTGCAAAAGAAATTGCTGCTTTAGCAAAATCCACTGATTTAGAAATCGCGATTGTTGTTGGTGGCGGTAACCTATGGAGAGGTTTAGCTGGTAGCAATCAAGGTATGGATCGTGCTACTGCTGACTATATGGGGATGCTAGCAACAGTGATGAACTCCTTAGCATTGCAAGATGCATTAGAGCAAGCTGGTGTAGATACACGTGTTCAAACAGCTATTGAAATGCAAGAAATTGCAGAACCTTATATTCGTCGTCGCGCTATTCGTCATTTAGAAAAAAAACGTATCGTTATCTTCGGTGCTGGCCTTGGTAAACCTTACTTCTCTACAGATACAACAGCTGCATTACGGGCCGCTGAAATTGAAGCCGATGCTATTTTAATGGCAAAGAAATTTGCAGATGGCGTATATGATTCTGACCCTAAGACAAATCCTAATGCTGTTAAATTTGATGAATTAACATATAACGAGATTATCACAAAAGAATTAAAAGTAATGGATGCTACATCTACAACTTTATGTAAAGATAACAATATTCCTATTATTGTATTTAGCATGGATATTCCTGGTAATATTACAAAAGCTGCTAAAGGTGAAGAAATAGGGACCATTGTTCGAGGAGAATAATTCATATGGAAATTAAAGAATTGTTACAACAAGCAGAAGACCGCATGAATAAGTCTATTGAGGCTTTAAAACATGAATTCGCATCTATTCGTACAGGCCGTGCTAGTGTAGCACTACTTGATAAAGTAATGGTTGATTACTATGGAAGTCCATCACCCATTAATCAAGTTGCGAATATCTCCGTGCCTGAACCTCGCATGATTGTGATTGCACCTTGGGATAAAACAATGATTGGTGCTATTGAAAAAGCAATTTTACAATCTGATTTAGGTTTGAACCCTGGTAATGATGGTGCACAAATTCGTTTAAGTATTCCTCAATTAACTGAGGAACGTCGTAAAGAAATCGTTAAAGTAGTTCATAAAAAGGCTGAAGATGCAAAAGTTGCAGTGCGCAACATTCGTCGCGATGTAAATGAAGCATTAAAAAAAGAAGAGAAAGCTAAAACGATTACTGAAGATGATGCTAAAGACGGTTTAGATCAAATCCAAAAGCTTACCGATGCTAAAGTTAAGCAAATCGATGAGTTAAAAGTAGTAAAAGAAAAGGACGTATTAGAAGTATAATGTTTGATTCTAATAGCCTTATTGGAATACCATGGCAGCTTGCAAAGTCTCGTTTGCAGGCTGCCCACATTCCTTTTAAGGTAATGATTGGTGGATCCTTTAATCGCTTCTTTGAAATTTCAGATAAAGGATTTTATGTGGCACGTATTACAAAGGTTGATGAGTGCTTACATATACTACTATATAGACCAATGATTGCCAGCGACTTCGGAAATTCTATCGAGGTAGACTATGCTAAAGAAATTATTTAACCGTAAACGTTCTGATACGCCTGTCATTGATCGTAATATAATTCCACAACATGTTGCTATTATTATGGATGGTAATGGACGATGGGCTAAACGCAGAGGCATGCCGCGCTCCATGGGGCATCGTGCTGGTGCAGATGTATTAAAAGAAATTGTTATGGCCGCAGATGAGATCGGAATTAGAGCTCTTACGGTATATGGTTTCTCCACGGAGAACTGGAAACGTCCTGAACAGGAAGTTTCTTTACTTATGTCTCTTATAAAAGAATACTTAAATAATAATGTTAAGTATATGCATGAACATAATGTACGCATTCGATTTATTGGTTTTATTGGAGGGCTTTCAGAAAACCTACAAAAAATCATTCAAGATGCAGAATTATTAACTCAGAATAATACAGGCCTCACATTACAGTTAGCGATTAACTATGGTGGGCGTGATGAAATAGTTAGAACTATCCGCGACATTGTAAAATCCGTTGCGGATGGCGTTATTACAATGGACAAAATTACTGAAGAATATGTAAGTTCTCAATTATTCACTAAAGAGTTTAGTGATGTAGATTTATTAATTCGTCCTAGTAGTGATTTTAGAATTAGTAATTTTTTGTTATGGCAACTAGCGTATGCTGAATTTTGGTTTACCGATTTGCATTGGCCAGATTTTACTAAGGAAACTTTACTTGAAGCTGTGGCGGCATATCAGAAACGAGAACGCCGATTTGGTGGCTTATGTGATGAGGAATAAAAAATGTTAAAAACACGTGTTATTACCGCTGTTATTGGTTTTATTATTGCCTTAGGGGCCATTACATTTGGTGGATTAGTATATGATGTGCTAATTACACTTTTAGCTTTATTAGGGTGGCGTGAGTTTGTATTACTTGGTAAAGCTAAACGTGTTCGGATATCCATTATATGGGGATATATTAGTATTTTATTGCTAATGATTGCTCTTGCATGTCATCAGTATATTATAGCTATAGCTATTTTAGTATTAAGTTTATTTGCCAATTATATGTTGTGTACATTTGGTGAAAGTAAGTACTCGATGTCTAGTGTATCCTTTAGTGTATTTGGTTTATTATATATTGGTATGGGTATGACTTCATTACTCTTGATTCGTCATGACTCAATTTACATGGATTTATCAATGCCTTTTGAACTATATAACTGGGGCACTATTACACTTTGGTTATTATTGTTTACTACTTGGGCTAGCGATACCTTTGCATACTTTTCAGGTCGAGCTTTTGGTAAACGTAAAATAGTACCATCCATTAGTCCTAATAAAACACTAGAAGGTTTTATTGGTGGATTTATCGGCTGTATCCTTACAGGTGCAGTATTTTCGTATATCGTTGGCATTCCTTGGTGGATGGGAATCCATGTAGGTATGATTAGCGGTATATTAGCACCATTAGGTGATTTGTTTGAATCAAAGATTAAACGACTATGTAATGTAAAAGATTCTGGTACATTATTACCAGGTCATGGCGGTGTATTGGATCGCTTTGATAGTTTATTATTTGCGGCTCCCATTACATTAGTATATATATTGCTATTTTCGTACTAATTTTATAGAGGTACACTTATGAAATACCTAAGTATTATCGGCAGTACTGGCTCAATCGGTACACAGACGCTTGATGTGGTGTCTCAACATCCAGATCAATTCAAGGTGCTTGCCTTAGTGGCACATCATAATATTGACCTCTTAGAACATCAGATTAAAGAATATAAACCTTTGGTGGCTGGTCTTGTAGATGAAGGTGCTTTCAAAGAATTACAAGCACGCTATACAGGTCCTACAAAATTGATAGGTGGTAAGGAAGCCCTCATTGCAGCAGCTACAATTCAAGAAGCAACAATGATTGTTACTGCTATTGTAGGTGCTGCGGGAATTGAGCCTACAGTGGAAGCTATAAAACAAGGGAAAACTATAGGTCTTGCTAATAAAGAAACTCTTGTTGCTGGAGGTCCATTAATTACGGCTTTAGCTAAAGAACATGGCGTGCAAATCCTACCTATCGATAGTGAACATAGTGCTATATTTCAGTGCTTAGAAGGACAGAAACGTGATAATGTTGATTCTTTAATTGTCACTGCTTCTGGTGGACCTTTACGCACATGGGATTCTAGTAAAATTCAAACTGCAACTGCTGCAGATTGTTTGCGACATCCTACCTGGAATATGGGTAATAAAATAACTATAGACTCTGCCTCTTTATTCAATAAAGGCTTAGAGGTAATAGAAGCTCATTGGTTATTTGGTTTTGATTTTGATCATATTGATGTAGTAGTACATCCTCAAAGTATTGTTCATTCTATGATACGTATGAAGGATGGTGCGATATTAGCGCAAATGGGTAATCCAGATATGCGCGAGCCCATTCAATATGCTTTGACGTATCCCAAACGTGAAGTTTTAAGTATGAATCATCTTGATTTTAGTCAAGCACTACATTTGGAGTTTTTACCTCCACGGTATGACGATTTTCCTGCACTTCGACTTGCGTATGAGGTGGGACGTGCTAGTGGATTTAAACCTGCTGTATTTAATGCAGCTAATGAAACGGCAGTATATGCCTTTTTAGAAGATAAAATCGCCTTTGGTGATATTTATAAAGTCGTTACTTCTGTTCTTGAATCTATGGGACCAGAAGATGATTTTACATTAGATAATTTATTATCCATCGATAGATGGGCCCGTGAAAAGGCAACATCGTTGATGTTATAGGAGAATATATGATTACGGCATTAGCCACAATATTTGTATTTGGTTTAATTGTGTTTATTCATGAATTAGGCCATTTTATTACAGCTAAGATGTCAGGTATGCAAGTTGATGAATTTGCTATAGGTTTTGGTCCAGCCATATTTAAAGTACAAAAAGGGGAAACTTTATATTCTATTCGTATAATTCCTCTTGGAGGATTTAATCGTATTGCTGGTATGACACCTGACGAGCCTCTTAATGAGCGCTCCTTTTATAATAAACCTGCGTGGAAAAAATTTATTGTTATTTCTGCAGGGGCTGTATTTAACTTTATATTAGCCATTGTACTTTTCTTTGGCCTAAATGTGACTGTAGGAAATCTTACATATACAAATGAACCTGTAATTGGTAACATTATTGCGGGTAGTTCTGCAGAACAGGCTCATTTAGAAGCTAACGATAGAATTATTACGATTGATGGTAAAAAAATTAGTACTTGGGATGATATTCGTCCTAGCTTACAAGGCACAGCAAACCATGGTGTAACTGTTGTTGTAGAGCGTGAAGGACAAACTATAGAGACTACGGTAATACCTAAAATGGAACAAGATAGTCCTAAGATTGGCATCTACCCTAGCTTTACTCGTGAAACTTATAGTATTGGTGAATCTTTGAGCCTTGCTGTTAGTCGGACGGGGCAAACTATTGTTGCTATGGTCAGTGGGATTTACGATATGATTCGTGGCACACAAGCAGCCGAATTATCTGGTCCAGTAGGAATTTCCCAAATGGCAGGTACTATTGCACAATCAGGATTTGCACCACTATTAAGTTTTGCTGCATTCCTTAGTATTAACTTAGGGGTTATTAATCTTTTACCATTACCTGTTTTAGATGGTGGTCACTTGATTATTATCTTGGCGGAAGCTATAACAGGCCGTAGATTACCTGCTAAAGCTCTTATGTATATACAAATGGTTGGGGTTGCCTTAATGGTAGCATTATTCTTATATGTAACAACGCAGGATATTTTCCGTTTACTATAAGACAGATGGGAGATTACAATGATTGTACGTAAACCAACAAATGGTATCTATGTAGGTACAGTTAAAATCGGCGATTATGCACCGGTAAGTATTCAATCTATGATTACTACGGATCCAGTACATACAGAGAAGGCAATTGCAGAAATTAATCATTTAGCAGAGGCTGGTTGTGAACTGGTTCGTGTCGCCGTTCCTACAATGGCATCTGCAAAGGCTTTAAAGGCTGTTAGAGCGGGCATTTCAATTCCTTTGATCGCCGATATTCACTTTGATTATAGATTAGCTTTAGAAGCTATTGAAAATAATGTTGATGGATTGCGCATTAATCCAGGAAATATTGGTGGTGAAGATAAGGTTTTAGCCGTTATTGAAAAGGCAAAACCTAAACAAATCCCAATTCGCATTGGTGTTAATGCAGGCTCTTTACCAAAGCATATTCTCGATGCTCATGGAGGACATCCTACAGCGGATGGTATGGTTGAAACAGCTTTAGAACACGTAAGAATTTTAGAAAAACTCGATTATCGTCAAATGAAATTATCCATTAAAGCAACGGAAGTACCTCTAATGGTGGAAGCATATCGTAAGTTATCTGATAAGATTCCTTATCCGTTACATTTAGGTGTAACAGAAGCTGGTACTATTAAACAAGGCACTATTAAATCTGCTATGGGGATTGGTGCATTATTGCTCGATGGCATTGGTGATACATTACGGGTATCCTTAACTGGAGATCCAATTCACGAAATTGAAGTAGGTAGAAGTATTTTAAGTAGCTTAGGATTAAGAAATTTTGGGGCCACTATGATATCTTGTCCTACATGTGGTCGTTGCCAAGTAAATTTATTTGATATGGCTGGTATTGTAGAAGAACGTCTAGCATCCATAAAAGCGCCTATTAAGGTTGCCGTTATGGGGTGTGTTGTAAATGGTCCAGGGGAAGCGCGTGAGGCCGACTTTGGTATTGCTGGTGGTGATGGTCAAGGTATTATTTTCCGTAAAGGGAAAGTTATTAAGACTGTACCAGAAGCTGAATTAGTAGATACATTGTTTAGAGAAATTGACCAATATTTAGAAAATTTAGATGAGGAGTCTTTATGTTAGCCACTAAATTATATGCACCTACATTGCGTGAGGTTCCATCTGACGCTGATGTAGTAAGCCAACAGCTTATGCTTCGCGCTGGTTTTATGCGTAAAACTGCAAATGGTTTATATAGTTTTTTACCATTGGGTTGGAAAAGTATTAAAAAGATTGAAGCTATTGTACGTGAAGAAATGGATCGTGCTAGTGCTCAAGAAATTATGATGCCAATTTTACAGCCTGCAGAAATTTGGAAAGAGTCTGGCCGTTGGAATGCATATGGCGCAGAAATGATGCGTATCAATGATCGTCATGATAATGAGTTTTGTCTAGGACCAACACATGAAGAGATGATTACAACCCTCGTTAAAAATGAGATTAACTCATATCGTCAATTACCAGTCAACTTATATCAAATTCAAAGTAAATTCCGTGATGAGCGCCGTCCACGTTATGGCTTGATGCGTAGCCGTGAATTCATTATGAAAGATGCTTATTCTTTTGATATAGATGAAGCGGGTTTAGATGAATCCTATAAATCTATGTACGATGCATATACACGTATTTTTACACGTTGTGGTCTTACATTCCGCCCAGTAGAGGCTGATAGTGGTGCCATCGGTGGTAGTGGTACGCATGAGTTCATGGCCATTGCTGAAGCTGGTGAAGCTGATATCGTATATTGTACTAAGTGTGATTATGCAGCTAACATTGAAATCGGCAAGCCTGGTATCATGAAGCAAGACGAAGAAGTTCTTCATGAGTTATCTGTTGTGGATACACCAAATGCGAGTTCTATTGAAGCTGTGGCAGACATGTTAAATTTACCATTACATAAAACTATTAAAGCGGTGGTATTTTCTATTGATGGTAAAGTGGTATTAGCCATTGTTCGTGGTGACCATGAAGTAAATGAAGTCGCTGTACAACATGCCGTACTTGGCTCTGTAGAGCCTGAGATGGCTACCCCTGAAGAATTGGAAAAAGTAGGTTTAACAGCTGGCTTTATCAGTCCTGTAGGATTACAACAAACAGATGAATTTGCTATCGTTGTTGATGAATCTGTTATGGAAACTTACAATGTTTGTGGTGGTGCTAATAAAAAAGATGCTCATTATGTTAATATCAATCCAAAACGGGATTTTAATGTAGAAGACATTATTGTTGCTCCAATTCGTTTGATCACGAAGGACGATGTGTGTCCTAAATGTGGTGGCGCTTTAGAACATGCTAAAGGCATCGAAGTGGGTCAAGTATTTAAATTGGGTACAAAGTATTCTGAAGCATTACAAGCTACATTCTTAGATCAAAATGGTCGTCCTAATCCAATGATTATGGGTTGCTATGGTATCGGTGTATCTCGTACACTAGCTGCTGCTATTGAGCAATATCACGATGAAAATGGTATTATTTGGCCACGTTCTATTGCTCCATTTGAAGCAGTTATTGTCCCAATTAATGCAAAAGACGAAGCATTAATGGCTACCAGTCAAACTATTTATACTGCATTACAAAATGCTGGTGTAGATGTATTGTTAGATGATCGTAAAGATCGTGCAGGTGTTAAGTTCAAAGATGCTGATTTGATTGGTTATCCACTTCGCATTACAGTAAGTAAAAATACTCTTGAGAATAACGAAGTAGAAATTCAAATCCGTAAGTCTGGAGAAGCTCTTCCATGTGCTATTGATTCTGTAGCTGATAAAGTAACAGAATTGCTTCAAGACTTATAATAGAATTGCGATTCTAGTGAAAGTTCATTAGGGTCGCAATTTTTCTTTCTAAACTTGAATTAATAGATTAAATAAGTCATAATTAAATGATAGAATATTTGGAATGGAGGTGCTATATGCTTGTAGATTTTCATATGCATTCCATCTTTTCAGATGGTGTTGAAACACCTAAAGATCTATTGCAACATGCCATAGACTGTAATGTATCTATGATGGCTTTAACCGATCATGATGAAATAGACGGTCTTCAAGCATTGCGTGTTGCTCAAAAAGAGTTAGATCCTAATGAATCTATTAAAATCGTAAATGGCTGTGAATTTAGTGCTGATTATAAAGATAAGTCAATTCATATTTTAGGATATTGTTTTGATGAAAATAATAAAGATTTAATCGATTTTATTACGTTTTTTAAAGGAAAACGTGAAGAACGTATCGATGAAATTATTCGTCGTTGTAACAATGAAGGATATTATATTACAAAAGAAGAGCTCATTAAACAATTTCCTGATACTAAAGCTTATGGTCGCCCACATATTGGTAAACTTTTAATTGATGGTGGTTATGCCAAGGATATTAATGATGTATTTAAAGGTATTCTTCGAAAAAATAGTCCTTGCTATGTTCCTAAGGTAAAAGTAGAGGTTCCTTATATTATTGATATTATACATAAAGCTGGAGGACTTGCTGTTATGGCTCATCCTAAATTGGTTACCAGTGATGAATATGTGTTGGAAATGTTAGATTATGATTTTGATGGTATGGAGGTATATCACTCAAAGCATAATGATGATGATGTGGAGCGATATAAAGAATTCGCTAAAAAGCATAAGCTATTTATTACTGGTGGTTCTGATTACCATGGTATTGTAGGCAAGAAACCTGATAGATTTGGTGATTACTTAGTATCTGGTAAGGATGTATCAGAATTTATTAGTTTGTTATAAATGACGAGGTAGGCTATGGAAGTCGTTGCATTTGTTGGTAGTAGTGGCACAGGTAAAAGTCATCGTGCCCTCGTAGTTGCTCATGAAAATAAAATTGAATGTATCATCGATGATGGTATTTTGATTCATGATAATAAAATTGTAGCTGGCTTTTCTGCAAAAAAAGAGTCTAGTCGTTTAAAAGCTGTTCGTCGTGCTATTTTTCAAGACGAAGTACAAGTTAAATCCGTACGAGAACAATTAGATAAGATTAAACCTAATAAGCTTATGATTATCGGCACTTCTGATAATATGGTTAAGAAGATTACTAAAGCTTTAGGCTTACAAGAACCTGATCGATATATTCGTATAGAAGATGTTGCAACACCTAAGGAAATTGAAAAGGCACAACATGCACGTCTTAAAGAGGGTAAACATATAATTCCTGTGCCGACTATGGAATTAAAGCCACACTTTAGGGGGTATTTGATCGATCCAATCAAAACCATGTGGCGCCGCAGGACTTTGAAAAAACAAGATCAAGATACCTTAGGTCAAATTGGTTCTGAAGGATTTGAACGTTCTGTTGTACGTCCTGCTTTTAGCTACTATGGTCGACTCACTTTTGACGATGAAGTAATTATTAAATTGATTAGAAATGGGTTAAAAAAAGTAGCTGGTGTCGATGAGACCAGTATAATTTCTTTTAAAAAAAGCGACAAAGGTCAAAACGGTCTTGTTGTTGATATGGCTGTAGTTATTGAACATGGATATCCTGTTAAACCGTTGATGCAACAGGTACAAAAATCTGTTCGCAATGAAATTGAATATATTACCGGCATGTCTATTGAACGCATGTCTATTAAAGTTAAGAATATTATTGAAACAAAACGTAAGATTGTTAAAGTGTAGGAGTTAGAATGAAGTCTTATTATATTTACACCTATGGTTGTCAAATGAATACTGCCGACTCTGAGCGATTATCGCATCAGCTGGAATCTGTTGGGTATATACCAACAGAGAATGTTGAAACTGCAGATTTAATTCTGCTAAATACTTGTGCAGTGCGTGAAAATGCAGAAACTAAAGTTTATGGGCGTATAGGTGAGCTAAAAAGACTAAAACGTAATAATAAAAACTTGATTATCGCCGTCACAGGATGTATGGCTCAAAAAAATCAAGCAGAAATGTTTAAACGAGCTCCTCATATTGATATTGTATTAGGCACTCATAATATTCAACATATTAACGAGATGATTGAAGAAGTACAACATGGACATACGCATCAAATCAGCGTAGATATGGATAACACTGTATTACCTGAATTAGAGGCAAAACCAAATGGCTCTTTTTATGCATGGGTACCTATTATGAATGGCTGTAATAAATTTTGCACCTATTGTATTGTTCCCCATGTACGTGGTAGAGAGATTAGCCGACCTGTAGAGGCCATTGTTAAAGAGGTTACAGACCTAGGGGTTAAAGGATTTAAAGAGATCACTTTATTGGGGCAAAATGTAAACTCTTATGGCCTAGATTTTAAAGATGGTACAGATTTTGGTACATTAGTTGATGCTCTTGATGGTATTCCTGGTATAGAACGTATTCGCTATATGACAAGTCATCCTCAAGATATGAGTAAGTCTATGATTGATGCTCTTGGTAGGTCATCCAATATTGTGACGCATTTACATTTACCTATTCAATCTGGTTCCAATCGTATTTTAAAGAAAATGAATCGTCATTACACGGTAGAGCATTATAAAGAATTGCTTTCTTATTGCCGTGAAAAAATAAAAGATGTGGTGGTGACTACGGATATCATCGTAGGTTTCCCAGGAGAAACCGAAGATGATTTCCAAGCTACATTACAATTATTAAAAGATGTGCGTTATGACATGGCGTATACGTTCATTTACTCTAAGCGATCTGGAACGCCAGCAGCAACTATGGATGATCAAATTCCAGAAGAGATTAAGCGCGTTCGCTTACAAACATTGATGGATGTACAAAATGAAATCTCTTATGAATTAAATAAACCTATGGAAGGACAAGTATTTGATATTATTGTAGAGGGACCAAGTCCTCGTGATGAAGATATGTGGTTCGGTCGTACATCTGGTAATAAAATGGTTTTATTCCCTAAGGATGACTCCCTATCAATTGGTCAAACTGTACCAGCTCATATCGATAAAGCTCAAACATGGGTTTGTTATGGTAGTATTTTAAAATAAACTATTAGAATCAAAAAAGAACTCGTCACTATTATGTTAACTCTAAGGTTAGATTTTTTATCTAAAATTAGTTTGCTAAACATGTGGTGGCGATGTTCTTTTTTACCATAGATGCTGATTAGAAATCATATGTGTTATAATAATAGAATAATATAAAAGTTGTATTTTGAAGACATTCATAGGTATGAACACCATTTACATTTTGTATTTCTACAAAGAAGGTGTAACTATGAAACTTGATTTAAACGCTGTAGGCGAAACGGCATTATTGACACTATATGCGAGAGCGAAAGATTACGAGTCTGAACAATCCGTTTTGAAGGATAAAAAATCCTTGGAGATTATAAATCAGATTGAGTATGATTTTGATCAATTTAAAGATGTTAAGATGTCCTATTATGGCATTTTAGGACGGGCTAAAGTTATCGATAATGAGATACGAAAGTTTATATCTCTTTATCCAGATTGTATCGTCGTATCATTAGGTGCTGGTTTAGATACTATGTTTTATCGAGTCGACAACGGTTATATTGATTGGTATAATATCGATTTTGCCGGAGTGATTGAGGCACGTTCACAATTTTTTGAGCCTCATGAACGAGTACATAACGTAGTGAGCTCTATAACTGATGAATTGTGGACTAAAAATATTGAGATAAATGGCCGAAAACTATTGCTTGTTAGTGAAGGGGTAGTTATGTATCTTACACTGGATGAAATGAAGCAATTCTTAGGCTTACTGACTGATTCTTTTGAAGAATTTACCTTATATCTTGATATGATTTCTCCTTACGTGGCAAAACGTAGTAAACAACATGATATGCTCAGTAAGATGGATGTTACTTTTCAATGGGGAACTAAGGATGGTCATGAAATTGTAATTATGAATCCTAAACTTAAACAAACTGGACTGATTAATTTTACAAGAAGTATGTTGTCCTTAGCGCCTATTGTTTATAAATTGTTGTATCCGTTCATATATTTGTTCAATAACCGCATGGGTATATACGAATATAAGCGGAATCTGTGATATGACTCATAATATATGAGGTGAATATGAGTAAAAAGCAAACACCTATGATGGAGCAGTATTTAGATATTAAATCTAGATACTCTGAAGAATTACTGTTCTTTCGCTTAGGTGACTTTTATGAATTATTTAATGATGATGCTTTAGTTGCATCTCGTGAACTTAATATTACCTTAACAGGTCGACCTACAGGAGATGAGGAACGCACACCGATGTGTGGCGTTCCTTTTCATGCTGCTGAAAGCTACATTGAAACGCTCGTTAAAAAGGGGTATAAGGTTGCTATTTGTGAGCAATTAGAGGATCCAAAAGCGGTAAAGGGCATCGTTAAGCGCGATGTTATAAAAGTCATTACACCGGGGACGGTGATGACGGAGAATGGCAACGATGCAAGGTCAAATAACTTTTTATCATTATTTTATATGGTAAAAGATGCGTGGATTCTTGTGTTTTCCGATGTATCTACAGGCGAAGTTATTTGGCATCGCATTACAAATTGTGAAAAACGCAGTGATATGTACGATGCACTTAGCATGTATCGACCAAGTGAAATCATATTGCCTGAAGGAACGATATTACCGCAAGATATTCGAGATTTTATTGAAAACCAATTTAGTAATGTCGTATTTTCTCCTTTTTCTACCTACTATACACAGCGTGAAGTATCTGAAAAAGCTGTCACTCATTTTGGTGATTTAGGCCTTATGGAAGAGGACGTATGGGAAGCTTTAGGTTATATGCTTTTATATTTAGAAGATATAATTAAGTCTGAAATTTCTCATATCAACTATGTACATCAATTAAGTGTAGGTAATCGCCTCATTCTTGATACATCTTCTTTGCGTCACCTTGAAATTACTCACAATTTACGTGATGGTGGTCAAAAAGGTACTTTACTTGATGTGCTAGATCGTACGTTGACACCAATGGGGGCACGCCTTTTAAAACAATGGCTTGAAAGCCCGTTAACTGATGTAAATCAAATTCAACGTCGCCAAGCGGCCGTGGCAGAACTCATTACACGCGGTGCTGAACGCTCTCATATTCAAAGCTTTTTAGATTGTATTTACGATTTTGAACGTATCGTTGGCCGTGTTGAAACCGGATCTGTATCTCCAAGAGATTTAACAGCTCTTCGTGAGTCATTAGCAGTTTTACCGGATATTAAGAATGTATTAAGTACATGTTCAAGTCTAGCTTTAACGTCGATTAATGAACGCATTCATGATCATAAAGATATTTATGACTTATTATGTCGTGCTATTGCAGAGCAACCAGCGTTGACATTAAAAGATGGTCGAGTTATTAAAGATGGCTTTAATGCTGATTTAGATGAGCTACGTTCTTTAGCGACTAATAGCGAGCAATGGCTCGCCAAGATGGAAGCGGATATTAAAGAAGCTACAGGGCTTTCAAAAATTAAGACTGGTTATAATAAAGTGTTTGGTTACTATTTTGAGGTATCACATAGTAAATCAGAACAAGTGCCAGATTATTTTATTCGAAAACAAACCTTGGCCAATGCTGAGCGTTATATTACACCTGAGTTGAAAGAGTTTGAAATTAAAATTCTCAGTGCAAAAGATAAAATCATTGCGTTGGAGCACGAACTATATCAACAATTGCGTAATGATATTAAGCTCGTTATCAAAGCGGTACAAGAAACGGCTCGAGCTCTTGCAGACCTTGATGTATTATGCTCATTAGCATTAGTTGGATACGAAGAAAACTATATTTGTCCAACTATTGTAATGAATGGTCAAATCAATATTCGCGATGGTCGTCATCCTGTTATTGAAAAGTTCTTAAAACGTGAGGTATTCGTACCAAATGATATCGTTTTAAATCATGATGAAGAAGAATTTTTACTCATTACAGGCCCTAATATGGCAGGCAAGTCTACTTATATGCGTCAAGCGGCTATTTTAATGATTATGGCACAGATTGGTTCCTTTATTCCCGCTCGTGAGGCATCTATCTCACCTGTGGATCGTATTTTTACACGTGTCGGTGCTAGTGACGATATTTCTACTGGACAAAGTACATTCATGGTGGAAATGAAAGAGGTAGCTTATATCTTAGAGAATGCTACTCACAATAGCTTGATTATTCTTGATGAAATTGGTCGGGGGACGAGTACCTTTGATGGCTTAAGTATTGCACAAGCCGTAGTGGAACATATTTGCAAGCATATTCATAGCAAGACTTTATTTGCAACGCACTACCATGAATTGATTTGCTTAGAAGAAAGCTATAGTAAATTAAAAAATTATACCGTTGCAGTTAAAGAAAAAGGGAAGGATGTTGCTTTCTTGCGCCGCATCATTAAAGGTGGTGCAGATCGCAGTTATGGTATCCATGTTGCTAGACTTGCGGGCCTACCTAACTCTGTATTAAAACGAGCTGAAGTGATTTTGGAATCGTTGGAAGATCAAAGTCACGATGCAAGTGATTTAAATAATCGAGTTATGGGGGCTCAACTTACTAATGTAGCAAAAACAGCTGTTAAGCAAGTTAGTGATTCCCCACTAGGCAATTTATTTACACATTCCGTAGTAGATAGCTTATTGGAAGTCGATGTAATGAGTATGACTCCAATTGAAGCATTAAATAAATTATATGAACTACAAGAGGAGGCTCGTAAAGGAGGCGGGAAATAATGGCAACCATTCACGTATTGGATGAAACGACAATCAATAAGATAGCTGCCGGTGAAGTCGTTGAACGTCCCGCATCAGTTATTAAAGAGCTCATAGAAAACTCTATTGATGCGTCTGCCACTAATATTGAGGTTGAAATTGGTGAAGGCGGTGTGGCCTATATGCGGATTACTGATAATGGTATCGGTATGACGGAGGAAGATGCTCGCTTGGCGATTCTACGTCATGCAACCTCTAAAATTCAACAAGTAGAGGACCTCTTTGATATTGCGTCCCTAGGCTTCCGTGGGGAGGCCTTGGCTAGTATTGCCTCTGTATCTCATTTCTCTTTGATTACTCGTAAAGCAGACTCTGATTTGGGGACTCGTATTACTGTTGATGGCGGCATTTTTACCGATTGCATTCCTTATGGTGCGGCACCTGGTACAACTATCGAAATTAAAGATTTATTTTATAATACGCCGGCTCGTCGTAAATTTTTAAAGACGGAGCGTACAGAAGCCTCTAAAATTCAAGATATTGTAGGGAAATTAGCTCTAAGTAATCCACATATTTCTTTTAAGCTTATCATCGATGATCGGGTAGCTATTATTACACCAGGAAATGGCGATATTAGTGATACTGTAGCTGCACTATATGGATATAAAACTAAAGATGATATTTTTACTGTTGCCTATGAAAGTGATTCTATCTATATCGATGGCGTAGTGAGTAAGCCTACACTTCTTAAAAGTACAAGGATATGGCAGACCATTATCGTCAATAATCGAGTGATTTCTGATAAAACCATAATGAAGGCTATCGATAATGCATACCATGCACTATTACCGAAAAATGGTCATCCTTTGGTGGTACTAAATATTACTGTGCCTGCGAGAATGGTTGATATAAACGTACACCCTCGCAAGAGTGAAGTTAAATTCTCAGATGATAAGATTATATTTAAAGCCGTATATCACGGTATCTTAAATGCTTTAAATAATCCACTCCATGAGAGATACGAACGAGAGTCATCATCTTATATGACTGGTACAGTTGATAATATATCCGATAAATATGGTAATGATATTGCTAGTAATAGTGATAGTAATATTAAGAATTTTAGTTCTAATAGTACATCCTTAGCCGGTAATACTACTTATGATTCTTATCAAACACCTACTGTTGTACACGATTCGATGCAGTCTGCTGAACATATAGCAACAGCTATAGATTATGATAAGGTTTTTGGTGGACGCCGTACAAAAGGCTATGAAGTCATGCGCGGTGAAACTTCGCAGTTTGTGGAAAACCTTAAAACTAAGGGGTATACACCACCTGCACCTAAGGCTACTTATGAACAATCCTCTTTTGTAGATGAAAGTTTTGAAGCTGTTCCTACTGCATACACTAGTTATACTACGGAAGATGTAGAGAAGTTTAAATCCTTGTCTCATGATATTCGTAACGAAGAGGTAGAAGAGCGTACAATTCATAACTCGGGCTTTTTACCAATGGGGCAAGTTGCATCTTGTTATATATTAGCAAAAAAAGGTGATGATCTATATATCATAGACCAACATGCGGCGCATGAGCGTGTGCGTTATGATAAGTTGTGTAAGTCTTCTGAATCGATTCCTATGCAATCTATTTTGGTTCCTCAATATAATGAGGCCACAGATGATGAAATGAATTTAGTAGAGGAAGAACGAGAAATATTACTTGATCTTGGTTTCGATGTAGAGCTGGGTGGTCCTACTAAGATAAAATTAGTAGGAGCTCCTGTAGATTTGGTAGAGTCAAAAGCTTTTGAAATTCTCCAATATGTATTCTCTTACTTACATGATCATCAACAGCCTACTAAGGCTCAATTACGACATGAAATGTTAGCCTATGCGTCTTGCAGAGGGGCAATCAAGGCAGGTCATAATTTAAATATGTATCAAATGACTACTTTAATTGAGGACTTATTTAGTACCGAAAAACCATATGTATGTCCTCATGGTCGTCCTACGATAATCAAATTTACACCTGATGAATTAGGTAAATTATTCTTACGGTCTTAACATGAATATATTAACTACAGCCCAAAAATCTAATGAGGCCATTCAAGAGGAAGCCAAAGTGTTGGCTTCCTCTATGCATATGACTTATATAAAAAGAGGAAAATTATCTATACCAGCATTATTTGACGCACATCTATGTGATTACATTGCGGTTCTTTCTGGTAATGGCTTAACTATTCATTTTCCTGATAATCAGCAACATAGCTTTCATTTATCCATGGCTCAATTACGTATACTACGTTTGCAACGTGGAGAAGGAGATTATTTAATTAATGCTGTTCAGACAATACTATGTACTAATGAAATAACTGATAAAAAAGAATTTTCGTTTCTTGATTGTACAATTGGTCTTGGCAGTGACAGTATCGTGGTGAGCTATGCTTTTCCTCAGGCTAAAATAAAAGGCCTAGAAGGTTCTTTACCTATATGGCTTGCCACATCTTATGGTTTAGCTCATTATTCGCATAATGTGAAAAGTGTGACGGACGCATTACGTCGTATTGAGGTAAGTTATGATACCTTTGAAAATTATGTACCTAATCTACCAGATGAAAGTGTAGATATTATTTATTTTGACCCCATGTTTGAGGTCCCTGTAGAGGATAGTCCTCAATTTAAACCACTCCGTGGACATACTGTGGAAAGTCATATTGATGATAAAATTATGGAGGAAGCTATGCGTGTTGCCTCTTATGGTGTTATCATTAAAGAACGACCATTTAGTTCTGTCTTTCAGAAATATCCACCTCATAAATGGGTAGGAGGAAAATATAGCCGCATAGGCTATGGTGTATATATGAAGGAGTTATTGTGAATCCCTTAATTACCATCGTTGGACCTACTGCGGTAGGCAAAACAGATCTTACCTTGGACCTAGCAGAACAGCTGCATGCTGAGGTTATTTCTGGTGATGCTTATCAGGTTTATAAACAACTTAATATTGGTACCGCTAAACCATCGGTGGATGAACTTAATCGGGTGAAACATCATCTCATCGATATACTGG
Source organism: Veillonella parvula DSM 2008 (assembly GCF_000024945.1). Taxonomy (NCBI): domain Bacteria; kingdom Bacillati; phylum Bacillota; class Negativicutes; order Veillonellales; family Veillonellaceae; genus Veillonella; species Veillonella parvula. Next base: position 1,019,154 of record NC_013520.1, read on the forward strand.
AACCAAATGATTCATATTCGGTATCTATTTTTCAAGATCAAGCTAAAGAAATAATTGCAAGATTAAAAGATAGAAATATTCTTCCTATTCTGTCTGGTGGTACAGGCCTGTATGTCCAATCATTATTGGAGAACTACAACTTTAATGATGTTAAACCTGACGAATATTTGCGAGCAGAACTCGATGAGCTCTATAGTACAAAAGGTATTGAAGGCTTACGAAACTATGCTTTCACATTAGGTAAAGAGCATAATATAGAGATACAATATAGCGATAAACATCGTTTGTATCGAGCTATTGAGATATTGCATCATGGTGATGTAGATTCGTTGCGAAATCAGACAAAAAATGGTGTATCCTATAAAGGACCTGTTATCGGTCTCATAAGAGATCGTGATAAATTATATGAACGTATTAATTTACGCGTTGATATGATGTTTGATGCAGGTTTGATTGAAGAGGTGGAACAACTCATAAAATCTGGAGTGAATCCAGATTGCCAAGCTTTTAAAGGTATTGGCTATAAAGAGGTTGTAGACTATATAAATGGCAATATAACATTAGATGAGTGTCGTGACTTAATTAAGAAGAATACACGTCATTTTGCTAAGCGCCAAATTACATGGTATAAACGTATGCCATATATAGAATGGATACATATTGATAGCAATACATCTAAAGATTTTATATTTAATAAAGCTATGGATTTAATCCGTAGAGAAGGAATAGCATGACATTAGAAGAAATACGCAGTAAAGCCCTTGAAATGGCTGAACCTGAATTCAAAAAGTTTGAACCTATTGCATTGGAAAATACAAAAAAGGTATTAGAAGCATTTAAAGAGTGCCAAGTATCTGATTATCATTTTACGGGCACAACTGGTTATGGTTATAACGATGTAGGCCGTGAGAAATTAGATGAAGTATTTGCCTATGTATTTAAAGGTGAAAAGGCTATTGTACGGCCGCACTTTGTTTCTGGTACACATGCATTAGCAACGACGTTAATTTCTTTGATGGGCAATGGTTCTAAAGGTACTGAATTTATTTATGCTGTTGGGGCTCCTTACGATACGATGCAATCTGTTATCGGTTCATCTCGTGAAGTGCGTGGTTCTTTAGTAGAAAAAGGCTTTACCTATACTGAGGTACCATTGAAAGATAATACTTATGATGTTGAAGCTATTGCTAACGCTGTTAACGATAATACGCGGGTAGTAGTCATTCAACGGTCTCGAGGCTATAGCACACGTGAACCATTATCTATTGCAGATATTAAGGTTATTGTAGATGCTGTAAAAGCTAAAAATTCTAAAACGATTTGTTTCGTAGATAATTGTTACGGTGAATTTACAGAGCTGCAAGAACCATTAGAAGCTGGTGCTGACATTATGGCTGGCTCTCTCATTAAAAATGCAGGTGGCGGTTTAGCACCAACTGGTGGGTATATTGTTGGTAGAGAAAACCTTGTAGAGGATGCAGCATATCAATTGACAGCTCCTGGACTTGGCGATCATATGGGTTCATATGCTCCTGGTTATCGCTTGTTCTTCCAAGGTTTATTTATGGCACCTCACGTAGTATTACAAGCTCTTAAAGGTGCTGTATATACGGCTGCTGTAGGTGAGTTACTAGGCTATGATGTATTCCCTAAGGTAAATGCTGATCGCTATGATTTGATTCAAGCCATTAATCTGAAAAATGGGGAAGAAATGGAGCATTTCTGTGTAGGTATGCAAGCCTATTCTCCTGTAGATGCTCACGTACATCCTATTCCTGGGGATATGCCTGGGTACGAAGATAAAATCATCATGGCTGGTGGTACCTTTGTACAAGGTTCCTCTATTGAACTCAGTGCCGATGGTCCTGTACGTCCACCGTATACAATTTTCATGCAGGGTGGCCTAGTGTTTGAGCATTCCATGCTTGGTATTTTAGGAGCTGCTGAAGAACTATTAAAACATAGATAATATTTAGAATCTCTTTCTTTTGTGAAAGGGATTCTTTTTATTTCAAATCTTTTCAATATACCTATTTCTAGGCTATAATATAAGTTGCTATAATTTTATAGCAATACTACTCGGACTTTTACACCGAACTAGTGTTTTACACGTCAGGCTTTCACCCTGATTAGTTTTATGATCAAGAGATCATTAAAAGGAGAAAGTATGGAAAAAGTTATCGCTGTAGCTATGAGTGGCGGCGTAGACAGTTCTTTAACTGCTGCAATGCTATTAAAACAAGGCTATAAAGTATTTGGTATTACCCTATGGTTATGGGTGAGTGGTACGCCCTATGATGAGGTGCCTCTTGCCGTAACTGATGCTAAGAAGATGTGTGATTTTCTTGGTATCGAGCATCATGTTATCGATGCTCGTGATGTATTCTACGAAAACGTAGTAGATTACTTTGTAAAAGAATATGCCTATGGTCGTACGCCAAATCCTTGTGTATTTTGTAACAAGAACATCAAGTTTGACTTGATGCTCAATCGTGCTCTTGAATTAGGTGCCACACATATGGTAACTGGTCATTATGCACAAGTAAATTACAATGAAGAAACAGGTCTATATGAGTTACATAAAGGTGTTGATCCTACAAAAGACCAAAGTTATGTTATGTACAATATGAACCAACGTATTTTGAGTCATCTTATGTTCCCATTAGGTGGTCAATGTAAGACTGAAACACGTAAATTAGCTGCTGAATATGATTTGCCAGTCGCTAAAAAACCAGATAGCGTAGATATTTGTTTCTTGCCTCATGGGAACTATCAAAAGCTTGTGGTAGAAGAAATGAAGGGTAAGCCAGAGTCTGGTAATATCGTTACCGAAGATGGTGAGGTATTAGGTAAGCACAACGGCTTATTTAATTATACGATTGGTCAACGTAAAGGCCTTGGTATTGCTTATAAACACCCTTTATATGTTATTGGATTTAATGGGGATCGTAATGAGGTCATCGTGGGTCCTAATGAACGTCTCTTTACAAATCGTATGATTTGTAAGTTCTATAACTTCTTAGATGATACAATTCATAAGGAATTGAAGGCAGAAGGCAAAATTCGCTATGCAGCTAACCCTTCTCCTTGCACAGCACGTATTTTAGATGACGATACAATGGAGGTTATTTTTGAAGAACCACAACGGGCTATTACCCCAGGTCAGTCTGTAGCCTTTTATAATGGCACTCAATTATTGGGAGGTGCTGTTATCGATCGCGTATGTTAGAAAGGAGAATGCAAGTTCTTTGAACTTGTTCACATAGTATGTCAACGAAAAAGATTCGAAACTTCTGTATTATAGCCCATATTGACCATGGTAAATCAACCATTGCCGATAGATTAATTGAATATACTGGCACATTACAAAAACGTGAAATGGAGGCTCAAGTTTTGGACTCCATGGACCTTGAACGTGAACGAGGCATTACTATTAAAGCACAATCTGTTCGCATTTTGTACAAAGCTCAAGACGGTGAAGAATACACTTTGAATCTCATCGATACTCCGGGCCATGTCGATTTCAGCTATGAAGTATCTCGTTCTCTTGCAGCCTGTGAAGGGGCATTACTTGTGGTCGATGCTGCTCAAGGTGTAGAAGCACAAACGTTGGCAAATGTATATCTCGCTTTAGAACATGATCTTGAAATCATTCCTGTTATTAACAAGATTGATTTGCCGTCAGCAGATCCTGATCGCGTTAAACAAGAAATTGAAGATATTATTGGTTTAGACGCATCTGATGCTGTATTATGCTCTGCCAAATCAGGTATCGGTATTCCTGATATTTTAGAAGCTATTGTAAATAAAGTTCCTGCACCACCAGATAAATCTGATGAACCAACAAGAGCCTTGATTTTTGATAGCCGTTTTGATGCGTACAAAGGTGCTATTGCCTATGTCCGTGTAAAAGAAGGGTCCATAAAAGCAAAAGATACAATTCGCATGATGCATGACAAAAAGGACTTTGATGTTACAGAACTCGGTATTTTTACTCCAAATCTTGTACCTGTGCAAGAATTACCATGTGGCTCAGTAGGTTGTATTGCAGCTAGCATCAAAAATGTAAAAGATTGCCATGTAGGCGATACTGTAACATTAGCTAATAATCCTGCATCAGAACCATTGCCTGGTTATCGTAAGGCTGTATCTATGGTGTACTGTGGCCTTTACCCAACAGAGTCTAAAGATTATGAAAACCTTCGGGATGCATTAGAAAAGTTACAGCTTAATGATGCTGCCTTAGAATATGAAGCAGAAACATCATTGGCATTGGGCTTTGGTTTCCGTTGTGGGTTTCTCGGTCTTTTGCATATGGATGTAATTCAAGAACGTTTAGAACGTGAATATAACTTGACGCTTATTACGACGGCTCCATCGGTAAATTACAAAGTGTACAAAACAAATGGGGAAATGCTCGAAGTCGATAATCCAGCTAAATTACCACCTCCAACAGAAATTGATTACATTGAAGAGCCTTATGTAAAGGCGACTACAATTGTACCTAAAGATTTTGTTGGTACTATCATGGAATTATCTCAAGATAAACGCGGTGAATATCAATCTATGGAATATTTGGATGAAACACGCGTATCTGTCGTTTATCACTTGCCATTGAGTGAAATCATTTATGATTACTTTGATAAATTAAAATCTGCTACAAAGGGGTATGCATCTCTTGACTACGAATTGATTGGATATAAACAATCTCCAATGGTTAAGATGGATATTCTCTTAAATGGTTATCCTGTAGATGCATTGTCCATTATTGTACACAAGGACCGTGCAGCTACACGTGGACGTGCATTAGCTGAGAAATTGAAAGAATTGATTCCTCGTCAAATGTTTGAAATTCCAATTCAAGCGGCGGTAGGTACAAAAATTGTGGCTCGTGAAACTGTAAAAGCTTGGCGTAAGGACGTTTTGGCAAAATGTTACGGTGGTGATATTTCTCGTAAGCGTAAATTACTTGAAAAACAAAAAGCCGGTAAGAAACGCATGAAGTCCGTCGGTTCCGTAGAGATCCCGCAAGAAGCATTCATGGCGATTCTCAAGGTTGAGGACTAATAAAATGAAAACAGATTCTGATATTCTGAATCTGTCTACACTGAGGGATATGGGGTTGTATGTCCATATCCCTTTTTGTAAACAGAAATGTATGTATTGTGATTTTCCTGCTTATCAAAATTTACAAGATTATTACGAAACCTATGTATATGCTTTAGTTCAAGAAATCGATTTATGGGTCTCTGAACATCCAGAGTCTACATCTAAAGCTATTGATACAATTTATTTTGGTGGAGGTACGCCTACAGAATTATCGATTCAACAACTACAGATGATTCTTGATAAAATTAAAAATACTTTTACAATTACTGACGATTGTCATATGACTATTGAATCGAATCCTGGGGAAGTAAATTTACATTACTTAACGAAATTAGTTAAACTTGGTTTTAATCGTATTAGCTTTGGTGTTCAAACATTTGACGATAAGTTGCTTACCATGCTTCATCGTAGTCACAACGGAGAACAGGCAAAACAAGCCGTTTATGATGCTAAAGAGGCGGGCTTTACTGATATCAATATTGATTTGATTTATGGTTTGCCACGACAAACATTAGAGGATATTCAATATAATTTAGATATTGTAAAAGACTTACCGATTAATCATATTTCAACGTATGGACTTCAAGTTGAGGTAGGAACGTATCTATATCATTTAGTACAAAAGAACCTTATTTCTATTCCTAGTGAAACCATTGATGAATCCATGTATGACATGATGATGGACGGATTAAAAGCTTTAGGCTTTGAACGATATGAGATTTCAAATTTCGCCAAGACTAATTCCTATAGCCGTCATAATTTAAAATATTGGCACTATGTAGATTATTTAGGCTTTGGTGCTGGTGCTCATTCCTTCTATGACGGAGTACGCCGTAGTAATAATCGTAATGTAATGCCCTATATACAATCCGTTGACAGATATATTATGCCTACTATTGATACGGAGACGATTACTTTAGAGCGAGCTCAAGAGGATTTTTGCTTTTTAGCTCTTCGCACTAAATGGGGCCTTGATGAGCGAAAATTTGAAGATAAATTTGGCGTATCTGTCCATAATTTATTTGGTACTACTTTAGAGGATTTAGTTAGTAAAGATCTATTAGAATATCAAAGTGGAAGTTATCATTTAACCGCTGAAGGTGCCAAGCATGGAAACTATGTATTTAGTCAATTTATTCGTGAGTAATTTCTCACAGTTTCTCAAAATCTAATATGTTAGTATAAATAGGATGATGATGAATAAGCATGCTAGATTTGAGGAGGAACGATGAAGACATCTGTAATATTACACGGTTTACATAATGAATTTACTTTAGATCAAATGAAAGCATGCATAGAACTTGCTGAAAAATATGGCGGATCCTTTCGCCATGTTGTAACAGGTATACAAATTACAGGTATTGAAAAAGATGATAAGGAACAGCTAATTTCTGAATTGCCTGATGGCGTGACAACTGTTATTCATAGAGGTGTTAATTCCTTAATTGCCTGTGTAGGTAAAGGCCATTGTAAAAATGGACAAATGGAAACTAAAGAATTGGCTGATTATGTAGAGAGAAAACACTACGGCCGAAAAACATCTCATAAGTGCAAGATTGGCATCAGTGGATGTGGACGTAACTGCCCTGATGCGATGGTGAAAGATATTGCTTTTATTGGTACATCTCAAGGTTTTATGTTGGCTGTTGGCGGTAATACAGGCATGAGACCAGAAGCAGGAAAAATTTTAGCAAGAAAACTAACTATTGAGCAATCTAAAAAAGCTGTAGACATTTTGATTGATTGGTATGCGGAACATGGGGAACCTCGTGAACGTATGGGACAATTGTTAGAACGACTTGGTAATCCATTAGAAGGTATAGAACTATAAATTATTATATTTCTAGTACTTATTGATTTATGGTTTTAGTCTGTAAATAGTCAGGGCCCAAAAAGTATTCTAACTAAGAGTCCATTAACAATAGAATTATAATAAAATTATTACAAATATAAACACTTATACTATTTCAGGTTTTAATAATAGAAATTTTATTAGACCAACATATTCTAATCTTTAAATTTTGGGATATGTCATAAATGTAGATAGTATAAGTGTTTTCTTATTTTTGTACTTTGATTTTTTGACCAATTAATTAAAAATATTGAATTGTCTTTTTGACTAAATAGATATTATTTGACTTTTTAAGGATTTTTCTGCTTGACATTTTTTTTGAATATGATAATATTATACATGCGATTAGCACTCAAAGTTTATGAGTGCTAACAAGAGGTGTCATTATGGATGAAAGAAAACAGCGCATCTTGCGAGCCATAATTGAAGACTATGTTAAGTCCGCAGAACCTGTAGGATCTCGAACGATTGCTAAAAATTATGATCTTGGCATCAGTCCTGCTACGGTGCGGAACGAAATGTCCGATTTAGAGGAATTAGGCTATTTAGAGCAACCTCATACATCGGCTGGACGTATTCCTTCAGCTAAGGGCTATCGCTTATATGTTGATTCTATGCTGAGTCGACAACCTGTTCCATTACAGGATGCTGAAAAAATTGAAATGTTATGGAAACGTTCCAATGGATCAACGAGTGAACTCTTTCTCAATATGGCTAAACTACTTTCACAGGTAAGTCATAGCATGAGTTTATTCTTAGCACCAGCCCATGATAGAGCATTAATCAAATACATTCATGTATTACCGCTAGATAGTCATCAAGCCATTATGGTAGTTATTACTGAAACAGGAGCACTCGATAATGAATTGATGTACTTTGGTGAAAGCGTTTCACCAGAGCTTTTACAGAGTTTAGCCATACAATTTAGCAATGCACTACAGAATGTAAGTATTGGTCATGTAACGGCTGAGGCTTTAGGATCTATATTGGTCCATATGGAAGGACCACAGGGAATTTTATTAATCCTTTCGGAGACATTATTACGAGCTATTAATAAACGTAAGTTGTTCTATTCGGTAGGTACCACAGAGTTGTTAAATCAACCAGAGTTTAAGTCTGTTGAGAAGGTACAACCCTTGCTTTCCTTAGTGGAAGAACAAAATCAATTAGGACAGCTATTAAAAGATGATTCTCCAACACCTGTTAAGGTCAAGATTGGTATTGAGAATGAAACTGAAGCGCTACATTCAGTGAGTGTGGTACAAGCTGATTTTACGAATCAAGATCAGCCTATTGGAACTCTTGCTATTCTTGGTCCAACGCGGATGGAATACGGACGTATCATCGGCATGTTGTCCCATATGAAACATATAATGGAAACTATGGTAAAAGAACAAAACAGAAAGGGCATATAATGGCTGAAGAACAAGACATTAAACAAGAAACAGTGGAGGAAACAGAGGATACTACGAATGTAGAGGAACCAACTGTTGAAAAAACTGAAGAAGCTGTGGCTGATGCTGCTCAAGTGTTAGAAGAACTTAAAGCCGACTTTGATAATCGCTATAAACGGTTACAAGCGGACTTTGAAAACTTCAAACGACGTACTAATCAGGAAAAAGAGCAACTTGCAGGATATGTAAAAGGGGATGTATTAACAGACCTTCTTCCTGTCTTGGATAACTTTGAACGGGCTGTTCAAAGTCCTGCAGAGGGGGAAGCAAAAGTATTCCTCGATGGATTCATTATGATTCATCAAAATTTGATGGCTATGTTATCTAAACATGGTTTAGCGGTTATTGAGGCTGTGGGGCAACCATTTGATCCAAATTTCCATCAAGCGATTATGCGTGTACCGTCAGATGAATATGAATCCGATACGGTGTGTGAAGTATTGCAAACTGGCTATACTGTTGATGGTCGTTGTATACGTCCAGCAATGGTAAAAGTTGTTGAATAGATTATAAAGTTTTAGGAGGTATATATTATGGCAAAGGTAATTGGTATTGATTTAGGGACAACAAACTCTTGTGTTGCTGTTATGGAAGGCGGCGAACCTACGGTTATTACAAATCAAGAAGGTGCACGTACAACTCCTTCCGTTGTTGGATTCGCAAAAAATGGAGAACGTTTAGTTGGTCAATTGGCTAAACGTCAAGCTGTATCCAACCCAGAAAATACAATCATTTCTATTAAACGTCACATGGGTACAGACTACAAAGTAACTGTAGAAGGTAAATCTTATACTCCTCAAGAAATTTCTGCAATGATTCTTCAAAAAATCAAAGCTGACGCAGAAGCTTACTTGGGCGAACCTGTAAAACAAGCTGTTATTACAGTTCCTGCATACTTTACAGATGCTCAACGTCAAGCTACAAAAGACGCTGGCGCTATTGCAGGTCTTGAAGTACTTCGTATCATCAACGAACCTACAGCAGCTGCTCTTGCATATGGTGTAGATAAAGATGAAGACGGTAAAGTTCTTGTATTTGACCTTGGTGGTGGTACATTCGACGTATCTATCCTTGAACTTGGCGATGGCGTATTTGAAGTATTAGCAACATCTGGTAATAACCACCTTGGTGGGGATGACTTCGACCAACGTATTATGAACTACCTTATCGAAGAATTCAAAAAAGAAACTGGTATCGATTTGTCCAATGATAAATTAGCTGATCAACGTTTAAAAGAAGCTGCTGAAAAAGCAAAAATTGAGTTGTCTGGTGTAGCTAGCACAAATATCAACTTACCATTTATTACAGCTGATGCTACAGGCCCTAAACACTTGGATGTAACATTAACTCGTGCTAAATTTGAAGAATTAACTGCTGACTTAGTACAAGCAACTATTGAACCTACTCGTAAGGCTATGAGCGATGCTGGTTTATCTGCATCCGATATCGATAAAGTATTGTTAGTTGGTGGTTCTAGCCGTATTCCAGCTGTACAAGAAGCAATCAAAAAAGTATTGGGTAAAGAACCAACTAAAAATGTTAACCCTGATGAATGTGTAGCTATTGGTGCTGCTATTCAAGGTGGCGTATTAGTAGGTGAAGTTAAAGACGTATTGTTACTTGACGTAACGCCATTGTCCCTTGGTATCGAAACAATGGGTGGCGTATTCACACGTATTATCGATCGTAACACTACAATCCCTACATCTAAATCTCAAGTATTCTCTACTGCCGCAGATAACCAACCATCTGTAGATATCCATGTATTACAAGGTGAACGTGAATTCGCAGCAGATAATAAAACATTGGGTCGTTTCAACTTGGATGGTATCCCAGCTGCTCCTCGTGGGGTTCCTCAAATCGAAGTAACATTCGACATCGATGCTAATGGTATCGTACATGTAAAAGCTAAAGATTTGGGTACTCAAAAAGAACAAAAAATTACCATTACTTCTTCTAGCGGCTTGAAAGAAGAAGAAATCGACCGCATGGTTAAAGAAGCTGAAGCTCATGCAGCGGAAGATAAAGCTAGAAAAGAAGAATTAGACATTAAAAATAATGCGGACTCCTTAGTATATCAAGCTGAGAAAGCATTGAAAGACCTTGAAGGTAAAGGCGATGCTGCTTTGATGAAAGAAGTAGAAGAAGCGAAAGATAAATTGAAAAAATCTATCGAAGCTAGCAATATCGAAGACATCAAAAAAGATAGTGAAGCTTTGGAACAACCATTACATAAATTAGCAGAACAAATGTATGCAGCAGCTCAACAAGCTCAACAAGCAGCTGGTGCTACAGATCAAGGTCAACAACAAACAAAATCTGATGACAATGTAGTTGATGCTGATTACACAGTAGTGGATGACGACAAGAAATAAGAAGGGTTGGTAACGAATGGCACGAGATTATTATGACATCCTAGGGGTTAGTAAAAATGCCTCTCAAGATGAAATCAAAAAAGCCTTCCGTAAAAAGGCCCGCCAATACCACCCAGATGTAAATAAAGACAATCCAAAGGAAGCTGAAGCAAAGTTTAAAGAAGCTAACGAAGCTTACGAAGTCTTGTCTGATGAAACTAAAAAAGCTCAATATGACCAATTCGGCCACGACGCCTTCAAACAAGGAGGCGGCGCTGGTGCCGGTGGTTTCCAAGGTGGCTTCGGCGGTTTCGGTGGTCAAGCTGGAGGCTTTGGTGATATCTTTGGCGACATTTTTGGTGGCATGTTTGGTGGTGGACGCCAACAAGGCCCTCAAAAAGGTAATGACTTGCGTGAAGATATCGATATTTCCTTTGAAGATGCAGCCTTTGGTAAATCTATGGAAATTGAAGTGCATCGTCATGAAGAATGTGATCACTGTCATGGTACTGGTGGTGAACCAGGCTCTCGTGTCGATACTTGTCCAAACTGTCATGGTTCTGGTCAAGAAGCGGTTATTCAAAATACTCCATTTGGACGTATGCAGTCCGTTCGCACTTGTTCTCGCTGTCATGGTACGGGTAAAAGCATTGAAAAACCTTGCTCAAAGTGTCGTGGTACTGGCGAAATGTTGGCGAAACGGAAGATTTCCATTAAGATTCCAGCTGGTGTAGATAGCGGATCTCGCTTACGTGTAGCTAATGAAGGGGAACCTGGTATTTTAGGCGGCCCTAAAGGGGACCTTTATGTATATATCTTTGTTCGTCCGCATAAGGAATTTGAACGAAATGGTAATGACGTTATTAGCCGTGTAAATATTAGCTTTGCTCAAGCTGCTCTTGGTGCGACTATACAAGTTAACACCTTAGATGGTAAAGTAGAGTTAAAGATTCCGGAAGGTACTCAAACGGGAACGGCATTCCGCGTAAAGGGCAAAGGTATTCCATATTTGCGTAACCCTAACCAAAGGGGTGACCAACATATTGTGGTAACTGTCCAAACGCCTAAGAAGTTGACAGATACTCAACGTGAGCTATTGCTACGCTTTGCAAATGAAAGTAATGAAGACGTTAATAACTTACAAGTGAGTAAAAGTCTCTTTGAAAAAATCAAGGACTGTTTAACAAAATGAACAGCTCATGTGAAGGAATGGTTTGTTCCATCACATTCCCTATAAAGGAGCATATATGCAATGGATAGAAATTTCCGTTGTCTGTGAAAGAGTAGCCACCGATGAGGTGACTACTCTTTTTGATGATTATACAGACAATGGGATTATAGAAGAAGATGTTGAAAATCAGCCTAATTTAATAAAATTAACTATGTACGCTGATTCATCATTCGATATGGATATGATTAAGGCGGATTTAGAAAAACGCCTTACAGAGGATAATATTAAGATTATATCAATAGATACAGATATTCTTGATGGGTCAACTTGGTTAAACTCTTGGCAACAGTATATTGAACCTACAGAAATTTTACCTAACTTAGTCATTAAACCAGCATGGCAGGAATACAATAATGTAGATAATAAAACTATTATTGAAATCGATTCAGATATTTCCTTTGGTACCGGGTCTCATGAGACAACACGGACTTGTGCAGAGTTATTAAAATCCTATAGTAAATCTATGGATCTTGATACAGTTACTTGTTTGGATATTGGTACTGGCACAGGTATTCTTTTATTAGTAGCAGCCCATTTAGGTATTAAAAATTTAGTTGGTATAGATATAGAAGAGTATGCTGCAAATCAAGCTAGAATTAACTGTGATAATAATCATGTATCTGCTGAAATCATTTGTGGTAATTTGGATAGTGATTTCAATGGTACTGCCCAATTAATTTTAGCTAATCTAACAGTAGATCCGCTTAAAATACTATTACCTCAAATTGGTAAGAAACTGGATGATAAGGGCATTTTGATTATTAGTGGCATTATTGATGATCGTTATGATGAAATCATGCCATATATTGAGGCTCATTGGCATATTATTGAGGAGCGCGTCGCAGGGCCTTGGCATACGTTTGCGCTAGAAAAACGATGAAAAAGATTTTTATTCCTACACCATTAGATGAAATAATAGAATTACCAAAAGATGTGACCCATCATGTACTACATGTATTCCGCCATAATATGGAGAAGCCCATAACTGTAACCGGCAGCGATAACCGTTGTGGTATATATCAAATTACAGCAGAAGTAGATGGTAAAGCGCAAGCAAAACTGATTGAATATGTAGAAGAAAATGTAGCATCTTATCGTACTATCCTGGTTCAATCCTTATTAAAAGGTGAAAAACTAGAGTGGGTTCTACAAAAGGCGACGGAGTTAAATGTGGATACAATTTATCTTGTGCCCACAGTTAACTGCGTAGCTAAATATGATGAAAAAAAGCTTCAATCAAAAGTAAATCGTTGGGAAAAAATAATGCTAGAAGCAGCTCAACAATGTGGACGAAAACACTTGCCTACACTCGTAGTAGGAGAGACGCTTTTACAAGCATTAGACATTGAATCTGAGGCGTTGAAGTTGGTAGCCTATGAAAATGAAGCAGGGCAGACTATCAAAGATGTACTTAAAACTTTGCATTCCGATAAGTCTGTAACTGATGTTTTAATTTGTATAGGTCCTGAAGGGGGCTATCAAGAGAAGGAAATCAATGCTATTATAAAATATGGTGGAAAATCAGTATCGCTAGGAAATACAATTTTGCGGGCTGAAACTGCTGCTATTGGATCGTTAGCGATGATTCAATATGAATTAGAATTATAAATTAAATAAGAATAGAGAGGTGCAATGAAAACCGTTGCTTTTACAACCTTAGGGTGTCGCGTAAACCAATATGATACAGATGCCATGAAAGGTTTATTTTTACAAAATAATTACGAAGCGGTAGACTTCGATGAAAAAGCTGATATATATGTAATTAATACGTGTTCTGTAACGAATATGGGGGAAAAGAAATCCCGTCAATTAATCCGCAAGGCGAAACGTCAAAATGAAGATGCCTATGTTATTGTAACTGGTTGTTATGCTCAGCTTGATCCAGATGCGATTGCTGCTATAGATGGTGTTAATCTCGTTATTGGTACCAATAATCGCTCTAAAATTGTTGAATTAGTAGAGCAATTAGAATCTACAGAACGACAAATTAATGCTGTTCGGGATATCATGAAGGAATCTAACTTCGAGGAAATGCCGTTATTTGGTAATGAATCTGACAAAACTCGTGCTTTCATGAAAATTCAAGAAGGTTGTAATAACTATTGTGCCTTTTGTATCATTCCTTATACTCGAGGAAAATTAAAATCTCGTAAAGTTGATGATATTGTACAGGAGGCAAAACGTTTAGTAGATCATGGATTCCATGAAATCGTATTAACTGGCATACATTTGGGTAATTACGGTGTCGAATTACCAGGTCGTCCAACATTAGCTGATGTGGTAAAAGCTTTATTAGAGATTCCTAATTTATACCGCATTCGTTTTGGCTCCATTGAATCCGTAGAGGTTTCTGATGAGTTAGTAGAATTAATGGCTACGAATAAACGTGTTTGTCCACACTTACATTTACCTCTACAAGCTGGTTCTGACCACGTATTAAAGTTAATGAAACGCCATTATACATTACAAGAATATAAAGATTTAATTACAAGTTTACGTTCTCGTATTAAAGATTTATCAATTACAACTGATATTATTGCTGGTTTCCCTCAAGAAACTGATGAAGACTTCGAAGAAACATTGAATACAGTACGTGAAATTGGATTTACGCACATTCATGCCTTCCCATACTCTATTCGTGAGGGTACACCTGCAGCCACTATGGCGGATCAAGTACCAGAAGCTGTTAAGAAGACTCGTGTAGCACTTTTAAATGGTCTTAGCCAATCTGGTTATGAAAGATACGCAAAATCTCGCATTGGTAAGCCTGGTGAGATTCTCATCGAAAAGGAAGAGAATGGATACTACATGGGCTTAACAAATGAATATATAAATGGTAAAGTTAAGTCTGATGGGACACGTAAAATTGGTGATCTCGTTGGTGGAACTGTTGTAGGTTTAGAAGATAATTATTTAATTATTGAGTAAGGAGTTAGATTATGAGTGACTGCATTTTTTGCAAAATTATCAATGGTGAAATTCCGTCTAAAAAAGTGTTAGAAAATGATAAATTCTATGCTTTTCATGATATTCAACCTGTAAAAAAAGTTCATGTATTAATCGTACCTAAAAATCACGTGTCTAATATTGCACATCTTAATGAAAAGAATGCAGATTATGTTGAAGGGTTATTGCCATTTGTTCGTGATGTAGCAAAAGAGCTTGGTATTTCTAAAGATGGTTATCGCTTGATCTTTAATACTGGCGGAAAAGCCGGTCAAACTGTATTCCATATGCATGCACACCTTTTAGGTGGAGAAGAAATGGGCTGGCCAGAAGCCTAATTTTGAGTATTATGTATTCTTTTTATAATACTCATTAAAAAACCTATAAAATATACTTGAAAATATTGACAACATCTATACCTATACATATAATATTATATGTGCGTATGTAAATTATCAGCACTTCCCGAGATTATTTTTGGAGGGAGGGATATAGATGTCTGAAATCAAAGTCGGTAAAAACGAAACGCTTGAAAGTGCTCTTCGTCGATTCAAACGCTCCTGCCAAAAAGCGGGTGTTTTGTCTGAAGTAAGAAAACGCGAACACTATGAAAAACCAAGCGTAAAAAGAAAGAAAAAATCTGAAGCAGCAAGAAAACGCAAATTCAGAGCATAAGATGATTACCCTAATTCTGCCTTTTCATGGCTTTATGAAATCCAGAATTAGGGTTTCTTTATTATATACATAAGGAGGAAATATGAGTTTAAAAGATCAATTAAAGGAAGATATGAAAGCAGCTATGAAAGCTCGTGAAGAAGGTAAAACAGCGTTATCTGTAATTCGTATGGTCAATAGTGCCATAAAAAATACAGAAATCAATGACAAAATTGAGCTAGATGATGCTGACATTTTTGGCATTTTAGCTAAGGAAATGAAAACTCGTCAAGATTCCTTAACAGAATTTGAAAAAGCAGGCCGTGAGGACTTAATTAGTCATGTAAAAGAAGAAATGGCTGTATTGCAAAAATACTTACCAGAGCAATTGAAAGAAGATGAAATTCGTATAATTGTACAAGAAGCCATTGCTGCATGTGGTGATAACGTAAATATGGGTAATGTTATGAAACATGTAATGCCAAAAACAAAAGGGCGTGCAGATGGTAAGATTGTTAATAACATTGTTAAAGAATTACTTGGATAATATAAATAGATATCAACGACTATTTTATATATACTAATTGATTTATATTTTATAGTAATAGGTGTGTTAGATGTAACTTTAAGAGCATAATGAAATTCTATAGAAAGTTATTGACATATATTTTCAACATATGATAATATGAACTCAATAAAATAATTGGTCAACGAAGACTCCACTTTAGATATATAGATTTATATATTTATTTGTTGGAGTCTTTTTCTTTTAGGAGGAACAAATATGTCGACAACTAACGAATTATTATATTACATTCCAGCGGGTCAATATGGGAAAGAAGGGGTTCTTGCATTATTAGAACAACATCCTGAAATCAAGTTCGTATCTCTTGTAGGTATTGACTTAGCAGGTAATGATACTGATGAAAAGATTCCTATGTCAGCATTCTTCGATGACTACGAATCTTTCTTTGAAGGTCGTGCTGTTCAAACAGATGGTTCCTCTGTAGTACTTACAAATATTGCTACATTAAATAATGCTCGTGTAGATATGTGGGGCGATCCAAGTGTAAACTGGTTTGTTGATTACAACTACGAAAATATTGATCCTGTTACAGGCTTACCAACTGGTACACTTCGTATTCCTGCATTCTTGATGCATAACTATCGCTATGTAGATTCTCGTTCTATTTTAAAACGCAGCTGCGACTATGTTCGTGCTGAATTATTGGCTTTGATTAAAGAACATGGCTTACCTGGTATGCCGCATGTGAAAGCTGATGAAGTTGTAGATATCATTTTCACATCTGCAACAGAACTAGAATTCTGGGTAAAAACTCCATCTAGAACAGTTACAAAAAAAGAATTATCCGTATCCCAAAAATTACAAGAACAATACTGGCAACGTACTCATGGTACAGTTCGCACTGCTTTAGAACAAGCTGTTGAACGTCTTGATAGATATGGTATGGTTGCTGAAATGGGTCATAAAGAAGTAGGTGGCGTTAAAGCTAAACTTGATGAAGATGGTCATGAAGCAGTTGTATTAGAACAATTAGAAATCGACTGGAAATTCTCAAATAATCCATTACAAACAGCAGATAATGAATTACAAGCTCGTATTATTGTTCGTGAAGTATTCCGTGAAAATGGTCTTGATGTAACATTTAATGCAAAACCAATAATTGGTGTAGCTGGTTCTGGTGAACATACTCATTTTGGTGTTATGGCTAAATTAAAATCTGGTAAAGTTGTTAACTTATTTAGCCCAGAAGATATGCGAAAAGAATCTGCTAGCTCTTTAGGCATTGGTGCAATTATGGGACTTTTAAAACACTATGAAGCTATTAATCCATTCATCAGCTCTACAACAGATTCTTTAAATCGTTTAAAACCTGGGTTTGAAGCGCCAGTATGTATTGTTACATCTTTAGGTACTGATCCATCTGAACCTAGCCGTAACCGTACAATCCTTTGCGGTTTAATTCGAGATATCGATAATCCTATGGCGACACGTTATGAATTGCGTTCTCCAAATCCTTACACCAATACATATACTGCTTTAGCATTGATCTTTATTTCTGCATTTGATGGTATGAAATATGCCATTACATCTGGTAAAACACAAGCTCAATTGGAAGCAGAGCTTTCCAAAGAAGTAGGTGAAACATCTGATTATCTTGCTACAAATCGTGCATACCGTACTGAAAAAGATGTGTTTGATGATTTCACACAAGAAGAACGTAATCAAATGTTTGGTGTTGCTCCAGCTACTGTATGGGAAAACATAAAGGGTTACCAAAATAATCCTGAATTAGTAGAAACATTGGCTCAAGGCAATGCATTTGCTAAAGATTTAATGGACTCCTTTATTGCCTCCATTCTTAAACGTTGGAAACTAGTATTGGCTAATCGCTTAATTCCAAATAATTTGGATACAGTTCGTAGCATGGTTGCAATTCATACTGATAGCCGAAATAGTGTAGATGATAAACGCTTTGCAGAAGTTAATGACTTACGTTTCTACCTTGCTAAAGATAGTGACGATCGTAAATCCTTATTCACTCGTTTAATCGATGCACTTAATGATGGTGAATATGATTTAGCATCCCAATTACAAATCGAAATGAATGATAAAATGGAAGAATTAGAAACTAAGTACGCTAATTACGCTAAAAATATTTTCTAAGATGCTAGTTGATAGTGTTAAAATAAAAGAGACTCTACTGATGTGTAGAGTCTCTTTTATGCTATTACGATTTGTTATTAAGAAATTTTTCTACCAGTACTAGGCAACAAACTAGAACTAAAATAGAAATAGACCATAATAACATGTCCAAAGCTGATTCATGATCGATAATTAGTAAACGAACAATGGCGGTAATGCCAATATATAAGAAGAAATCGAGAGGAAAATGGAAGTTATTCTTAAAGTACTTAATTATGAGTGCAATAAATTCAAAGTAGAGAAAGAAGGTAATTATCTCTTCAATCAATAATGAATAAGTACTATAGCCTTGAATATTGGCCCATGCAATAAAACCAAAGTTTACTAAACTATTGATTAAAGCAATGCATAAACCAATGCCAACACCAATAAGTGCAATATTTTTAATGGTTAAAATAAGCTGAGAAATACGAATCCACATACATACTCCAAATAAAATAATAATTTACAATAGGACATATAAAAAGACCGTACACCGTACGGTCTTTTTATCTCTATATTAAGCTATTAGCAAAATCTTAAGATTAGATATCAGCCTTAATAGCTTCTAATGCAGCATCAAAGTTAACTGCTTGAGTTACTTCTGGTACATATTCAACATAAGTTACTTTGTTATCTTTGTTGATTACTACAACGCCACGAGTTAAAAGACGAAGCTCTTCAATCAAGAAACCGTAGTTTTCACCGAAGGAAGCATCTTTGTGGTCAGACAAAGTAATAACTTTATCTACGCCCGCAGCACCACACCAACGTTTTTGAGCAAATGGTAAGTCCATAGAAATTGTCAATACGACTACATCTTCGGAAAGAGCTGTTGCATCTTGGTTGAACCAACGAGTTTGAGCATCACAAACACCTGTATCAAGGGAAGGAACAACGGAGATAACTTTTACTTTACCTTCGAAGTCTTTTAAAGTTTTAGCTTGCAAGTCATTACTCAATACAGTGAAGTCTGGAGCTTGTTGACCTACTTTAATTTCTGGGCCAACTAATGTGATAGGGCCACCTGCAAATGTTACTACGCCAGTACGTTTTTCCATGTTTTATTCCTCCTAAGAGTTTTAATTCTAATTATGTAAGATAAAATTTCTTTATATGCATAGTATAACATTTACATTACTATAAGTAAACTAAAAAATTCGATATAGTATTAATTTAGAAAAAACTTTAAGATTGATTACCATTAAAATTTAAAGAGGTCATTTAACTTATATTGTTTAAATACAACTGCTGCTGTGATAAAAATATTTAATCTAACTGTTATACTTATAGGTGTATTAATGTATTATAAAAAATGTGTATACTATAAAGAGTAAAGTTAACATAATAAAGTTTGTTGATTTAGCTTTTACAGTATTGATTCAAATTCAATTACAATATAATAATACTAATACTAATGATTATATAGGCAATGATTTTAATTAGACTTAATAGAATATATTAGAGAGGACCTATGAAACCAATAGATTTATTTATGCAGTTTTTCCGGCGTGAAGGCTGGATCTATGCCATTGGCTTAACTATGTTGATGGCAATTGATGTGGCTTTTTTATTTGTTCCTCAATTCATTGGCAATGCTATAGATACATTGAGCAATAATAAGGAAGGTTTAGTTACTTATATTTATTATTTTATTTTATTATTTATTATTATCACTATTTTGAAAGTTATTTCACGTAGAACCCTATTAGGATCTATTCGTCGCATGGAGTATCTTTTTCGTGAGATTTTGTGTAGTAAAGCATTACAAGTAAAAACAACATACTATGAGGCTAATGGACCTGGTAAGGTTATGGCGCTCATGACTAACGATGTAACATCGTTACGTGTTGCCCTTGGTCTAGGTGTAATGATTGTAGTGGATATTATTTTCTACTCCGTTGTGGGCTCCATAATATTAATTCAAAAGATTAATACTGTATTAGCTTTTAAAATTATGACACCTGTATTCTTAATTATTGTGGCTATATTTGTACTAGGCAGAAAGCTACGTATTAAACAACGTAGTGCACAAGCTACTTATAGCGATTTAACAGAGTTTGGACAAGAGCTATTTCAAGGGATGGATGTTATTCGCGCTTTTAATCGTGAAAGCATTATATCTAATTCTTTTGAAAAAATAAATAAACTTAATTATAAGAAGAATATGGATGTTGCACTACTAGATGCAATATTAACACCGTTAACAAGGATTGCACCCTTTATCTGTATCAGTATTAGTATTTTTATTTGTGGACATTTAGCTGTAGAAGGTAAAATGACTATAGGCGAATTTGTTACAATCAATTCTTTTATAATGTTAATTGTAGGGCCTTTAATAGGCTTTGGGGGCCTTATTTCTATTGTACAAAAAGGTCTTGCTTCTTTAGATCGTATCATGGATTTCTTGCATTTGCCCATTGAAACAATAGATGATACCGATGAGGTATTGCCACTTGAAGATATTCACATCCGATACTTAGATTTTAATTATGAAAACTCTAAAGGCCATGCATTATCTCAAGTGACAACGACAATACCGAAAGGTTCTTTTATTGGTTTGGTTGGCAAACCTGGTTCTGGTAAAAGTACATTGTTTAAATTGCTTATTGGATTACAAGAATGTCCGAAACAGTCCATTTATTTTGGTAATCAAGATTTAGCTGCTGTTTCTTTATCAAAACTTAGAAACTCAATTGCTTATGTGCCAACACAATCTTACCTTTTAAGTACGACCATTGCAGATAATATTAAATTTGGTAAAATTTTACCTATGCATGAAACTGTAGAGGTTGCGGCACAAAAGGCAGACTTATATAGAGATTTAGGCGATTTGTTAAATGATGATTTACATGAGCTCGCTGAAGAAGGTCATGATTTATCAGGTGGACAAAAGCAGCGAATCAATATGGCTCGCGGCTTTTATAAAAATGCACCATATTTATTGCTAGATGATTGTTTTTCTGCTTTAGATGCAGTAACAGTTACAACTATTTTAAATACATTACATAATGTAAAAGAACAAACAATTTTATGTATTTCACAGCGATTAGAGGTTGTAGAGAAAGCAGATAAAATTCTAGTATTCGATGAGGGGCGTATCGTAGAAGAAGGTACTCATAAAGAATTATTAGCTAACAATGGTTTATACCGCACCTTATATGAAGCGCAGAAAGGAGAGGCCCATCATGAAGAAGCGTAATCTAAGAAATGACTGGGCTCTATTTTCCTATATAACTGCCTACATCAAGCCTTATTTAGGTATTCTATTATTAGCAACGGTTGCGCTAGCAGGAAATTTAGTATTATTACTTTTACGACCGTATATAACAAAGCAAGTCATCGATCTTGGCTTTGCCACTAATGATATCGCTGTTATTGAATACTATGCTCTAATGTATGGACTTACTATAATTGGTAGTGTTTTATTTATTTTTGTAGAGAATTACTTTTTAAAAAGTTTTGGTCAAAAAATAATTTATAATATTCGTAGTATTGTCTTTAAAAAGATTCTTAATAAACCACATGATGAATTCTATAAGTTGCCAATCGGTAATTGGGTAACTCGCATCACTAATGATGTAGAGTCATTACGTACATTATATACAGATGTAATTTTGAATTTAGCTAGTAGCGGTTTGATGATTATTGGTATATTAGGATTTATGTATGCTATTAATGTACCCCTAGCTATTATCATGACAATTTTATTACCTATAATGGGTGGAATTATTTGGGTGTTTCAAAAGTTTTCCCGTAAAGCATTTCGTCAGGTAAGACGCTCTGTAGCTGCATCTAATGCGAGTATCAAGGAACTGTTAAATTATATTGTAATCGTAAAATCCTATGGTGGCGAAAAAGCCATTGAGGAACGTTATAATACTGTTAATAAAGGTTTCTTAGAAGCAGGTCTTTTTGAAGTTATTACGTTTTCTATTTTTAGACCACTCGTAGATGGTCTATTCTTTGTTGCGTTAATTGTTATTTTTACAACTACGAATTTAATAGACTCTGTAGCTGACGCTGGTACAGTATTTGCCTTTATCCAATATATGGACCGATTTTTCCAACCATTAAAGGAAATTGCAGATAAATATAACTCACTACAAAGTGCACTAGCTGGTGCTGAAAGATTAGTTCCCTTATTAGAGGAAGAAGAGCGTCAGATGGCTGATGAAGTTCCTGATGAATTTAAACATATAGAGACCATTGAATTTGAGCATGTGTGGTTTTCCTATAATAATAACGATATTTATGCGCTAGAAGACTTTACATTAAATATTAAGGCTGGAGAATTCATAGGGATTGTAGGTCCCTCTGGTAGTGGTAAATCAACACTTTTATCATTGTTGATGGGAGTCTACAAACCAACAAGAGGGGCAATCTATATTAACGGTATAAATATTGCTAAATATGACAGTTCTGTACTTCGTCATTTAATGGGGTATGTTTTTCAGCAAGCTTATCTATTTAAGGGCTCCATTAGAGATAACTTAACACTTTTTGATACATCAATATCCAATGAGGAAATTGTCAATGCAGCAAAACAAGTTAATTTGGATGCTATGATTGAACAACTTCCGGAAGGGTATGATACACCGGTTGGTTATTTAGGCTCCTTATTATCTGATGGACAAAAACAATTATTGGCTTTTGGCCGTACCTTGATTAAAAAAACACCTATTCTATTGCTAGATGAAGCAACGGCTAATATCGATAGTCATACGGAGAAACAAATTCAAGCAAGTATTGAAAGTATTCGAGGTAGTAAAACAATCGTAAGTATTGCTCATCGTCTTTCAACAGTGGAAGATGCCAATAAAATAGTGTATATGGAATATGGTAAAATAATAGAAAAAGGATCTTTTGATGAACTCATTAACTTAAAAGGGGCCTTTTATAATCTATGGAATAATCAACACAGTGGGAGTTAGTATGGAATTTATCCAATCTAAAGATAATAAAACGATTAAGCGAATTATCTCATTAAGGCAACGTAAAAATCGCCAAAAAAATGGAGAGTACATCGTTGAAGGCATTCGCTCTATTCGAGATATTGCAGCTATGGGTGCAGTAAAAACAATCGTTATACGTGAATCTAAAGCGCAAGATAAAAATATATTAGATTTATTAGACTTAGATACTGTTCAATCTGTACCTAAATATATCGCACAAGATCCAGTGTTTGATAAAGTAGATAATACCGTAAATGGACAAGGTGTAGTTGCTATTGTATCAAAGCCTACATATGATATTGAATCAATTTCTATTGTGGATGGTTTATATATTACATTAGATGGTGTTCAAGATCCCGGCAATCTAGGTACCATTATTCGTACTGCTGTTGCAGCAGGTGTTAAAGGGATATTTTTGATGAAAGGAACTGTGGACCCTTTTAATGACAAGACAGTCCGCAGTACCATGAGCGCCTTACATAAAATACCTTTATATGAAGACATTACGTTAACTCTGTTACATGATATGGTAACCGAGTCTAATATGACTAGCTATGTAACAGCTTTAGAACATTCCAATCCTTATCATACTGTACGTTATGCTAAGCGAACTATGCTAGTATTAGGAAACGAAGGGAATGGCGTAACACCAGAGGTTATGAATCTATGTACAAATCGTATTATGATTCCTATGTATGGTGATATGGAATCCTTAAATGTAAGCGTAGCTGCTGCATTATGTATGTATAAAGTACAAGAACAATTAATGTCTTAGTATATATGATAAAAATTTATGACCTTATAAAAAGTCCTCTACTAGTATACAAGTAGAGGGCTTTTGTATTGATTTTTTAGTTGTGTATTTGGTACAATAACATATATCCTTTGTGGGAGAACAAAGTTCTCCCTTTTTTTCATGAAAAGGAAGATAACTATGTCCAAATTAATTGTAAATGCAGACGATTTTGGCCTTCATAGTGCAGTTAATGCTGGTATTATTGATGGTCACCGTAGAGGTATTATTACCAGTACCTCTTTAATGGCAGGAGGAGAAGCTTTTACAGAAGCCGTAAGTATGGCAAAACAAAACCCTAAGTTGGGCATTGGTATTCATATTACCTTGGTGGGTGGGGTCAAACCAGTATGTGATCCATCAGAAGTTTCATCACTTCTCACACCAGAAGGTGTATTTCCAGAGAACTATGTAGAATTTATTAAACGTATTTACTCTGGCAAAATCAATTATAGTGAATTACGTAAAGAGATTCATGCACAAATAGCTCAAATAATGGATACCGGCTTAAGGGTAACTCATATTGATGGACATCAACATTTGCATGTGTTACCAACGGTATTGCCAATTGTGATTGAACAGGCAAAATCCTTTGGTATACATGCTATACGTATACCCGATGAGTCTACTGGTTTTATGAATTATATGTATTCCCCAATTCGATTTCTTGGTAAAGTTGGTTTATCAACGGTTGCGGCTAATGCGCGACCAATCATACGAAATAATTGTATGACTACAACCCAATATTTTTGGGGCATGGCAAATGGAGGTCATATAAACCAGAAATCTTTAATGGGTATATTAAAAGCGGTAAATAAAAATTCTGGTACCCATGAATTGATGGTTCACCCAGGTAGTAATAGTAGTATTCTTAGTAAGCTTTATAATTGGGGTTATCATTGGGAAGATGAGTTGCATGCACTCTGTTCCAGTCATACGCGATTATATATAAGTCAACATGATATAGAGCTCATTAATTATGGAGACTTGGTATGAGTAAAATGATGAAGAGAGGCATCTTTATGTTTCTCTTGTTATTGGCTGTATCAATTGGTATTATTTACTATACTATTGATTTAGATGCATTGAAAGCCATATCATCTTTTAATAGTATTTCTTTATTATTAGCTTTAGTTGCTTTAGTAGCAGGTATGTATTTTGATGGATTACGACTTCAAAGGCTCGTAAAAATTGGTGGTTACAAGTTATCGATACGAGCAGTGCTACGAGTTATTTTTAGTAATTATTTTATGGCTATGTTGACACCTGGAGCTAGCGGGGGGGCTGTCGCGCAAGTACTGGTGTTGAGAAGTTATGGCGTCCCCATATCTAAAGGTACACCGATTGTATTAATACGTACCGTATTTTCCATTATGTTTTTGGTCATTATGCTGCCTTTAGTATTCTTACGAGATGCTATTGAAATTCCATATATCTCTCGTGATATGCTTTTAATTTTTGCCGTGCTTGCTGTTATAGCGACCTTAGTGGGAACTTATATATTACAGACTAAGTATATGCGTCAATTTGTCTATAATCTAGCACAACGATTTAAAGCACATAACACTAAAGATTGGCTTTCTAAATTAGAAACACTAAATCAAGGTCTTGGTTTACTTTATAAACAACCTGTCCAATCTTTAATAGTTTTTATTGAATCTGGTTTGAGTTTATTATGCTTATATTGTATTGCACCCGCCTTAATGTATGCTTTCACACCAGATATTCCTATTATCGATATTTTAGATCGCATGATTTTATTAAATCTTATTTTGTATTTTGCACCAACCCCAGGGGGAACAGGCATTGCAGAAGGTCTATTTGTAGTATTATTTAGTGCCTTTGTACCTAATGGAACAGTGGGCATCATCGCTGTAGGATGGCGTGTTGTGGCTGAGTATATGCCATTCTTCATCGGTATGTATGCAGTATTAACATTATATGGACGACAATTCGTTGCCCAAGAAACTTCGAGAAAACAATAAGGGAGTGTGCTCTATGTCTAAACCAAAAAAAGATAAATTTTATCTGGTTCAAGAAGATATTTTACCAGAGGCTATAAAAAAGACGATAAAAGTAAAAGAAATTCTAAAACTAGGTGAGGTTAAAACAATTAACGAAGCAGTTGAAAAAATGGATTTAAGTCGATCTGCGTATTATAAATATAAGGATTATGTTTTTCCATTTTTTGAAATTGCTCAAGGGAAAATTGTTAGTATTTATGTTTCTATGTCAAATGAATCTGGTATGTTATCAAGCGTTTTGAAAGCCATTGCTGAACGTAACGGTAGTATTTTAACGATTAATCAAGATATTCCATTACAAGGCATTGCGAATAGTAGCATATCTTTTGAAACCAAGGATTTACAAGGTTCATTAGAAGATTTATTGCTAGATATTCGCTCTATGAAGGGTATTATCAAGGTAGAAATTTTAGGCCAAGCATAGGCTAATTAAGAGAGTAGGACGATTATGACCACTATAAAAATTGCTTTATTAGGTTTTGGTACTGTTGCACAAGGTACTTTTAACTTATTGCAAGACAATGCTGAATTAATTAAAAATCGTACAGGTGTCAATGTTGAAATTTCAAAAATTTATGTACGAAATCCAGAAAAATATAGTCATATTACATTACCAGAAACAGCTAAATATGTAACTGATATTGATGAAGTGTTAAAAGACGATTCCATCCAAATGGTAGTGGAATTGATGGGTGGTACAAACTTTGCTAAGGATTGCGTAGAAGGTGCTTTAAAAGCTAAGAAGAATGTGGTAACTGCAAATAAAGATTTATTAGCAGAAGCTGGTCCATACTTATTAGACTTAGCGAGTAAAAATGGGGTAGACTTACGTTTTGAAGCATCTGTTTTAGGTGGTATTCCTATAATCCGCACATTATATGAATCGTTAGCCGGTAATCGTATTACTGAAATCATTGGCATTATGAACGGTACTACAAACTTTATTTTGACTAAAATGTCTGAAGAAGGTTTAAGCTATCAAGATGTATTGAAAGAAGCACAAGATTTGGGGTATGCAGAGGCAGATCCAACAGCTGATGTTGAAGGCCTTGATGCAGCTCGTAAATTGGCAATCCTTGCATCTATTAGTTTTAACCGTCGTATTTTCTTTGAAGATGTAACTGTAGAAGGTATTACTTGTATTGATACTGAAGATATAAAATTTGGGAAAGAGTTTGGTTACAATATTAAATTATTAGGTATTGCCAAAGAAACTGCTCAAGGATTATCTCTAAATGTATACCCTGCATTTATTCCTACGACACATCCATTGGCATCTGTTCGCGGATCCTATAATGCGATTTATGTAAAGGGGAATGGTATCGACGATGTCATGTTATATGGTCGTGGTGCAGGTAGCTTACCGACAGGTAGTTCTGTAGTATCTGACATTATGGAAGTGGCAAAGAATGTCTCTTATAACGAAACTGGTCGTTTGAAACCGTTCTATTACGATCAAAAAGATATTTATTCTCCAGGTAAAATTCAATCTAGCTACTACTTGCGTTTAGCAGTAGATAATAAAACAGGTGTACTAGCAAAAATCTCTGCAAAATTAGCAGAACAAAAGATTTCTGTTTTATCCATCGTTCAACGAAATATGGATCCAGAAACTGCAGTTCTTGCCATTGTTACATCTAAATGCCCAAGATCTTATATTTTAAATCTTATAGACTCTTTTAATAGCTTGCGTTCCGTTAAGGCTGTTAATAGTGTTATTCGTATTATGGAAGCTTAATTATGAATACTGTTCGTGTACAAGTACCTGCTACTAGTGCAAACTGTGGCCCAGGTTTTGATTGCTTAGGATTAGCACTTAATCTTTATAATATATTTAGCTTTACACCAGATGAAAATGCTACAGAATATACATATACTTTTGAAGGCTTTGGCGCAGATATTTTACGCGCTGAAGATCCTAAAAAGAATCTAATTGGCTTCGCTATGGATCAAGTTTTTGCTACTGCGCAAGAACCAATTCGATATGGTCATATAACATCTGAAACTTTAATTCCTCCATCTCGTGGACTAGGTAGTAGTAGTACGGCTATCGTAGGGGGGCTTTTACTGGCAAATGCATTGGTAAAGCATCCACTTTCAAAAGAAGAGTTACTTGTTATAGCAAATCGTATGGAAGGTCATCCAGATAATGTAGCGCCAGCTATTTACGGAAATTTATGTTGTGCTACAGGTTTAAAAAATAAGGTACTAAACACGGTCATTTCTATTCCTCCGGAGCTACATTTTGCTGTTGTAGTACCAGAAGTCATGGTATCTACTGAATATGCTCGTTCTGTGCTACCAAATCATATTCCATTTAAAGAAGCTGTACAAAATGTAAGTCATGCTTCATTATTTGTAACAAGCTTAATTACGCATCAATTAAGTAATTTATCTGTTGTCTTAGATGACAACTTGCATGTACCTTATCGTAAGATATTGATCCCTCATTGTGATGAAGTTTTTGAAGCCGCAAAAGTTGCTGGAGCTTACGGTGCTACTATCAGTGGATCGGGTTCTACTCTGATTGCCTATGTTGATAAAACTCATGTACAAGAGGTAGCAAAGGCTATGGGGACCGTATTCACAGCAAATGAGATTGAAAATAAAATATATTGCTTAGAAGCTGATACAACTGGAGCGTTAATTATATAGTTTATGGTATAATTATAGTGTTAGGCATAGTCCATAACAATAATTGGAGGAAACTATGAACAATATAAAAACAACACTTTTATTAGCGACGCTAACAGCCATTTTAGTGGTTATTGGTGATATGATTGGCGGCAGAAGCGGTATGATTATGATGTTTGTCATATCCATGGGTATGAATTTTATGTCCTATTGGTACAGCGATAAAATCGTTTTAGCCCAATACAATGCTCAACCTGTTACTGCACAGTCTAATCCAAAACTATATGCAATGGTAGAGCAATTGGCTAAAAATGGTAATTTACCAATGCCAAAGGTTTATATCATTCCCAGTGAAGTACCGAATGCATTTGCAACAGGTAGAAATCCTAGTCATGCAGCAGTTGCTGTTACAGAAGGTATCCAACGTCTATTAACTGATGAAGAATTAGAAGGTGTGCTTGCACACGAATTAACACATGTTAAGAATCGAGATACATTGATTAGTACAATTGCAGCTATGATGGCTGGTGCTATTTCTATGATAGCCAATATACTTCAATTTACTGCCATATTTGGGCGTTCCGATGATCGAGAAGGTACTAACCCTTTGGCGCTTCTTGGTACAATCATTATTGCACCTATCGCAGCTGGTCTTATTCAGATGAGTATTTCCCGTACTCGTGAGTTTTTAGCTGATGAGGGGGGCGGAGATATGTGTCGCAATCCATTAGCACTGGCTTCTGCACTTGCAAAAATTGACTACTACTCTAAACATGGTGCATTGCCTAATGCAAGTAATGCTACAGCCCATATGTTTATTATTAACCCTATGATGGGAATTGGTGAAAGCTTGAGCAATCTTTTTAGTACACATCCTCGCACGGAAGAACGTATTCAAAAGTTAAAGAAACAAGCTATGAATCCAAAGTATAAAGAAAAGGCAATATTATAATTAGTATCTACTGGAGGGTATCATGCAAGAAACATTAGTTTTAATTAAACCAGATGCAGTTAAACGTCAATTAAGTGGTGAAATCCTTAGCCGTTATGAACGTAAAGGCCTTGTTGTTAAAGCATTAAAACTCTTACAAGTACCTCGTGAATTAGCGAAAGAACACTATGCAGAACATAAGGAAAAGCCATTCTTTGGTGAATTAGTTGATTTTATTACATCAGGCCCAGTTCTTGCTTTTGTGTTAGCTGGTGAGAACGCAATTGTATCCGTACGTGCTTTAAACGGAGCAACAAATCCTGTAGATGCTGCCCCTGGTAGTATTCGTGGTGACTATGCCCTAACAATGGATGCTAACGTAGTACATGCTTCTGATTCTCCAGAAGCCGCTGCTCGTGAAATTCATCTTTGGTTCCCTGAATACAAATAATCTCAAGGTTGGGATTCTTTAGCTTTTATTTCTACATCCATGTTATCTATAGGAGGTAATCATATGGCAAGTAGCGTTTATACAAAAACAGGTGATGCTGGTACAACTGGTTTATACACGGGCGAACGTGTACAGAAATCATCTTTACGCGTAGAAGCTTATGGTACAATCGATGAATTACAAGCTTTTTTAGGATTGGCTCGCGCTTATGCTGAAAATCCACGTGTTTCTGCTGAATTATACGATATTGAGCGCAACTTATGGACATTAATGGCTGATATTGCAAGTTTAAATGCCGCTCCGGTAATTACTGAGCAATATGTAAAGCATTTAGAAAAAGTTATAGATCGCTTTGATGCAAAATTAGAACCTTTATCTAGTTTTGTTATTCCCGGTGAAAAACAATCTTCTGCTTACTTACATGTAGCTAGAACGATTACTCGACGTGCGGAACGCGCTTTATGGCGGGTATTAGACGCTGGTGAAAGTGTTCACGAATCTAATTTAAAATACTTAAATCGTCTATCCGACCTTTGCTTTATCTTGTGTCGTGTAGAGGAAGAACTTGGAGCAGAATAAACAAAAAAAGCTATGTATTTTACATAGCTTTTTGCTCGTTATAGACCTTATTGTGAAATTGTTTGGTTTAAAACATCTTGAGGACTAGGATAGTAGAAAAAGATATGAGGAATTTCATAACGGAATTTTTCTCTTAATAGATTGGCTAATGTTGTTTCAAAGTTTATAATTTTATCAGCGCCGAAATCAAAGTCTTCAACTAATACTAAGAGTTGTGCTTCAACTTGAGGTGCATTTTCTGGTAAGGCTTCTGGTGGTAGCGGAACATTTACTACTACTCGTGCAGTACCAATATATTTACCTTGCCCGTCATCGATGGCAACACGATATGTGTTATCCCATAAAGTAGCCATCATTTTTAGTTTCATATTCATAATTTCCATAGTATCGCTCCTTTGTTATACTTATAATGATACTGAAATTATAAATTCTTGTATAGGTGCATTATGAAATCACAAATTATATTGTGTTCCGGTGGGGCACGCAGTGGAAAAAGTGAATTTGCTGAACGTTTAGCATTGGCTACAAAGGGGCCAAAAGCTTATGTAGCTACGGGCCAAGCTTTTGATGAAGAAATGGTGGATCGCATCAAAAAACATCAAGAGCGACGAGGAAAAATATGGAATAATTTTGAAGTGCCTTTACATTTAGCTGATGAATGGGAAAATATCAGTCAATCAGCAGATGTAATTCTTATAGATTGTTTAACCATGTTCACTACCAATCACATGATGGCTCATGGCTCCATTCGTGGTCAAGAAGATGCTAATAGGTTAGAACAGACAATACTTTCAGAATTAGACACTTTATTAGACTCGATACAATCATGTGAAGGTAAAACAGTTATATTTGTGACCAATGAAATTGGGTTAGGTATTGTGCCGGATAATAAATTGGCTAGATATTTTAGAGATATTGCTGGTCGTGTGAATCGAGCAGTAGCTTCTGTTGCAGATAAACTCTATTTAACAATTAGTGGTGTTACCATTGAATTGAAATCACAGGAGGTTCATATAAATGGCTAAGAAAATAATGTTTCAAGGAACGAGTTCTAATGTAGGTAAAAGTATTCTTTGTACTGCATTATGCCGTATTTTTTATAGAAAAGGTTTTAAGACCGTTCCTTTTAAAGCACAAAATATGGCTCTCAATTCTTATGTGACAAAATGGGGCGATGAAATTGGTCGTGCTCAAGTCGCTCAAGCCGAAGCCGCTGGTATTGATCCAATAGTTCAAATGAATCCTGTTTTATTAAAACCTACAGGCAATCAATCGTCTCAAGTTGTATTGATGGGAAAACCTGTTGGTGTATATAGTGCTAAAGAATATCATACTAAATATTCTCTAACCGCTTTAGATAAGGTTAAAGAATCTATCGATTTCTTAGATTCAAATTTTGATATGATGGTTATCGAAGGTGCTGGTAGCCCTGCAGAAGTTAACTTAAAAGCAAATGACATTGTAAATATGCGTATTGCCAAGATGACTCAAGCTCCAGTTTTTCTCATTGCAGATATTGACCGAGGTGGTGCTATTGCGTCCATTGTTGGTACCTTAGAACTATTAGAACCAGAAGAACGCGATCTTATCAAAGGTATCGTTATCAATAAATTCCGTGGTGATATCAAACTATTAGAACCAGCTCTTACATTTATTGAAGAAAAAACAGGTAAAAAAGTGGTAGGAGTTATTCCTGCCATTGAAAACCTCGATATTGATGAAGAAGATTCTGTTGCATTAGAGAACAAACGCAATAGTGGGACTAAAGATATTCAGGTCGTAGTTATGCAAACACCTAAAATCTCTAATTTTACAGACTTTGATGCACTTAATTATGAGCCAGATGTATCTGTCCGTTTTGTAGGTCCTGGAGATGTTATCGGTACACCAGATTTAATTATATTACCTGGTTCTAAAAATACATTGGCTGACTTAACATATTTACGCGATACAGGCTTTGCTGATGAAATCAAAAAATTGGCTGCTCAAGGTACACCTGTTATCGGTGTTTGTGGCGGTAACCAAATGTTAGGTAAAACTATTTATGATCCGCATCATATGGAAGGTGATATCGAGGAAATTGAAGGACTTGGCCTTGTTGAATCCTCCACGACTATGAAGGCTCAAAAAACTACCCATCAAGTACAATTCAATGTATCTAATTTACAGTTCTTAAATGGTACTTTCAGGGGTGAAAAATTAGTAGGCTATGAAATTCATATGGGGGATACTACACCACTAGCAGATACAGTGTCTCGTTGCTTTACAATTACAAGTCGCAGTGAAGAGGCTGTCAATGTTATTGATGGTTTTATTGATGGCAATCATCAGGTAATGGGTACATATATTCACGGTGTATTTGATAATGACGAGTTTAGACGATTTATTATCAATCAATTACGTGAACGTAAGGGATTACAACCATTAGATGTAGTATTCCATTATTTTGACCATAAAAATACAGCATATAATCGCTTAGCTGATATTGTGGAGGAACATTTAGATATGGACTATATTATGTCTACTTTGGGATAGTAGAGGAGATATATGGAACATTTAACATTTTTTCACTGGTTTTCGAAGTATAACTTTGTGTGTATACCAGTTTTAGCATTTTTATTGGATTTAATTATTGGAGATCCTAATAGTAAATATCATCCAGTGGCCATTATTGGACGTATAATATCTTTTTTTGAAGCCGTTCTTTATAAGGACACTGATAATGATACGAAGAAATTGTGGTACGGTGGTATTGCAGTAGGTTTAATTCTTATATCGGTATATATCATAGTATCTTTATTGTTATGGCTAGGTGGAGTAGTAGACGAATGGGTATACTATGCTTTCGAAGTAGTGATCCTCTACATCGCCATTTCTCCACGTTCATTGGCTGGCGCAGGTTTTACGATTAGTCAGTTAATAAAACAAGGTAATATCGTAGAAGCTCGTAAACGTTTATCCTGGATTGTGGGACGTGATACTGAAGACCTAGATGAAAGTGAAATCACTCGTGCTACAGTAGAAACGATTGCGGAAAATACGGTAGATGGTATCATTGCACCTTTTTTCTTTTTTATTATCGGTGGCCCTATGGGGGCTATTCTTTATAGAACTGCTAATACTATGGATTCTATGTTAGGCTATAAGAATCAAAAGTACTTGTACTTTGGTCGCGTAGCTGCACGCTTTGATGACATATTAAATTGGATTCCTGCCCGAATTACCTTTGTATTAATTGTAATTTCTGCATTCTTTTTACGCTTTGATGCTAAAAAAGCGATCCAAATTGGTTTGCGCGATGCTAAGAAACATCCAAGCCCTAATGGTGGTTACGCAGAAGCACCAGTTGCAGGAGCTTTACATATT
The DNA here is from genome assembly GCF_000024945.1 of Veillonella parvula DSM 2008. Classification (NCBI taxonomy): domain Bacteria; kingdom Bacillati; phylum Bacillota; class Negativicutes; order Veillonellales; family Veillonellaceae; genus Veillonella; species Veillonella parvula. The sequence goes on from NC_013520.1 coordinate 1,053,194, forward strand.
CGCTTAGGTGGTTACAATCAATATTTCAAAAAAATGACTTTTCGCGAATATATGGGTGACCCTATTGAAAAGTTGAATCGCAACCATATTACACGAACTATTTATATGATGTATGTTACGACTATACTAATGGTCATCATTAGTACAGTCATTACCTATGGGATGAATGTATAATGACACCTTTTTTTATAGCACTACAATTTTTAACGCGTTTAAAACTTGTAAATCAAACTGAATGGTCTGTAGAGGACTTTGGTAAATCGGTAGTAGCCTTTCCTTATGTGGGCCTTATTATTGGTCTCATATTAGCTATATTATATGGCGTATTGTCGCCATTTATTCCGATTATGCCATTGATGTTAATTATCGTTGTGGCTGAGTTTTTAATAACTGGTGGCCTTCATGCTGATGGTTTGATGGATACAAGCGATGGTTTGTTCTCCGGCCGTGAAAGAGAACGTAAACTAGAAATCATGAAAGATAGTCGTATAGGCTCCTTTGGAGTTGTTGCTTTTGTATTTGTTACACTTTTGAAATGGCAATTATTAGCTTCGATTCCATCGGCTGAATTTATTCCTATGGCACTCATTATGATGCCTTTAATGAGCCGCTGGTCTATGGTTTTTAGTATTCGATCCTATCCATATGCTAGAGAGCAAGGGATGGGGGCTGCATTTGCTAACTTAGCACCTAAACATGTTATTACTTATAACACAATATCTACGTTTTTTATGCCTATTCTATTACTATTAATCGGTTTCGTATTATATACACTTTTATATGGTGCTTATGCAATTTTTGCTGTACCTGATGTAGGGTATTTGGTAGGATTAGGTGTGTTAGTATATGCTACTATAGGTATCTTCCAAATCAATATTGTTAGCATGATTATTACGTATATTATTAACCGATTATTAAACCGCTATATTGTAAAAGCGTTAGGTGGCACTACTGGTGATACATATGGATTTGTTGTGGAAGTAACTGAAGTATTATTGATATTGGTATATAGCATAATTTTATCTATACTATCAGCTACGGTAGTTAATAATCCAACTATGTTCTAACTCTAAATTTTTGATTTTCAAAATTTTAATATTTTTAGAACGTATACTTTATTTGATGTGAAAGGAGTTTAATGTGACCTATTATGTAAGAGCCCCAGGTACATGTGGGGAATTTCTACAAGGTTCTATTGATGGTCAGTCATTTTTAGTGACATGTCCAATTAATCGATACTCCTACGCATTGAGTAATGTAATACAACCTTTTTCTAAAGAATTTTGTGCACTTCAACCAAAATCTGCACAAGCTCGTAAATTAGTACAAGAATTGGTCCAACAAAAAAATAAAAATCAAATTTGCCCGCCTGTGTATGTAAGATCCGATATTCTGCAAGGAAAAGGCATGGCTTCAAGTTCGGCAGATATTTCTGTAACAGCTATGGCTACAGCTTTGGCCATGGACTATGATTTATCATTAAAAGAACTTGAGCAAATTTGTCTATCTGTAGAGCCTACAGATGCCTCTTTTTATCAAGGTGTAACTCAGTTTGATTATATTAAAGGGACTATCTCTAAGCCATTAGGTATGTGCCCACCTTTAAAAATCCTCGTTTTTGACGAAGGCGGTAGCATTGATACAGTTAGCTTTAATAAACAAGCAGATTTACAAAATAAAATTTTAGAAAAAGAATCTATTATACAAGAATCCTTTGATTTGTTTAAACAGGGTCTTATAACGCATGATATAAAGCTCATAGGCCAAGCTGCTACATTAAGTGCTTTTGGCAATCAGCGTATTTTATATAAACCTAATTTATATGACTTTCACGATGTAGGTAATTCTTATAATAGTGTGGGAACAATCATCGCTCATAGCGGAACCATTATGGGACTATTATTCCCCGTTGATTATGGTCGTATTGATGATTGTAAGAATGAGATTTTGCGTAAGTTGCCACAATTAACCTATGTAGATACGGTTGAAACTACGAATGAAGGATTAACTTATATCAAACGATAAAGTATTTCATAGAAAGAGAATAGTATGTCTAAAATACATGGGGGCAATATCTTTCAGTTTGCCCATGAACAACGAATTGAACCATACGATGTTATTGACTTTAGTGCTAATATTAATCCACTAGGCCCTAGCCAACGTGGCTTATCTGCATTAGAATCTCAATTGCGATATATATCACATTATCCGGATGCTACAAATGATGATATATTAAATGCCATTGCTGATATCTATGGTATGAATAAAAATCAAATTGTAGTTGGCAATGGAGCAGCAGAGCTATTATATGCAATTTGTCGGTTACCTGGCTATACGGGCGCTTTTGTTCCCGCACCAGGTTTTTCTGAATATAAAGCAGCTTTAGAAGCAAGTAGAATTCCAGTACGCGATATTTATTATCGACCACGGGAAGATGAACATGGAAAACCTTATTTTGAGGTTCCTTATTTAGCATTAGAAACTTTTGCAGCTGAGTTAAAGGGGCAAGATGGTCGTATTATTGTATTTCTAGGTAATCCCAATAATCCAGATGGTACGTTACTTGATAAAAACCATATTCGTACTATTGCAAGCATGCTGAAAGATGCTAATAGTTTACTTGTTATAGATGAGTCCTTTATCGATTTTGTTGGTAACGACACATTACAAGATAATGAATACTCCATGCGCTCCCTAGTTAACGAGTTTGATAATATTATCGTGGTTCATTCTTTTACAAAATTCTATGCCGTGCCAGGGCTACGAATTGGCGCTGCTTTCAGCAATCCCCTTATCATTGAGCAACTAAATAGTTTTATTCCCACTTGGTCTGTTAACACATTAGCTCAATCCTATACAGAGGCGGCTTTGAATGATGTAGAGTATGTGAAACGAACAAAACAAGTATTACATGAAGAGCAACTTTTTATGCATAACTCATTAGATACTATAGATGGTATTACTGTATATCCGCCTTCAGCTAATTTTATGTTGTTCCACATTGAGCAAGAAGGAATAACAGCAGCGTCGATTAATGAAGCTCTTAAAAAAGATAATATGATTGTTCGCAACTGTGATTCTTATATGGGATTAAATAATCAATGGGTTCGCGTTGCAATTAAAGATCATGATACTAATGTTAAGTTAGTAGAAAAATTAACAGATATTTTGAAAGTATAGGAAGACTATGAAGACATTGTATATTGTGCGCCATGGTGAAACTGATTGGAACAAAATGGGAAAATACCAAGGCATCACAGATGTTCCACTTAATGAAAATGGTTTAAATCAAGCAAAGGCATGTGGTCAGGCTCTTAAAGATGTTAAATTTGATCGCATATTATCTAGTGATTTGAGTCGTGCTTTAGTTACAGCTGAAGTCATTCGCGGGGAACGTACTACTCCTATAACAGTAGATAAACGCTTACGAGAACTTAATTTTGGCGATTGGGAAGCTATGCTATTTTCAGATATCGAAGATCGTTGGCCTGGTTTGATAGATGAAATGTATTTGCGACCACATCTAGTTAAGGTTCCTAATGGTGAAAGCTTTAAGAATTTACAAGACCGTGCATGGGCAGGTCTAGAGGAATTTATCAATGTTAATAATGAGGAGGAAACACTTCTCATTGCTTGTCATGGTGGAACTATACGAACATTATTGTGTAAATTATTAGATATTTCCATTAGTCATTGTTGGAATTTTAGTCAAGGTAATACAGCAATTAATCGTATATTCTATAATGGCATGGGAGAATTTGATCATAATATTTTAAACTTGCTCAATGATACAGCACACGTAGATATATTACAAGGTCATGCATAATGCGACTAGATAAATTATTAGCCAATAAAGCTTATGGTAGTCGAAAAGAAGTCCATCAAATCATAAAGGATAGAAGGGTTACCATCAATGGTAGTATAACAACGAAAAAAGATACTCACATTGATATTGATGTTGATATAGTTGCTGTTGATGGTAAGGTTGTTAGTACTACTCAACTATATTATGTAAAATTTCATAAGCCAAAGGGCTATGTTACAGCGGTAGAAGATTCTAATCACCCTGTTGTTATGGATTTACTCCCTCCAGAATTCATAAAAATGGGAGTTGTTCCAGTAGGCAGATTAGACAAGGATACAGAAGGACTTTTATTATTAACTAATGATGGTGTGTGGGGACATTCTATCATCAATGGTAATAAACATGTGCCTAAGATTTATTACGTAGAATTTGAAGGAACGCTATCTGATGAAGGTATACAACGTATTAAAAAGGGAATTCTTCTTGGAGATGGTACGCAATGTAAACCGGCAGAAATTGAATTTGTATCGTTACATTCAGTACATGTAACGATTGAAGAAGGCAAGTATCATCAAGTTAAGCGCATGATTGGTGCTGCAGGTGGTACTGTAACATATTTGAAACGTCTTACGATTGGTCATATTGATTTAAGTGGCATTGAAGAGGTTGGTTCTGCAATGGAATTGACCGTTGAACAGATAGAGGGCTTTAAAAAATAGCATAAAATTCTATTCAATATAGGCATTTTATGGTAAGATTAATTGTACTTTATAGACTAGGAGCAAGATTATGAATGGATTAAATCTGCTACAACAGTATATTAAAGAGCAAGAATTAACAGGCGTCATTTTAATAAGCCCTATAAATTTACATTATTTTGCAGGCTTTACTGGTACTACAGGCTTTGCTATCATTACTCAAGATAAAGCTTTTATGATTACTGACTTCAGATATACTGAACAAGCAACAAAACAATGTGAAGGGTACACAGTTATTCAATATGAAACAACTGTTATGGATACTCTTGTAGATATATTCAATGAATATCATATTCACGAAGGTTTATTCGGTATAGAAGGCAAACAAATGCCTGTGGATACGTATGAAACTTTATGTGATACATTAGATGAACGCTTTAATTTTACATCTATCAATTTTGCAAAACTACGTGCGGTTAAGCGTGAAGACGAATTAGACTTATTGCGTAAAGCTGCTAAAATTGGTGATGATGCTTTTGCTGCCTTGCTACTACAACTAAAGGTAGGGATGACAGAAAATGAAGCGCGCATTATATTAGAATCAGAAATGTTAAAACGTGGATCAGAGGAACCTTCCTTTGCAACCATTGTTGCTTCTGGTAATCGTTCTAGTATGCCTCATGGTGTAGCCAGTGATAAGGTCATTGAAGCAGGTGATTTTGTTACCTTTGACTTTGGTGCAGTATATAAGGGTTATCATTCTGATATGACTAGAACTATTGTAATGGGGTCTGCCTCTGAATTACAAAAGAAGCTGTATGGTATAGTTTTAGAAGCACAAAAACGTGGCGTAGCTGCAGTTCGGGCTGGTATTACTGGTAAAGAACTTGATGCAGTTTGTCGTGATTATATTAAAGAACATGGATATACCAAGGAATTTAATCATGGTACTGGACATGGCGTAGGTCTTGAGATTCACGAAGAACCAGTAGCCAATACTAAATCCGATACGGTATTTACAGAAAATATGATCATTACGGTAGAACCTGGCATTTATATAACAGGTACTATCGGATTGAGAATAGAGGATAGTGTCATCGTCAAATCTGACGGCTATGAGGTGTTGACACATAGTCCAAAAGAGTTAATTGAAATAGGTATTTAGAAGGAGAAGAGTTAGATGATTTCCAGTAATGATTTTCGTCCAGGTGTAACCGTTGAAATTGACGGTAATGTATGGCAAGTAGTTGATTTCCAACACGTTAAACCAGGTAAAGGTGCTGCATTCGTACGTACTAAAATGAAAAACTTGCAAACTGGTTCTGTAGTTGAGCGTACATTTAATGCAGGTGAAAAAGTGCCTAAAGCACATGTTGATCGTCGTCGTATGCAATACTTATATGAATCTGATGGCTCTTATACATTCATGGATAACGAAACTTATGATCAAGTTGAACTTACCCTTGAACAATTAGGTGATGCTAAAAACTTCCTTCTTGAAAATATGGAAGTATCCATCATGTTCTTCCAAGGTATCGTAATCGGTATCGATTTACCTGTAGCTGTTGAACTTCGCGTAGTTGAAACAGATCCTGGTATCCGTGGCGATACTGCAACTGGTGGTAATAAACCAGCCGTATTAGAAACAGGCTATACTGTAAAAGTACCTCTCTTCATTGAAGTAGATGATGTACTTCGTATTGATACCCGTACAGGACAATACATTGAACGTGCCTAATACTCATTGATATGTATTGGGGCAAGATCTTTTCAAGGAATCTTATTCCCCATATATCGTAACATTTGCACTGTAAGCACTTGTCGTCTATGTAATTATATATAGGGACAGGTGCTTTTTTTGAAAGAGGCCAGTATGACCAAGAAAAATACTGAACTAGAGTCTGGTAAAATTAAGATTAACGATGATGTGTATGCTACAATTGTAACAATGACAGCGCTTGACACAAAGGGAATTCATCATATGAGTTCCACCTTTAATGATGGCGTTAATACTTTCTTTAGGCGTAAATCCGATCATGAAGGTGTTAAGATATCCTTTAACGATGAAGGAGCAATATCAGTAACACTATATGTGTGCATTCAGTATGGATATCGTATTCCTGATGTTGTTTTACGTCTACAAGAGCGCATTAAAACTGCTTTAGTCTCTTATACAGAAATTGAGGTTCAAACTATTGATGTAGTTGTACAAGACATTATTTTCGATGATTTAGTAACACCTCAACAGCCATAGGAGGTATCTCTATGAGTTCAGATAATCAATTAAATTATGGTTTAGACACGGATACCATTGATATTGCAGATTCTGTCATCATTGATGTAGCAACAAAAACTTTAGGAACCATTCCTGGTATTCATTCTTTAAGCCCACGCTTTTACGATGAGTTGGTAGAGGGTATTACCCATGCTTTTGGTCAGCGTAGCTTACCTGGTATCAATGTAAAGCATCGTAAAGGTTTTATTGAAATTAATATTTATATTAAAGCATTGTATGGATATAATCTCATTGAATTATCGAAACAATTGCAATTAGAAATCAAACAAACCTTAAAAAATATGCTAGATCTTAATCATATTAAGGTTGATGTGCATATTGAAGGTATTGTAAAAGAAAAGGAGCCAGTTTTACATGGTAACTAAGCGAAATCGGCGAGAGGCTCGTCAATACGCATTCCAAATGTTATATGCCAATGAATTTCATACTGATCAAAATGATGTTCAATTTCCCGAAGGAAACATTCATAAAGCAATGGATAAGGCATATGCAAATAGTATTATAGAGGGTGTACTATCAAACGCTGAAGCAATTGATGCTACATTACAGCCATTCTGTAAATCTCGTAAAGTAGCAAATTTAGATAAGGTGGATCGTTCTATCTTACGTATTGCTGTTTGGGAAATGAACAATAAAGTGGAACCTTTAGAGCCATCTATTGCTATTAATGAAGCCATTCAATTAGCTAAAGAGTTTGGCTCTGATGCATCTTATAAATTAATTAATGCAATCTTAGACGCATATAATAAGAGTAAATAATGAAACGATATTACTTAGGCATTGATACTAGTTGTTACACTACAAGTTGTGCCATTATAGATAACGACTTTCACATAGTAGGGGAAGCACGTAAAATCTTAGAGGTAAAACTAGGTGAGCGAGGACTACAACAATCAAATATGGTCTTTCAGCATACAAAGGCATTGCCTAAGTTAATGTCAGAGTTGCCTCAGGTACCAATTAGCGGTATAGGTGTTAGTGGCTTTCCGCGCCGTGAAGAACGCTCTTATATGCCTGCCTTTATGGTTGGGTTAGGACAGGGGCAAACCTTGAGTCATCTTATGAATGTGCCTTTACATATTTTTGCACATCAAGAGAATCATATATTAGCTGCTTTGAGGGATTTAAAAAATATTCCTAATGAGCCATTTTTGGCATTACATCTATCAGGTGGCACGACAGAACTAGTATATTGCCATTATCAAGGAAACGGTATTTTTGAATCTCACATCGTTGGTGGTTCTAAAGATTTACAAGGGGGGCAATATGTTGATCGCATAGGTGTCGCATTGGGCTTACCATTTCCTGCAGGTAAACATTTAGAGGCTTTAGCATTACAAACTACAGAATATGAACCATTGCCATCATCTGTAAAAGACGGATGGATTAGCTTTGCCGGTCCTTGTAGTGCTGCTATGCGGCGTATAAATAACGCTATGAGTGATATAGATAAATCTAAGTTAGCTAGAGCTGTTTTTACTTCCATTGGAAATGCTCTAGAAAAAATGATTACTTATCATACTAAAGAGAAATCTGTACGTGCACTCATTGCTGTAGGTGGTGTGATAAGTAATAGTTTACTTCGTAAGCGGATGGAAACCTATTGTAAACGAAATCATCTCCAATTACATGTGGCGCAGCCACAATTCTCTGTTGATAATGCCACAGGTAATGCTTTTGGTGCTGCTTATTTACAAGAATCTAGAGGATAATCGTGAATGTATTAACCATTACACAATTAAACAATCTCATAAAACGTACCTTAGATCGTGAATATCTATTAAAGAATGTATATGTAAGTGGTACCATTATTAATGCAAAACGTCATAGTAGTGGTCACATGTATTTTTCTTTAAAAGATGAGGAATCTGCTATTGATGTGACAATGTGGTCTAGTACAGTCATGCAAAAGGGACTAGCTAATGCCATTCAAAATGGTTTATTAGTAACTGTAAAAGCATCTGTTAACTTTTACAATAAAATTGGCCGTTTAAATCTCATTGCATCAGATATGCAGATAGGTGCTAAAAGTCCGTTACAGCTTGAATTTGACGCTCTAAAACGAGAGTTAACTGCTTTGGGGTACTTTGATGATAGCCATAAAGTAGGTTTACCCTATATGGCGAGTTGCATTGGTATTGTTACATCCCAATCTGGTGCTGTATTACATGATATTCTACATGTTAGTAAACAACGCAATCCACTAGTTCAATTTAAATTGTTTTCCGTTCCTGTACAAGGTAGTACCGCAGGCCCAATTATAGCAAAAGGAATTGCTACGGCAGATGCTGATCCAGATATTGATGTCATCATCGTTGGTCGTGGTGGTGGATCTATGGAGGACTTGTGGTGTTTCAATGATAGAGCTGTTGTAGAGGCAATTTATAATGCTCATACACCGATTATTTCGGCGGTAGGTCATGAAACAGATTACACTTTATGTGATTATGTAGCTGATGCACGCGGGGCTACGCCTAGCCATGCTACAGAAATGGCAGTACTTCCAATTACTACATTACAAGATCAGCTGACAGAAAAAGAAGAGTATTTACACGAATATATACGCTATACACTACAACAAAAACGTACAGATTTAACATTGCTCTTTAATCGAAAACTTGGCATTCCAGCTCTGCAGTTTTTACATAAGCAAAAATCACACTTACAAGAGCTTTCACAAACTCTAACTAATGCAACTAAAGAACGATGTAATGCAGAGGGACATAGCTTAGCATTATTGGCACAACAGTTAGAGTCGCTAAATCCATTACAAATGATGATTAAAGGTTTTGCAAAGGTTGAGTATGATAACAAACCTATTACATCGGTTGCCCAATTACAACCAAATGACGATATACGAGTTACACTAGCTGATGGTTATATTACTGCTACGGTAAAGGAGGCGCACAAGGATGGCCGCATCACTAAAAAGTTATGAGAAAAAATATAAGGCCTTAGAAGATATTGTTAAGCAATTAGACGATGGGGATATGACCATTTCTGAGCTTTTATCACAATATAAAAAGGGCTTAACTTTGGTAAAAGAATGTGCTGATATGCTTGACTCTGTTGAAGATGAAGTACAACAAATTATCGAAGAAGTCCGCATCAGCGAATAAGGAGATTCTATGTTCAAAGATTATTTAGCATCTAGCAAACAAAATATTGAACAATGGTTAGGCGAAGTACTTAATAGCCCAAATCAAGAATTTGAACAACTTTATGAATCTATGAATTATAGTTTAATGCAAGGTGGCAAACGAATACGACCTATTTTAACTAAGGCTGTGTTGGAAATGCTTCATAAAGAGCCAGCTGATTATAAGGAATTTCTATGTGCTATGGAGTGTATCCATACGTATTCATTAGTTCATGATGATTTACCAGCTATGGATAATGATGATTATCGCAGAGGTAATTTGACCAATCACAAAGTATACGGTGAGGGACTTGCTATTTTAGCCGGTGATGGATTATTAACATATGCCTTTCAATTGATGACTTCAAATACAGTTGCTAGTGCACAGCAAAAACTAGATGCTATAAAATGTGTTGCTACTGCGGCTGGCCCTGAAGGTATGGTTGGGGGACAAGCCTTTGATTTGCTCAGCGAAGACAAACATATTCCTTTAGAAGAATTAAAGGTTTTACATACTGGTAAAACAGGTGCACTATTTAACGCTTCTGTAGAATTAGGTCTTATTCTTGGAAGTGCTAATAAGACTACGCGAACAGCCCTTATGGAATATTCTAATTGCCTGGGATTATTATTCCAAATTACTGATGATATTTTAGATGTAACCGGTACTATTGAAGAATTAGGAAAAACACCCGGTAGTGATATTCGCCAACATAAATCTACCTATGTATCTTTACTAGGTTTAGAGCAAGCAAAACATCAAGCCTACTTAGTAGGTAGCCAAGCTCATGATGCGTTAAACTTGGTTTCTTATGATACAACTATACTATCAGCATTAATTGATTATCTTTTAGAACGTACGAATTAATGGGTATTACCTGTAGAAGGTATAAACAATGATTGATATATTACCACAAATAGCACATAATTATATCGCACAAGCTGCATTTTGGGGCTGGTTTACGGCTCAAGCTATCAAATTTGTATGGCAACTCTTAAGACATGGTAAATTCCGACCAGAGCGCCTTGTTGGATCTGGTGGTTTTCCAAGTTCACATACATCATTTGTAATTGCTACAACAACAGCGATTTACCTTAAAAATGGTGTAACGGATCTATTTATATTATCCTTAGTATTTTCAATTGTTGTTATGTATGATGCGTCTGGTGTACGATTAGAGGCAGGACGACAAGCTCAAATACTTAATCAAATTGTAGATTATTTTACCAAAAAGAATATACCTGTTGTCATTACACGTAAAGAAGCATTAAAAGAGTTGTTGGGACATACACCTATCGAAGTATTTGGTGGTTTAATTCTCGGTATTCTTGTGGCCTTTATTCAGTTTTATTGTATTTATCATGGTGTAATATGAGCAATAAAGAACGATTAGATATACTCCTCGTTAATCGAGGCCTTTTTGAAAGTAGAGAAAAAGCAAAAGCAGCTATTATGGCGGGCCTTATATTTATGGATACTACACGTATAGATAAAGCAGGCACCAAGATTCCTGTGGATGCCAATATTATTGTAAAAGGCAATACTTTACCTTATGTAAGTCGTGGAGGACTTAAATTAGAAAAGGCTATTCAAACTTACCCTATCGATTTACATGGGACTGTGATGATTGATATAGGAGCTAGTACAGGTGGTTTTACAGATTGCGCATTACAAAACGGTGCATCTAAGGTCTTTGCCATCGATGTAGGATATAATCAATTAGCTTGGAAATTACGCCAAGATTCACGTGTAATCAATATGGAAAAACAAAATATCCGTACAGTTACTGTTGAACAAATAGGTGAACTTGTTGATTTTATTTCTATTGATGTAGCATTTATTTCTTTAGACAAAGTTTTACCAGTAGCTACTAATTTATTAAAAGATACGGGCTCACTTGTGGCCTTAATAAAACCACAATTTGAGGCTGGTAAAGAAAATGTTGGTAAGGGCGGTATAGTGCGAGATAGTGAAATCCATAAAGAAGTTTTACATCGTATTCTACACGTTGCGTATGATTGTGGATTGTATACACATGGCTTAACTTTCTCACCAATTAAAGGTATGGAAGGTAATATAGAGTTTTTAGGTTATTTTAAAAAGTACGAAGAAGGGGCCTTAACCATTGATGATACTTTGATTGATACAGTGGTTGCAGAAGCCCATTCATTATAGGAGATTACTATGCGTATCGGATTCTTCCCCAATATGGGGAAAAGCAATATTATGGCAGTTCTAAAAATGGCTGCACATATTTGTAAAGATGAAGGTATCGAAGTATTTTTGCCAGATGATCTCGAATCAGATGCACCTGCACGAGTACTTAAGATTCCTGAAACTCATATTTTAAGTCGCCCAGAAATCTTCAAACAAATCGATATTGCCTTTAGTTTTGGTGGTGATGGTACCATCATCCATCTTGCAAGACAAATTTATCCATATAATGTACCTGTTTGTGGTATTAATCTTGGCGAACTAGGTTTTTTAAATCAAATTGAAATTCATCAAATGCAAAGTCATATTAAACGTATTGCTAATGGTGATTATAATATTGAAAAGCGTGGACATTTATATGCTTATATAGAACGTCATGAGGGTAAAGAGGAAGAACTAGTTCCTATTATTAACGAAATTGTTATCACTCGTGCTGAGCCTGCTAAAATGGCTCGAGTTAATATGTCCATAAATAATCAACACACGCAAATGTATCCATCGGATGGTTTAATTATTTCCTCTGCTACAGGTTCTACCGGCTATAATCTATCGGCTGGTGGTCCAATCATGAAACCAGATAATCGATCAATTATTGTCACCCCAGTAGCACCACATTTAATTCAAGGTGTAAGCCTTGTTTTAGAGGAACATGATACGATTCAAATTACAATGCCGGAAAGAGAACCACAATTACATATTTGTATTGATGGTACATTTGACTATACTTTTACAAATAAAGAAACCTTACATATAAGTTCTAACCCTGTATATTGTTTATTTGTACGATTCAAGGATCAATGTTTCTTTGGTACTCTATTTAAAAAGTTAGCATCTCGTCGAGATGAATTGTTATAACCAAATCTCAAGTGGGGTGGTTTTGTGATTAACATTAACAATGCTGTTCAATTCCAACATTTAATCTGGGATCGATGCATGGAAAATGCCAAAGTGGTAGTAGATGCTACATGTGGTAATGGCCATGATCTTTTATACCTTTCTAAACGGGCACAAAAAGCATGCCATCTATATGGAATTGATATTCAAATGAAAGCTATTAAAACTAGCAAGGAGCTTTTACAATCAAATGATATTGCGCCAGAAGTAAGTTTAACGTTTATTCATGACTCTCATGATTTGGCGGTAGCTCATCAATTAAAAGATGAAGTTATTGATTTAATGATTTTTAACCTCGGATATTTACCTGGAGGAGATCACCAAGTTGTAACAAAACCGCACCAAACCATTGATGCCATAAATGAAGGTTTACAAAAACTTTCCAAGTCTGGAGTTATTACAATAGTTGCTTACCCTGGAACAACAGAGGGATTTGAAGAAATGCAGTCTCTTAAATCGTATTTAACAGATTTAGACCAGAAAATATATAATGTATGCCATTGGCATCCGATGAACCAAATACATAATCCACCTGAGTTATTTATATTGCAAAAACGATAAAACGAAATATATCTTTATTCATTATGAATAAAACTCATACTCAGTTAGTAAACTCCCCTTTATAGGGGATTTTAATTATACATGTATATTTTTCTATTTTTAAATTATTAATTCCCTATAAATAGATGAACCTTATGAGCTATGAATTTGTACGTTATCAATATATAGAATATTAACAATATTTTAAATATTAATATAATATGCATAAGACGTATAATATATGCGATTTATACCATATATTAATTATGAATATATGGTATAATATTATCAGAAAGATACTATTCTCTTTTATGTGCAAGGTTTAAAAAAGGGAGTTCAAAATGAAACGCTATCGCTATAACAAAATTAAAGAGATCGTGCAGTCCAAGGCGATTGAAACACAAGAGGAATTAGCTGCGGCTTTACTAGAAGAAGGTATTGAAGTTACACAAGCTACAGTTTCTCGTGATATTAAGGAATTAATGTTAATCAAAATTCCTACAGGCGATGGACATTATCGTTATGCATTATCTCCAGAGGAAAATGTAGTTTTATCTCGTAGCCGTATTAACCGACTATTCCAAGATTCTTTGATTAAGGTTGATCACAGTTTAAACCAAGTTGTATTACATACAATCCCTGGTTCTGCTCAATCTGTAGCATTTTCTATCGACCATGCAAAATGGACTGAAATTATTGGTACATTAGCAGGGGACGATACTATTTTGTTAATTGCAAAATCCGAAGCTGAAGTTCCAGCAATTTTAGCGAAAATTCAAGATTTAATGAAGGACTAATAATATGTTAACGCAAATGAGCATTCGCAACTTTGCGTTGATTGAGCAAATGAATATTTCATTTAATGATGGCATTACTATCTTTACCGGCGAAACTGGGGCAGGGAAATCCATTCTTATGGATGCCTTTAGTATCCTATTAGGAGAACGCGCAAGTAGCGAGTTTATTCGTCACGGTAAAGATAGTTTTGTTATTGATGGAATATTTGATATTGCTAATCACCAAAGTATTCAAGACCTATTAGAGTCTAAAAATATCATGATAGAAGAAGGCCAGTTAATTCTATCTAGATCTTTTAATCGTAATGGCAAATCTAGTATATTGGCTAATGATCAACCAATACCTTTAAAAGCTTTAAAGGAGATTGGTCAATACTTAGCAGATATTCACGGACAATATAGCAACCAACGTTTACTAGACACTGATACACATCATGAATATTTAGATACTTTTAATAAAGAAGGAAAAGAAGCCTATAAAGCTTATACTGATGCGTATAAAATTTATAAGAAAGCAAAACAAGATGTAGATCATTTACAAGAAAATATGTCTGAGCGAGCCCGGGAGCTTGATATGCTTAGATACCAAATCGACGAAATTGAAGATGCTGGTCTGAGTGTTGGTGAAGATGTAACTATTGCTGAAGAACTTAAGCGTCTAGACAGTTTTGAACATATCGATAAGGTATTAGGTTCTTGTTATGATGCTTTTTATAATGGACGTCAACCATTACTTGATATGATTAACTCGATTAAGGTAGAGGTTAATGATCTAATAAAATATGACAGTGAGTTAAAAGAAGTCTCAGAAATGGTGGACTCTGCTTATTTCCAACTAGAAGAAGCTGCACAGTCTTTAGATCGTTACAGGGATACTATCAGCTACGATGAAGAACGTTATAAGTATTGCCAAGACAGAGATACCACAATTTATAGCTTAAAGAAAAAATATGGTGAAACCGTAGAAGATATTCTAGCATACGAAGAAAAGGCGCAATCTCGTTTAGAAGAACTAGAAAGCCTTGTATTTGCTCAAGATGAATTAGAAACACGTCTTGAAGAAGCAAAAAGGGCAGCAGAAGAAGCGTTAACAGTTTTACACGAGGTACGTCAAAAAAATGCAAAAGAGATTGCTACGGCCTTACATCAAGAATTAATGGATCTAGGAATGCCCAAAGGGGATATTCAATTTCATATTGAAGAGGGAACTGAATTATCCTCATTAGGTGCAAAGTCTATTGAAATGTTATTCTCCGCAAATAAAGGGGAACAGTTATTACCTTTACATAAAGTAGCATCTGGCGGTGAGTTAGCTCGCATTGCATTAGCCTTTAAATCAGTATTCCGCAGTGACGCTTTTAAAACGATGGTATTTGATGAAATTGACGTTGGTATCAGCGGTGATATAGCACTTAAGGTGGCAGAAAAAATACTTAATTTATCTAGAACAAATCAAGTATTTTGTATTACCCATCTGCCTCAAACTGCAAGTATTGCGAAACAACACTATCATCTATCTAAAATCGAGGAAGATGATCGTACAATCTCTACATTAGTAGTCTTAAATGAGGAAGAACGAGTAACACAAATCGCGTCTATGATGTCTGGTAAGGGAATGTCTGCTACAGCACTTGCGGCGGCGAAAGAACTTATTGACCATTTTAATTGACTAAAATCGCATAATTACTTATACTAATAGTGTTAAATGAATATATTGATAGAGGTGCGAGTATTAAGAGTAATCATGAGGAGTAGGCATGCATTGATCCATGATAAAAGGGATGCTTGCCGAAGTTCGATGATTGCGACTCATCGTTCTGGTTGTCTATTTAATAGATAGACAACTGTCATCAATCTTGTATTGGTGGAGTGCTATCATTGAGCTTTTCGTAAGAGTATATATAGCTATATAATCTATAAGGCCAGTGGATGCATCCACTGGCTTTTTTGGAGGTATATATGATTCGAGTAATGGTAAATGGCGCTGGCGGCAAAATGGGTCGTGAAGTAGTTAAAGCAGTACATAATGATCCTGAATTAACATTAGTTGGTGGTATTGATCCAACTAAGGCAGGGGAAGATGTAGGCTCTGTAGCAGGAATCAAACAATTAGGTATCAAGATGAATGCCTCCATCGATGAGGTGTTAGATACAAATAAACCTGATGTTATTGTAGATTTTACTAATCCTGCTGTTATTTATGAAAACGCGAAAAAAATGTTATCTGCTGGGATCCATGTTGTCATCGGTACTACAGGATTGACCGCAGAACAACGCGATGAACTTGATACAATAGGTCGTTCCAATCAAGCAAATTGTTTAGTGGCGCCAAACTTTTCTCTTGGGGCGGTAATGATGATGAAAGTGTCTGCAGAGCTCGCTCCATATTTCCCTAATGTAGAAATTATAGAATTACATCATAATCACAAATACGATGCGCCTTCTGGCACAGCTATTTTAACAGCTAAATTGATTAACGATGCTAAACAAGCTGCTAAGGTAACTGCTGATGAGGATTTGACTCGTGAAAGCTTACCAGGTGCTCGTGGTGCTAAGGTTGACGATGTAACAATTCATAGTGTACGCCTTCCAGGTTATGTGGCTCATCAAGAAGTATTATTTGGTGGTTATAATGAAACATTAACCATACGTCATGATAGCTTAAGCCGTTTATCTTTTATGCCAGGCGTAGTATTAGCATGTAAAAAAATTAGTTCTAAAACTGGCTTAACATACGGTTTAGAACATTATTTATAATATTTGTGCAAGGAGATGTATCAATGAAAAAACCTAATGTTGCTATTCTAGGTGCTACTGGTGCAGTAGGTGCTGAATTTATTACACTTATTGAAGAACGTAACTTTCCTTATGAAAACTTAAAACTATTAGCTTCCGCTCGTTCTGCAGGTACAGAACTTACTGTGAATGGTAAAACATATATTGTAGAAGAAGCAAAACCTGAATCTTTTGATAATATTGATATTGCATTATTTGCAGGTGGCTCTATATCTAAAACATTAGCGCCTGAAGCCGCTAAACGCGGTGCTATTGTAATCGATAACTCTAGTGCATTCCGTATGGATCCTGAAGTTCCGCTCGTAGTACCAGAAGTTAACCCAGAAGATATTTTGAAACATAAAGGTATCATCGCAAATCCTAATTGCTCTACAATCATTATGAGCTTAGGTTTAAAACCGCTTCATGATATTTCTCCTATTAGACGTGTAATTGTAAGCACATACCAAGCTGTATCTGGGGCAGGTAAAGAAGGTATTGAAGAACTTGAAAATCAAGTAAAACAATATACTGCAGGCGAAGAAATGACAGCAAATCTGTTGCCAACTGGCTCTGCTCCTAAACACTATCCTGTAGCATTCAACTTATTGCCACAAATTGATGTGTTCTTAGAAAATGATTATACTAAAGAAGAAATGAAGATGGTTTACGAAACGCAAAAAATTCTTCATGACGAAACTATTCAAGTAGTTCCAACTACAGTTCGTGTTCCTGTATATCGCTCTCATTCTGAATCTGTCTTGGTAGAAACAGCAGAACCTGTATCTGTAGAGGCTTTCAAGGCGGCATGTGAAAAATTCCCTGGTTTACAAGTTAAAGATAATCCTGCTGAACAAATTTACCCTATGCCATTGTATACATCTAATCAAAACGACTGTGAAATAGGTCGTATTCGTAAAGACTTATACAATGACAACGGTATGAACTTCTGGATTGTAGGGGACCAAATTCGTAAAGGTGCAGCTCTTAATGCGTTGCAAATTGCTGAGTACTTGGTGGAAAAACAAGCATTTTAATCTATCAAGGGGAGGATATATATGAAAACCTTTGGTCGAGTGTTAACAGCTATGGTGACATCCTTTAATAGTGATGGATCTGTAAATATTGAAAATTGTATAGATATCGCCAATTATCTGTTAGATAATGGCTCTGATGGTCTTGTAGTTTGTGGTACAACGGGTGAAAACCCAACTATGTCTAGAGACGAAAAATTAGCTCTATTTAATGCGATTGCAAAAGAATGTGGACATAAAGGTTCGATTATTGCCAATGTAGGCAGTAACGATACAAAAGCTTCTGCAGACTTTGTAAAGGAAGTCTCTAAAATCGATGGTATCGATGGTTTGCTAGTTGTAGTACCTTATTACAATAAACCTAACCAGCAAGGTCAATATTTGCATTTTAAAACTATTGCAGAAGCTACTACATTGCCAATCATGGTGTATAATGTTCCAAGTCGTGTGGGGACAGGTATTTTCCCAACTACCTTAGTTCAACTACATAACGAATATCCACATATTTGTGCTATTAAAGAGGCAAGTGGTAATTTGATGATTGCTTCTGAAATTAAGCGCTTAATGCCTGGAGATGATTTCATGGTATATAGTGGGGATGATGGTCTTACATTACCGATGCTTTCTATTGGAGGATGTGGGGTAGTATCCGTAGTATCTCATGTAGCAGGCAAAGATATGAATGCTATGATTCAAGCTTATGAATCTGGTCATAACCACGAAGCGATTCGTATTCATCAAGCCTTATCAGAAATCATAAAAGCAATGTTCATCACCACAAATCCGATTCCTGTCAAATATGCAGCCCGTAAAATTGGCTTACCTGTGGGAAAATTTAATTTACCAATGTGTGAACCGACGGCTGATGAAGCAGCATATATTGATAAAGCATTAGCAGAATATCTAAAATAAAATATCAGTATAAAATAAAAACCAGTAACTACATTGTAGCTACTGGTTTTTATTTTATAATACAATCTTACTGTTATTTTTGATTAGAGTGACATTATTTGTATTATATTAATTGTATTTTAATGTAAAAATTTATAATTATGGTATAATTTCTCTGGAGATAGTATTTTTAACTATACTCTAGTCTACTGTTAATTCATGATAAACAGACAAATTGTGAAAGTTCGAACCGACCAATATGGCGGGTACATTTAAAACACAAGGAGTTTAGCATGATACTAACAATGTTAAAAGGTAAAATTCACAGAGCTACTGTGACACAAGCAGAGCTTGATTATGTAGGGAGCATTACAATTGATACAGATTTATTGAATGCATCCGGAATACGAGAATATGAACAAGTTCAAATTGTAAATATCAATAATGGAGCACGTTTTAGTACATATACTATTGCCGGAGAAGCAGGTAGTGGTGTTATATGTTTAAATGGTGCTGCTGCACGACATGTGCAAGTACATGATAAGATAATTATCATGTGTTATGCACAGCTTGATGAAAGCGAAGTTGAGAGCCATAATCCTCTCGTTGTATTTGTAGATAACAATAACAAGATAAGTCATATAAAAAACTATGAGAAACATGGTTTATTAGTTGATCAAAAATAATTGTCATTGATCGAATTACAGTAGACTGTATAGGAGACTATCTTCGTATTTACAATATAACGGAGGAATATAATGGAATTTATAACAACTATCGAAAATGTACGGAATACAGTAAATAGCTGGAGAAAAGAAGGTTACACAATTGGTTTTGTACCAACCATGGGATTCTTACATGAAGGACATGCTGCATTAATAGATCAAGCTAGAAAAAATAACGATAAGGTCATTGTCTCTATATTTGTAAATCCTATTCAATTTGGAGAAAATGAAGACTTAAGTACTTACCCTCGTGATATTAATAGCGATAAAAAGTTATGTGAATCACATGGTGTCGATCTTATTTTTGCTCCAAATCCGGAGGAAATGTACCAAGATAAAAAGGCATTTGTAAACATTGCGGATTTATCTGATACATTGTGTGGTATTCGCAGACCAATTCACTTTAAAGGCGTTTGCACTGTGGTGGCAAAATTCTTTAATATTATTCAACCAACAAATGCGTATTTTGGTGAAAAAGACGCACAGCAATTAGCTATTATACGTAAAATGGTCTTTGATTTAAATTTTCCTGTCAATATTATTGGCGTTCCCATTGTTCGTGAAGAAGATGGTTTAGCAAAATCTTCTCGTAATACATATTTATCTAGTAAAGAACGGAAAGCCGCTACCATATTGTATAAAGCTATTCAATTAGGAAAACAAACTATACAATATGGTTGTCCTGCTAAATATATTATTGATACTATGACAGAAATAATACAAACCGAACCACTTGCTAAAATAGATTATATTTCAGTTGTTGATGCTAAGACTATGCAACCTGTACAAGAGGTTACTGCCCCAGTATTAGTGGCTATGGCTATATATATTGGTTCTACACGACTTATCGATAACTTCTCATACGATCCAAAATAAGGAGAGAAGTTATGAATCATTTACTTACACTCAACAACGTCCTTTCCAAATACTTAATTTTTATAATCCTAGGCTTTTCATGTATTGCCTATATAGTACCAGAATACTTTACTTGGGCAATCGCTTATACACCATTCTTACTTGGTATAGCCATGTTTGGCATGGGGCTTACTATTAAGTTTGAAAGCTTATGTAGTATCCTTAGACATCCAAAAGATATTTGTATTGGTGTACTTGCACAATATACAATAATGCCTCTATTAGCTTGGGGAATTTGCCATATATTTACCTTATCACCGGATATTGTTATTGGTGTTATATTAGTAGGTTGTTGTCCTGGTGGAACAGCCAGTAATGTTATAACCTATATTGCCAATGGTGATGTCCCTTTATCTGTAGGAATGACAATTACTTCAACATTAATAGCTCCCATAGTTACACCATTATTAATCCTATACATCGGTGGCGCATGGGTAGATGTTCAAGTACTACCTATGATGATTACTATGGTAAAAGTTATTATTGTGCCAATCTTATTGGGTGCAGTAATCCAATATGTATGTAAATCACATATTAATACTTTAACTAGTATTAGTCCTATCTTCTCAATGATAGCTATTATACTATTAATAGCAGCCATTATTGCTATCAACAAGGATAAACTATTGGTTTCTGGACTTGAAACACTTATTGTTGTTGGTATACATAATATACTAGGTCTACTACTAGGCTTAGGTGTAGGAGCACTGCTTAAATTAAGATATGATAAAACTACAGCGCTAGCAATAGAGGTAGGAATGCAGAATAGTGGTTTAGCCGTAACATTGGCAGCAACAAATTTTGCATTAAATCCATTAGCAACGTTAGTAGGGGCGATTTTTAGTGTATGGCATAATATATCAGGTGCTATTTTTGCTACTCTACGGAGAGAAAATAGTTTACATTAAAAATAAACTTTATACATGTAACAAAAAAACGGCAACAATATGTTGCCGTTCTTTTGTTTATATTCTATCTCGTACTAGACCGATTACGAGGCCCTCAATATGACAATCATCTACAATAATTGGATCAAAATCATCATTTTCAGGCTGCAAACGAATGTGACCATTTTCTTTGTAAAAACGTTTTACTGTAGCTTCATCATCGATACGTGCTACAACTACGTCGCCATTATTAGCTGTATTTTGATGGCGTACGATGAGCATATCACCTTCATACATACCGATATTCATCATAGATTCGCCTTGAACACGAAGTAAGAAACAATCGGAATCACCAGTCAATTGAACTGGCAATGTAAGCGTGGACTCTAAGTTTTCCACAGCAGTAATAGGCATACCTGCTTGTACAGTACCGATAAGAGGTACTTGTTTAAGACCTGCGCCTAAAAACTCAAAGTTATCAGAGCTAGACGTTTCATTACCAGTTACTGAGATAGAAGGTTTAGTATCTTCTAAAACGGTAATAGCACGATTTTTATTTGGATCACGTTTAATATAGCCAAATTTTTCTAGCGCATTCAAATGAGATTGAACAGTAGAAGTGGAACTTAGCCCTACATGTGTACAGATTTCACGAACTGTAGGACAACGATATTCATTATGTAATGAATCTTTTATAAAGTCTAATATACGGCGCTGTTTTGTATTAATATCTGTAGCAGGGCGTCTCACGATAAACCTCCAAAGTCAATCTAATGTCAGATTAATGTCAATATATGCGTAAAAATTACCACATAATGTACTATATAATAAAAATATAAGATATTTACTTAACTTATATACCTATTATAGGCAATTTTAAAAGTTTTTGCAAACATTTGTTCTAAAACACTTGACCGAACATTCGTTCGTGTGCTATTATAAGCATGTAAACAAACAAATGTTCTCAGATATTATGTTCGATGTAAATGTGAGGTATGAGATGAAAAATATATTGATGATGGTAGGAATGTGCTTAACAGTATTATTTGGTTATAATATGTCAAATCCTGCAACAGAGGTAAATACATATAATGTACGTGAGGTAAAGGTTCAAGTAGGCGATACAATGTGGGACATTGCAGCACGTACAGCTCATAAAGATATGGATGTTCGTGAAATGGTATATGCCATGAAGGAACTTAACAATATTAGCGATTCCGGAGCGCTTGTACCTGGTACAGTATTAAAAGTGCCAGCTAAAAAAATTGATAGTCCAGTTAGAGCTTTGGACTATGTGGCTCAAAACTAAATATATATGGGTTAATCCCACGCAAAAAAGTAGCTACTCTAACAGAGATAGCTGCTTTTTGTTATCTAATGTATGTTATTAAACGATTTATAGTTATTGTCTAAATCAACTGATTTATGATTGTTATCTAAATCGCTTTTCAAAAATTGTAGAGATAGGATTATCTACAAACTTATTTGCTTCATTAATATAACGACGAACCATATTAACACTATGATGGCGAGTTTGTCGCATAATATTACGTTCCTCAACACCATAAGCTGCTGCAGTCGTTGCGAAGCCATGACGTAAACTATGAGCGCCATACATGGTCGGATCTAGACCAATAAGAGAAATATATTTCTTTACGATTTCTGCAATCATCTTATCGGATATAGCTGTTTTACGTAAAGACATATTTTTTGTAAACCCTCTAAATACAGGTCCCTCAGTAATACCAGAAGCACGTAACCATTGTTGTAAGGCTCGTACTGCATCTAACGGAGAACCAGATAAATGTGGGATAGCTACCACTGCACCTTGACCTTCTTGATCGGCCTTAGAGGATGCTACAAAGATTTCAACACCTTGTGGTGAAAATTGAAGATTTTCTACTGTAATAGCTGCAATCTCACTGCGCCGGAAAGCACCCATAAAGCCAATCAAAAGAATAGCTTTATCGCGCAATAATTGAAGTTCCGGCACATCTAGCTTAGTCATACAGTCTATAATATCTTCAATATCTTCTAACAAAACTGGGGTTTTTCCTTGTTGGAATGTACCTTTTAATCGTCTAATACCACGTAAGGCCTGTTTAACGATAGGAGCCATACATGGATTATCTCTTTGGCCAGAAGCATTAAAATTTTCAGATATTGCACTAATACGACGTGAAATTGTATTTGCCTTTGCATAATCTGCTAGATCGTTAATATAATTTACTATTGTTTCTGGTGTAGCTGGAAAATAAGATACCTTTTGATAAGTACACCAATCTACGAAATCGTCCCAATCCGATTCGTAAGCATCAACAGTATTCTCAGCCTTAGATAACAATATGCTTTGTTTTGCTTTCATAGACAACTTTGTACTATTCATAAGCGCATCATTATTGCGCAAATAAAAATGCTTTTGTTGTTTCTTAGACTCTGACATAATTCACCCTTACCCATAAAATATCAATATAATTGTACCATAGATTAGATCTTTATATGCTATAATTAGAGAATATAATAACTTATTCGGGAGCGTTTACGAATACATGACGAAGAAATACATATTAGTAGGAACAGTACTTGTTCTTTTGGGTACAAGTGGTTGCTCATACATTCCAACAGAAAATATTTCTTATGGTGTATATTATAATGATACAGATCTATCAAATACACCAAAGAACGAATTACAAGCACGTTTACAAGAGGTGAATGATAAGATACCTCAGACTATATCTATCGATATGGGAAATAATAAAAAACAACAAGTCACATATCATGATTTAGGTATTCAATTCGATACAGAGGCTATGGTAAAAGCTATTTCCACATACGGCTATGAGGATGATATGTGGACAGTATTGTCACATAGATTTAATGGTTTATTTTATGGTCATCATTTTAAACCACAATATAAGTTAGACGAAGTAAAGGGTAAAACATATCTCACTGAGTTAGCAAAAACAATAGATACACCTGGTCATGATGCCTATCTTACTGTTGAAAATGGACAAGTAGTAATACATCCGTCAAAAGAAGGCAAACGTATTGATATCGATGCCACCCTCAAAAAGCTGAAAGATGATTTACAATCTGGCGATAGTATAAATTCACTTTCTATGGTATTTACTACGCAGAATACAGTAAAAGTTACTAATACTGATCTAAAACCTTTAAATACTGTATTAGCATCTTTCACAACGGAGTATAATCCAAGTAATGAAAGCAGAACACATAATATCCAATTAGCTTCTGATAAGATAAATGGTACACTTATTAAGCCCGGTGCACAATTCTCCTTTAACGATGTAGTAGGCGAACGTACTGCAGAAGCTGGCTATGATGATGCGCCTGTTATGATTGATGGCAAATTAGTTCCAGGCATTGGTGGCGGTATTTGCCAAGTGAGTTCTACTATTTTTAATACAGCTTTATTATCTGGTATGAATATTGTTGAACGTACACCTCATTTTGAACCAGTTGGATATATTCAAGCTGGTAGAGATGCTACGGTAGCTTGGGGCTATTTAGACTTTAAGTTTAGAAATCCGTACCAACATTCTATTTATATCTTAAGTGTTATGAATAATGGTACGTTAACTATTTACATTATAGGTACAGCTGAAGATAAACCAAAAAATGTATCTATCTCTGTAGGCGATTATGGTGAGATTCCAAATAAAACAATAACTAAGGTAGATCCATCTTTAAAAGAAAAAGAGGTACAAGAGGGCCATGTAGGCTTAAAAATGAATACGTATAGAACCATTACATATGGTAACTGGGTTACTCAAACTGATTCCTTTGAGTCTGTATATGACCCTGTAGATACGATTATTACAATGCCTGCAACACCTGAAGTGCCACCTAAGAAAACAGATAAAAAGAAATCATAACTATAGCTTTTATGAAATATAGCCTAAACTATTGACCATTGTATATAAATAGTTTAGGCTATTATTTGGGCTGTAAATGAGAAATCATTATATACGTAAATAAATTAGTATAGATTAATTATTAAAATAAAAAGCATAATAAGACATTCTCAATAATTATCATTTAGAAAAAAGTTGACTGGAAGAGGAACTTATGGACACAATTTTACAATTTGATCACTCTTTAATTTTCTATGTACATGAACATTTTGTATATAGTTTTTTAACACCAATTATGGCATTTATTTCAAAAATTACAAGTAATGGCGCATTATGGATTATTATAGCATTATTATTAATGCTACAAAAAAAATACCGCGTTTTAGGCGTGGCAATTATTATTGCCTTAGGATTTGTATTTATAATTGGCGACCAAGGTTTAAAACCAAATGTAGCGAGATTAAGACCATTTGTTGATTTTCCAAATGTAACGGTGCCGTTGGAATCTGCACTACCAAAAGCTACAAGCTATTCATTCCCATCAGGCCACAGTTTTGGTTCATTTGCATCATCTATGACGATTTACCTAGGCTTAACTCAAATAGCGCCTCAGAAGCGATATTTAGGGATTTTAGCATTGTTAGGTTCAATAGTAGTAGCATTCTCTAGAGTTTACTTATTTGCGCATTATCCAACAGATGTATTAACAGGTCTAGTATTAGGGATCATCGTAGGATTTATTGCCTGGAAATTAGCAAGAATTGGCTGGAACTGGTGGACTAACCGCCATAATGATGTAGAATACGAACCATACACATTTAAACGTAAATAAGCAAAAAACTATATAACACAAGGGATTGGGCCATTTAGGCCCAATTTTTGACATTAAATTACTTCCGATAATATATCGTTATCGGAAGTAATTTAATGACAAAAGAAAACTAGCCTATATTCCTATAAGCTAGTTTATGTAAGTTACTTCTAAAAATAACCAGATACATACTCATTATTTATCAACGGATTCTATTTTTTTAATATATGCAGCTAATAATGGTTCATCTATGGTGATCTTATCAAATTTAGGTTCAACGACTATATGGCCTTTATAATCCATTAGACCATATTTACTATCAGACTTATAAACAAATAAGTCTTTATAAAATGAGGTTATATCGTCATCAAAATGTGGTAATTCGAATAGTTTATAAACTGAATTTGTGGCAATCACATATTTTGTCTTATCATAAGTTGCTGTCGTAACTTTATTTAATACATAATTAGGCTTAGATGTATCTATACTATCATACACCACATCAAATAAAACACCCGTCTCAGCATTAAATATATGGCTTCCAATCGAATCCTTTAATACAAAACTACGATCACTTAATCTTTCATAAGAATCATAGTTCATTGCAACTACAGTTTGATTTAAGGAATCAATAATACCATACTTATTTTTTTCATTAGATACAATAAAATAAGAAAATTCTTTACCTAGATGTTGTATAGATTTATATTTCGCAGGAATTACTATTTCATTCTCACTCGTTCTCAATCCATACAAAGTATTTCCTTTTTTATCTATTTGAGTAAATAATTGATAAGTATCTGATGGTTTTCTACTATATAGACTTTCATCTGAATATCCATTCGTCCCTTGTCCAGCCCCTGTTGTTGACTTTTCATAGTCATGTGTATGAATAAGATTTAGTGCTTCATTTTCAGTCAGTAAAATGCCCTCTTCAGTAACAAATTTAATATAATCATCCGCAGTATATATTTCAAATAAATTTTTCTTGTCATTTTTTGACCAGTAAAATTCAATATTATCCCAACCATCCTTTATAGGATTTCCCATAATTTGAACACCATTAGTTTTATTATATAGATACCAATAGTCACCTTTCTTTCCCAATATTAAATTTTCATTTATCGTACTATATTGATTTACTACATCATTAATAGCATAGGTACCATTGGAATTAACTAGTTTAAACCCTCCATTAGTCAATGCCTTAGCCAAATCATAATCAAATTGATATTCATAGCCTGCTGGTAAATAGGCTAATTCAACTAAGTTTACATACCGCTTTTGTCCATTTTCATAAAATGATCCATATACGTATTTATTATTATATTCGTCTATATATTCTACATGTAAATTATCATAAGGACCAAGTATCCAAGT
The DNA here is from genome assembly GCF_000024945.1 of Veillonella parvula DSM 2008. NCBI lineage: Bacteria > Bacillati > Bacillota > Negativicutes > Veillonellales > Veillonellaceae > Veillonella > Veillonella parvula. The sequence goes on from NC_013520.1 coordinate 1,080,871, forward strand.
CCCTTTTTCATCGACGATAGTATTACCAGTTGGGGATTCTAATGTAATATATTCTTTTGCAGATGTTATATTACATGCAGCCAATGCTATAGCTAATCCTAATATAAATTTTCTCATATATCTCTCCATAATATTATACAACACAATAATAATTAATTTTATAATACCATATTTAACTCTTTTAATTAAACGATTCCTTTATATACGCTTACATATTATAACTGTCTAATAAAAACTTACTATTAAACCAATACTGTATATTGAAATCTTTAGAATTAGATTGTAAAATAGTAATATAAATTATCTAATTTACTCATACTATTATGGAGGAATTATATGTGCTGGTGTGATATTGTAAGTAAAGCCAAAATTGGCGGTTTAAAACATTTAGGTAATGGCATGGAGAGTTCTTTAAGATTTCTTGCTGAAATTATTCTTAGTTTAAGTATCATTCGCGTATTAGTAAACTGGACTTTTGGTATTTAAATCTTAAAATATAATACGATCATATTAAAAGGCGCTTAGTTATACTAAGCGCCTTATTTTTATATATTCAGTTATATCTAGTTAATTTCTTCACTACAGCGCTAATATATTACTCATATGCTTCGCTGCAATCTATGTATTCCATAATAATTTGGCAAATTTGGCCATCTTTATCAAATGCCCAGTATACTGGATATAAACCATCGCCAAACCCAGATTGAATCATCGGTACTGTCAATTCCGTATCAGGAATTGTAAAGTTAATCCAATCTCCTTTAGAACGTTGGTATTGTGGATATGCCATAGCATTTAATTGGAATAAATCACTATAGTAATCATCGTAGATATTTTTTTCAGGATAGTTTATATGCCATTGTTCATAAAACTTATTATATGTTTCAATTGTTTGTGCATCTACAATTGTAGCTAAACCTGAATCTACAGGAAACCCAATATAGGTATCTCCATCATCTAAATCGGTTAAGTCTTCAGTTCCTTTTAATGCTAATTCATAGTATACAGGTTCATTGCTACTAAAAACAACTCGACTAGCTACATAACGATATTCATTTGGTTCCATTTCGATTATCTTAGTCTCTAACAGATACGTACCTGGTGTTACCTGTCTAAGATATGTATCTGGTTTGCTTGGCAATGTTACTAGAGGATCACAACACGTAATATATCCTGTTGGAAAATTTACCGTCCACATAGGTAATGTATGTAACGGAAACCCTTTTAACTCTTTTCGGTTAAATAAATCATGATATGGTACGGTAGGTTTTAATTTACCTTCAGAACCTAATCGGTTAAAGGTTTGAATCCATTCGCTAGTTAATTTAGATTGTTCCATATTACTCCTCGGCTTCGTATTTACAATGAATATATTCGCCTTCTAATACTTCGTAGGCTGCAGTTTTACGAATAATTTGCTTTACTAATGTATCTAGTTTTGAACCATTAGAATAGTCTGCAGGTGCATAATAACGGATACGATGATGACGCATCATCTTATATACCTTTTCTTTATCCTTCTTAAATGGATCATATACACCTATAGAATGGCCCCCATTAGCGTTCACAAGACTCATACAAGGAATATCTGTATCGCTATCCCCAATATAAATCATGTTACGGAATGGGACTCGTTGATTTTCAGGCTTAATGTAATCATTAACACCAGTATCATTAATATCGAGAATTCCTTTTTGAATGCGGAACAAAAATTGTGTCTTATTCGTATAGTTAATGGCTTGTGCAGGCCAAACAGCGACACCTTTATCGTCGAACATAAATGCACTGGCATAGATTTTGGTGAAAGCCCCCTCTTTTGCCATTTCAGTGCCTTCGATCATTTCTTTTAAGCCAGACGAAATAATATAATGTTCAATCTTAACGCCTTGTTCTAAGCCATATTGACGAATGCGTTCAAACCAAGTCCGTACCCCTTCGTATAATTCTACTTGATTGCCGTATTCCATGAGCTTATCTTTTGTTACATAGAAATGGCCTACTGCTTCTTGAATCATTTTGTACATATAGGCTAAGTTATTATCCATATCATGTTTTTTAGCCAATTGATTTGATTCATGCCAAAATTGTTTGATTTGCTCTTCGTTATAGCCTACCGATTGAATGAAACCTTGTGCCTGCATATCGTCAGGGGTTAATGTCTTATCAAAGTCGTAACACATTGCTAACACGGGCATAGATGAGTCAGATGATTGTAAATTATCTTTACTATCTTTCTTATACGTTATCATAAATGCACCTCCTTTTAAACTAAACAAAAATACATTTACACTCTCTTATATTCCTGAGATTCCTTCTTGACAACCCCTTTGGTATCTATTTTACACGGTAAGTCAATTCATTTAATTTAGTAATTTCTAGTAATTTTGCTTAAAATAAGCTATCTTGTGTTATAGTTTCCTCTACAATCCAGCTCTTCTCCGTACTTTCTTTGATAATTTCTCTTTTTGAAAGTCTTCCAATAAGTAAGCTAGAATTTGGATCATGATGTAAACGATTATATCGAACCACCGCTTGATTAGTATTAGCATAACAATAACGACAAAAGTGGCTACAGCTATCGTAGGCACCAATATCACCATGTAAATAACAATTACATTCTGATCGTGCTGGAGTTCGTTTTGGTGCTTTTAATTTTATATTCCAGGCTCTTTCATAACAATCTAAGGTAAGACACCCCGCTGTATCAGCACCAAGTTCTTTAAAGATACCCCCTTCTCCACAGGTTTTAAGACTCATATGATTGGAATGAGCTATGGAAACAAATTCTTTAATGATCTTAGTTTGAACATCTAAACTTGGTCTATATCCTTCTGGAAAATTCTGAGCCACCCTATCAAATATATCTAAAAAGCTTACAACAACAGTATCTGTATAATTTTTAAGGGACTTGGCCATTATATAAAAGCTTTCAAAATGAAAATCTATTGTATACTCATTGGTTAAAATGATAGGATCATAGCGCCATACCATAGATTGTGGCGTAAGCAGTTTGGATATGTGTTTAAATCCCTCTATAACAGAAGCAAAAGGTGGTACATAGGGCTCAATATCAGTTCCATAAGGCGTTATTGTCATATACCAGTATTGTCTGTAGTCAACAATTTCATTTAGTAGTGGAATAAATGGTAAAGGATTCTTAGTACAAAATGCAATGCCATCTATTACCTCTTGATTAATAGGATACCGAGTCACCTGTAGCGGATTATATGGATTACGAACATCTACAAACCCTTCACGGACACGATTGATTAGCCATTGGCCATAAAAAGCAGGAATATCTGTACGTTGTCCAGTCTGTAATATCATAGCCCTGCCCTTTCCTTAAAATAAAACATAGAAGTATTATATCATACCTCATAGTTAGTATTTATGGAATTAATGTGATTTTTGCTGTATAGTTCGTTATTATTTTATGATACTATAAATACTATAGAATATGAGGAGAAGTAAAATATGAACGATATTTTTGAACGCAATCACCCTATGAAGGATGATAAAGACTTTATTACATCCTATTGGACAGATCGGGCTAAAGATTTTGGTGCTTTACGCGCTAAAGAATTGGAAAGTCCAAAACTAAAATTATGGATAGACGAATTAACAAGTCATATATTTGATTCTGATAGATCTTTACGTATATTAGATATTGGTTGTGGAGCTGGATTTTTCAGCATCATCCTATCTCAACTAGGTCATACAGTGCATGGTATTGATATTACGCCCAATATGATAGATGAAGCGAATCAACTAGCACAGTCGCTAGATTGTGATGCAACTTTCTCCGTAATGGATGCAGAAAATCTTAGCTTTGATACTAATACCTTTGATATCGTTGTAGCTCGTAATGTGACGTGGAACTTACCTCATCCAGATAAAGCCTATGCCGAATGGTTACGCGTTATTCGCTCAGGTGGTTTAATTCTCAATTATGATGCGGAACATGCTCGTAATCACCATGATTTACCGCAATCCGTTCATCATGCTCACGAACATGTTAGTAAGGAATTAAAAGAACGATGTCACACCATTTATCATATGCTCGAGATTTCTTCTTATACACGACCAGAATGGGATAAAGAACTGCTCACTAAATTAGGTGCTAGCTCTGTATTAATTGATCCCACAGTAGGCCCTCGTATTTACAGCGAAGAAGATGAATTTTATATTCCTGTACCAATGTTCTTGGTGAAAGTAATAAAATAGTATTTATAGTAAAACATTATAAAATAAACCCACTCCATATAATATGTACCCCTTTATTAGTTATTTAGTAAAGGAACATATCATAAAATGAGTGGGTTTTCTTTTATTTATTATTTCTTATTGTCTTTGATGATAGAGTCGTCAAAGCTATAGGTTGTTATAAATTTTGTTTTAGGGTTGGCTGCATTACCAACCTCTTCTAAATATTTATTAGAGGCTACTTGAAGATCCTTCTTATACGCATCAGCCAATGTTCGTAAATTATTCGTATCGCTCACACGTTTAAAAGTTTGATCCGAAAATTTAATAGTATCTGTTTTTGAATCATAAATAAGATCAGTATTTGGTATGTCCCTAATATCCATCTTGATTGTATTTGGATTTGAGCTCTCTGAATTACCAACTATATCATTAGCACTCATTACAAGTGTAAGGGCCGTAATATAATTTAGACGAGCTTCCTTTATATCCCCTACCATTTGGGTAGATTCAATAACAGGTCTCTTTTCAGGTGTTGTATATTGATAGTTATAGGCTTTCATATCTGCTGTATAAATCGTCTTACTATCGTTACGAGCCTTTACATTAAGGATAAAAATTGGTGTGTCTACAGCACTCACTACATTTTGAACGGTATAGCCTGAGTAAGCAATCCATTCCCCTTCAGGTCCTTTAGACTGAGAAGACGCACTATTACTACTACAACCAGCTAATATAAATAAACTAACTAGCACGATACAGAGTGAAAGGTATTGAAGTATTCTTTTTAGCATAGCAGTACCTCGTATACAAACTTATATTATATAAATACAAACCTAAATAGTACTACAATAGACAACAAGAAGTTAATCAATTACAGATATAGTTTTTTTCTAATATATTAGTTACTGAAATACGCTTGAGCCTTAGTGATTTCTGCGCGAAGTTTTTCTTCATCAATAGTAAGCAATTCTTTGTCTTTCATAAGAACTTTACCGCCTACGATTGTAGTGTTTACATCGGAGCTATTAGCAGAGTATACAAGAGCTGCTAAATCATTGTAACGAGGCATCCAGTGCATACCAGATACGTCATATAACACGATATCTGCACGATAGCCTTTAGCTAGTACTCCAAGATCTGTATATCCCAACGCCTTTGCACCTTCTACAGTGCCCATGTTCCATGCTGCTTGAGCAGGAATAGACTTTGGATCATAAAGACGTGCTTTATGTAATGTTGCTGCAAGACGTACTTCTTCAAGCATATCAGCATTATTATTAGAAGCGGAGCCATCTGTACCAAGACCAACAGTGATACCTTTGGCAATCATTTCAGGCACTGGCGCAATACCACTGGCTAATTTAAGGTTCGATTGTGGATTATGAGCTACTGCTACATTATTTTCAGCCATAATAGCCATATCTTCATCTGTAACATGAACACAGTGTGCGGCTAAGGTAGTATTCCAGAATAAACCTAAATCATGCATGTGCGCAATTGGTGTCTTACCAGTAGCTTTCATAACATTCTCCACTTCTCCTTTTGTTTCGGACAAGTGCATATGAATACCACAATTTAATTCATGAGATAAGGCAATCACCTTTTCCATATAATCATCAGGGCAAGTATATGGTGCATGTGGTCCAAGCAATACTTTGATGCGGTCATTATCAAAGCCATTCCACGTGCGGAATAAGTCAGCATTTTCAACTAATGCTTGATCTGCTGTTGGGGATACACCCGCTAAGCCACGGGACAGTACAGAGCGAATACCTGTTTCTTTTACCACCTCAGCTGTAGTATTCATAAAGAAATACATGTCGCTAAAAGTTGTGGTACCAGTACGTAACATTTCAGCAATGCCAAGTTGTGTTCCATGACGTACATAATCGTCGTTTAACTTTGCTTCTGTGGGCCAAATAGCTGTTTCAAGCCATTCCATAAGCTCAAGATCATCTGCATAGTTTCTAAAGAGGCCCATCGCAATATGGGTATGTGTATTTATAAGACCTGGCGCAGCCAATTGGCCTTTACCTTCTAACACTTCTTTAGCAGAATCTTTTACTTTTGTAGCTTCACTATCGTTTAAAATAGCTGTAATATAACCATTTTTGATTTCAATGGCATGATTTTTTAGAACACCCTCATCAGTGAGGACGTCTACATGAGTAATCAATAAATCAGACATAGTCTTCCCTCATAGGTATAACCGAGCCATAATAGCTCGGTTATATTAGTTTAATTTGAAAGCTAGTAATAGTTTAGATACAAAATCTTTTCCAAAAACCATTATATTTCAATACGTATTAGTTTACTTTTGTAAGGTAGTCGATTTGCTCTTGTGTTAAAGAGTCTAAATCATAACCCATGGAGTTCAATTTAAGTTTAGCGATTTCCACATCTAATTCATGAGGCAATACATATACTTTTGACTCCATTTCTTTGCCGTTTTTTAAGATATGCTCTGCAGCAAGGGCTTGCATAGCAAAGGACAAGTCCATGATTTCTGCAGGGTGACCATCACCAGCTGCAAGGTTAACTAAGCGACCTTCAGCCAATACATATAGTTTACGGCCATCAGCCATAGTATAGCCTTCGATATTTTGACGAACGCGCTCATGGCTTACAGCAAGGTCAGCTAATTCAGCTACGTTTACTTCGCAGTCGAAGTGACCTGCATTACACATGATTGCTTTATCTTTCATCACTTCGTAATGTTCTTTTACGATAACATCTTTACAACCTGTTACAGTACAGAAGATATCGCCCACTTTAGCAGCTTCAATCATAGGTAACACTTTGAATCCATCAAATACAGCCTCAACTGCTTTAATTGGATCTACTTCAGTTACATATACATGGGCACCAAGTCCTTTAGCACGCATAGCAACGCCTTTACCACACCAGCCATAACCCGCAACGACAACATTTTTACCTGTTACAGTCAAGTTAGTGGTACGCATGATGCCATCCCAAACGGATTGGCCTGTACCGTAGCGGTTATCGAAAAGATATTTACAGTAAGAGTCGTTTACTGCAATCATAGGGAATGTTAATTGTTTAGCATTCTCTAATGCATATAAACGATGTACGCCTGTCGTAGTTTCTTCGCTACCACCGATAAGACGTTCTTTAGCGTCTTGGCGTGTAGTATGTAACAAGTTTACTAGGTCACCACCGTCATCAATGATGATATGTGGTTTGTGATCAAGTGCTTTATGAAGGAAATCAAAATATTCTTCATCTGTGCAATCATACCAAGCATATACAGTAATACCCATATCTACAAGACCTGCAGCTACATCGTCTTGTGTAGACAACGGATTGGAGCCCGTTACAATTACATCTGCACCACCGCGTTTTAATACAGTCGCGAGGTATGCTGTTTTTGCTTCCAAGTGGACACTAACAACAATTGTTTGGCCTTTAAAAGTTTGTTCAGCTTCAAAACGATCGCCTAATGTATTTAAGGTAGGCATAAAGTTAGAAACCCAATCAATTTTTTTACGGCCTTCTGTTGCTAAATTTATGTCTCTAATTAAAGATTGCATAATATCTCCTTTTACTCATACAAGTAGATACAATAAAATAAATAGTTGATAGTAAATCTACTTAGATTTATTGATACTATATAATTTTGTTAATATCATTGTAGATACTTAATTATATAGATAATATATTTCTTATATATAGAATGCTTAATAAGCTAATCATTAAGATAATAGACTATTTAGATTCTACAATCTGGCGTAGCTTATCGATTGACTCTTCATAATTTGGAGTCAATACTCCCTCTTCGGTGATAATCGCTGTTACAAGTTCATGAGGTGTTACATCAAATGCAGGATTAAGTACATCAATACCACTAGGGGCTGTTTGAACACCGTGTAAAGCAGATACTTCATCATCGTTGCGCATCTCAATAGGAATATCTCCACCATTTTCCAGAATAAAGTCAAATGTACTATAAGGAGCGGCTACATAGAACGGAATATTGTGGAATTTAGCTAGTACAGCCACACCATAGGTACCAATTTTATTGGCTACATCCCCTTTTGTAGTGATGCGGTCAGCACCAACGATAACAGCATCAATTAACCCATGTTGCATCGCATAGGCTGCCATATTATCTGTTTCAAGAGTAATAGGAATACCATCCTCGTGAAGTTCAAAGGCTGTAAGTCGAGCACCTTGTAATAATGGACGTGTTTCATCAGCATACACGCGTTCCAATTGTCCATTTTCATGTAATTTACGAACAACACCAAGTGCTGTTCCTAGACCACCTGTAGCTAGTGCACCAGCATTACAATGAGTTAAGATGCGAATATTCTTTTTACCTTCAAATAATGTAGCCCCTGCTTCGGCCATACGTCTATTCAAAGACACATCTTCTTCGTGAATGATAATAGCCTCTTTTGTAATGAGGTCTACTACTTCACTCATTGAGGACATACTGTCAACATTAGTTTTCACAAGAGAAATGACACGATCTACAGCCCAAGCTAAGTTGATTGCTGTAGGGCGAGTTTCTTTTAAGGTCTCACTAAACTCATATAAGCTTGTAAGTTGTTCACTAAATGGCGCCTCTAAACGTCCTGCTTCCATAGCAGCTAAAATGAGACCATAACTAGCAGCTACGCCAATAGCAGGTGCGCCACGAACGCGAAGCATTTTAATAGCTTCGGCCACTTGGCGCCAATCTGTACAGTGAACGTATGTAATTTCAGTAGGCAATTTAGTTTGATCTAATAGTACCAGCGTATCTTTACGCCATTCAATATTAATCATAACTTCTCCTTCGATGAACTATTGTGTATCATTATGAGTTGATTATAGTTTAAAACCACCATATTCATGCATGCGATTATGAGCATCATAACGAGCATCCACATCGATTGCATCAATAGCACCTAAGATAAGAGATTTTAGTTGGGCCGCCATATTGCCCATCATTTCTACAACTTCCGCATGTGTCAAAGCAGATTCAGAAATACCTGCTGCATAGTTGGTAATCATAGAAATCGTAGCATATGCCATTTCAGCTTCATTAGCAAGGTTTACTTCTGGTACATTAGTCATACCTACTGTATCGCCACCGAGCATGTGGAACATTTTGATTTCTGCAGGAGTCTCAAAACGAGGGCCTTCAGTACATACATAGGTACCGCCATTGTGTATCGTAAGGCCTTGTTCCGTACCTACCTTTTGAAGAATATTACGTAATTCAGGGCAGTATGGATTTGTTACATCAAGATGTGCCACTGGACGGTCCCCGCCTTCATAAAACGTAGTGATGCGGTTCTTTGTGAAATCTAAGAATTGGTCAGTCAACACGAAATGACCTGGCTTAAAGTTCTCATTTAAAGAACCTACTGCTGTCGTGGAGATAATAAATGTAACGCCTAGTTTTTTGAGGCCCCAAATATTAGCACGATAGTTAATTTTGTGTGGAGGAATTGTATGATCTTTGCCGTGACGAGCAACAAAAATTACAGTTTTCCCATGGTATGTACCTTGTACATAATCTATTTCACCATATGGTGTCATTAAGGATTCTTCATGAATATTTTCAAAGATGGACGGATCATAAACACCAGTACCACCAATTACGCCAATTGCACTCATTGTGACCTCCTATTATTAATAACTCTATCTTTTATTTTCTCATAGAATAGAAAAACAGGCTATAGGAAAAACCTAGTAGCCTGTATTTTTTCTACATATTATAAAGTTTTTATTGAATTGGACCTTTTGAGGTGAACATATTTTGTAACTCTTCACGTGTGAAATGATATTTTTCATTACAATAATGGCAAACAAGCTCTGTTACGTCATCTTCCAAAATAGCATTCTTATCTTCTTCACGTAATGTCATTAGCACACTGGCAAAGCGATCACGACCACAACGACATTGGAAATGAATTGGTTCATTATATACTTGATTCACAGTTAAACCATCGAGAACGCGTTCCATAAGACCTTTACCATCTGGATTTGCTTTCAAATATTCTGTAATAGGACCAAGTTCATTAATATTCTTTTCTACTTGTGCTAATGCTTCATCTGTAGCATCCGGTAAGGCTTGTACGATAAAACCTCCAGCTACAACTGTATGGTAATCTGGATCTACTAATACACCTAAACTAATCGTTGACGGTACTTGTTCAGATGCATATAAATAATATGCCAAATCCTCTGCTACTTCACCACTTTGAATCGGGCTTGTAGAAGTATAGTCTTGCGCCAATTGTGTAAATCGCGTAACTTGTACTTCCCCATTATGACCTACGGCAGCACCAACATCAAGCTTACCAGCATGCTTTAAAGGTACATCAACATGTGGCTCGTCTACATAGCCTCGAACCGTATTATCAGAGAATGCATCTACATGAACTACACCTAGTGGACCATCACCTTTAATACGAAGACTTACGTTTTCATGGTTTTTAAAATCACCAGCTAATAAAATAGCTCCCGTCATAGCACGACCTAAAGCAGCTGTTGCTACAGGCCATAAATCATGACGTACACGAGCTGTTTCAACTGTATCGGTTGTTACAGCTAAAGACATACGAACCCCTTCTCGGGTTGTAAAACGTTTTATATAATCCATTCTATCATTCCTTATTTCTACTTATTTTATATAAGATATTACATTTATATTGCTTATATAGTATATCATGTCAAATATTTAACTTTCAATAATAGAGAATATATGTTCGTCTAGTCTGATTTAAATTTAAAAGAACATATTTTCGATGATATAAAAACACCCAGTATCATGAGATACTGAGTGTTATATATACAATTCTTAGATTTGATCGATAAGGTTAACCATTTCGATTGCACCCATAGCACAATCATAACCTTTATTACCCGCTTTTGTACCAGCGCGTTCGATAGCTTGCTCGATGTTTTCAGTAGTCACTACACCAAACATAACAGGAATACCGGTTTCCAAAGATACATGAGCAATCCCTTTAGCTACTTCGTTACATACATAATCATAATGAGTAGTGGCACCACGGATAACTGCACCTACACAAATAACTGCATCATAACGACCAGATAAAGCTGCTTTTTTAGCAATCAAAGGAATTTCATAAGCTCCTGGTACCCAGATTACAGTAATATCCTCTTTTTTTACATCGTGACGAAGTAAGCAATCTTCAGCACCACCGATTAATTTAGATGTGATGAACTCGTTGAAACGAGAACCGATAATAGCGAATTTCTTACCAGAACCTAACAAATTACCTTCTTGAACTACCATTATGATGACCTCCTATATTCCGTACATAGATTTTCTATGTGTGATAAAAACATTCTAAATTTAAGATAGACCATTATTAGTCTTCTAACATATGACCCATTTTTTCTTCTTTTGTTTTCAAATAGCCTGCATTAAATTTATTTGCTGCAATAATAAGTGGTACACGACTAGTTACATTAATTCCCCAATGTTCTAAGCCATGACGCTTTTCGGGATTGTTAGTTAATAAGCGGATGCTTTTAATACCCAAGAAACGAATAATTTGAGCCGCTAAGGAATATTCACGCATATCTGCAGGGAAGCCTAATTGTTCATTTGCTTCTACCGTATCAAGGCCCTGTTCTTGTAATGCATAGGCTTTAATTTTATTAGTCAGCCCAATACCTCGGCCCTCTTGACGCATGTATACTACAACGCCTTTGCCTTCTTTTTCAATAGCACGTAAAGCATTGTCTAATTGTTCGCCACAATCACAGCGTTTAGAACCAAATACATCGCCTGTCAAACATTCAGAGTGAATACGTACAAGTACATCGTTACAATTTTGAACATCACCTTTGACAATAGCTAAATGCTCTTTATGATCTAATTCATTTTTAAATACAAAGATACTAAAATCACCAAACTTAGTAGGTAATTTAGAGCATGCACCAAGTTCAACCATATCTTCATGTTGTTTACGATATTCAATAAGTTCCGCCACAGAAGCAATTTTTAAATCATGTTCTTTAGCAAATTTCATAAGATCTGACAAACGGGCCATATCGCCATCGTCTTTAGTAATTTCACAAATAACGGCAGCCTCTTGTAACCCTGCTAGGCGACAAAGGTCGATAGATGCCTCAGTATGACCTTGACGTACCAATACGCCGCCCTCTTTATATACAAGTGGAAATACGTGACCTGGACGACGGAAATCTTGAGGTTTCGCATTAGGATCTAATAGTTTTTGAATTGTATAAGCACGCTCTGCAGGAGATACGCCTGTTGTAGTATCTACATGATCCACAGTCACAGTAAAAGCAGTTTCATGGTTATCAGTATTTTTGGTAACCATTGCAGGAATGCCAAGTTTTTCTAACGCTTCGCGGCGCATAGGCGTACATACGATACCGCGGGCGTATTTAACCATAAAGTTAATGTTTTCTTGCGTCGCAAACTCTGCAGCAATGATAAGATCACCTTCGTTTTCACGGCTTTCATCATCAACGATAATAACAGGTTTACCAGTTTTAAGGTCTTGTAAGACTTCATTAATAGAATGTAATTGTTCGCTCATAGGAACGCTCCTTACTTATATAAATCCATTCTCTACTAAGAGGGATTGCATAGATTTTTTAGGCTTTTCTTCGGTAGGTTCACTACCAAGATTCATAAAATGACGAATATATCGTCCAGCAATATCCGTTTCTAAATTGACCTCTGTTCCAATATGAGTAAAACCTAAAATAGTTTCACTCAAAGTGTGAGGAATGATAGAGACGGAAAAACTACTTTCTGTTCGTCGCATAATTGTGAGGCTAATTCCATCGATGGTAATGGAGCCCTTATAGATAACATAATCCATAACGGATTTTGGAGCCTCGATAGTAAAGATAATGGCATTATCGGTTTGTTCACGATTAATAATACGACCTGTACCATCTACATGGCCCGCCACAATATGACCACCAAATCTACCATTCGCAAGCATAGCTCGCTCTAAATTGACTGGTTGATGGACTTTCAAATTAGTAAACGTAGTCATCTTAATGGATTCTGGCATCACATCCGCTGTAAATATACTATTGCCAATCGTTGTGGCCGTCAAGCACACCCCATTAACAGCTACGGAATCACCAACTTTTAAATCGCTAAAAATTTTTTCTCCTCGAATTGTTATGGTTAAGGATTTAGGGCCCTTTTTAATGTTCTCGACGCGGCCAATTTCTTCAACGATTCCCGTGAACATAAGCGCCCCTCCTTCCTTGACGATATGCTTCAATGCGAATGTTATTATCTAATACTTTAGTCTTGGTAAAAGTTAATTGCGGCGAAGCCTCTAAACTTTCAAAACCACGGCCACCTACAGCTGGTGTAGCATCGTTACCACCAATAATAGTATTTCCAATATATGTTACGACCTTATCAAAGTTCATAGTTTCCACAAAAGAACTGATAATTGCGGATCCACCTTCAACAAGAATAGATGTGTAACCTAGTTCACCTAGTTTTGTAAGAATATCATCGATAGATAATTTCTTAATATCGATAACAACGTCAGTACTCTTACTTTTACGTGTAGAAATAGATTCTACTACAGTAACAATGGTACCTACGTTTTCTAAAGCCTGAATTCGCTCTTTTGGACAACCTTTAGATACTAAGATATGCACCTTGCGATTTTCTACGTCAAAAACCTGACTGGTAGTAGGCGTTCTACCTAGACTATCCAAGATAATTACATCTGGTTGATGAATCGTAATCGGTTCATCAAGTATGCTTTTATCTAATAACGCATCTGATAATTCACTATCCGTTAAACGACAATTTAACTGTGGATTATCTGCCAAAATTGTACCAATTCCAACGAGCATGGCATCATGCGTGGCACGCAACACATGTCCATCGCGACGAGAGGACTCATTTGTAATCCATTGAGATTGTCCAGTAGATGTAGCAATTTTCCCATCTAATGACATAGCACTTTTTATAGTGACAAAAGGCTTACCTGTCTGTATATAGGTAAAGAAATGCTCATTTAGTTCAGCACATTCATCACTACATACGGGGCAAACAACCTCAATACCTGCTTCACGAAGTAACTCCATTCCCTTTCCAGAAACTAGTGGATTTGGATCTGTACTACCTACTATTACTTTAGCTATGCCAGCCTCAATGATACGAAGCGCACAAGGTGGTGTTTTTCCATAATGAGAACATGGCTCTAATGTTACGTATAAAGTAGCACCTTTGGCATTATCACCTGCTTGATTTAGTGCATGCACCTCAGCATGAGCTGTACCAGCTTTATGGTGATAACCTTCACCGATTATTGTATTATCTTTTACCACAACAGCACCAACCAAAGGATTTGGTGAGGTGTGACCTGTGGCTAATTTTGCCAGTTCAATGGCGCGCTTCATATATACTACGTCATCCACCATATCACCTCAATAAAAAAAGGACTATTATATAGTCCTTGGGTCATCATAAATGCGCACAAAAAATGTGCCTCGTCTTTTCTCATCCAGACTCTACTGTCGGTATCGGAATTGCACCGATTCATACCAAAAAGGTTCGCGGACTTTACCGCCGGTAAGGAATTTCACCTATCCCCAAAGACTTATCTATTTTGTTTATGAATTAATAGTAACACTTTTATTAATGTTATGCAAGAATAAGAGTTTTGTATTGAGAAAGAATATTAAATAATTTAATTAAAATATAATTTTTAGAACACAAATACTAGAACAATATAAAAAATAATATATATTTACTTTTAATATAAACATATATAAACTATGTATACAGTAAATAGTAACTTTTATCACATAATTACAAGTTAAACAAGTCTAATATAGTATATATGGTTTGAATAACCATATTTTAATGATAGTAATTATTAAATATAGGTGATAATATGGCAAAAAAACGAATTTCTGATGTACTTATAGAAGTCTTAGCCAATGCGGGCATCGAACGCATTTACGGTATCACTGGAGATAGTCTAAACTCTGTAAATGATAGTTTACGCCGCAATGGTAAAATTGCTTTTGAACATGTACGACATGAAGAAACAGCAGCCTTTGCTGCCGGTGCAGAAGCATCCCTAACTCATAAACTAACTGTATGTGCTGGTAGCTCTGGTCCTGGCAACTTACACTTGATTAATGGTCTCTTCGACTGTCATCGCAATCGTGTTCCAGTATTGGCCATTGCTTCTCACATTCCTCAATCTGAAGTAGGCTTGAACTATTTCCAAGAAACACATCCAGAAAATCTATTCAAAGAATGTTCTTGTTTCTGCGAACTTGTATCCAATCCTAAACAAATGCCGGAAATTCTATTCCGTGCTATGAACGCTGCTGTTGGTAACCAAGATGTTGCAGTTATCGTTCTTCCTGGGGACGTTGCCGTTATGGAAATGGAAATTGACGAATTACCTGTATGGACCCCACCTCGTTTACCTCATATTGTTCCACAACGAGAAGATATTGAAGAAATGGCTGCTCATTTAGAAACAGGCACACGTATTACCCTATTCTGTGGTGCCGGCTGTGAAGGTGCCCATGACGAAGTGGTAGAATTAGCAAAACGCTTACAAGCACCGGTTGTACATGCTTTCAGAGGTAAAGAATGGGTTGAATGGGATAATCCATATGATGTAGGTATGACTGGCCTATTAGGCTATACATCTGGCTACCGTGCTATTGAACAATGTGATACATTGGTAATGCTTGGTACAGACTTCCCTTACCGTCCATTTTATCCAGAAAATGCGAAAGTAATACAAGTAGATAGAGATCCTAGTGCATTAGGTCGTCGTGTTCCACTCACCCAAGGTATTATTGGCACTGTAAAAGATACATTAAAAGAATTATTACCTCTTGTAGGCCAACGTGGTGATACTCAATTTATCGACACAGTGCGTAAAGCGTACACTAAATTTAGAGGTGATTTAGATAGTTATGCCGTTGCCGAGCCAGATGGTGTAGCAATTCATCCTCAATACTTCGTAAATCGCCTCAATAAACTAGCAGCAGAAGACGCGATCTTTACCTTTGACGTAGGGACTCCAGTTATTTGGACTGCTCGCCATCTAAAAACAAATGGTAAACGCCGTATTTTAGGATCCTTTAGCCACGGCTCCATGGCTAATGCTATGATGCATGCTATTGGCGCTCAAAATGCATGTCCTAACCGTCAAGTCATCTCCCTCTCTGGTGATGGTGGCTTTACAATGATGATGGGCGAAATGTTAACATTAAAACAACTTAACTTACCTGTAAAAATCTTTGTATTCAATAACGAAGAACTTAGCTTTATCGCTATGGAAATGAAAGCTTCCGGCTATCTAGACTACGCTACAGACTTTGTAAATCCAGATTTCGGTAAACTTGCTGAAGCTGCTGGTATCAAAGGGGTTAGCATTCATAACTCTAGCGAAGTTGATGAAAAAATCACGGAAGCCCTTAACCATAATGGTCCAGTCATCGTTAACGTTCGCGTAGATAAACAAGAACTTGCTATGCCACCTAAAATCGCTTACCAACAAGCTAAAGGCTTCAGCAAATATTTAATCAATGCAATCCTTGATGGCCGTGGTACAGAACTTAAAGAAATGGCCAAAACAAACTGGATGAAATATAAATCCCTATACTAATATTGCAAAATTTGCAAAATCTGCCAAAATAAATAAACTGCAAAACTTTCAAAAAGAGGTGTCATCATTCGATGATACCTCTTTTATTGCATAATTTTAATCATATACTGTTATAAAACCTTCAGTCCAGCCCCTTAAATTGAGAGTAATCGTATCAATTCCTAAACAATCTAAACCATATACTTTAAATATATCCCAGGTCTTATACCACTTTAATGCTTTCTCTGCATATTCTAAAGTGCTAAATAAACCTATGTATCCAGAACTGGAATAATATGAATTTATATCGTAATCATACCAAACACCATAAATTTTATTATTTATTATTTCATAACTAACTTGATTACTTATATGAGAACAATCATTTAAATAGTGAGTTTTTATGGAAAAGGAATCATCATTTAACTTAGAAAATCCAGACAATATTTTAGATTCAACTAGAGCCTCTTCAGCTAATGATATATCAGAAAAAAATCCCAAGCTAAAATATTCTGTATAAGGTAGCTCTTCATTCTTTTTATAGTGTGCGAAAGCTTCATATATTGGAACTCTCATAATTCACCAACTCGATTCAATATACATATAACACATTAACTATTTCTATCTATAATAATCGTCCTCATAATCGTCTTTATACCGTATCGCATCGACCTCTGATGGAGATAGTACATTCCCCTCTTCATCTACATATTCCATGAATTCGTTAATGTATACACCTGGAATATCTGATTCTTCTAATTCAATAGTATCTTCAGGTTCAATCTCCCAAAATTCTATCTCATCAGCATGATTTTGAAGTTGCTCAATCATATTTCAACACTCCCTAGTATCAAAGACATATCTTAAATATATTGTAGCAAATTACATAAAAATAAGCACTATATACCTTTTTAGGTGTATAGTGCTTACTTTGTATTTAGTAATTTTTTGTATTAAATTATGCCCCAAAGAGTGACATTTGTTCATCTTCAGGTAGTTCACCACAGCATTTGAGGTCTTTCATAAGATCAATGATGGTATTTGATACTTTACAACGGCGTTGTAAGTCTTTTAAAGATGTAAATGGACGTTCATTTCTTTCCTCGACGATAGCATCAGCCACTGTTTCACCTAGAGAATCAATAGCTAAGAATGGTGGCAATAAAGCGCCATCCTTAATACTAAAGCGTCTAGCTTCGGAATGTTGAATATCTACATTAATAAAACGATAGCCCCGTTGATACATCTCCATAGATACTTCCAAGGCACTCATAAGGTCCTTATCTTTAGGACTGGCAGCACGATCAAGAGCCTTGATACGGTTAAACTCGGTCAATTGTGTTTTGAGGTCCCCTGTCATGATTCGTAGATCGAAGGCTTTCGCACGAATGGAGAAGTAAGCTGCATAAAATGCCAATGGATGATATACCTTAAACCAAGCAATACGGAAAGCCATCATTACATAAGCTACCGCATGGGCCCGTGGGAATAGATAGGAAATCTTTTTACAAGATTCAATAAACCATTCAGGAATATTATTTTCACGCATTTCTGCTTCAAATTCCGTCGTAGCTTGTCCTTGTTTATTTCGTTTTTCGATCCCCTTACCTTTACGCACGTTTTCCATTACAAAGAAGCTATGCTTTCTATCCATGCCGCGATGAATCAAGAAGTTCATTACGTCGTCACGAGTTGAAATAGCTTCATTCAACTTACAAGTACCATTTTTAATAAGGTCTTGCGCATTATCGAGCCATACATTCGTACCATGAGAGAAACCAGAGATACGTACTAAGTCAGAGAAGGTTTGCGGACGAGAGTCTTCCAACATGCCCCGTACAAACTTCGTGCCACATTCTGGAACAGCTAAGCTAGCTACTTGGTCACCTTGCAATTGTTCAGGTGTTAAGCCAATCCCCTCTGTAGAGGAAAACAAGCTCAATGTTTTTGGATCATCAAATGGTATTGTTTTGGCGTCGATACCTGTCAAATCCTCTAGCATACGAATAATGGTCGGATCATCATGGCCCAGAATATCAAGCTTAGTCATACGACCTTCGATGGAGTGATAATCAAAGTGTGTCGTTAATACGCCACTTTCCTTTTTATTCGCTGGATGTTGTATGGGCGTAAAGTGATGCACATCCATATCTCGAGGGCATACCATAATACCACCAGGGTGTTGTCCCGTAGTATTCTTCACATTTGTAAAGCCCTTTGCTAAATGTTCAAAGAAACCATTGCGGGCTTGAATGTCTCTAATTTCGGCGTACTTTTTAACATAACCAAAAGCAGTTTTATCAGCTATAGTACCAATTGTACCGGCTTTAAATACATTGTCACGACCAAATAGTTCTTCCGTATATTTGTGAGCTTTTGCTTGGTAATCACCGGAGAAGTTAAGGTCAATATCTGGAACCTTGTCACCTTCAAAACCAAGGAAAATTGCAAATGGAATATCGTGACCATTTGTTTGTAACGCATGACCACACTTAGGACAATCTTTACGAGGCAAGTCAAAGCCCCCTGCATATTCACCCTTTTCAAAAAATTCTGAATATTTACAGTTAGGACATACATAATGTGGCGGTAATGGATTTACCTCTGTAATCTCAGACATGGTTGCTGCAAAGGAAGATCCTACGGAACCACGAGAACCTACGAGATACCCATCATCAAGAGATTTTTTTACCAATTTATGAGCGATATAATACAATACACCATAACCATTGGAGATAATACAATCTAGTTCATAGTCGAGACGCTCTTGTACGACACGCGGCAATGGATCACCGTAAATAGCCTTCGCATTTCTATAGCACATTTCTGTGAAAGCTTCGTCAGCACCTTCAATCTTAGGTGAGTAGGTCCCATCAGGAACTGGTTTAATATCTTCAATGCTGTCGTTGATAGCACGTGTATTGGTAACGACTACTTCGTATCGCTTCTCTTCACTTAAGTAAGGGAATGACGCAAGCATTTCATCTGTAGTACGTAAATGTAAATCTGGTTGTTCGTCTGCATCTGGATATCCACATGCAGTTAGCATGATTTCACGATATATTTTCTCTTCTGGTGTCAAATAATGAACGTCACAAGTAGCACATACAGGTTTATTCAAGGCTTCCCCTAATTCGATAACGGTCTTATTCATATCGATGAGGGCTTGCTCATCTGGCATGAGACCTTTACGAACCAAAAACATATTGTTAGTATGTGGCTGAATTTCAAGATAATCGTAGAAGGATGCTATTTCCAAAAGCTCTTCTTTTGTAGCTCCACGAACAATAGATTGCATAAGTTCCCCTGCTTCACAAGCAGAACCGATGATAATACCTTCACGATGTTCTTCAATAACGGAACGAGGCAAACGAGGACGAACCTTGTAATGTTCAAGGTGAGAAATAGAAATCATTTTATATAAATTACGCAAACCAACCATATTTTTAGCTAATAAAATAATATGATAGCGTTTATCTTTTTCCTTCTTCTTCTTTTTATCTAGTACAAGTTCCTCATCTTTTGTTACCGTTTCATCTTCAATAAGATAACCTTCTACACCATAGATAACCTTAACACCTAGCTCTTTGCCAAGGGCTTGCGCTTCAGGAAAGGCTTGTACAACACCATGATCAGTAATAGCAACCGCAGGATGACCCCATTTTTTAACTGTTTTAAATAAATCCTTAACAGATACGAGAGCATCTTTATCACTCATCTTAGTATGTAAATGAAGCTCTACACGAGAATCTGGACGGTTTTCAGTTCGCTCTACACTTGTAGTTTCCACTGCTTCAATACTGCGAATCGATAAGATATAATCTTTATCAAAACGATCATCAAAGTTGACACTACCTTGTACACGAACGCGTTGTAAGCCTTTTAATTGTTTAAGTAGCGCATCCCCTTCTTCAGGGCTATTCGTAAACTTGATAAATTTAATGCTGTTTGTATCATCTACAATGCTGCCATTAACGATACTTTTACCAGTCTTAGTATCACGTTTATCTAAACCTACAAAGACACCTTCAAAAATTACACTAGGTGTATCCACGGTGCCCATGATTTTAGAGGTGACCCCTTGAATTTTTGGCCCTAAAATCATGCCTTCATCAGTAGGTGCATCCTTTGGTGCACGACGAGGATATTTGCCATCCCCTTCACTTCCTTTAGCCGTAGATTTTGTAGTTTTTTTAGGTCCAAAGCCTTTGCTTGCTTTAGGTGTACTGCTCACAGATGCGATAGTATCGCTACTGCTAGATTCGGCAGCCGTATGATTAGAACGAGACACAACAACTGGACTATTGTTGAAATAGCCTAATTCAACAGCTTCTACAAATGGGGCAAAATCATCTTCGTCTACATCATCATATTCATCTTGTTGATCATAACCTGCAAAAGACTTACCTCTAGGTACTTGATTTTTAGCCTCTTCAGCTTCACGTTGTGCTTCAGCCGCTTCAATCCATTCACCAGCACCACAGCCACCGCCATAATAATAGGTATCTAACCCTTCACCCGTTTCAGTATCTATCTTCCACGCAAAGCAACAAGCTGAATCTGTATTTGTTGGAATATCATCAAAAGAGATATTTTTTTCCTTGTACCATGCAGACAACCTTTCACGTAGACTAAGCAATGTGGAAAATGCAGAGTCCGCTGCTTGAATCGTCACATGTTGGCTATGACAGTTCACATAGAAAGATGATTTCTTATTCCGTTTTGGTACAACACGATAACGTACTTTCATTTTTATCCTTTATACCCACAATAGGTAATACATAAATCTCTAAATCGCCAAATATCGCCCTTACTACTACGACTATCTAAAATAATCTCATAGAGCCCTTTTAATAAAGCTCGCAAGGCCTTAACTGAAATTCTAGGACTTGCTTCGTAAGCCAACTTAATCGGATATGGTTTAAATGACGAATCATGGTCCTTACATAAGTTTTGTATGGCTTGAACAGACATTCCCGCTTGGCGACATTCGCTAACCAGTAGCTGCAAACGTAACTGCCCCTCAATATAGCTCATAGCACGATCTAATTCTTTATAGCCGAACATAAACGGAAATAATTCAAGCAATGTATCAATATCTCGTTTCAACAAAGCCTCTTTAAAGGTGAAAATATTTTTAGCACCATAGTCACTACCATTCTCTTCAAGGAACTCTTTCGTAATGACTTTATCACCTGTTATCTGTAAAAAATAACGGTCAAATTCGGTTTTCATAAATGAAACCGGTACATCTTGCCACAAATCGATGAGATGAGCTACATATTCTTGTGCATCAGGAGTCATTTTAAATCCATTAAATGTACAATATTGACGAATCCACATCACAAGGTCTGCCCCTTCAAGGCGCTTGCATTCACGATTCGATATTTTATTTAAAAGCTCTTTATTCTGCTTGATTCGTTTATCTATCATGTTATGATAAATCAAAACAATTGGATTATCCCCATTATATTCCATGATGAGCTCATATAATGGGACCCAAGCATCACTATTTTTACCGCTTTTACGAATAATGGGCAAATTAACTAAACAGAATACCTTTTGATCTCCAAAGAGTGAATCTTCACAGAGCTTTTCACTAATCTTCTGTGGGCCCGCCTCATCGTCTAATACGGTCACTGGAAGGTCTGGATAGGCACTTAAAAATTTGCGTTTTTCTTCTTCAATTAATTGTGGCTCATCGCCATAAATGAGTTGAATATGTGCCATGTTTTCTCCTTTCACAGATAGATATCTTTGATATAGCCGTATCCCATTATATACATATGTTCTGTTGATGGATCCACATCGCGTAACGCACCGTGGGGACTGCCAAATAGAATTGTACTATGAGGTGAAATACGCCCTATTTCATTCATTACACTGGATCGACTCGTTATATATAACACATTAGTCTTATCATTTAATTTTAGATTTTTTTCTCTACTTTGTCCATTATATACGACGATTTGGTTCATACCATTTTTATATACCACCTGTACAGAACTGTTACTATGAAAGTACTCAACTTTTACATCTTTAGACTTTACACCATATGCCCTTATGGCCTGATTAATAAGTCTTTCATTAGGTATAGTTTTAATATAATCTGGTGCATCGATTAATAGATATGCTCCTCTATGGTTTGGGTCTATGCAAAGTAACACATTACACTGTTTCATAGGAATATAATGGATTATTGTGTCCTTGTGATGCTGAGTCACATAGTATGAAGCACCAAAGGTTGCAACTATACATAATAA
Organism: Veillonella parvula DSM 2008; assembly: GCF_000024945.1. Taxonomy (NCBI): domain Bacteria; kingdom Bacillati; phylum Bacillota; class Negativicutes; order Veillonellales; family Veillonellaceae; genus Veillonella; species Veillonella parvula. The sequence goes on from NC_013520.1 coordinate 1,103,960, forward strand.
GGACATCACTATATATACAGTATACTTATTCTTATGTGTCAAAAAATACGTAAACAAACCTAATAGAGCATAATATATATAAACACAATAAAGATGCATCATACCAAGCCAAAGTAGACTATAACTACGTCCTAAGACATGATTTAAATATAAAGATATTCGCAATAGTAGATCTACTAAAGACCATATTAACGATATAGGGAATACGTAACTGACTAAAGTACTTACAAAAATTAAAACTATGGATATATCTAATAGGGGCGCTACTATACAGGCTGCTAGCAAACTAGCAATGCTAATATAGTGAAAATAATAGAGTTGTAATGGCAATATGAGTAACTGTGCGGATACACATAATACAAAAGGTGTTTTTATCCATCTTGGTAACCATTGTATCCGTTCATATAATACTTTTCCCCATATGAGTAAACCATAAGTCGCCCCGAAGGATAGTTGAAAACTTACATCAAATAAGGAGAACGGATCATATATGATACATAAAATAGCGCATATACATAACGCTTGTTTAGCTTGATATAATCGCCCTTTAACATAAGCTATGCACATGAGTATACTCATCATCGTTGCACGTACAACTGGTGCATCTCCACCAACGATACAGCAATATATACAAGCTACTAATATACCCCAAATTAAACATGTACGCTTCCGTAATTTAACAAGCCTTCCTAGACCATAAATTAAAGCTAATAATAAAGCAATATGCGAGCCAGATATAGAAAGAATGTGGATGAGGCCAGTATAAGCAAAATCTTTCATCCGTTCTTCTCCTAGTTCACTATAATGACCACCTAAAGCTAACGCTTGAGCTAATACCTTTTGTGGTCCATCTAGATTACTAGCAATATTCTTTTCTATAGATTCTCGTATTTGACCACATAGATATAAACTTCTCCTATATATTTCTTCATAAATACTCTCTTTATATGAAAATGTTTGTAAATCTTTAGCACTGGCAGGTCGATAAACTCCATCGTAGATTCGTCCTCTTGTGTTAGAACTTATATATCTGCCTCGAAGATTGATCCGACCTTCCTCTTCAATTAGAAATAAAGGCTTTGGAGTTCCTTCAATAATGGCTTGTTCTCCCAATCTTATTTTGTTATTTGTAGCTGATACCTTAGAGTATACTTGTAAACGTCCTTGAGCCTTTATATAGGAGTTTTTTGCGGTATCTTTATAAGGATATAATCCATGAAGAGTAACATTATATTTGTAATATTCCTGTCCATCTAGATTTACTATTTCAGGGGATGATACAACAGTACCTAGATATTCTCCTTCTTGCTGTAAATAGTATGATGTATAGCTATTATAATTAATAATTTGTAAATCTGTTTGATAATAAGATAAACCAACTAAAACAAAGACTAAGATGATTAACTTGCTAAGTGAATGCCATCTTTCAGACGATTGTAATGCTTTGAAAATACCCACAACTATAATAGCTAACCCAATAGCAAAGATGTAGTGCATCTGCATAAGTACAGGATAATACTGACCATAGCCTAATATTGTACCCATAATTATAGAACCCAATATAGTATGTGCCCATTGACTATGGGTTAAAACCTTAGTGTTCCAATTAACATCATTTGCATCAAAAAAGGGTTCATCATTCTTGCTATCTTGATGATTAAATTGTAATTTTGTCTTTAATCTTCTTAAATACTCCGTCACCAATGCCCTTCACCCCCTTAATACCTTCAATGGATGTAAAGGGACCCTTTTGCGAACGATATTCTTCAATTTTCTTCGCCATAGCTGGACCAATACCTGGTAATGAATCTAATTCCTTTGCAGTTGCCGTATTGATATTAATTTTGTTACCGCGCAATAAAACCTCTGGATTACCATGGAAGTTAAATACTATGTGGATATGATCTCCCGCATTAACCGACTTTGCCATATTGACTGATTCTACATCAGCATAAGGTAATAACCCACCTGCTAACTTAACTACATCACCTACAGTAGCACTACTTTCAAACTCATATAAACCAGGTGAAACTACGGCGCCCGTAATATAAGCTATAGGTTTGTTGGATGTTTGTTCAACAGTTGATATAGAAGAATTTCCATCTATTGCTCCTTCAGCTAGGACAGAATCGCTTTCATCTGTTATAATAGGCCATAGGAAATAAATTCCTACTAAAACACATAGGATTAATATAATTGTCATATATGGCTTCAATTTTACTTTCATAATGCACCTCCTACTAAAGGATTTTCCAATATAAAAGTAAACTCCTACCGTTGACTCTATTGGTCACACAAGCAGGAGTTTTATAATTGATGTCGAATATAAGGAGACTCAATGAATCAAGATACATTAAGAAAATATGCCCGTACATTATTACAATACGGCGTAAATTTACAACAAGATCAAACTTTAGTTATTTCTGTTGATGTGGAAAATAAAGACTTTGCAGTTATCGTTACAGAAGAAGCCTATCAATTGGGGGCTAAAGAGGTTGTTCTCAACTGGCGCTGTTCACCTATTGCACGTCAACGTTTAATACATGCCAAAGAAACAGTCTTAGAAAAACCTGCTAACTGGATTCCTGAATTCTACAAACAATACATCGATGATAAAGCGGCATTCTTATCTTTAATTAGTGCCAACCCTAAAGCCCTTGCTGGCATCCCGACAGAACGTATTTCTTTACAGTCACGTAATTTAAACAAAGCCTTATCCTTCTATCACACAGCCATTATGAATTCTTCTGTTACTTGGTGCGTTGCTTCTGTGCCAACTGTTTTATGGGCAGATTCACTCGGTTATGAAGGTACCGATGAAGAAAAAATCGACCAATTGTGGGCAACTTTGCTTAAACTTTGTCGCATCGAAGGCATTGAGGCAAAGGATACATACCGTCACCACATGGCTAAATTACGCCGTCGTCGCGAAGCAATTAATAAACTAGACTTAAAAGCATTACGTTACACTTGTGAAAATGGTACTGACCTCTTACTAGAATTACCAGAAGGTCATATTTGGCAAGGCGGTGAAGAAGCGTCTAAAGATGGTACTATCTTCAATGCTAATATTCCTACCGAAGAAATTTTCTCTGCACCACAGTACAATGGTGTAAACGGCATTGTATATAGCACAAAACCCTTAATTTATCATGGCAATACGATTTCTGATTTCTCCTTCACTTTCAAAGAAGGTAAAATTGTAGAATACACTGCAAAAGAAGGTTATGAAGTACTAAAAGAATTAGTTGAGACAGATGAAGGCTCACACTACCTTGGCGAAGTTGCATTAGTTGATCATTTTAGTCCAATCAGCCAATCTAATCAAATCTTCTATGAAACATTATTTGATGAAAATGCATCATGCCATCTAGCAATTGGAGCCTCTTACCCTACATGCCTCAAAAACAGTGATGGTTTATCTGACGACGAATTAAAAGAACGTGGTTTGAACCACTCTTTAACACATGTAGACTTTATGATTGGTCATGAACATATGAATATCAAAGGCTATACACGTGATGGCCAAGAAGTAGACATCATGATCGATGGTCGCTTACAAGTATAAACATAAATAAAAGATAACGAAATCCCCCATATACAACTGTATATAGGGGATTTTAAAAGCAATTAAATTTTTATTACATTACAATGTGATATTCAAAGTGCGGCCTGTAGGCTTGTATTCAATAATTTCTACACCTGCGGTTTTCAACATTCGTTTAGAAGCTTTTACCTCTTTCGTATCCTTATATAAGTCATCACGATAGATAACGGCCTTAATACCACTTTGAATAATGGCTTTCGCACATTCATTACAAGGGAAAAGTGTTACATATATTTTAGAACCTTCTAAAGAACCGCCCCGATAATTAAGTATGGCATTCAGTTCACTATGAACGGTATAAAAGTATTTATTATCATCCGCCGTATCGCGTTCCCATGTGAAATCATCATCACTACAATTTAATGGCATCCCATTATAGCCAATAGACAATATTTTATTATCATTGCTCACAATACAGGCACCTACTTGTGTGTTTGGATCTTTAGAACGCTGTGCCGCTAAAATGGCAACACCCATGAAGTATTCATCCCAGGAAATATAATCGTTACGTTTTGCCATAGTTACCTCTCTTAAAAATAAGCCCCCATCTACCTATGTAGTTGGGGGCTTACATTATTAACCAAAAATATCATCATTTATATTTATTTAACAACGATATTTACAAGTTTACCTGGTACATAAATAACTTTTACAATGTTTTTACCTTCTGTAAACTCTTGAACACGACTAGACTCTTTAGCCATTGTTTCTAATTCTTCTTTCGTAATATTTACGGAAACAGTAAGTTTATCGCGAACTTTACCATTTACTTGCAATACTACTTCTACTTCGTCTACTACAAGCGCAGCTTCTTCGTATACAGGCCAATTTTCAGTATGAATGGATGTAGTTTCACCCAATTCATGCCATAACTCTTCTGTAATATGAGGAACGAATGGCGCTAAAAGAAGCAATAAGGAACGAGTCAATTCATTTGCTAATGCGCTATTGATAGTCTCTGCTTTGTCCTTATAAGCGTACATAGCATTTACAAGTTCCATGATTGCAGAAATTGCTGTATTAAAGTTGAAATTATTATCTAAGTCTTCCGTAACCTTTTTGATGACACGGTGTAACTCACGACGCAAAGCGAATTCGTCTTTTGTAAGTTCACCAGTTACATTCTTCTTAGCCTCTTCGTTATACGTATCAACGATACGCCATACACGACCTAAGAAACGGTAAGAGCCTTCAACACCTTGATCAGACCAATCAAGGTCACGATCGACAGGAGCCGCGAATAGAATAAACAAACGAGCAGTATCTGCACCATAGGTATTGATAATTTCTTCAGGAGAAACTACATTACCTTTAGATTTAGACATTTTGCTGCCTTCTTTAAGAACCATACCTTGCGTCAATAAGCCGCGGAATGGTTCATTAGCTTCGATAAGGTCTAAATCGTGAATAACTTTCACAAAGAATCGAGAGTACAACAAGTGCAAGATAGCATGTTCAATGCCGCCGATATATTGGTCAACATTCATCCAGTAATTAGCAATTTTTTTATCGAATGGAGCTTGGTCGTTTTTAGCGTCTGTATAGCGCAAGAAGTACCAAGAGGAATCGATAAATGTGTCCATCGTGTCTGTTTCACGACGTGCAGGGCCACCACACTTAGGACATGTAGTATTTAGGAAGCTTTCAGATGTAGCTAATGGAGATACGGCACCAGATTCAAATTTAACATTCTCTGGCAAGCGTACTGGTAACTGTTCTTCAGGAACGAGTTGTTCACCACATTTTTCACAATATACTACAGGAATTGGCACGCCCCAATAACGTTGACGAGAAATCAACCAGTCACGAAGGCGGAAGTTTACTTTACCTTCACCAATACCGCGTTCATTAAGAGCAGCTGTAATATTTTTACGAGCCTCTGCAGATGTTTGGCCGTTATAATCGCCAGAGTTAACTAGAATGCCATCTTCATGGTACCATTCTTGCCATTTTTCAAGGCTATATTCTTCGCCTTCACAAGCTACAACCTGTTTAATTGGCAAATCGTATTTATGAGCAAATTCCCAGTCACGTTCATCATGTGCAGGAGAACCCATTACAGCGCCTGTACCATAGTCTACTAATACATAGTTAGCAATCCAAACTGGAACTTGTTCGCCAGACATAGGGTTTACTGCATAAGAGCCTGTGAACATACCTTCTTTAGGTGCCTCTGTAGATGTACGGTCAATATCGCTCATATTCCGCATACGTGTAATAAAAGATTCTAATTCAGCTTTATTAGGAGCGTTTTCAATAATGCGTTCTACATATGGATGTTCAGGAGCCAGTACTACATAGCTTACGCCATAAATTGTATCTACACGGGTCGTATACACAGATACACGTTCATTAATAGAAGGTACTTCAAAGGAAAACTCCGTACCTTCTGAGCGGCCAATCCAATTCTTTTGCATCAATTTAACGCGTTGTGGCCAGTGATCAAGAGTATCCAAATCAGTTAACAAGCGATCTGCATATTCAGTGATGCGCAAGAACCATTGAGACAAGTCTTTTTTCTCAACTGGGTTATCACAGCGCCAGCAAGCACCATCGATGACTTGTTCGTTTGCCAATACAGTATGACAAGTTTCACACCAGTTTACTTTAGCTTCTTTTTTGTACGCTAAGCCTTTTTTATAGAACTGTTCAAAAAACCATTGAGTCCATTTATAGTAATCTTCTTTACATGTTGCTACTTCGCGATCCCAATCGTAGGACAAACCAAGAGCTTTTTGTTGTAATTTCATGTTCTCGATATTATCAAGAGTCCATGTTTTAGGTGCAATACCATGTTTGATAGCCGCATTTTCAGCAGGCATACCAAAGGAGTCCCAGCCCATTGGATGCAACACGTTGAAGCCCTTCATTTTTTTGAAACGAGCTACTACATCACCGATGGAATAGTTACGCACGTGACCCATGTGTAAATTACCAGATGGGTACGGGAACATTTCTAATACATAGTATTTTTCTTTAGATTCATCATATTCTGTTTTAAACGTATGGTTATCTTCCCAATACTGTTGCCACTTTTTTTCAATATCTTGGGCTACATATTTTTCGTTCATGTAGGGGCCTCCTCATATGGTCAACCTCATAAGTTGCCATTTTATAATTAATGTTTTTATTTTACTACGTACTGTAAAAGCAGTCAAACACTAGCGTTTTACGACTTGAATAGTTTTTGTTAAATCATTTTTAGGGCTTGTATTTTGATTCGAACTATAACTAGTATATAAATCATTTTGCTCTTTAACTGTTTGTTTATTATGCTCTTTTTTAGCTTTAGCCTCTTCTTCTAAGCGTTTTTTCTCAGCTTTTACTTTTTCAGCTTCTTCTTTTGCTTTGCGTTTAGCAGCCTCTTTCTCTTCTTTAGCTTTCCGTTTTGCTTCCGCTTTAGCTGCTTTTTCTTTTTCTTTTTCTTCTAAGCGTAATTTGTATTGTTCAAGCTTTGTTAATGGTTTAGCTTCTTGAACTACAGGTTCAGGAACAACTGCTGTAGAAGATTTAGGAATACCACGTCCTAAGTCTTTTTCTTGAATCATAGTAATCGTAGAAGAATCTTCAAACCCTTTACGCCATGCAGCAAACCCACCAAGGTGTAATTCTTTTACCAGATCAAGTTTTAAGCCTAACGATGTATTATCTTCAAACCAAATACGATCTGAACCAGAAGCTGTTGGAATAGATAAATAGTATAACTTTAATCGATCGTCCCAAGTCATTTTATCTCTGTAATTAGCAAAGTAATTACTTGTATTCTTCATAGCCAATGTTTCGCTTTTAGCATAACCATTCGTGTCATGCCATAAGCGCATATAGAATGGTACGCCTAATATTAACTTTTGAGAAGGAACTTCAGATAGCATTCTTTCTGTATGGCTACGAACCCAAGGATAACTTGCAACAGGACCTGCAGTAGTACTCTTAGCCCAAGTTTCGTCATACGCCATAAGAACTACATAGTCTACTTTATCTGCCAAAGCTTTACGGTTATACACTAATGACCATTCTGGACTATCAGAATAGCCAGTCACATCAATAGAAGTTTTAATATTATACTGATGTAAATGATTAGACAAATATGCTACAAATGTTGTTAAACGATCACGGTCAGCATAATCAATGTTTTCAAAGTCAAAGTTATAACCATCAAACCCATATATATAGGCATATTGAACAAGATTATGAGCAAATTTCTTCCATACCGATTGATCCGCCAGAATACCACTTGTAAAATTAGAGTCAAAACGATTAGTAATCAACGGCCAAATATGATAGCCTTTATCCTTATACACTTTCACATAATCAATATTTACATTTGAACTTGCTTCTAAACCTAAGCTATGCAATTTAAACCAACTTGGAGAAATAATATTATCACCACTCGTATTGAGTTTTGCCTGATACGGAATTCCCTCTGTTGTCCATGGATCAAAAGCCCAAGCCAATGGTGTTTGCAATGTATAAGGTGCTTTCACCGTAGATGCTTCTGGTGCAGGTCCTAAAATAAGTTGACCATTATTTTTTGTATAACTAACACCCAGCATAGCTGGCTCAGACTCAATATCTACATAGGATATACCATCTTTTTTAGTAATGGGCAATTTAACAGGTTCACCTACGGCTGCAGGATTTAAAATAACCGTATCACCTTGCAATTCACTTTGTGGAACATATACTGTATATGCTGTTTTATATTGATTTGCTTCGTAATGACGTGTAGTAGTGGCTAAAAATTGATCTAATGGTACCAATACCTCTGCTTGTACGAATGTACTTGATAATGCAGACATTACTAAAGCTGTTAACGATTTTATAATAGTAGATTTATGAATCATGTACTCTCCTAATTCTAGGTCCCATACTGGGATACAATACTAATCTCTATATTATACCATATTATATATAGTTCATCTCTTTTCTTGCATGAAGGATATATGTAATTTATAATTTAATCTATGTACTAATAAAAAATTATCACATAAGGAGTTTTGTATGCATCAATATTTATTTTTCATAGGGGACTTCCCTATTAGAGCCTATGGTACCATGTTAGCTTTGGCTATCATTTGTGGTGCCTCTGTTGCCTATGTACTTTTGAAAAAGGATGGCCGCGGTTGGCATGAACACATCATCGACTTTTCCATTACTGTAGCCGTAGCTGGTCTCATCGGTGCTCGTCTATGGGACGTATTCTTCTTTGATTGGGATTATTACGGTAATCATTTATTAGAAATTCCCTTTGTTTGGCAAGGAGGTATGGCCATTCAAGGTGGCGTGGTACTAGGCACAATTGCTGGCTATTGGTATCTTCGTAAAAACAAAATTGACTTTTGGGCTTTTGCCGATTTATTTGCCCCTGCATTGATTTTAGCTCAATCGGTAGGCCGTATGGCAAACCTTTTAAACGGTGATGCTTTCGGTCATCCTACAGGTGGTAATTATGGTATTATCTATCCTGAAAGTACCCTTGCCTATCGCACCTACGGTAATCAGCCGCTTTGGCCTGCCGAAGTATGGGAAGGTCAAATTGATATTCTCATCTTTGTAGCCCTTCTATTATTTGGATCTTTCAAACATGCTAAAGGTCAAGTATTTGTCCTATACGCTATTCTCTACTCTACAGCTCGTTTCTTCTTAGAGTTCTTGCGTGGCGATTATGTAAATCTAACATTAGGTTTAAAATCTGCTCAAATGACAAGTCTTGTAGCAATCATTGTGGGCATCTGTGTATTTATCTACCTAGGCTATCTAGAAAAGAAAAATCAAAAAATAATTGTTGCTACAGAGCCAACAGTTAAAACTAAAAAGCGTAAATAAATTACATATAAAAAGAAAAGTCCTACATTCATTGGTTTTACCATTGAATGTAGGACTTTTACTATTTTTTGAAATAAAACTATTTCTTAAAAGGCTATTTTCTATAAGGCTATTTCTTATAAATTTTCTTTAGCTTTTAGAGCATCAAGTTCTTCTAATGCACGATTTGCAATCAGTGCATTTTTTTCTTTTTTCTTACGTACTTTTTGAGGCCACGACTCCATAATGCCAAAGTTGACATTCATCGGTTGGAAATTAGAGCCTTCGTAGTTAGAAATATAGTGACTAAGGGAACCGATAGCCGTCGTCTTAGGAAATTCAATAAATGGTTGTTCCTCTAAGTAACGGTCTACTTGTAGGCCTACCATTAGACCACTAGCAGCAGATTCTAAATAACCTTCAACTCCAGTCATTTGACCAGCAAAGAATAAACGCGGTTCCTTTTTAAGCTGGAATGCATGATTTAACAACTCAGGAGAATTGATATACGTATTGCGATGCATAACACCATAACGAATAAAATCGGCATTTTCAAGGCCTGGAATCATACCGAATACACGCTTTTGCTCGCCCCATTTTAAATGAGTTTGGAAGCCTACCAAGTTAAACATGGTGCCTTCCTTATTTTCCTTACGCAATTGTACCACTGCGTAAGATTCCTCATTGGTACGTTTATCCACTAAGCCTACAGGCTTTAATGGTCCATAACGTAATGTATCTTCCCCACGGCTCGCCATAATTTCTACGGGCATACAGCCTTCAAAGTAGATTTCCTTTTCAAAATCTTTTGGTTGTACGGCTTCAGCCGTTGTAAGCTCATGCCAGAACGCTTTATATTCTTCTTCGGTCATAGGACAGTTAAGATAATCCGCATCGCCCTTATCATAACGAGAAGCAGCAAAAACTTTATCATAGTTTAAGGATTCAGCCGTTACAATAGGTGCAGCAGCATCGTAGAAGTAAAAGCCTGTTTCACCAGTTAAGGCCTTAATCTTATCTCCTAATGCTACAGACGTAAGTGGACCAGAAGCAAAGATAACAGTTCCCTCTATAGGAATCTCAGTTACCTCTTCGTGATGAACTGTAATATTAGGATGGCTCTTTACCTTCTTCGTCACCATTTCACTAAACAAATGACGGTCAACGGCTAAAGCGCCACCTGCAGGAACAGCAGTTGCATCGGCACATTCCATAATGATGGAACCAAGTCGACGCATTTCTTCTTTCAAAAGACCTACCGCATTTTCAATATTACCAGCGCGCAACGAGTTACTACATACAAGCTCCGCAAATTGATCTGTTTGATGCGCCGGAGAACTCTTAACAGGTCGCATTTCATATAAGTCTACATAAATGCCTCGGTTAGCGAGTTGCCAAGCCGCTTCAGAGCCTGCAAGGCCTGCACCAATAACGATAACATTTTTATGATTCAATTGTAGTTTCCTCTTTTTTAGCTTTACTAGACTTTTTAGATTCTTTTACAGGTTCTTCACTAGCTTCGCTCTTTTTCTTTCTTGTTTTCTTTGGTGGTCGAGTCGGACAAGTTTCATTGGAACAGAACTTTTTAACTGTACCATTTTTATATGTCTTTTCAACCATTATAGAACCACATGTTTCACAGAAATCATGAGTTGGCTTATCCCATAGTGTAAAATCGCATTGTGGGTATCGATTACAGCCATAGAAAATGCGTCCGCGACGAGACTTACGTTCTACGATTTCCCCTTCTTTACATTTAGGACATGTTACACCAGTTCCTACTGTAATAGGTTTAGTATTTTTACATTCCGGGAAGTTAGAACATGCTAAGAACTTACCATAGCGACCAAATTTATATACCATTGGGCTATTGCAAAGTTCACAGATTTCATCACTTTCCATAGATGCAATTTCAATGCGGTCTACGTCACTTGCATCTTCTAGCTCTTGCGCAAAGACCTCGTAGAAATCAGATAATACTTTTACATACGTATCCTTGCCAGACGCAATAGCATCTAGTTCTTCTTCTAGATCACGGGTAAAGCCAGTATTGATGATTTTTTCAAAGTATGTAATCAAGAAATCTACCACCACAAAGCCTAGCTCTGTAGGCACGAATTGTTTATTCGTATTTTCCACATAGTTACGGCTTACGATAGTATCTAGAATTGGTGCGTATGTACTAGGGCGACCAATGCCGAGTTCTTCTAATGTCTTGATAAGACTCGCCTCGGAGTAACGTGGAGGTGGTTGTGTGAAATGTTGTTCAGGCAATACCTCTACCGTATGGGCAGCATAATTCTTTTTAAGAGCTGGCAACTGAGGTACATCCTCTTTTTTCGCATCTTCATAAACGGCACTGAAACCAGGGAAGATAACACGAGATCCAGTAGCTTTAAATGTGTAGTCATTTTTAACATTCAACTCTATCGTTGTAGATTCATTTTGTTGCGGTGCCATTTGGCTCGCCATAAAACGATTCCAAATCAACGTGTATAGTTTAAGCTCATCACGACTCAAGAATGGTTCCACCATTTTAGGTGTTAACTCGAGAGATGTAGGACGAATCGCCTCATGCGCATCTTGTGCAGAACCCTTAGAGCCGTACACATTTGGTTTAGACGGATAATAGTCTTCCCCATAATTGCGAAGAATAAAGTCCTTAGCCATGGCTTGCATCTCTTTAGAGATACGCGTAGAGTCTGTACGCATATATGTAATCAAACCTACGTGGCCATAGGAGCCAATTTCTAAACCTTCATATAAATGTTGAGCAATCATCATCGTACGCTTAGCACCAAAGTTCAATTTACGCACACCATCTTGTTGCAAGGTAGATGTTGTAAATGGAGGTACCGCTTTACGAGAACGCTTGCGCTTTTCAATATTAGTCACTACTGCATCTTCATTGCCAATAGCATCAACTATGGCTTGTGCATCACTTTCAGTAGTAATATCGATTTTTTCACCTTTAATATGGGTTAATTCCGCTATGAAAGCCTCTTTTTTAGGCGTTTCAAAATTGCCTTCAATAGTCCAATATTCTTGTGGTACGAAAGCTTGAATTTCGCGCTCTCTTTCACAGATAAGGCGAACTGCAACGGATTGCACACGACCTGCACTAAGGCCTTTGCAAACCTTTTTCCATAACAAAGGACTCAATTTATAACCTACGATACGGTCTAATACACGGCGTGCTTGTTGGGCATCTACCATGTTCATATCGATAGTACGTGGAGAATCCAAAGCCTCTGCTACAGCATTTTTAGTGATTTCATTGAACGTAATACGGCATGTAGACGTAGGATCTACATTTAGAATGTACGCTAAATGCCAAGAAATAGCTTCCCCTTCACGGTCAGGGTCAGTTGCGAGTAATACGGCACTACTTTCATCAGCATAAGAAACTAGTTCATCAATAACCTTTTTACGTGTTACCAAATTACTATAGCGCGGCGTGAAATCATGCTCTATATCGATGCCTATTTGAGACTTTGGCAAATCTCGTAAGTGGCCCATACTCGCCTTTACAACGTAGTTAGGACCTAAGAATTTTTCAATTGTTTTAGATTTAGCAGGAGACTCTACGATAACCAAAACTTTGCCATCAGGATTATATACACGTGGTTCCCGTTGCTCCGGTGGCACTGAAGTTTGTAGTACGGATTTATCCCGTACAATCCCCATAGGCGTTAAGGATTCTTTAGCTACCTTACGCTTTATCGTAGTACTTTCTTTCTTAGTATTTTTCTTTTTTGTGTCTTTACTAGTACTAGCTGCTTTCGGCTCGCCAATAACGATAGATCGTTTAATGGACAAGTATATCACTCCTAGTCATATTAATATAGCCTCTCGGCGGATGATTCTCTATAGCCCCTTCCATTTCTAACTCTAGTAATAAGGGCTGTAGTTGTTGTAATGGAATACGAGTCGCTTTCAAAATATCACTAACCGTAATACATCGATCATGAGGTATTTCACTCAATATTACACTCCTATCCACATTAAAGCTTAACATAGAGCACCCTTTTCTATCAACACTTTGACTATGATTCCCTATTTTTACACTATCTTTTACACCTTTATTTTCCTTATTTTTTGTTGGTAAAAGTTTCTGTTCACTAGAAAAATATTCCCGCAATGTTAAATGATATTGTTCAACTATATCCTCATACCCAGTAAGTACATATGCACCATTTCTCATTAGAAATTTATTTCCATCAGCCGTATGGTCTAATAGATTACATGGTACCACAAATACATCTCGACCTTCACTAACCGCCATATCTGCCGTAATCAAAGAACCACTACTGGACTTGGCCTCCACTACGATAACACCTCTGCATAATCCACTAATAATACGATTCCGTGCTGGGAAATGTTTTGCGGACGGCGGTGTACCCGGCGGGTATTCGGATAGAAGTAACCCATTATTTTGTAACATACGATCAAATAATTTTGCATTTTCTCGAGGATAGGTAATATCTAAACCACATCCCATAACAATGATTCCATACCCCTGACTAGCTAGAAGGCCTTCATGACCATGTGTATCAATACCTCGTGCGCCTCCACTGACAATAATAGTGCTGTATTTACCGAGCTCTTTACCAAGCATTCTCGCCACATTGCGTCCGTATAATGAACAGCGCCGTGCCCCTACAAGAGCAATCCGATTTAGCCGTTTATCTAAAAGTACTCTATTACCTCGCATAAACAATATAGCCGGTGGATTATAAATATGGTTCAAAATAGATGGAAAATCTTTATCTAAAAAGGTAGTAACATCCATCTTATATTCGTCTATTTTATGAATTATATAATCTAACTTTTCATCCTTAGCCGATGATGCTATAGCACGTTTATCAGCGGTAGAAATATGTGTATAAGGCTTTAAATTTTCAACCTTCTTAACGGCTTGCCAAGCATCATAAGGGGATCCAAAATCCTCTATAAATCGCCTTACATATGTGGCTCCAACATTGTATAAGCTTTGTAATCCTGCAATATAAATATTGTCATCGTATCTAATCATATAAACACCTAGTAATTCTTTCTATGTATATAAGCCTTAGTTTTATATAGAATTAAACAACTATTTTTGGCAAATAAACAACTACTAAATTTATAAGATAATTACTTTATTTGCCAGTTCTAAATAACATTGCTTCAGAAATATGATGTGGTTCTACTTTTGGATTTTCTTCTAAATCAGCAATTGTACGAGCCACCTTTAATATGCGATCAAAAGCTCGCCCACTTAAATGAAAATGGTCAAATATATTGCCTAAAACACTCCAGGCCTTATCTGTAATATTGCATAGTTCACTAATTGCCTTATGAGGAACTGCTCCATTCGAATTAAAGTCAAAACCTTCAAATCGTTTTTGCTGCATAGCAGTAGCCATGATAACTTGTTGTCTCATACTTTCACTCGTCATATTTGAAGTTGATGTATCTAACAGCTGTTCAAGGGTCGGTCTCTCAACGGGAATATGTAAATCAATACGATCCATAATCGGCCCTGATAACCGTTGCTGGTAATTTTTAACCATCGTTTCTGTACAGACACATTCCTTATGGGGATCATGGTAATAACCACAAGGACAAGGATTTGCCGCAAGAATACAAATAAAATTAGCTGGATATATATAATTTCCTTGAGCCCGATTTATAGTAATAGTCCTAGACTCTAGTGGCTGTCGTAATGCATCAATTACCTGACGTTGAAACTCAGGTGCCTCATCCATAAATAATACGCCTCCATGAGCTAGTGTTACCTCTCCAGGGCGCCCCTGTATCCCTCCACCGACCATACTAGCCAAAGTTGCCGTATGATGAGGATGTCTAAAAGGTCTAGATGTAACTAGCCCATTATCACCGAGTAAACCTATTACATCTTGTATGCGACTCACTTCAACGATTTCATTCCAAGTCATAGAAGGCAATATGGTCGGCAATCGTTCGGCCATCATCGTTTTACCCCCACCTGGAGGTCCTATCATAATACAATGATGATGACCTGCAGCACTGATGAGCATTGCTCGTTTTCCTAATTCTTGACCTTGTACATCGCCAAAATCAACTGTATATGTTTGATTAGATTTTATAGTTGTACTTTCATCCGTAACAGACGTATCAACACAATTATTACTAATCATAGTTACTTGCGGTTTACTGATTGTATCTAGATTTTCATTGGTTCCAGTTAATGGCATAGACTCTAAAGACCCTAGAATTGATTTATTGGCATTGTGTTTATCTACTTTTTCTTTTTTGATACTTATTTGTTTATTTTTATCAACTACCTTTGGCTTAATTTGTTCCTCTAAAATAGTAATAATTTCTTGTAGTGATGATCCACCATATATGGTTAAATTAGGAATAGACTGTAGCACTTTAACATTTGCAATACTTGTATAAATTTTTGAATAATCAGCATCTAATCCTGCTAGCGACATAGCTAGAGTCCCAAAGGTTGGTAATACCGAACCATCTAACGCTAACTCTCCCATAAACAAACTCTTATCAAATAAAGCCGAAATTTTAGCTTTACGCCCCTTTATCTGTCCTGATGCAAGCAGAACCCCTAAAGCAATAGCTAAATCGAGTCCAGCGCTACTTTTACGAATTGTAGCCGGAGCTAAATTGACTACGATGCGTCTCATTGGAAATTCGTATCCACTATTTTTAATGGCCGCTCGTACACGTTCACGAGCTTCTTTAACAGATTGATTAGGTAGTCCAACGATATCAAAAACCGGCAAACCTTGTGATATATCGACCTCTACAGTAATGATGCATCCATCAATGCCGTGCAAGGTGGCTCCATATAATTTTGCGTACATAAACTGACCTCACTAAAAGCACTGTGGTAAATAATGAATAGAACTTTGAAAGTCCTCGTGTAAATACACCTCTATTACATCAAAGGATATTTCCTTCCAACGGCGCTTTTTTTGATTTAGATCATATAGAAACAACATGGCAGCTCGTTTAATATGCTTTTGTTTTTTCTTGGTAACTGCCTCACGTGCTAGTCCATGTTGCATACCTCGGCGAGCTTTAATCTCTATAAAATGATAGACTAAATCACGTTTAGCAATGATGTCAATTTCTCCTAACCGCGTTCGATAATTTGTATCTACTACTGTAAGTCCTATTTTTTCAATATAGTTAGTGGCTACTCGTTCTCCCCATTTGCCCAGTTCTTTTGAATCGAGTTCATTAAATGCTTTACCAGTACTAATCGTTTTCATATATACCTCCTAATAAGGTGTATCTGCAACAATAACTCATAGAATTTTAATATCTACACTATATTAATCTTTCAACAGGTAATACTTACTTGTAGAGTAAGATACGTAAGATGTAAAAGTAAATACAAAAGAGGTTCCTAATATTCACATAGGTGACTATTAGGAACCTCTTTACAGTTATGAACTATATGCAATTTATAATGTGATAATACGAATAAAACTAATACAACTATAGGACTTAACTTGATAGTCTAATCATAAAATAAATTTATTATCCATAATAAATACTTAGAAATTACTCAGGTTTAACCCAACGCACAATAGATTTAATAGGCTCAAAGCTCTTACGATGAAGCGGTGTTACCCCTTGTTGCTCGATAGCTTCTTTATGTAATTCCGTATAGTAACCTTTATGAATACCAAAGCCATAGCCAGGGAACTCATCATCAAGGCTCTTCATATATCGATCTCGCGTAACCTTTGCAATGATGGATGCAGCAGCAATATTAGCGCTTTTACTATCGCCCTTAATAATGGATTCAACAGGAATCGTTAAATCAGGCAATTTCATGGCATCAGCCACTACTGCTTCAGCTGGTACGCTGAGCGTACGAATAGCCTCATACATCGCTTGTCGCGTTACTTCATAGATATTTAGCTCATCAATCTTTTCTGGGCCGTAGGAAATACAGCTAACAGCAACGGCTTCGTCCATGATGATATCATAGAGTGCTTCCCGTTTTTCCTCTGTTAGTTTTTTAGAGTCATTGAGCCCCGGAATTAATGTCATAGGTGGCAAGATAACAGCAGCTACCGTAACAGGCCCCGCAATAGGACCACGCCCCACTTCATCGACGCCAGCCACATGATAGATACCTTGATCGTAGAACATGCCTTCATAGTCATACATACCCATGAGGCGTTGCTGTTCTTTTAACTCTTTTTCTTGGCGCTTAATATAAGACGCAGCCAATTTCTGTACAGAACTACGTGTATCCTCTTGAGCAAAAGACAAAATCTCTAAGGCTTGTTCAGTTTCAAAGAGAGCTTTAATATCTGCTACTTTTAACTTAGAAAATACATCCTTATCCATTATGACTCTCCTCACCATCTGCAGGGTAGTACGGTTCTTCATCAACTTGATCGAGAGTAATTGTACCTAACTTAGTATTGCGGTAGTCTTGCAAGATAATACGGCGAGCCTTGTCAAAATCTACAATGCCACCGCTTACAAGACAACCTCGACGACGTCCGATGCTTTCAAGAATCGTATCAACATCGGTCATCTCTTCTTCTTTTAATTTATAACGCTCTACCAAAATATTTGGCGCGTTCGTCAATAAGTAATTTAATAGCTGTTTTATAACATGCTCTAAATCATAAACATCATCGGAAATGGCACCTGTCATAGCGAGGCGAGCCGCGGCACGTTGGTCCTCTAATTTTGGCCATAATACACCTGGTGTATCAAGCAATTCAAGATTTTTACCGATTTTAACCCACTGTTGACCACGTGTATGACCTGCCTTATTAGCTGTACGCGTTGCAGCAGAACCAGCTAAAGAGTTAATCAATGTAGATTTACCAACGTTAGGAATCCCTAAGATGATAGTACGTACAGAACGGCTACGAATACCTTTTGCAACCCAACGGTCGATGATAGGTTTACTCAAACGCTCTACAGTGGATATTAACTTCTTATTACCCTTGCCAGACTTAGAATCGATAGCCAATACGGTGATGCCTTGTTTTGTAAAGAACTCAGTCCATTCCTTTGTAGCTTTAGGATCTGCTAAATCTACTTTATTTAACAGTACGATATGAGGTTTCTGACCAACGAGTTCTGTGATGACTGGGTTCGCACTAGAACGAGGAATACGCGCATCTAGTAACTCAATAACTACGTCTACCTTTTTGATATACTCCGTAATCATACGTGTGGCTTTCGCCATATGACCAGGGAACCAATGTACGATAGGTGAATCTGCCATAGTATTTCCTTTCTACATACTCATATACATCTCTTAGAGATACTTAAACTCTTAGAAATACTTAGTATATTTTATATTTATATTTATATGTATGTTTTATATTTTTATCTATCTTTTATAGCTCTATATTTCTCTATTATAATAATTTAATTCAGATAATAATGAAATAGAACTATTCATATCTAATTTTAGCAAAAATAAAAGGCTGCCAACGGCAGCCTTTTATGAACATTAGCGTTTTTCGCGAATACGAGCAGCTTTACCAGTAAGGTTACGTAAGTAGTACAATTTAGCACGACGAACAACACCACGGCGCATAACTTCGATTTTAGCTAAACGTGGGCTATGAAGTGGGAATGTACGTTCTACACCTACACCGGATGCAATACGACGAACTGTAAAAGTTTCACGTACGCCACCGTTTTGACGTTTAATTACCAAACCTTCGAACACTTGGATACGTTCACGAGTACCTTCCACTACTTTTACGTGTACACGAACTGTGTCACCAGCACGGAATGTAGGGATGTCTGTACGAAGTTGTTCTTGTTCAAGTACGTTAATAATGTTCATTGTTTCCTCCTGTTTGCAGACATTCAATACCTACACCTTATAGGCAGCGGACTGTCTCAAATTAACAGCAATATAGTATCATAAATCACGTACTGTTAGCAAGTATTTTCTATATTATTTTAATAATCCAAATATTTACGTATTATTTACGTATAATTGGTCGTTTTAACTTACCTAATAAGCGGTATAAATTCTCCTGATCTTCATCCGATAAATCAGAGAACATTACATTAAGAAATTCGTTATATGTATGTAAAAGAGATTTGCCTAACCGTTTCCCTTCATCTGTTAAAGTAACTACAGATATACGTTTGTCCATATAATCAATATGTTTTGTAACATATCCCAATTCAATGAGTATGTCTGTCTGCTCCGACACAGTAGCAGGACGCATATTTAGAGCATCTACTAACTGCTTTTGTGATGCTCCTTGAGAACGCATATATAATTCAATAATAATTCTATCACGAGACTTTTCTTTGCCGCTTGGCACCTTACATAAGGCTTTATATAATTCATCATGATTCATAATCATCTATCTCCTCATACAACTTTGTATATTATAAAGTATTCGCTATAGTCTCTAAAAATCCTGCATAAAATTTGCATATTCTTCGTAAAAGCAAAAAAGAGGTACGCATGGTACCTCTTCTCTTGTATATCATAGTAAAAATTTAAATTTTTACTATAATATATTATTTTAATGAGCTAATATCTCCAATAATAGCCATTACACTGTATGCTAAACGAACGAGTTGTAAACGGTTAGCTTTAATAGCTTCATCTTTATCCATAACCATTACATCTTCAAAGAATTTGTTGATGGCTGGAACTAAAGTAGCTGGAACTGCCACGACTGCATCATAATCGCCAGCTTCCCAAGCAGCACTACTTGCTTCAGATGCTTTAGAAGCAGCTTCGAACAATTCTTTTTCAGCATCTTCTTTCAACAAATCGCTATTAACACCAGTATATTCCACATCTTTTACAAGATTGTACATACGAGTATAAGCTTGAACAAGTTCAACGTTTTCATCGATGCGATTTGCTAACAATGCATTTACAAGACCTTCAGCATCAGCAACGGATAATTCATTGTTAGACAACAACAAGTCGATTACATGATGAGGAACTTCACGATCAAGGAAGATATTTTTCAAACGAAGTGTGAAGAACTCCTCTACTTGACCAAGTAATTCTTCTTGTTTTTCAGCTGGCACATTAAGCAATTCCATAGATGCTTTGAAGATTGGACGCAAGCTGATATTCCATTCGCTACCAAGCAAGATGTTCAAGATACCAATTGTTTGACGACGCAATGCATATGGATCTTGAGAGCCTGTAGGGATTAATCCACGACTGAAAGTAGCTACGATATTATCTACTTTATCGATGATGGACAATACTTTACCTGCTTCCGTTTGAGGCAATACATCACCTGCAAAACGAGGTAAATATTGTTCAAAAATAGCTTCTGCTACTTCAGGAGATTCACCATCAAGTAAAGCATACTCTTTCCCCATTACACCTTGTAATTCAGTAAACTCTGTAACCATACCTGTAGTAAGGTCAGTCTTAGCAAGCTCTGTAGCGCGTTCCAATACAACAACTGTATCTTCGTGCAAGCCACATTCTTCACCAAACACACGGCCCAATTTAAGTAAACGTTCAGTTTTATCTGCTAAGTTACCAAGACCTTCTTGGAATACAATTTTAGTCAAACCATCTTGACGGTCGATAAGAGGTTTCTTGCGGTCTTCGTTAAAGAAAAATTTAGCATCATCAAGACGTGCACGCAATACACGTTCATTACCAGCTTGAACTACTTCGATAGAATGATCGGAGCCGTTGCGAACTGTTAAGAACATTGGCAACAATTTGCCGTCTTGGTCAACCAATGGGAAGTAACGTTGATGGTCTTTCATAGGTGTAATAATAGCTGCATCTGGAAGTGCCAAGTAGGACTCTTCAAAGCCACCACACAATGCTGTAGGCCATTCAACAAGATAGTTGATTTCTTCTAACAAATCATCATCCCAAACGATGGATGCATTTTTAGAAGCTGCCATATCATGTAATTGTTTGGAGATCAATTCGCGACGAGCATCTTGATCGACCATAACAAAGTTTTCTTTTAATGTGTCTACATAGGATGCTGCATTTTTAATAGTGATTTCATCAGCACCTAAGAATCGATGACCACGTGTTACATTACCAGATTGAACAGTAGCAAATTCTACAGGAATTACGTCTTCATCAAGTAATGCTACAAGCCAACGTACTGGACGTACAAACTTAGCATCTAAATTCCCCCAATGCATAGATTTAGGGAAGTTAAGGCCTGTAATCAATTGAGGCAACATTTCTGTAACGATATCTTTTGCCGGAACCCCTGCAGTTTTAGTTTCTGCGTAAATATAACCATCTTCTACAACGAGATCTGCTACATCAAGACCTTTACCACGAGCAAAGCCGATAGCCGCTTTAGTAGCATTACCGTCAGCATCATAAGCGATGGACGCAGATGGACCTTTATGACGTTCACTGATTTCGGCAGATGTATCAGCAAGACCTTTAACGATAAGAGCCAAACGACGTGGTGTGCCGTATGTTGCGATGCTTTCAAAAGGAAGATGGGCATCATTTAATTTTGTTTCAGCCAATTGTTTCAATTGACCTAAGATATTTGGCATAAAGCCGGCAGGAATTTCTTCTGCACCGATTTCAAATAATAAATCCTTTGCCATCTTATTTATCTCCTTTCAAAAGTGGGAAACCTAATTCTTCACGTTTAGCAAGGTATTGTTGTGCACAAATACGAGCTAATGCACGTACGCGACCGATGAAAGCTGTACGTTCGCTGATAGAAATAGCGCCACGGGAATCAAGCAAGTTGAATGTGTGGGAGCATTTCAATACATAGTCGTAAGCTGGTAATACATAACCTGCACCGCAAACGCGTTTTGCTTCTGCTTCGTACATATCAAACAATTTGAAAAGCATATCTGTATCAGCTAATTCAAAGTTATATACGGATTGTTCAACTTCGTTAGCATGCCAAACGTCACCATATGTAACATTTTCATTCCATTTAAGGTCATATACATTTTCTACGCCTTGAATGTACATAGCCAAACGTTCTAGACCGTATGTAATTTCTACGGAAACTGGTTTACAGTCGATGGAGCCAACTTGTTGGAAATATGTAAACTGAGTTACCTCCATACCGTCGAGCCATACTTCCCAGCCAAGGCCCCAAGCGCCCAATGTTGGAGATTCCCAGTTATCCTCAACAAAGCGGATATCGTGGTCTTCTGCGTGAATGCCTAATGCAGCCAAAGATTGTAAGTACAATTCTTGGATATTATCTGGAGATGGTTTCACGATAACTTGGAATTGATGATGTTGGAACAAACGGTTAGGATTATCACCATAACGACCGTCTGCTGGACGACGAGAAGGCTCTACATAACATACAGACCATGGTTCAGGACCAATAGCGTGCAAAAATGTAGCAGGGTTCATTGTACCTGCACCCTTTTCGATGTCATATGGATTTTGAACGATACAACCTTGATCGCTCCAGAATTTTTGTAGATTTAAAATAATCTCTTGAAATGTCATTGCTGCCTCCACTTTACACAACCGACATAAAATCAACCATTTCGTTACAAACAAAAAAGTCCCTGTAACGAAAAACGTTACAGGGACGAGTATACCCGCGGTTCCACCCTATTTGGCTTGCGCCCTCTTTTTTCTATGTTGGCCTTTACTAACAGATACCTGCGTTCCTGCCAATGCTCTACAGCGCCTTCAACCAAATGTGAGCTTACACCATCCTCACTCGCTAGAGAGGTTTACTACTCTGCTTCATCGCATATATTATACACAATATTGTAGCAATACAGAGGGATTAATGTCAAATCCATTAAACAAAATAATTATTATAAAATTTCTAATTTATTTTCATTGAGCATTTTTATTTAAATAGATTTATAAAGCCAATCATTTTTATCAAATCTCTTAGGTTGTTTATTTGTTATTTCATCTATAATTAATTGTTCATCTTCTGTAAAATCATCAATAGAGGAATAAATATATAGTCTATCACCATATACTTTTTGGAGGCTATATATACTGCTATCATCAATACTATAAGCACCATCTATATGGGTAAAACCTTTATAATTCGGTAAAATCTTAATACTACCGTTAGGTAGAGTATTAATAATTAAAATTCCATAATCTCCATATGTATAAACATAAGGGTATTCAGCGGCAAAACCTTTAATATCTCGATTTAATCCTATTTTATATTTTTGATCAACAATAGAGTTTATAAACCACTGATATCTAAAAGAATAACCTAAGATATATAAGATTAATATTACTATTATAGAAATAAATATATAATATAAATATTTTTTTTTCATTTTATAATCTTTCTCTAACAGCTCTTCCACTAACTGAAAACGGAATGTCATGAACCTCATTATTATACGGTTTACGCAAATTAGTCACCTGAATAACATAAGCATTATGAATAGGATTATTATATTCACCAAAACTTATTATGCCTAATTTAGCCAATTTACCACCATTATCCCATCTATCTGCAACTATCATTGTTCCATAATATACATCATTATATTCATCATAAAAAACACGTGGACTAATAAGATATGTTCCAACAGTTAAATACTGATTAACACTTTGTACTCCAAGATGACTATTAATAGTGCTTTGACCAGTATTATCTATATTTATACCTTTTTCTTTTAAGATAGTCATAAATGCAACGATAGCATCTAATTTCATGCGTTCTGAGGGAACCATTGTTTGTCCTAATACACTATCTTTATCTATGACAACAGTTTGAATATCATTAGTAGAACCCTTGACATCAACTATACCATACTTACCAATTAAATCGCTCTTATCCCCGGCATATAAAAATATTTCTGTAGCTTCCGCAGCTCCATTATATTGCTTTCTAATTTTAGGAATTTGATTATACAACGATTCAAGAGCTTTTTCTCCATCTTGAACAGTATAACTTTCATTATTACTCTCAATCTTACTATTTTCATTAATTTTATGTAATCTTTGAGTTACTAATAATTGTTGCTTTTCTTTAGAAAGTTGTATTTTCACCTCATTACTAGGATTAGGGTTATACCAAGGTCTTCCATTCTCATCCAAAGTATAATAAGTTTGTCCATCGTCACCTAAAACTGTAGGATATCCCTCAAGCTCAAGTTGCTTACCTCTAAAACGTCCATTTAGTACAGTACCACCATTTATAAGTTTATTATAATATTGTCCATCATCTTCTTGCCATCCAGCATCATAAGTGCGAACATTATAGCCCTTATCTTGAATATATTTTTCTTCACTAACAAATTTATTATAATAATACTCTTTTAAATGCGTATAATAATTGATATTATTAGGGTCACTACCTACTACATACGCAAATAAATTATTAAGTAATGCTGAGTAAGATTCATCTGTATAATAAGGTTCTCCTATATGGCCTCCGTCCGTTGTATGTACTAAATTATCAGAATCATAATAATCATGATAGTCACGTTCATATTCCATTAAAGCATAATAATAAGCAACCTTCTCTCTTAATTTACTCCACCGTGTATCTTCATCATAGCCATAAGCATTAGTAAATAACAGTTGGGAAATATCATAATTTAAATCTTGACGATTCTGATGCTCTAACCAATTATAAGTAGTCGCCTTTTCTGCTAAAGCACCGCCAGTATCTCCACTGACAACTTTACCAATGACTAAACTTATAATTTTTCTAAATTCCGGATTAGTGGATTTATTAATAAAACTTTGTAAACTTTCATTCACGGCAGAAGCTTTAACACCAGAAATAATATTACTTCCTGAATAATTAGATAAAAAACCTCCTAAGCTAGCATGTAAGCTTATTTTATATATACCATTATCCCCCCATTTTTTCGACTCTTGATAATACTTATCCGCTTTAGCATTTTCGCCTTTCATTTTTGCCTTCACTGCTTTATCAAGTAATCTCGTTTGTTGATGTACACTTACGTCTCCAATTAACTTATATCCATGTTCAGAAAGCTTATTTAATAGAATTTGTTTTTCTTCTACTGTTTTCTTATCAAAAATTGGTGCTAATTTATTAAGTGCTTGTTCTGTATCATGATTAATCTTTTCTAAAGATTCTTTCTCAGCAACTTCGATGATACCTTTACTGATAGCAGAATGAGTAGTTGATTTAGAATTACCTTTTACAGGAATCCCCATTTTAGGGCTACCAGTAATACCTATTGGATTATTTTTAGAGCGTTTAGTAGTTGATAAACTATACCCAGATGTCTTCGCTGAATAGGATGCTTCATTATGAATATCATTCATTGATAAAGAGTTAGAGGATAATTTATTCTTAGATATATCAGTACTACCTTTAATTATACCACCTGTAAGTGTAGTTGCATTATTTACCTGTACATTATATCCACCATCACCTGCATATATGCCAGCCTGGTTTGTAACACTTGCATAGTGACTGTCTGTCGTGCCTCTCGAATTATCAAATCCAACTCTCGCAGGACCACTCATTCCATAGGATACAGATATACCTTTATTTTTACTTACTTTATGGTAGTCATTCGTATCTTGTAAACTTTCAATTTTTAAATCATGTCCAACTTTTGTAGACACACTGTCACCGATGATCTTAGAACCAATAATATCTGTATCATTTCCAGAGATAGTATTGACTTGGTTACCACGAATAACAGTTCCAGTATGTGTCTTGGTTGTCTCTAATGCATTTTCTTTACCTTTATACACATTAGCTTCTAAACCAATAACACCATTACCATGAGGACTAACTGTAGCACCAACAGACCACCCAGAACTTGTATATGTATCATGTTGTACCGAAGAGTTTGTTCCTGCATCTAAACTTAGGTTATTTGTTGCATTTAAATTAACCTCTGGAGCCTCTATAACACTACCTGTAATCTGAATATTGCCTTTATCGCTATTGTCACTATTCGCAGTAATACTTACTTTATTTTTGCTACCTATAGAACTACCTATATAATTCTCTTGCTTAAGTTCACTAAGCTGTTTGAATTTGCTCGAACCAATACCAACTTGTACATTGAGTAAACGATCTTTTTTAGCTCTATTATTTATATTATTGATCGCAGTTTTAACATCTGGATGCATAGCATTTTTCTCTTCAGGATGTTCTGCCTGATATGCTTTATTAAGTTCATCAGCCTTAGCAAGTATATCTTTTTCTTTTTCTAAAAGCTTTTCTATTTTAGCATTTTTATAAGAAGTCCCATCATTATAAGCATGTTTTAAAGTATTTGCAGCCTCAAGATACTCTAATGTTGATAAGTTGCTATTTTTTCTAGAGT
This sequence comes from Veillonella parvula DSM 2008, assembly GCF_000024945.1. Lineage (NCBI taxonomy): Bacteria > Bacillati > Bacillota > Negativicutes > Veillonellales > Veillonellaceae > Veillonella > Veillonella parvula. The sequence goes on from NC_013520.1 coordinate 1,130,622, forward strand.
TAGCACGCTTGCCAAGTTGCTGAACATTATTTAATTCATTAACAATCTGACCACCAACACTTACAGTAAGACCAGAACGCTTCTCCTCGTGACTTTGAACTATATGTACAGTATTATGCTTCCCATCAACAGTTACATTTTGAGCAGAAAGGTCTGCAGGTTGATTACTAAAATAGTTTGTCGTAGTACTATGAATTGCATTACCAGCCTTAACATTAATCTCTCCATCTGAGGAGGCAATGTTACTTGCAACTTGATTTATATACCTTCCATCTGTTGTATCAGTCACTTTTTTACTACCTATAGTAAATCCTATACCAGCACCCATTAATCCAGATTTTTTACTATATTGATATACATCATCACGTTGTGTTTCTTCACCTGAATCTGTACGCACATCATTCCCCGCAGATACTAATACATCGTTTGTTCCTAAAATATTAGAACCTGTTACCGAAACATTACGATTAGCTTTCACATTAATCGTATCGCCACCAATAGTTGAAGATAGCACACCTGTGTGTTCGTGATCTGTACGTATGATATTAGTTGTACGAGATAGTAAACTTTTTTCTTTATACTTTAGACCATATTCATCACGGCTATAGCTTTTCCCATTAGTGATAGTAACATCATTTCCCGCTTCAACTGATGTTAAGCCATGTTCACTATTAACAATACCATTACGGATATTTACATCATTTCCCGCTCGTAAAGTAACATTGCTATCACTTAAAATAGCTGTACCTAATTCTGTACGGCGGTCAGTACGATTATAATTATCACTATTAACCGTCATATCCTTTTTAGCAGATAATGCCTCTGTTGTTACATTAATATTCTGACCAGCATCAATACTTACTTTGGAATTATCTCCAGTATGAACAATAGCTCCTTTAAGGTTAATATCTCGTTTAGCAGATAAAACTAAATCACCTTTTTCTCCTACACCTATAGTACCTTGACGACCAACAACATCTTGATGTTGTAATCTATCTACCTGAGTACCTACATTAATATCACGGCCAGCATTAATATAAACTTGTTTATCACCATGAATATTACCAGTATTTATTACATCTTGAGATGCTTTAATAGTAACTGTACGTCCATCTATACGCCCTGTATTTTCTACATCAAGAGCCCCTAATACAATTGTATCTGCAGTCATAATGCCTTGATTTAGAATATCTGTATTAGCATTGCTAACGATAGCTTTGCCACTTATAATTCCCCCCATTGTATCCATAGATTTAGCAGACTGTTTGGCTAAATACACTTTAGGATACAAAACTTGTTGCGCTTTTCCATCTACTATAACGGTTTTAGTTTCCAACCAAACCATATCTGTTGTTATAGCGTCCATTTGTTCTTTAGATAAAGCAATTCCAGGTGTTAATTTAAAAGCTTTACCAAAAGCTACACCAGCCTCTAATAAAGCTTTATATTCAGCTTCATTATCTGTATAACCTTCTAAATATTGTTTACCTGTAGCTGATACAATTTGCTCATTAATAAGTTGCTGTTCATAGAATCCATCACCTAAGCGTTTGGATCTTCTTTCAGGATTATTTGCCAAGGCATCAATCATAAATTGAGATGATAAAAAATTCTTTCGATTAGTAAAAGCAGGATCAGTCTCTATCAAAGCATTAGCCGTAATATCAGGATGAATTTGATATAGTGCCTCTGTTGGTAGCGATAAACCATTTATGGTTTGACTTGCTTTACCTTTGCCCCCACCCAGACCATAGGGATCTAAACTATCATTAACCTTTTTAATAGTTGCGTTAGATACTCTATCTTCAGCATGCTCTTTAATAGTACCAATTGGTTTTACATTTTCTTCAGTAATCGATGGTGTCATAAAGACTTCAGGGCCCCAAACACGTATACGTTTACTTCTATAACCGTGACGTTTCCTTTTCTTTTCTGTTCTACTTTCTTGAGTAGTGCCAGTAATAAAAGTCTTATCACTAATCATATCTGATATGTTTTGTATCGAGCCATTTGTCTTAAAAGTTCCTCCTGAAATCACTCTGCTATTATCATTATAAAGTATACCACTAGTTATTAAATCACCACCACTACTAATGATACCTGGATCATCATTAGTAACCTTTTTGTGAGTTTGTTCGGCTTCACTTCTAATGATTGTAAACTGATTTATTCGGTTCTCATTCTTATTCATTTCCTTATTATAGGCTTCATCTTCAGGCGTTTTAACTGGTTTGATATGTGCTACACCATAACCACTTGAATCATCAGCATATGGGAACTCAGACTTATCAAATACCTGTCCTTCTAATTTATGATGTGGATGAGTAACTTTAATTTTATCTGGATTTTTAGTAATGCCATCTGAAACACGCTTTACACCTAATGCAACATTTTTATTATTTTCTACTGTAGGAGCATCTAGTTTAATAGACTTTGTCGCTTTAATGGTCGCCCCTTTATTGTGAATACCATCTTTAGCAATAAGGTCCATAGTTCCACCACTATAAATGAGACCTTTACCAGTATTATCTATTGTATCTGAAGTTATATTAACGTGATTACGACCCGCAATTACACCAGACTTATGAGAATCTAGTTCTACCTTAATAGCAGTAACCTTCTCTTGTACATCATCATACGCTTTTGTTAAATCTTTAATCCGTTGACGATGTTCCTCTAGCTCAGGCTTGGTCTTATATTTAGATATATCAGCATTCCATTCGGCATCAAGTTCATTCTTTGCCTTTTCTAGCTCTTTACCAGCTTTATGATAGCGTTCTTCTATTTCACTATTAGTATGATTTGTAACTATATTAGCTTTAATAGCTACTGTATCACCATAAATACGTCCACCTTCATGATTATCTATAGATTTAGCATTTATAGTTGTAGTATTTCCAGAGTTTACAAGACCACTATTGTTTACCTTTTCTTGACTATATACAGTTGTAGAAGAATCTCCTTGTACTACAGCATTTGAATGAATTGCTATACTTTGGCCATCTAAAATAGTATTGCCATTACTTGTAACACCACCATCAACTACAATTTGACCATCACTAGTAATACTAGAGGCCTGTGAAGAACTCACTACACCTTTAACATTTACCCCAAGACCAGTATTGGTTCCTTTCAGAGTAATAGAGTTTGCATACATTCCCCCAATTGCAGATACATCTAAGCCAATATTGTTAGAATTACCAAGTTTTTGTGTGTCTAATGTATTAGCATCTATTTTGTTCTTACCCGTGCGAGCTTCAATCGAATTTGCCCAAACTCCAGCATTTACACTTGCTGCTTCTGTTAAAACTTGTAGCGAGTTAGCATCTTTGGCATTTAGACCGTTTCTATTAATAGCAACAGTTCCTCGCTCTACACGATATGAGTTTAGATTTCCTGCTGAATCATATTCAGGTTTACCTGTAGTTAATACTGCTCGATCTGTATTGATAAATCCACCACCATCTACAGTAATACCATTAGGATTTGCTATAACTACGGAAGCTTTGTGACCTGCTACCTCAATAAACCCGTTCATATTAGTTGCATTGTGTGAAGTAACCTCGTTAACAATGACATTGGCAGAGCCACGCATCATATTAGCATTACCAGGTACATAACCACCAAGCTTAGTATTAGACATTTGGTAAGAGTTATTAAGAATTACACCATTTTGTGGTACGTTAAAGTTAGTATAATCATTTCTAGATACTCCACCAGCACTAGGGCCAACGACATTTACTAATGTGACACCGTTAGCAGCTTGTCCGATCATGGCTTGTCTTTCATGTGGCGCATTTCGATCTACCTCTATAGGATTTTCTGCATATACAAACGGTACGACTAAAGGATCAACGATCATTAAACCCATAGTAAGCCATACTGCTATTTTATATTGTAATCGTTTTTGTTTCATATTTACTCTCTCAATTAATACGTATACTATATTAGAACCGCACACCTGCTTGGAAACCTGCGGTTATAGAATCAGTTTTGTAACCACTTGGTTTAAATAAAGGAGCTCCAACAAATACATCATAGAATAATCCAGATTTAAATTGCCCTCTCATCCCAAGACTAGTTCCAACAATAAATTTTCCTGTTAATACCTCCGTACTTGGACCATATACGGCGCCAAAATCAATATTAGCATAAACACTTGATTTCCATTTAGGGATGTAACTAGCAACCTCATTACGCATATACCAGCCACTTTCAGCCATTAGTGTATTTTCACCATCAAATCCTTGTACAGTATATCGATTACCAAGGCTAATCATATCTCTAGAGAATAAACGTTTATCCCCTAATGTCCATTGTCCATGGAAAGATGTAGTGATACTTGCTGGTCTATGTCCCCATATACGTGGAATTTGATAATCCACATCTACTAAAAATTGTGTAAATCGAGTGCTAGGTGCTCCATTACCATATTCAGGTTGTGAACCAAACCAACCAACCCCTTGTTTAATAGCCACTCTAGAATATAACGTGTTTTGCTTAATATATCTTCGTTCTGATATACCTACTTCTAAAGAAGCTGTATTAGCACGTTGTACAGCAACTTCTACATCATTAATATAATTTTTAGCATTACGCTTGCTGATAATAATATCCCAACTACGTTTAATCGTTCGGTCTCGATGAAATACATGATTCCACGAACCTCTTACAGCCTTTGCATGACTAGAACTAATAAATGGAGTAGCCATAGAATTAATCGTTTGATGATATTTCATATCACTATAGGAAATACTAAAGGTATCCTTCCCTCTAGGTATTGAATAAGAAATAGTATGGTTTCGACTACCTTTTCGTTCACCATCTTGAGCAGCATCTCGATTAATACTTAAATTTAATGAATCATTAGCATTAAATACCCTATCAACTCCAATTGCGGCCGTCCACTGTAGTTTACCAGTATCTTTTAGTCCAGAATCATCTATAGATATCATTCCGTGAATTGGTGTTTTTTTAGTAGTTTCAAGTACAATATTCGTAGCTAACGGTTTTGTTCCTGGCTCAAGCTCAACAGACACATTTTGAGAGCCAATTCGCTTCATTTGCTCGATACCCTGTTCTATATTTCGAATATTAAGGATATCCCCTTCACGAATAGGAAATGCATTTTGCCATGTCAATGGTTGTGCATACGTTTTATATAAGACTGACTCTACGCGACCGAGTTGTAAATTAAATTGTAGATTACCTGAAGCTAATGATTGGGATGGAATGCCAATCCGAGACGTGACGTATCCATGTTCTATAAGTGCAGTATTTAAGCTAGTAGATAATCTATTTACATCTTCAACTGTAAGTTTGCGATTTACAAATGGTTTAATTGTTTTACGTAGAAACGTAAACTCGTTAGGCACATCTAATTGTATCTTCTTTTTTTGTGCTTCATAATACAATGGACCTTTAATTAATCGTACACTTACTGCAGAACTATTATCCACAAATGTCGTCTGATCCATAGTAGTATTTATCATATTACTATATGTTAATTCTGCAGACTGACTAATAGGTTCTTCAACAACACGGATATGAGATACAAAAAAAGATGGCTCTACATGTGCTGGCTGTTGTGCCGGTACTGTATAACCATCTTGTGATGTTAAAGAACCAGATGAAAAATCTATTCCACCTGTTTGTACTGTAATTCGTCCCTCTCCAAGCCGCGCCTCTCTCGCTAGTTGTTGTTCTCTCGCTCTATCTAGTTGTTCTTGAGTATCAATAGGTTTAGCACCCAAAATATGTATTGGTACCATACACACTAAACTTAGACAGAATAATAATTCTCTCTTTTTCATATTTCTCCTTTTGTAATAAAATATAAACCTGTTTTATATTTCATTATGTTTTTATTTTGATAGTCAATAGAGAGTTTAAACTGTAAAACCACCTACCAAAGATAATCAATTCATCTTCGATAGGTGGTTTATTTTATTCACCCTTAGCAATACGATCTAAGAGTTCAATATAGCTTTGTTTATTTAAGGCTGGTGTAAAGTGGTCTAATACATCTTTAGCGCCTGCTGCGTCATCGTATAGTAAGTCTACGATGGTCATAGCCAAGGCTTGTGCTGTTTTAATATACGCTACATCAGGTACAGAGATTTCATATTCTGCACTGTGTAATACACCACTAATGCAGCCAACCCATGGATGGATAACCGGCATCAAGTGAGATACGTCGCCCATGTCTGTACTAGCTGTAATATGTGGACCTTGGTATACATTGGCTTCACCAAAGATAGGATTTGAATTTTCTCGCAATAGAGCATTCATACGTTCATCATTACGCATCGGTAAATAACCAGGGAGGTCCTTGATAACACATGTGGCCCCTACTGCATCACCACCTGCCTTTAGGGCACGATTTACACGATGATTGCCATCTACAATAGCTTCAATATTAGAGGCGCGCACGTAACTTTCAACTTGAACATAATCAGGCACACAGTTTACCAATGTACCGCCTTGATTAATGATTGGGTGGAATCTGAAATAATCGCTTTCTTTGAAAGTTTCACGAATAGAGTTAACCCCCATTACACCCATCAAAGCAGCATTAAGAGCATTGATACCTTCATGAGGTGCTTGAGCTGCATGAGCTACCTTGCCGTGATATTCAATCAGTTTAGATACGAAACCATTGGAGGTACTACCAAGCCCCATTTCACCAGCTGGTGTTTTGGCTGTCTCTACATGCATTTGCATGGCCATATCGATATCGTCAAAAGCACCTTCATAGATAAGCTGTTGTTTACCGCCCATATACTTGAGTTTTCCTTGCTCACGCAATTTATTGCGGTAATCAATTTCAATCATTTCCTCTGCAGGAACAGCAAATAATACGACATCACCAGCAAGCTCATCCATCACAGCTTGTAGGCCAATAGCTACGGCAAACATATTGGTAATTTGTACATTATGACCACAGCAATGAGCAGCCCCTGTTAAATCATCGGCACGAGGATGGCGAGGACAGAGAATAGCATCTAATTCCCCCACCATGGCAACCGTATATTTGCTATCACGGCCTTTCATTCTACCTTTTACACCTGTCAGTGCATGACCAGTAGTATAAGAAATGCCAAGTTCATCAAACATATCTTGAACCTTTTTAGAGGTTTTTACCTCTTTAAAACCCAATTCTGGTTCAGCCATAATAGATTCTGCTAGTTCTCGTAAACGCGGTTGTGCATCAACAATAGCTTTACAAACACGTTGTTTTACTTCTTCCTTTGTTATACGGCTCATAATATCTCCTTTATAAAATCGACCGTATAAAATACGGTCGATCATGTCATCATGATATATAGATATCTTATAAAATATAAATCTATAATTATATCTTAACATAATTTAGACATCTAACATTATGATTTAGTATTAAATTAAACCTTCTAAATGAAGTACTAATTGGGCTAATGCTGTTGCACAGATGAAAGTACCTGCTGTTACAGCTAGTGCAACAGGAATAATGCGCCAAGATAAGCGACGGAATGCACCAAGATCTTTACCTAAGGATAAACCAGCATAAGCAAGTACAGGTGTTGTTGTTGCAAGGAATGTAACTTGACTAGTTTTAGCAATAATCCATTCTTGGCCAGGCATACCTGGTAATGATGCAATAACACCAACTAAAGATACCCAGAATACCATAGGTAATTTATTAGCATATGGCAAGTTAGAGATTAAAGCACCAATTGTAGCAAGAACTGCCAAGATAGCTACGCCAACTAAACTATCGCTAAATAGATGTTTACCATCCATTACGTTACCTACTGCAGTGATGATAGCAGCGATACAAATAACGATGACAAATTGTGTTAATTTTTCACTTTTACTCATGATGTGCTGCCTCCTCTGCTAAATCTTGTTCACGGGTACGGCCTGTAAAGAAATTGTATGTTTTCTCCATAACTGGTAACGAAACAAATAGGCCAAAGTATACGCCTAGAACGGTAGTCAACAAGTTTGCAGCCCCAGCAAGAGCCATAATTTGTTGTTCATAATCTGGATATACTGCAATGATTGGAGCCGTAGCTGCCGCCATCATACTAGCACTACCTACGCCAGCGCCCATAGCTAATGCTAATGGATGAAACCAACCAGATTGTGCCAACATGCCAGCCAATACGGAGGACCACATAGCACCGATAAGAACGCCACAGATGTACATGCCCATAACGCCACGGCCCTCAGGAGAGCTAAAGCCAAATTTATCGATAATAATCGCTACATTCGGCTCACGGTCTACAGAGTAACAAGCACCTACTGCTTCACGACGCATACCTACTAATAAAGCTACCGGTAAACCGAATACAATAGTACCAAAGAAATGACCAAGCTCTTGTAATAACAATGCCCAGCCAGCACTTGTAAGAATACCGAGATTTGGACCAATACCAAGTCCTACTTTTACCATTAAGATCATAACGGCAATACCGATATAATCGGCAGATTTTTCCATCTGTTTAATCGTAAGAATTTTAAACTTAGGAATAGAAATTAATAAACCTAGAATCAATGTGTACAATAATGGCAACAATACAACAGGACCTAGTTTTTTTATGCCTATAAATTCAGCAACTACAGTTAATACAAGCGCTAGAAAATGTATTTTGAGATTTCCCAAAAGCTGCATAATGACCTCCTATAAAATATGCTATAAATATTATTTTATTATATATAATCTATATTTATAGAGTCAACTTTATATTTATATCTATGTATAAAACTAAACCTTTTTAATTAGAACAATTTTTAATACGCTCTAATTCTATCATTAAGTAAATATTTAAAACTCTCTTTTAAATAAAATATATTAATTTTACTGTATATAGTTTTTAGCATTCTAATTGAATAAATCATTATAATTATATAGATAAAAATATAAACCACCTATAAAAGATAGGTGGTTTATAAATTAACCTCTAAAATACAATCTAATAATTCAATCTACTGATATAAATCAAGATTTTACTACAACAGATATACCATCAGGAATGACTGTAATGCTTGCATCTTTACCTTTTAATGTCAAAGCTTTATTCAATGCTTCATCGAATGTATCAGCATGTTGCAAATGCATATCTGTAAGCATCTTAGGATCACATTGATCTGTTACAACAATAACTGTAAATTGATCTAAAATACGAGCCAAGATTTGCATTTCCCATTGGTCTGGAATTGTTTCATTACGAGGAACCTTAGCAATGCGATCTAGTAATTCACGAGGTGTTTTCGCATTTTTAAGATTTTCGTATAGAGATTCCCCACCATGTCCATCATTACATGCGGCAATCATGATAATAATACCATCTTTTTTACAAGTTGCTTCTGCGGCGGTCATACCTTTTACAGCTTGATATACGTTTTGATCTAATGGGTAACCACCATTTGTAGTGATGACGATATCTGCTGGTACAGCTTTCACACTTGCTAATTCAGACACAAAAGCACAACCAGTTTCATGAGCGTCTTCCATATCACCAGCGAAGGCATTGATAATATGTTTTTCTGCATCAATGACTACATTTAAAATAAAAGCTAATTTCGCAGTACGACCAGCGTATACCATATCCTTATGAATTGGATTATTTTCGATAATACCTGTACGAGCATAAGGACTGTTAATAAATTCGGCACAGTGATTTGCCATTACAGTCACTTCGGAAGCAATACCTGGTAATACGCTTTTTCTACCACCAGAGAAACCAGCAAAGAAATGTGGTTCAATAAAGCCTTCAGAAACTAATAGCTCAGTTTCTACAGCTAGTTTATTGATAATACACTCACCACCGGATGGTAATACACCAATTTTTGCCATTTGACTAGCATCGCCAGAAATATGATTTACAATCTTTTCATTCGCTACGATTTCAGGACCAAATTTATCTACCATTTCTTCATGAGTAGTAGGACGATGGAAACCAGTTGCCAATAAAATGGTAATATCGATAGATGGATTGGCTTCACGAATACGGCGAAGTAGAATTGGCATCGTAATTTTACTAGGTACTGGACGCGTATGGTCACTTGTAATAATGACCATGTTGGATTTCCCCTTAACCAACTCTTCTAAGCGTTGGCTACCAATAGGGTTATCTAGCGCATGTTCTACTAATGCTTCTTGTGATAGCTCAGCCTTATAAGAATGTGCTTTAGATTCTAATATACCTGCTATATTTTGATCAGGAATATTGATATCTACAAAACCTTTTGAATAGGGTACTTTAAATGTTTTCATGAAAATCACTCCTTAACTAAAAACTACCAAACTATAAATAGATCGCTACGACAAATCAATCCTCCTTCTTACCCAATTGTCGTTTAAGGTCTAATAAACTCATATCATTACGCTTAGCAAAAGCAGCTAATGAATCATATTCATATTTATTTCTTATTACACCAAAGCCACTGCTTTTTTTAAAAGCAATCGTACTACCTTCCCAGTCTATTTCTCCTATAGACCTATTCAAAATATATCGTTCACATCGATAGTATCGAATACCAAGGCTAGTAGTATGCTTGAAAATTAAATTTCGTATGATCTCAATATCTTCAACCTTACATAGAACAGTTAGCATTGTGCCTGGACGTTGTTTTTTCATCATAATCGGTGTTGTAAACACTTCTAGTGCTGGTGAAAGTAGTAACTGTTCTATACAAAAACCAATTTCTTCTGGTGTCATATCATCGAGATTACAAGACATTTCAATAATTGAATCTTCAGAATCATTTATCATTTCTACAAAGGCGCGAATACAATTAGGTCTTTCAAATTGTTTAGTCCCAAATCCATAAGAAACTATCGTTGGTGTCATAACAGGCATTATACTAAATGATGTACCAAAATATTTTGCTAATGCAGCGCCTGTAGGCGTGCATAACTCACCCTTAATCTGATAATCTGCGTACATTGGAATGCCAGCTAATAACTCCATCGTTGCTGGTGCAGGTACAGGTAGTTCTCCATGAGCACAATGAACAGTTCCAGTACCTACATGTATAGGCGATATAATAATCTCATCAAACTTCAATTTCTCTAAAAGTACACAAACGGCCACAATATCTGCAATAGCATCGAGCATGCCCAACTCATGGAAATGAATTTGTGTCACTGTCGATTTATGAACCTTGGCCTCCGCTTGAGCTACTAAATGATATACGCTTATAGCATTTTGTTTACAAACATCAGAAATAGATAAACTATTAATTATATTTGTTACCTCCTGTAGGCCTCTACCATGAATATGCTCTTCACTATGAGCATGCTCTCCATACGTATGTATCTCATTATATTTGTCGTATTTATGATAAGTACCATGATGGTGATGACCATTATGATGATTACTATTATGATGATCACCATGATACTGATCATTAGGACTACCTTTATGGTTTTCAGATTCTTCTATACCATTAATGGTAACCACGACGCGATAGCCTTTTACTCCCTTATCTTCTTTAGATATTAGTGAGTAAGTAACATCAGGTATTCCTATTTGATTTAGTAGATTTATCCATGTTTGAGGATTATCTACTAAACCGAGTAATGTAGCAGTCAACATATCTCCTGCAATGCCCATTTGGCAATCTAAAAATAATCGTTTCATTTATTTTCACCTATATGATTAATCATATTTGCCGTATAGGCAGCACCAAATCCATTGTCTATATTGACAACCGTAACTCCACTGGCACAGGAATTAAGCATTGATAGTAGCACTGTAACGCCACCAAAGGCTGTTCCATACCCAACACTGGTAGGTACGGCAATGACAGGCACATCCACAAGTCCCCCAACTACGCTAGCTAAAGCCCCCTCCATGCCAGCAATGACAACGATAACTTTTGCAGACATAATAGTATCTAAATGTTGTAATAATCGATGAATACCCGCAACGCCTACGTCATAAATTCTATGAACGGTATTACCATAAAACTCTGCCGTAATAGCACATTCTTCGGCAACCTTATAGTCACTTGTACCACCAGTAATAACTGCTATAGCGGATTCAGTTTTTTGACTTGGAAGATCTCCAATATAACCAATATAAGCAGCATTTATATAGGTCAATTGATGCTGTTCTTGAACCTCTGCGGCCACATTCGGTGCTAAACGTGTAAGCAATATTTGCTCTTGCCCATAAGATAACATAGAGGAGATAATGCCAATTATTTGTTCTGTAGTTTTACCGGCACCATATATAACCTCTGGAACACCTTGTCGTATTTGACGATGAAGATCAACATGAGCAAATCCTAAGTCTTCTAGAGGTTTTATCTTTAGCTTTAATAAGGCTGCATCCACATCTACCTGGCCATTCTTTACTTGCTCTAAAAGAGTTCTAATATTATCATTCATGAACGCACCTCTAAATCTAATACAACATCACTAAACATAGATTTAAAATATGTGAGAATCTCACTCCTATTTTTAATAACTATAACTATTTGATTTTCTGGAACCTGAATTTTAGCATTATTTCCAATCAAACGAACTCGAAAATCAGATAATCCTAGCGAGAAAAGATATCCCTCAGCTTGTTCTATATGAATCAAATCATTAATAGTAATTTGTTGTCCTGGTTGAAATCTTGTAGCCAAACAAGCATAAGATGGTTTATCCCAAGTAAACAAATCAGCTTTATAAGCTAAATCTCGAATCATAGACTTTGTTAGATTACATTCTCGCAGAGGTGATTTAACAGATAGCTCTGCAATAGCTTTCATTCCTGGTCGATTATCTACATCATCACTAGCATTAGTACCATCACATAAAATAGTAAATCCATCACGTCTAGCATGTTCACTTATAGTTGAAAACACATGATGTTTACAGTAATAGCATCGATTACTTGGATTACTCGTTATATCGTCATATTCAAGTACATCAATATCTATTATTTTTAAGGGAATATCTATAAATTCTGCAATTTTCTTGGCATCATTTAATTCAAATTGTGGAACAAACTGAGATTTCACAGTATATGCCTTGCATGGAATACCAGATTGTTTGGCCGCATATGCTAAGTAGGATGAATCCACTCCGCCTGACAAGGCAACTGCTATATTACCAAGACTCGTTAAATACTCTACCAAATTCATAACTTATGTAACCTTTATTATTTTTCTATACTCTATAGTATTCTGTATAAAAACAAAAATAGAGTCTCAAACAAAGACTCTATCAACACAGATTCTTATAGATTCAATTAAACAACTAACTTATGTATGTAGTATAAACTTTTTGAATTAATATTTCTAACTCATAAATAAGATAAATGTGGATGTATCAAATTGCTTTTTTTCTATATAAGAAAACCACCTGACTTAAAAAGATTTGTAAGACCTTTATTAGACAAGTGGTTTAATATTAAGAAAAAAATATTATAAGCAAAAGATATATTAATTCTTTTAATAAATATATTAAATCTTTATATACTCATCAAAAATTTAACACTTTGTAACGGCTTACCTATTTCTTGCTCACAGTATGCAAATAGCAATTTTTCTAGTTCCTTCCATATTGTTTTAGGAAGTTCTATAGGCGTATCTTCGCCCCACTGGTAAGCAAGAATCTGAGGTAATGCGGCTTTTACAGAGGGCGAAATAGTAAGACTTGTTGATTCTCTCACCTGCATCCAAAATGGATCAATTCCATCTTGATGGCTAAAAGCATTAGCACTAGGCACAATTCCTGCGAGGGATAATAATTGCCATCCGAGCATTATCGTTCCCAATTGTACATTGCGACGACGAATTTGCTTGGAGTAATTTACTACCGTATCAAAGACCTTACGGTCTACGTCATACATGGCAAATAACTCTTGAATGAGCTCACTCGCTACCGCTGCATAAGCAATATTATCGAGGTTTACATCTAAGGACTCCACCACATAGGAGCCATCAATTTGCGTAACATTAACATATTCCCCATCAGGTACGACTGTAATATACATGGCACTAAATGGACGTAAATAGGAACTGTTACGCATCGTCATCATTCGCTTATGTGGAATCGATGCTTTAATAAGTCCCAAGCTAGGCGTAATAAACGTAAATACGGAATACAACTTATACTTTTTTCGACTTATGACGATGGCTGGCGTATTAAAACCACCATTAAGATTCTTCATTTTCTTCTTCCGTTGGTTCCTCTACTGGTATAGGTGTTACTTTAATGCGAGAAATACGATAGCCTTGCATTTGCGTAACTTCAAAGGTATAACCATGAGCATCCACCGTATCACCTACGATTGGTGTACGTTCTAATAAACCAAAGACATAGCCACCGATCGTATCAGAATCAGAATTATCAATTTCAATATTCATAATCTCTTCTACTTCGTCTACGAGGACCTTGCCATCAAACTCAAAGGAACCATCTGCATAGGACATCGTAGCCGGTAAATGCGGCTCATGCTCGTCTTGTATATCCCCAACCAACTCTTCGATAATATCTTCTAAGCCTACGAGACCAACCATGCCACCATATTCATCTACTACAACGGCTAGATAAATACGGCGCGTTCTCATATATTGCAACAAGGTAGATAATTTCATTACTTCAGGAACAGTAAGGATATCTCGTTTAATATTGCGCAAATCTTTACGGGCTTGATTAGGGCGTTCCATTAAATCTTTAATATGAACAAGGCCAATAATGTGATCCTTATCCTCTACACAGAGTGGATAACGTGTATGTACTTTAGAGCGGATAACCTTCATAGCTTCATCGTAACCGTCCTCAACGAATACGCAGTCTACATCTTGACGAGGGACCATAACCTCTTTAGCCATGCGATCTACGAAGTTAAAGACATTATCGATTAACTCAGACTCTACTTGGTCCAGTTGCCCTTCCTCGTGACTTCGAGAAATCATCATACGAATTTCTTCTTCAGAGTACACAAGGTCTAGCTCCGTCAAATATTTTGTTTTGTAAAAGCCTAGAATAACATTGGAGATTTTACTAGCAATCCAAATAAAAGGATATACCAAGCGACCGGCAGCCACCACGATACGGCTATAGGTATTCACGTATTTCGTAGGGAAGGATAAGCCTAATGCTTTAGGTACAATTTCGCCGAAGATTAAGACGATTAAACTAATTAATAGCAATAAAATAACATCTAGTCCCAAATGCATCCAGGTACTATGAATATTAAGAACCGCCACTAAACGATCAACGATATTATCGAATACAAAGGTACCAGTGCCTGCAAGAGCCAAGATAAAGAATAGAATCAAAAACTGTGTAGTATTTAGAAAATACTCTGGATTTTGATAGAGTTTTAATAAAAACTCTCTATCCTTTTCTAAGAGGATATCCATATCCTCCACATGTTCTTTACGAAGGCGGGCAAAGGAGAACTTTGCAACCACAAAAAAGTTAATTAGAAAAATACATAACAGACCAAACCCGACGGGTATCAGGCCATCTACACTATCCATCTTTATTCCTTTCATATGATTATGGAAATACTTATTATCTTTTTATTATATCAAATTATTTTCTATAACCAAGTTCAGATAACATACCAGATTTATTTCGCCAATCTTTTTTAACTTTAACCCAAAGGTCTAAGTAAACTTTTGTAGCCAATAGTTTTTGAATATCTGCACGCGCTTCAGCACCAAGTTGTTTTAACAAAGCACCTTTTTTACCAATAATAATACCCTTTTGAGAGTCTCTTTCACAGTAAATTGTAGCGCGGATATAGGTAGTACCATCATCACGTGTTTTCATTTCATCTACGTCTACTGCAATAGCATGAGGAATCTCATCTCGTGTAGCTAACAAGATTTTTTCACGAACGATATCGGAAATAATAAGGCGTTCCGGTTGATCCGTAATCATATCCTCTGGGAAATATTGTGGACCTTCTGGCAATGTTTCTTCTAGAACCTTAAGAATTTCAGATAAGTTCTCTTTATCTTTTGCAGAAATAGGAATTACACCTGCAAATGGATATGCATCTTGATAAGAAACGATTGCTTCTAAAAGCTCTTCTTTTTTGAGTGTATCAATTTTGTTGACCACTAAAAATACGGGAACTTTTACTCGTTTTAATTGTTCAATAATGAAGTTATCCCCAGGGCCACGTTTTTCATTGCCTGCTACGACAAATAAAACGGCTTCCGTTTCTTTTAAAGACTCGATAGCAGCATCTACCATGAATTCGCCTAGCTTATGTTTTGGCTTATGAACGCCTGGTGTATCCATAAATACGATTTGTTTGGATTCATCCGTATATACGCAGATGATACGGTTGCGAGTCGTTTGAGCCTTATCGGATACGATAGCAATCTTATCACCAATTAAAGCATTAATTAAGGTAGATTTACCAACATTTGGGCGACCTACAACGGCTACAAAGCCTGATTTAAAATGTTCCTTGTTATTCATTATATGGTGCATCCTCCCGCACATAACCGAGATTACCTAGGATAAATTCTTCCTCTGTGCGCATCTCTTTTTTTTCTTCGTCGTTCATATGGTCATAGCCTAAGATATGTAAACAGCTATGAGTCGTCAAGTATGCTAACTCACGCTCAAAACTATGTCCATATTCGATAGCCTGCTCACGAGTTCTCTCCAAGGATATAATCATATCCCCTAGTAAATGATGTTCCTCTTCACTACCTTCGTAATCGTCCCCCTCATTAAGAGCAAAGGACAATACATCTGTAGGTCTATCGATACCGCGATATTCTTTATTAAGTTCATGAATCTTTGCATTATCACACAGCAAAATACTCATTTCATCTTCTTCGAGACCATATACGCGACTCACTTCGTCACAAACCTTACGGATAATGGCCTCTATATTAGAATCCTCTTCAATTCCTTCATCATAGCTAATATGTATGTACATAGTTACCCTTTCGCTACATTCTCTGTAGGTGCTTCAGTCGTTGTAGTTTCACCCACTAATTTACGCTCATGGTACGCATCGTATGCTTTTACAATGCGACCTACTAAGTCATGACGAACTACGTCTTGATCGCTAAAGTACACCATATTTATACCCGGCACATGACGCAATACCTTTTCAGCCTCACCAAGGCCTGATACTATGCGTGCTGGTAAATCGATTTGCGTTTTATCACCATTTACAACCATTTTAGAATTATTACCCAAACGGGTTAAGAACATTTTCATCTGTTCTGCCGTCGTATTTTGAGCCTCATCAAGAATGACAAAGGCATTTTCCAATGTGCGTCCACGCATATATGCCAAAGGTGCGACCTCAATTGTTCCTCGTTCCATAAAACGTTGTACTTGCTCGATTCCAAACATTTCATGTAATGCATCATAGAGAGGTCTCAAATACGGGTCTACCTTGTCTTGTAATTCACCCGGTAAGAAGCCTAATCGTTCACCAGCCTCTACGGCAGGTCGAGTCAAAATGATTTTATCCACATTACGGTTTTTTAAATAGAATGCAGCTAAAGCTACCGCCAAGAACGTTTTCCCTGTACCAGCAGGACCAATACCAAAAGTAATGGTATTTTTACGAATGCTGTCTACATAGTATTTTTGGCCTTCCGTTTTAGGCGTAATATTTTTGCCACGCATATTAACAGATAAGGTATCTTCAAACATATTATGTACAGCATCAGCCTTACCATTAGCGACAAGTTTAGCCGCAATACGCACCTGAGACTCAGTAATCGTACTGCCTTCACGATAGAGAAATACTAATTCTTCAAGAGTACGATAGAGGGCATTAACTTGGTCCTCATCACCCTTGATAACTACCGTATCACCTCGAGCTACTACATCGGCGGAGATGACCTCAAGCATCATATGTAAATATCGATTATGTTGACCTAGTATGGATTGTGCTAGGTCATATGTAGGAAATGTAAATATTTGTTCGCTCATACAACCTCCTAATCTATAAATTTACGAACTGCTTTACCATTTAGGTAATCACATAGATCACCTTGATGTGCATCCAGTTCGTCTAGCTTATCATCAATTAAATCTTGTACGCGCCACCAACCAATGGACCAATTTGTAAAAAGCGTATTATCTTCAGGCGCTCTACCTACAAGGCGCTGCAATACAATGTCAGGGTGTAAATGACGTACAAAATTAACAACCCGGTCAGCATATTCTTCAGCACTGATTAAGGTGAACTGACCTTCTTGATACCACTTGGCCATCAATGTATTTTTAACGATATACAACGCATGTAATTTAACTTGATCTACACCAAGGGCTGACAAAATGCGAGCCCCTTCAATAGTATCCTTCATGGTATCCCATGGTAAATTAACTATCATATGAGTTGTTATGTTAAATCCATAGCGCTTAATCCGTAATACGGCATCAATAAACTCAGCTAAATCATGACCGCGATTAATTTTCTCTAATGTCTCATAGTTAACCGTTTGAAGACCTAACTCAATATAAATATCCTTTTGAAAGCGATCTCTAATATCCGCCAATATTTCTAAGTATTCATCGGCAATACAATCAGGTCTCGTTGCAATAGCAATGCCCACGGCTTCGTCAATGCAACCTTGCTCCATATAGCTTTTAAAATCATCAAGACTCAAGTATGTATTACTGAAATTTTGATAATAAGGAATAAATTTTTTAGCCTTATACTTAGGGCCTATGTGAGCAATGTTTTCCTCTAATTGCATGCGTACCGTCATCCACACAGGACGGTTTTCGTAGCCCGCCCCAATTTCACCACAAAAGGTACAGCCTCCAACACCAGCTGAACCATCTCGGTTTGGACAAGTCAATGGTAATGCTACAGGCAATTTATAAACCTTTTCCCCATAGGTTTCTTTATAATATTTAGATACCATGCGGTATCGTTTTGGTCTCGTTGTATCGGTCATAACACTCCTATTAAACTAACCAATCATCGCTTGTTATATAATACTTCTACTATCATAGATTACGTATTTTATGGCTAACAATAAATTAGCTAACTATTTTCTTATACTATTAACAAGCCTCTATTTCAGGACGTATAAAAGGTTTTACCTCTTTATTTACGTCGATTACAACTGTAAAAGGTACATTTGGTACATTCTCTATACCTAACACTTTAGCCGTGTCCTTAGACATAGGCATTTCTACATATTGTTGGCGAATTTTGCGCCACTCTTTAAATGTATAGTTTGGAATATATTGAGATGCAATTTCTTCATTGCGCCAGAATGCTTCCCCTTCTTGTAAAAGTTCCTTTGTCTGCTTCGGTAAACCAACAGCTTCACTGCGAACCTTACCGCGATAGCTAACGAGTGTATCATATTGTAATAATTCGGCAGCCACTGTATCGCCTTTAGCTAAGAAGAAATTATACAAGAACTCAATTTGGTCAATATCTTTTAAATTAATCTTATGATTACCCGCATCGAGCCAAGCCTGTGTCATATCACAGAAATAGGAAAAGGCATCTTTTTTTATCTCCACTTTAGATGGATCGTACTTTTTCATAGGTGGTACATGATTAGTTTCTGTATTTTCCCCAGTTATAGATGTATCAGTATGTTCTTTTATAAGCTTACTACCAATATAGCCAAACACAGTTCTAAATCGTTCACTATTATAAAAGCGTTCAAAGACATCTTCAAAGTGTTTTAAGAAGCGTATATCTCTATAAGGAAGCACGTGAGTACTTAATACCTCATATGGCGCTAAGGGATCACTAATGTATTGATACTCTTCCATACGGCGTACACCAGAACCCTTTAACAGTTTTAAAAAACCAATTTGTAACGCATGTGGCTGTAAACTAAAAAGATCATTAAAGGATAATCCAAATCGTTGTTTATTCTCGTAAGGCAGGCCTACAATTAAATCCATGTGCACATGAGTTCGGCCTGCTTCAATAATAGGACGAATAGCCTTTTGAATATACGGCCAATCATTATATCGATTAATAGCATCCAAGGTTTTCTTATGTGTACTTTGAACCCCTACCTCAATTTGAATACGGCCTGGTGGTGTTTCACAGAGAATATTTGTCTCCCATTTCGTCATTAGCTCTGGTTCCATTTCTAGATGGAAATTCGTCTCCGTATCAGCATCACGCATGAATTCCATCATAGGTCGATGATGATGTGGCGCACAGTTAAAAGTTCTATCAACAAATTTAACTTGTTTTACCTTATGATCGATAAACCACTGTAGTTCTTTAAAAGTTCTTTCCTGCGGGAAAAAGCGAACTGTATTTTTATTGCCAGATAAACAGTACTGACAAGAGAATGGGCACCCTCGAGAGGATTCATAGTAGATGATTTTATGTTCTAAATCTATCATATCCTCTTCTACGTAAGGGAATGGTATGGTACTAAGATCTTTTACCTCCACCGTATCAGTAGAGCCCAGGAGTCGGCCAGAAATGTGGCGACCACGTACGCCAGGAATCTGCTCTTCTAAGCCATCCTTGCCAGCGATTAGTGCACTAATAAGTTGATAAAAAGCTTCTTCCCCCTCACCTTGTACGACATAGTCCACCGCAGCACAACGATTTAAGATTTCATCGGCTGTGAAAGACACCTCCGGCCCACCTAAAATAATTTTAATATCTGGTCGCACAGCTTTCACCATGTCTACTACATGTAAAGTCATCTCGATATTCCAGATATAGCAAGCAAAGCCCAATACATCAATATTGCGCTCTGTAATATCACTAAGAATATGTAAAACAGGCATATTAATAGTATATTCTACTATATCGTATGCCTGTCCGTGAGCCTGCCCATAAGCTTTGAGATAACGCAAAGCCAGAGAAGAATGTATAAATTTTGAATTTAATGTGGATAAAACTACGTTCATAGGTCCCCTTTAAATCATCGAATGACTCAGCCACCGTCTAGTCATAATATATGTATTATACCATTAAAAGAGACTAAAGATAATAGAAATAATAGCACCCACTAAAATAACAACAGTTACTACCGTAAGAATGACACTACCAAAGAATACGACAGCTGCCAAAATAATCGCTAAAACAATAAACAAGACAATTCGACTAAGCCAGCTTGTACTAGTAAAGCTATACACCTTAACTTTCGGTTCATATTGATTGTTTTCATCGTAATATTGTTGCTCGTCATTGATATTGGTTGGCGTTGAATCTACATGGACGGAATCGCCTACCTCTTCAATAGTTACACCATCAAATTCTCGTCTCTCATCATCGGATAATACGCGTGTATTAGGTTCACCAGAATAAGTACTGCGACTATAAGTATCATCTGATTGACCATTTCTATATGTATATTGATTATTGTTTATATTGTGTTGATCATTCATATGTATTTCCTTTATATGAACAAATAATAATAAATTTTATACAATTTATTATACCATATTTTACCATCATAATGGCAAATAGAAATCCCTTCAGATATAAACTCATATATCTGAAGGGATTGTATTTTTTAATATTGATTAATGCTAATATATATTAACACTCATATCAGTCATTTAAGAATTTTTTAAGTAATTCATTTACCATTCCAGGATTAGCTCGGCCTTTGGATTCCTTCATAACTTGACCAACTAAGAAGCCTATAGCCTTACCATTACCACTCTTGAAGTCTGCTACTGGTTGTGGATTATTAGCAATAACTTGCTTAACAATTTCTTCAATAGCACCAGTATCTGTGATTTGAACTAGACCTTCCTCTTTTACAATAGTATCAGCATCCTTGCCGGATTCCCACATGGATACGATAACTTTTTTCGCAATTTTACCCGAAATTGTACCTTTGTCGATTAGGGCAATCATACCAGCCAAGTTTTCAGGACTTACCTTGGATTCAGCAAATGTTAAACCGCTTTCATTAATCATCTTGGACAAGTCACCAAGCATCCAGTTAGCAACAGTCTTAGCATCTGCACCCGCTTTTACAGTAGCATCTAAGAAGTCCGCTGTTTTACGGGATACAGTAAGAATAGTTGCATCTTCACGAGACAAGCCATATTCAGATACAAAACGTTCAATCTTAGCATCTTGTAATTCTGGCAGTGCACGACGTACTTCTTCGATTTTTTCATCTGTAATTACGATTGGTACCAAATCTGGTTCTGGGAAGTAACGGTAATCGTTTTCTTCGTCTTTTTTACGCATCCCAAGCGTGATACCTTGTGCATCATCCCAAGTACGTGTTTCTTGATCTACTTTGCCGCCAGCTTCGATTAACTTAGCTTGACGCAATGCTTCATATTCAACAACTTTTTGAATTGCAGTTAAAGAGTTCACATTTTTAGTTTCTGTACGTGTACCAAATTCTGTAGTGCCACGTAAACGTACGGATACGTTACAGTCACCACGCAAAGAACCTTCTTCCATACGACCGTCAGATACTTCTAAATATTGCAAAATAGAACGTAATTTCTCAACGTATGCTCTCGCTTCTGCACCGGAACGGATATCTGGTTCAGATACGATTTCAAGAAGAGGTACACCCGTACGGTTGTAGTCAACATTAGAAGATTTAGAGTCGGAAATAGTGTTGCCACTATGGACGAGTTTACCTGCATCCTCTTCCATATGAATACGGGTAATACCGATGCGTTTAGTTTCACCATTAACCTCAATATCTAAATGACCATTTAAGCAAATTGGCAAATCATATTGAGATGTTTGATAGTTTTTAGGCAAATCAGGATAATAGTAGTTTTTACGGTCAAATTTGTTAAAGTTAAGGATTTCACAATTCAATGCTAAACCTACTTTAATAGCAAATTCTACTACTTGTTTATTTAACACAGGCATTGCACCAGGTAAGCCAAGGCACACTGGGCATACATGTGTATTTTGATCACCGCCGAATTCAGTGGTACAACCACAGAAGATTTTAGACTTAGTCTTAAGCTCTGTATGAACCTCTAAACCAACGACTGTTTCGTATTTACTACTCATAGAGAAACCTCCCCAGTTGGTGCTACTAATTGACAGTCTGGACGTGCTTGTTCAAATGTGAAAGCGGCACGTAACAATGTTTCTTCACCCATAGCAGGTCCAAGCAATTGTAAGCCGATTGGCAAATTACTGTTGCTCATACCTGCTGGAATGCTAATGCCTGGAATACCTGCAAGGTTTGCTGGTACCGTACAGATATCTTCTAAATACATTGCCAATGGGTCATTTGCTTTTTCACCAAATTTATAAGACGTATTAGGTGCCGTTGGTGTTAAAATCAAATCCACTTTGGAGAATGCTTCATCAAATTCATTTTTAATGAGGCGGCGGACTTTTAATGCTTTCAAATAGTAAGCATCATAGTAACCAGCACTCAATACATAAGTACCTAACAAGATACGACGTTGTACCTCAGGGCCAAAACCTTCTGTACGAGTTTTAGTAGACATGTCTACTAGATTATCTGCAGGTACGCGCATACCATAGCTTACGCCGTCATAACGAGCCAAGTTGGAGCTTGCCTCTGCCAATGCGATGATATAGTATGCAGACAACGCATATTTAGAGTTAGGCAAGGAAATCTCAACGATTTCAGCACCTAATTTTTTATATGTTTCGATAGCCTCTTCCATAGCTTTGCGAACTTCACTATTGAGACCTTCACCAAAGAATTCTTTTGGCACACCAATTTTAAGATTTTTTACATCATTTACAAGAGCTGTAGTGTAATCCACACGAGCACCTGGAATCGATGTAGAATCCTTTGCATCGTAACCAGAAATAGCATTCAATACCAATGCAGCATCCGTTACATCCCGTGTAACAGGTCCGATTTGATCTAAAGAAGATGCAAAAGCAATAAGGCCGTAACGGGATACATTACCATAGGTTGGTTTTAAACCTACTACGCCACAGAAAGAGGCTGGTTGACGAATGGAGCCACCTGTATCAGAACCGAGAGCCCAAATTGCAGAACCACTGGAAACAGCAGCTGCACTACCACCAGAAGAACCACCCGGTACACAGTCAATATTCCATGGATTAGTCGTTTTTGCTAATGCAGAATTCTCTGTAGAACCGCCCATAGCAAATTCATCCATATTAAGTTTACCAAGGCTAATATAATGATTGTCTTGTAAGCGCTCGATAACAGACGCATTATATGGAGGCACAAAGTTTTCTAACATTTTAGACGCACAAGTTGCGAGTTCGTCTTTGATACAAATATTATCTTTAATTGCACCAGGAATACCAGCTAATGGAGAAATCGCTTCACCTTTAGCAATTGCTTCGTCTACAACCTTAGCTATAGTTAAAGCACGGTCATGAGAATCTGACAAGTACGCATGCACAGTCGGTTCCACTTTAGCTTTATGAGCAATAACAGCATTCGTCAATTCAACGGCACTGATTTCTTTATTCACAAGTTTTTTATGTAATTCATGAATTGTCGACACAGCAAAATCTCCTATTCTTGTACAACACGAGGCACTTTAAAGTACCCATCTTCTGCTTCTGGAGCATTGGATAAAGCTAACTCATGATCAAGGGATGGTTTCTTTTCATCCTCTCTAAATACATTGTGTAAAGGTACAGCATGAGCCATTGGTTCAACACCATCTAGTTCTAATGCATCTAGTTCAGCAACATAGGTCAAGATGTCGGACAACTCTTTTTCTACATGTGCCATATGTTCTTCTTTAACTTCCAAACGTGAAAGCAAGGCGATTTTTTTTATTTCCTCTTGGCTGATTTTCATCGGAACACATCCTTTCATAATTACTTATTATAAAGCATAGATGTATTATTTTCAAAGGAATTACTATACCTGTACAGCGGCTTTACGTAGGACGGAGCAATCAGGTATAGTAATTCCTTTTTTTACTAATTAATGCTAATAAAACGGGGCCCATCAAAAATTAAATATCTTCTCCGAGTTCTTTTAATAGCTCTACGAACTCTTCTTCGTTTAACACACGAATACCCAATTCATTTGCTTTAGTGAGTTTACTACCACTATCTTCTCCAGCTACGACGAGTGTTGTCTTCTTAGAAACGGAACCAGTAACCTTAGCCCCATGAGCTTCAAGGATTTTACCCGCTTCAGTGCGTCCCATCACCTCAAGTTTGCCTGTGAGAACGACAATTTCCCCTTCCAATTGATTGCCTGCAGCTTCTACTACATCTACGGTCATCTTAAGACCTGCTTGAGTTAAGCCTTCAATAATTGCCACATGTGATGGATCTTGACGATATTCAATAATGCTATCTGCCATTGTGGGCCCGATTTCTTCAACTGCAACTAGCTCATCCTTAGTAATGGTCATGAACCGTTCCATAGATTTGACCACATTAGCTATAGTGGTAGCAGCCTTGGAGCCAATTAAACGGATTCCTAAACCATATAAGACTCGATCCAAACCGCGTGATTTAGAATCATTAATAGCCTTCACCAAATTTTCTGCAGATTTTTTACCCATACGATCCATCGTAACAAGTTGATCCACAGTTAAGTGATATAAATCAACCACATTTGTAATTAACTTGTTGTTGATTAAATTTTCTACGATACTAGGACCAAGGCCATCGATATTCATAGCATCACGAGAGGCAAAGTGGATAATTTGTTCCTTTTCAATGGCTGGACAATGTTTATTCGTACATCGCACTGCCGCTTCTCCTTCACGACGAACTGCAGGAGATTCACATACAGGACATGTATTAGGAATTGTAAAAGGAATTTCGGAGCCATTTCGCTTTTCAGGAACAACACGGATAACTTCTGGAATGATTTCCGCCGCCTTGTGAATGATAACGTGGTCACCAATACGGATGTCTTTTTCATTGATGAAATCTTGGTTGTGTAATGTGACACGGCTTACGTTTGTGCCAGATACAAATACGGATTCAAGCTCACCAATAGGTGTTAGAACACCTGTACGGCCTACATTAATTGTAATATCTTTTAGGATTGTTTCCACTTCTTCCGGTGGATACTTGTATGCAGTGGCCCATTTAGGATCCTTTGCAGTGCTACCAAGAACCTCTTGATCATCAAAGTTATTTACCTTAATAACCATTCCATCTGTATCATATGGAAGTTCATGGCGTTTATCACCCCAATAATCAATGGCTTCAATTACTTCATCAATTGTTTTACATACACGATAATGAGGATTTACAGAGAACTTAAAGTTCTCTAAGCTCTTAAGCAATTCCTCTTGGCTATGAATATTGGCTCCCACTTCAGAACCTATAGCATATGCGAAAAATGCAAGATTCCGGTTAGCAGTAATAGCTGGGTCTTGTTGTCGTAAGGAACCTGCTGCAGCATTGCGAGGATTTACGAAGGTCGGGAGACCTTCTTCATCACGTTCTTCATTAATACGTTTAAATTCACTATGAGGCATATACGCTTCACCACGAACTTCAATAAACTCAGGCGCATTATCTAAAAATAATGGAATAGATTTAATGGTACGTACATTAGCTGTTACATCTTCACCAACGCGACCATCACCACGCGTAACAGCACGGACAAACATACCATTTTCATAGTGTAAATTAACCGCTAAGCCATCGATTTTTAGTTCTACAACATACGAAGATGGCTTATGGCCAAGTTCCTTTTCTACACGATTTCCAAATGCTCGTACTTCATCAGCATTAAATACATTACTGAGGCTTAACATAGGACGTCCATGAACGACCTTTTCAAAAGAGCCTTCTACCTTCATACCGACCCGTTGTGTTGGAGAAGATGGCACAATATATTCAGGATGAGCTGTTTCTAAATCCACAAGCTCACGATATTTTTTATCATATTCAAAGTCGCTCATAGTAGGAGCATCTTTTACGTAGTATAAATACTGCGCATGAGTAAGCTCCTGTTGCAACTCTTTAATTCTATCTTTCGGATTCATTTTACACCCTTTTATACACAAATATATTTAGTTATATGATTGTATGTGTTTTCTATTTAAATATAAACGTAATTAGATGAATCATCCCTTTTTAACAGGCGCAAATTTTGCCATTACGACACGTACACCTTGTGTAGGGAACTCGATAGTCAATTTCATACCCGCCCCTTCACCAGTTACGTTGATTACTTTACCATTACCCCATTTACTATGAATAGCCGTATCGCCCACCTTCCAGTCGGCAATTACTTCATTACGAACAATTGGCTTCGTCACAGGGCGGCTAGTAACACTCATATGTTGGGGTACATGACGTTTAATATCGTCAGGCACTTTACGCTTAGCACGTAAGCCATCTACTAATTCTTCGGGAATTTCATCGATAAATCGAGATGGTAAATAACTACTAGTACGGCCAAATACGGTTCTAGTAGTGGCATTAGAAATATATAATTCCTTTTCAGCACGCGTAATACCTACATAAGCAAGACGACGTTCCTCTTCAATTTCTTCAGGGTTCATCAAGGTACGACTATGAGGGAATAAACCTTCTTCCAACCCACATAAGAATACGATAGGAAATTCCAAACCCTTTGCAGCATGTAATGTCATCAATGTCACTTTAGCCTCTTCTTGTTCGAAGGAGTCTACATCGTTAACAAGTGCTACTTGCTCTAAAAAGTCCTCTACAGTACCAGATGGATTTGTATCTTGGAAGTCTTTTGCCACAGATAAAAGCTCACCAATATTCTCAGCACGAGCTTGATCTTGTGGGTCTGTACTCTCTTCTAATTGTGCCAAATAACCTGTTCTATCTAGAATAGACTCTAAGATATCGAGTACAGTTTTATCTTCCATTTCAGAAACAAGAGTAAAGATGAGAATACCGAATTCTTCTAACTTTTCTTTAGTTTTTCCCTTGATAGAATCAATTAAGTGTAACTGCGTAAGCGTCATAAACAAAGACGTTCCTTTTTCACGAGCATAGTCTTGTAGTTTAGCAACTGTAGTGGCCCCAATACTCCGTTTTGGCACATTAATGATGCGCAATAAGCTCAAATCATCAAAGGGATTGTATAATACGCGTAAATAAGCTAAAACGTCTTTGATTTCTTTACGATCATAGAACTTTGTGCCCCCTACCATCGTATAGGGTAAGGCCCGCTTAATAAGTGCTTCTTCAAGGACACGAGACTGGGCGTTTGTACGATATAAAATGGCCATATCCCCATATGGAACATCGTGAATATCATGTTTTTTAGCGATTGTGTCACCGATAAAAGCTGCTTCCTCATGTTCGGATTGAGCCGTAAAATGCTGAATTTTTGCGCCTTCTATTTTATCGGTCCAAAGATTTTTCTCTGGGCGACCTTCATTATTATCGATAACAGCATTGGCTGCATCGAGAATAATCTTAGTAGAACGATAGTTTTGCTCTAATTTAATAGATGTACAATTAGGATAGTCCTTTTCAAAATCTAAGATATTTTGAATATCAGCGCCACGCCAAGCGTAAATACTTTGATCAGCATCACCCACGACGGCAATATTCTTCCAATGTGAAGCTAATAATTTCGCCAATAAATATTGTGCATGGTTTGTATCTTGATACTCGTCAATCATGACATAACGGAAACGATGACTATATTTATCAAGAACAGTTGCATTAGACTGTAATAATTTAACGGCTACTAATAATAGATCATCAAAATCTAATGCATTATTCTTGCGCAACTCCCGCTCATAATACTCATAAACATCAGCTACCTTTTGTTGGTAAAAGTCTCGTGCTTGTTTTCTAAAATCAGAAGCAAAAAGTAATTTATTCTTAGCATCTGATATGGCAGCAATCATAGCCCCTACAGGATAGTATTTATCATCCAAATTTAACGCTTTCAATGCGGCCTTAATAACAGCTTGAGAGTCAGATGTGTCATAGATAGTAAAATTGCTGTTATACCCTAAGAAACTATCTATTTCAAAACGTAAAAACTTAGCACAAAAGCTGTGGAATGTACTGAGCCAAATACGATTTGCCACATCGCCTACAAGACCTTCTACACGGCTTTTCATTTCTTTCGCCGCTTTATTGGTGAAAGTAATCGCCAAGATTTCATAAGGATTAACACCTTGTGCCAATAAATGTGCAATACGAACTGTTAAGACCTTTGTTTTACCAGATCCAGCACCAGCTAAAATCAATAAAGGGCCTTCCGTATGCTGGACTGCTTGTTGTTGTTCTTTATTTAAACCTGTTAATAATGAATTCATCGAAACACACCTATTGCCCTTACTTATGCAATACAAACTCCAAATATACATAAATGATCTTTATAAATCTGTGAAATAAGTATGTATAGTTAAAAGCTAAATTATTATATGCAAATAAACACATTTATAATAGCAATTAAAATATTCATGCAATATACTTGAAGCCCTATAAATAGAGAAGAAGAACGTTGCGAGCAACGTTCTTTTTTAGTTTGTATACTATTTCATAGCACCAAGAATTGGTGGTACAATTTGTTTTTTACGAGACATAGTATTAGGTAAGAATACACCATTATCTTTTATTTCTTTTTCAAATGCTTTAGTAACTACAGCTTCTACATCGCCACTAAACAACAATGTTGTACTCTCATCGAGAATATTTGTAATCATGATGTAAGATGCATCGTAGTTATTAGCATTGCGAAGCGCTTCTAAGGCTTGTACTAGTTCACCTTGTTTAGCCAATATATCAGTTGTATCCATAACAGAAATTTGACCGATAGAAATAGTCTTACCTGCTTCAGAGAATTCTTTCATGTCTGTACGAACAATATCATCATTAGTTAAATCAGAAATATCTGCTCCCGCTTTCAACATATCTAGCCCATAGGACTCAATATCTACGCCAGCGATTTCAGCTAATTTATGAGCCATTTCTTTATCTGTTTCTGTACATGTTGGAGAACGGAATAACACAGTATCAGAAATGATAGCAGATAACATCAAGCCTGCAACGCCTTTAGGAATTTCTTGATTATTCTCCATGTACAACTTAGTAATGATTGTATTAGAGCAACCTACAGGTTCTAAACGCATGAATACAGGTCCATCAGTTTCGAAGTCACCAATGCGGTGATGATCGACAACACCACACATATTCATGGATTTATAGCCATCAATTATTTGTTTGGATTCGTTATGGTCTGTTAAATACAAATTACCGCCTTCTGGAGCAAACTCTTCCCAATTTTTAACAACTTGAGGGTGAGCAAAGCCAAAATGGTTCAAAATATATGTTGTTTCTTTGTTAGCTTCACCTGCACAGACTGGAGTTGCTGGTGTCCCCATTTGTGTTAGTAAGTTAGCAAAGGAAATAGCAGAACAAATTGAATCAGTATCAGGGCTTTTATGACCTGCTACATATGTTTTTACATCACTCATAATATACCTCTTTTATATTAATTTCATACTTAATATCGACTTACGTCAATCCGATTTTTAACTATATTATTATATCATAAATCATACAAAAAAACACGCCACTACTAAGTAGTGACGTGTTTTTAACATTCTATAAAATTATCTAATATAAATGATTAGTCGTGATTCTTTTTGCGGTTTGTTAACAAACCAGGTCCAATTGTTTCAATGATGATAAACAACATTGGGATGATAAAGATACCAAACAATGTAGCTGTTGTCATCCCTGCTACTACAGTAATACCCATAGAAGTACGTGCACCAGAACCAGCACCACTAGATACTGCCAATGGTAATACACCAAGGATAAATGCAAAGGATGTCATCAAAATTGGACGCAAACGAATTTTTGCAGCTTCGATAGCAGCATCAACAACATTCATACCACGCTCGTCAACGCGAATCTTAGCATATTCGATAATCAGAATCGCATTTTTTGCAGCCAAGCCAACCAAGGTTAAAAGACCAATTTGCATATAAATATCATTTGCCAAAGAGTATCTGCCTGTGAAGTTCAATAAGAATGGTACTAAAGAAGCACCAATCATACCAGATGGTACGGAGAACAATACGGCAAATGGAACCTTCCAAGACTCATATAAGGCAGCCAAGATTAAGAATACAAAGACAAGGCCTAAACCTAGAATCAACATAGATTGAGAACCGGCTTTTAACTCTTCACGAGATTGCCCTGCCCAATCATATGTATAACCAGCAGGTAATGTTTTAGCGGCGGCCTCTTTTAATGCATTGATAGCATCACCAGAGGAATATCCTCTAGCTTGAGAACCACCAATTTGTACGGCCATCGCATTATCAAAGCGAGTAATGCTAGATGGTGTACCTGTTTGTTCCTTTGTAATATAGTTAGAAACAGGAACCATTTGGCCATTGCTATTTCTAACAGCTAACATATTAAGCTGATCCGCATTTTGACGATATGCGTCTTCCGCTTGGACTACAACCTTATAGTTTTTACCATAAGTAGTAAAGTCGTTAACTTGAATACTACCATAGAACCCTTGCAAAGTGGTAAAGATATCAGCTAATGCTACACCATCTTGAGCCGCTTTTTCACGATTTACATTAAATTGTAATGTCGGCGTAGATGTATCAAAAGTAGTATAAATAGATTGAATTGCTGGGCTCTTACGAGCTTCCGCAATAAATTCATTAGTACGGTCAGCCATAACTTGTGGACTATCGCCAGCTTTGTTAATGATGTACATACTAAAACCACCAGTAGTACCAAGACCTGGAATAGATGGTGGATTCATAGCAATAACTGTTGCTTCAGGTACACCTTGAGCGGCAAAACCAAAGGTTTGACCAACCATTGCATTGATAGAAGTTGCAGCAGTAGTACGATATTTCCAGTCAGACATAGTAGCAAAAATTACACCAGCACTAGACTTTTGACCACCACCTAAAAGGTCAAAACCAGCGACAGTAAATACTTCTTGGAATAATTGTTCATCCTTAGGTTTTTCAGGATCATTTTTTTCTTCCAAGAAAGATGCAATTTTTTCAAGTGTAGCCATAGTCCGTTCAGATGTAGCACCAGGTGGCTCATTAATAGCAATCATGTAGTAACCACTATCTTCAGCTGGTACGAAAGAAGTTGGTAAGAAGTGGAAAACTAAGGCTGTACCACCTGCAAATACTAGCAATGTAATAACAATTAAACTTAAACGATGGCTTAAACGCGCTAATTGGATGCCATACCAATTACTGAATCGTTCTAGAGCAGCATTAAACTTATTTAATTGGCGATGTAACCAATCTTCACGATTTTTAGATATATGTGGTTTCAACATTGTAGAACATAATGCTGGTGTCAACACAAGTGCAATAATAGCTGAAATTACAACGGAAACAGCAATCGTTAATGCGAACTGTTTGTAAAGGATGCCTGTCATACCACCCATGAAAGCAACTGGTACAAATACAGCAGTCAATACAAAGGCAATACCAATTACTGGTCCTTGCACATTTTCCATTGCTTTAATAGCCGCCTCTTTTGGAGGTAAACCATTATATTTTAACTCATATTCAACAGCCTCTACCACTACGATAGCATCATCAACAACAAGTCCGATAGCCAAAACCATGGCAAAAAGCGTCAAAGTGTTAATAGAGAAATCTAATAAAACAAAAGCGCCAAATGTGCCAAGCAAAGATACTGGCACAGCAATCATAGGAATGATTGTGGATCGCCAAGATTGTAAGAAGACATATACTACAACTAAAACAAGGAGCAATGCCTCTACAAATGTATGCTCAACCTCATTAATAGATGCACTTACGAATTTAGTATTATCTACAACTACGTTATATTGCATATCTGGTGGGAAGGATTTAGATTGCTCATCTAGAACCTTCTTAACATTAGCAATTGTTTCTAATGCATTAGCATCATTTTGTAGGGAAATAGCAAAACCGGCAACCTCTTTGTGAGCAGATTTTGCGATGAAGTCATATCCTTCAGCCCCAATTTGAATACGGGAGACATCTTTTAGATGTAATACCTTACCATTAATGCTTTTAATAGCAATATTGCCAAATTGTTCAGGTGTTACGAGACGTCCATCAATTTTGATAGGATATTGAAAGGCTTGTTCACCATTTGTAGGGTTTTTCCCTACTGTACCTGCTGCGGCTTGTAAGTTTTGACCTTTTATAGCCGCCGTAACTTCAGAGATAGTAACACCAAGTTTTTGCATCTTCGCCGGATCTAGCCAAATGCGCATAGAATAATCAGATCCGAACTCCTGTACAGAACCAACACCCTTAATGGATTTGATTGTATCCATCATATAATTGGTACCATAGTTCTTTAAGAATGTTGCATCATATGTGCCATTTGGTGAACTCAAAGAGAATATAAGTGCCATATCACCAGAAGATTTAGTAGTTGTAACACCTACAGCTTGTACCTCTGAAGGCAATTGTGCAAGTGCTGCTTGAACACGGTTTTGTGTATTAACCGCATCCATATCAGCATCTGTACCTTGATTGAACTGAACAGTCAACGAATAGCTACCGTTACTGGAACTATTAGATGTCATATAGTCCATATCTTGTACGCCTACAATCTGCGTTTCAATAACACTGGCTACTGTATCATTAACAACTTGAGCAGTTGCACCAGTATAAGCAGTATTAACTTGAACTGTAGGTGGAGAAATTTGTGGATATCGAGCTACCGGAAGGTTCATCATAGAGATAAGCCCTACCAACGTAATAACAATGGCTATTACGATGGCAAAGATAGGTCGATTAATAAAGAATTTCGACACGATCTATCCTCCTTTTATTTTGTAGCTTTCAACTGTTCTTTAGTTAGTAGTTTGCCATTTACTTTTACGCCATTTTTCACCTTAGTTAAGCCGTCAACGATGATTGTATCACCAGTAGCCAAACCAGATTTAATGATCGTTTCATTACCTTTAGTACCACCAATCTCTACTGTCTTTTGTTCTACTACACCAGCTGCATTTACAACATAAACAAAGTTTTTGTCCATGATTTGTAAAATTGCACGACTTGGTACAAGGATTGCATTTTTAATCTTTTCACCAGGAGAAACAACAGTAGCATACATATTAGGTAATAATAAATGATTAGGATTTGGGAAGGACGCTTTCAATACAAGCTTACCCGTAGATTGATCTAAACTCTTAGCCGCTTGCACGATAGAACCAAGTTCATTATATGTTTCGCCATCAGCAAGTTTTAATTGAATATTTGGACCATTAGAATCATCCGTTGTAGGATTCTTCATAAAATCAAGATATTCTTGCTCAGTCATACTAAACTCAACGAAGATTGGATCAATAGAATCGATTGTAACCAATGTAGTAGAGCCAGCCTGAACATAAGTGCCTGTATCTACGTCATCCATGCGTAATGTACCAGAATATGGTGCATATACCATGGTATCCCCCATATTATCTTGAGCAATTTTCACGGATGCTTCATACGCTTCATAAGTAGCTTTAGCTTGCTCTGTAGCACTACGTTGCGTATCTACACGTTGTTGAGCAATCGCATCTTGTGATGCCAAAGTTTCATAACGTTGAAGATCTACTTCAGCATTTTTCAAGTTTGCATTAGCTTGAGCTGCTTGTGCTTCTGCATTAGCAAGACTCGCTTCATATTGACGAGAATCAATTCGATATAATGGTTGTCCCGCTACTACTTGTTCCCCACCTTTTACAAACTTCTCAACAATATAACCACTTACACGAGCATGTACAGCTACAGAGTTCTCCGCAACTACAGTGCCAGCAAATGTTTGATCAACTTGTGTATCACTTGCTGTAAGTTTATATGTATTAACATTAATCTCACCAGCTTGCTGTTGATTGTTGCCACACCCTGCAATCATCACAGCAGACATTACGAGAGCTGCTAACATACGGGAATAACGATACTTCATTATCTGTACTCCTTTTCAGAAACGAATCATTCATGTCACATAATTTCATAAATATCTTTATATATTTTACAGGATTCTATAGATAAAGTCAATTTTTCCGATACCCCTCTACCTTTGTAGAACATAGATAAAATCTGATTAAACCCACATATATTGTATACAACAAAAATGTTAAAAACTATTGACATTTTATATTCAATATGAACTTAAATAGTTTTAGAATTATAAAACTATATATTACTAGTTTACTTTTTTTCAGTTAATACCGTATAACCATGATCCTCAACTAAGATTACTTCATTATTGTTTATCGGCACTAATGGTATCATATCTTGATAAGTATCTAATGTTTTCTGAGCAGTCTCTTCAAATGGATACTCTCCTAAATGAGGCACAACATAATGATTAAATACATTTACACCCATATAATCATCTAATTCAGATGCTATACTTTTATCATCCATTATCTGATTATATTCAATATTTTCAGACATAATAATTGCGCCAGCAGATTCACCAATATATAATAAGCCTTCTTTGATTCTTTCATAAAGTAGGCCTATAAGATTTTTCTTTTTCAGCTCTTGTAATAGATAAAATGTGTTACCACCAGATATACAGATACATTCAGTCTTTGAAAGTTTATTTTTTAAATAATCTTCATCATATTTAGAAATATCAATAATTTCCAATTCATATCCTAAAGACTTTAACATCTCAATACCTTCATCAATATATCCAGTATATGGTTCAACATTACCAGCAGTAGGAATAAAAACTATCTTATTCGAAACCATTTTCGAAAGATATTTTTTTGTTATACTTTCTGTTCCCGCTAAATATGACATAAGTAAAATTTCCATGCTTTATCACCTCAAAGACTCTTTATTTAAATTAATTTGAAAATTTTATTATTAATATACAAAAAACCGCCTAAGAATCTACTTAGACGGTTTTAAAACCACTTAATCGGCTTTCCTTTATCTATTATAGCCGAATAATCACAAATTTATCTGTAAGCGCAAACTTATTTCTTAAAATGTACGCTTCTTATTTGGTGGAGATGAGGGGAGTCGAACCCCTGTCCAAGAGTGTTGCCATATAGACTTCTCCGAGCACAGTCTATGATTGAGATCTTGGGTTGCTATCGCTCACAGACAAGCTACACAACCCCAGTTCATATTGTCTCGCCTAATTCATATGAACAACTAAATTAGACCAGCCTACTGTTTGACGTCCATTCACACTTGGTAGGCACAAGTATGAGGGACGTAGCTTATGCAGCTAATGCAAAATTTTCTTCTGCGTTTAAATGTTTTCCCACCGTTTAACGGCCTCATGGAACGCCGACTCGCTATCTATACCACACGCACCCCTGTCGAAACCTTTACATCCCCGTGCGTCGGTCTCATAATTATAAGCCTATTTATTATAACTGTCAATTGCAATAGACCTTTACGACGCTTGTAAATCACTGATTTCTACTCCAATACAAGAGTAAAACTTTAGTAAATCTTATTATGATTTTAAATCAATTTATGTCCTACCATAAATTGAACTATCAAATTGAAATTATAAATCTAAGATAATGCTTTTATAGCTTTATCCAATGTCCGGCACACATAATCAATTTGTTCTCTATTATGTGCAGCTGTAACGGTTAGACGAATTCGACTTTCACCAACAGGAACTGTAGGTGGACGTATCGCTGTACCTATAATTTCAGCGTTGTATAAATGATTTGATACCGCTAGAGTATCCTCATTGCTACCGATAAGTATTGGAAAAATTGGAGTTTCATTCGTGGCATATATTCCCATAGAATTTAAGCAATCTGTCATATAGTTCACATTGTCTTGTAGTCGCCTTAATACGGATGAATCAGACTCTATGATTTGTAATGCGGCCAAAGCGGCACCTATATCGGCTGGAGACAATGCCGTAGAGAATATAAAACTGCGACTCATATTCACTAGATAATCGATGATAGTACTATTAGCAGCCACATAGCCGCCAACAGCTCCTAGAGATTTGCTCAATGTACCTAGCTGAATATCCACGTCTTTTTCAAGACCATAATAAGCAGCCGTGCCATGTCCGTTGCCAATAGTTCCCGTCGCATGAGCATCGTCTACCATAAGTAACGCATGATACTCACGGCTGAGCTCGTAGAGCTTATCTAATGGGGCTATGTCACCGTCCATGCTAAAAACGCCGTCTGTGACAATGAGCTTACGTGCATTACGATTTACTTGTTTAAGTAAAAACTTTAATTCCTCTACATCACAGTGACTATAGGCTTTTATAGTAGCCTTACTCAATCTACAGCCATCAATAATACTAGCATGATTTAATTCATCGCTAAAGATAATCGTATTTTTATCTGCTATAGCAGAAATAGTACCTACATTTGCCATGTATCCAGTATTAAACACGAGAGCCTTTTCTGTATTCTTAAATTTTGCTAGTTCCTTTTCAAGTTTTGTAAACAATGGAAATGTACCAGATACAAGACGGGAACCGCCTGAACCAGTACCATATTGTTGAGCCCCTTTAACGGCTTCATTTATTACACGTTGATCAAAGGTAAGACCTAAATAATTATTTGACGCCATCATCAAATATTCTTTATCATCTTTTTTAACCCGTACTGCATCTATAGGGCAGTATTCCATTAGAGTACGCAAATTATGGTTATTTATTTTACTATCTAATTGTTCTTGGAAGAATTTATACATACGATCACCACTGAACAAGTACAGGTTCTTTTTCCAAGTACTCAATTACGCCTTCCAAATCAATATTCGGCTTTACAAAGAATACACGTCCCCCTAAATTAGAGCCAATTTCCTTCATATTAGGGATGCGATGATAAACACCATTACAAGCGACGTAGCCTATTGTGTAATCTGGATCATCAGACCAACATAATTCGCCTACAATCCCTTCTGCAGATTGCACCTTAGACGCCAATACTAAAGCCTCTCTCATATGTTCATTATCTCCTAGTTTATCAGAATCAAAGGAGTCCATATGACTTACGCGAACACCACGATTACCTGCATCGAGGCGCTCACCAGAAATTGCATCAACTAACATAGCTCCCCGCATAGATGAAACTAGACTTTTTAATAAAAAAATAGAATTTCTAATAGCTGACTCACTAATATCAGTCCCCTGTAAAAGTTTTACAGCTAATTGATGTGCTTCAGTAACTGTGTTTGCCGTATGTTCTTTTACTTTTAAACAATCTATATATGTAATTGTTTCCGACGGAATTAAGTCCACTGTAATATTAATAAAATCAGCAGTCCCTTTACTGTGATGCAAAGCTCGTTCAGCTAAAGACTGGGCTATAAATCCAACTTGATTTAAGGTCACAATGCGTTCTGCGCCAGAAATATGGTGGCCCCCGTTTTCATGGGGACCACCTTGAGCCGCGCGCATACGCACACTATATAATTCATCCATTATGATACCTTACCTTTAACTACATTACTTTGAGGTACTTGGTTGTGAATTTTATGGAATACTTTCACAAATACTGGTGCCATAATTACTGTAAAGATCATACCTGGGACTGCGAGAGCTATCATCGGTAATGCAGCCTTACCAACGTATAAAGACAAAGATAATCTCGCTAAAGCAGATGCAATTGGACCAGAAACCATAATACCTATCATGTGATTATGGCACATCCAAAGGATTAGTCCCACAATGAGCCGGAATTGCATAGCAATCATAACATTTAAAATGGTTTGAGTACCTAATGCTAAGCCTATTAGACTAGATAAACAACCACTTATAATATACTTTTTAAATCCGAATACGGCACATATCGCTACCGCCAACGGGGCTGATAATTGAAACTCTATACCTGGAATGACATTAGGTATTTTAATAGCCCCTAATACAGTAATCATGGCAGTTAAAATAGCAACCTCTGTAATGTACCGAATGTTCTGATTCATAATGTATCTCCTCTACTTAGAAAATGTCAACTACAAACATCTCTTATTGTTTACATTATAAATTCTCACTGTATTTTTATCAACCACTAAAAATAACACAGTTAACAAATATACAAGAAGAACCAAGCCATATCGACTTGATTCCTTATAATTCTTAATATTTTTGTTGCTCTTTAATTCGCTTAGCAATATCGCGCTTGGCATCACGTTCCGCCATATCTTGACGCTTGTCATAAATTTTCTTACCAGTTACTAGACCTACGGTAACCTTTACATAACCGTGACTGAAATGAAAATTTAGCGGCACTAAAGAGAATCCTTTTTCCTTAACTTGAGCATGTAACTTATTGATTTCAGATTTATGCATCAACAACTTGCGTGTCCGCTCCGGTTCATGGTTAAAACGATTTCCTTGTTCATATGGGCTAATATGAACGCCATACAACAAGAGTTCCCTTTTATCTATACGACAAAAGCTATCTTTAAGATTAAGCTTACCTTGACGAATAGACTTTATTTCAGTTCCTGTTAAAGCAATACCAGCTTCATAGGTCTCATGAATATGAAAATCATGACGCGCCTTACGATTGTCAGCAATAAGCGATGGGCTAGATTTCTTTGCCATATTCTCCTCTATCGTTTACGTTTACTTTTAGATTTTTTAGATTGACCACGTTTTGTAGCTTTATTTGACTTCTTGTGACTCGATTTACCTTTTTTAGATTTTTTACTGAAAACATCATATCTAGAACGCCCAGCTATTGAATCATCTCGTTTAGACGATTTTCTACCGCTTTTACGGGATGATTTACGATCCTTAGAACTACCAAAACCATCACGACTAGTAGCATAATCGGAACCACTGTTCAATTGTTCTTGGATAGCCATCAGGTTATCTACTTCACCAAGGACAAAGTCGATTTGTTTCTTTTCTACATCGGCTTTTACAAGTGTAACAGTAACCTTTTCACCTAAGTGATATGTTTTACCTGTACGCTTACCAACGAGAACAAAGTGTTCTTCATCAAAGAAATAATAATCGTCGTTCATCATGCTAATATGCACAAGACCGTCGATACCATTCTCTAATTCTACAAACATACCAAAGGATGTTATGCTCGCAATAGTACCTTCAAAAACTTCACCTACAAAGGGAACCATGTATTGAGTCTTCTTAAGATCTGTAGTTTCACGTTCCGCTTCGGTTGCTACTTGTTCTTGTATGGAAGAATGTTCCACAGCACCTGCCAAGAAGGCTTCATCTACATCTCGTTTAGAGTATCCACCTTTCCAATGCATATCCGCTTTTAAAAGACGATGCACCATCAAGTCCGGATACCGTCTAATGGGAGATGTGAAATGCGTATAGCATGTAGACGCTAAACCAAAATGGCCAACATTTTCTATGCTATATTTTGCTTGCTGCATGGAGCGTAAGGTCATAATTTGAGCCACTTGCTCTATATCCTGTCCCTTCACCACATCAAGAATTTTTTGGAAATCTCGTGGCGTTACGCCATCAGCACTGATGACGAGATTTTGACCTAAATAATTTAATACCTTTTGGAATAAATCTAATTTCTCTTCACTTGGATTTTCATGAATACGATATACCGATGTACGTTCAGTATCTCTCAAATGTGTTGCTACCGTTTCATTGGCAATTAGCATACATTCTTCGATAAGTCGCTCTGCCATAGTTCGGTCGCGTTTTACAATACGCAACGGCGTACCGTCGAGGTCAAGTAATACCTTATACTCAGGAAAATCAAAGTCTAATGCCCCTCTACGACGACGCATCCGATTTAAAATCTTTGAAATCTCTGCTAAATCGCGAAGCATAGGTATAAAATCTACTAAATCGTCAGGAATGATATTTTCTTCAAGCGCTTTATAAACTTCCTTATAGCTACAACGACGTCCTACGTGGATAATAGACGGACGAATACGATAATTAACAACTGTACCCGAATCATCAATCTCCATCATGCACGTCATAGCATAGCGGTCCTCATGTGCATTTAAACTACAAATACCATTCGATAATACCTCTGGTAACATTGGTACTACGCGGTCCACTAAGTAAACTGAAGTCCCCCGCTTGTATGCTTCATTATCAATAGGCTGGCCTGAAGTAACATAATGACTAACATCCGCAATGTGTACACCTAGCTCATAATTACCATTTGGTAATTTACGACCACTTACAGCATCGTCAAGATCTTTTGCATCTTCTCCATCGATAGTTACCATTTGTAAGTCTCTAAGATCCCACCGCTTCGGATCTTCATGAACAATAGTATCTATCTTCTCACTTGCCTCAATTACCTCTTTAGGGAATGCAAAAGGAATCTTATGATTAGCCATAATACAGTTAATGTCTAGGCCTACATCCCCCTTATAACCTAAAATTTCTGTTATAATTCCTTCAGGTTTTTTATTGCCTTCAGGCCATTTTGTAATTTTTACTAAAACTTTAGCGCCACTACGAGCATCTAAAGTATTTTTTAAGTCCACAAAAACATCAGTACCAATGCGTTCATCATCAGGTACAACAAAGCCAAAATGTTGTTGTCTATCGTAAGTACCCACAATAGTTTCGTTGGCACGCTCAATAACATCAACGATGATGCCTTCACGTTTATGCTTAGTATAATCTGATGGTACAATGCGAACACGTACCTTATCATTATGCATAGCAGTTCCTTTATTTTGTTCTGCTACATAAATATCTTCATCATCCAGCATAATAACAAATCCATAAGATTTACGATATCCTTTGTAGATACCTTCATATTCTTCATGCTGTTGATCTTCATATCGGTATACATCTGGTCGAGATGAAGTTAATACGCCTTCACGGGCGAGCATTTTCGCAGATCGAATAAACATTTCAAGATCTTTGCCACCTCGAATACGATTATCCATTGCTGCATCCTCAATATGGTATGCATGTGGTTGTATAGATTTATAAAAGTCCAATACCTTCTTCTTCAAGTCTGCACCCCCTTATTAGGATGAAAAAAGAAAAAGCCTGCAAAGCAGGCTTTCATCATTAGAATTGATTAATCATTGCCCCTAATACTAAGCTCAACACAGCAAAGATAATCCCCA
Source organism: Veillonella parvula DSM 2008 (assembly GCF_000024945.1). Taxonomy (NCBI): domain Bacteria; kingdom Bacillati; phylum Bacillota; class Negativicutes; order Veillonellales; family Veillonellaceae; genus Veillonella; species Veillonella parvula. The sequence goes on from NC_013520.1 coordinate 1,172,470, forward strand.
ATATAATCGTACATTTAGATAAGAAAGCATCTAAACCGCGTTGCTTACCACCAAAAGAAGAGTCTGCTGCACCAGAAACAGCACCGCCCATGCCTGCGTTTTTGCTATTTTGTGCAACAACTACTACAATTAATAAAATAGATACGATTACTTCTACAATCATTAAGAAATTTGTCACGACTATCATCCTTCCTGTGATGCTCGATGCGAGCCCAATACACGATGTTCTAAATACTTCTCTAATTTACGTTTTACCCTTTGTAGCGCATTATCAATAGATTTAATACTACGATCTGTGACCTCAGCCATTTCTTGATAGGAACGTCCATCAAGGTATCCTTCCAAGACTTCCCATTCAAGATCACTTAAAATATGGCCAATATTGCGCTCAATATCATCTAATTCCTCTTGACTGATAATGAGGTCTTCAGGATTTGTAATCTTTGTTGAAGATAGCATTTCAATCAATGTACGCTCCGAGTCCTCTGTATACACCGGTTTATTTAAGGATATATAGGAGTTCAAAGGCGCATGTTTTTGTCTTGTAGCCGATTTAATGGCTGTAATAATTTGTCTAGTTATACAAAGTTCCGCAAAGGCTCTAAAAGACGCTAATTTATCATGTTTAAAATCTCGCGTCGCCTTATAGAGTCCAATCATCCCTTCTTGGATGATATCCTCTCGGTCAGCACCTACCAAAAAATAGGAGCGAGCCTTAGCTCGAACAAAGTTCTTATATTTATTAACAATATAATCGATTGCAAACTCATTTTGCTCTTCCTGAGCTATGGCCACAACTTGCTCATCGGTCATTTCCTTGAAATTGTAATCGGACTTGCGTGTATGAATCATTTTCATAAGCTCCTCCTTACAATTGAGCGAGAAAAACCAATATATTCATTATACTGGAACAGTATATGATTTTCAACTATCAATGACCTCGACGCAATTTCTCAAGCTTTTCAGCCACTTCAGGAGATAATAAACCTCCCACTTCATTACGACGCACTGAAAATTGATCACGTCTATGTTCATGAGCATATTGAAGTCGTTCTTCTTCCTTAGCAATACGAATCATATTTTGCAACTCACGAGCAGGAATACGCAACCCTCCAGAGCCTAGAATTTGATTCTGTTCTGCCCCATCGGAGGTTACAACATATACATTAGTATATTTGCCTTTACGTAAAAATACCTCTCGTTCAATAAATGAATCCGCCGTTTCTCCATCCTCAGTATATACTTCAATGAATCCACTTGTGATGGATTCAATGGAGCCTCCGGATTTTGTATATTTACCGTCAAACACAAGGATTACTTCATAGCCCTTGAATTTACCATAATTTAACAATCTATCTCGAAGTTCCATTCTCGCATGTTCTAAGGACTCATGAGCCAATTTTTTCAAATAAGTCCATGCAAAAATTACATTGTATCCGTCTACAATTAAGATATCTTTCAGCATAGTTATTTCGCTTGGCGTTGACGTACCGCCTCATACATAAGAACTGCAGCTGCAACAGATGCATTCAAAGAATTCAAATTCCCATACATAGGAATTGTTACAAGGAAATCACAAGCTTCTTTTACAACGCGACTAATCCCCTTACCTTCATTACCAATGACTATAACCGTAGGAATTGTCATATCAGCTTCATACAAGGTACGATCGCCTTCCATATGAGCCCCCATTACCCAAAACCCTTGTTTTTGAAGTTGTTTAATTGTTTGCGTTACATTACCAATTTGTACAAGTGGAATTTGTTCAATGGCACCTGCAGATGTCTTTGCAACAGTAGCATTAATAGGCGCATTATGTCGTTTAGGAATGAGTACAGCCGTAGCTCCTGCACATTCAGCAGTACGAATAATCGCTCCCATATTATGTGGGTCTTCAACACCATCCGTTAAGATGAGTAAAGGAACCTCATGTGTTGTTTCTTGTAATACCTCTCCCAATTCTTTAAATTGAACGGCCGATACAAGAGCTATAACCCCTTGATGTGGTACCTCTAAATCGTACTTATTCATCTGCTTAACTGGTGTTGGTCTAACTTCAATCCCTTGAGATTTAGCAAGATCTACAATATCAGCTAACCCTGTTTTTACCCTATCTTCGCTGACCAAAATACGTTGAATAGAACGACCACTTTTAAGGGCTTCTTTAACCGCATTGCGACCTACAATATAATTATCCATACTACATACCTCGTAGAGTTATAGAAAAGGCTTGCCCCATGATATGCTGTAAGCGCTCTTCTTGGCGCGTTTCATAAAGAAATCCTAGTACTGCTTCAAAGGCCGTACTACTGCGATATTCTTGAACAGTACTACTTTTAGGCACGTTTACATTACTATTTCTAGCACGGCGTGCAATAGCTTGTTCATCTTCTGTGAAAGTATTTTCTATTTCTAGCAATACTTTCGCCTGTGATTTAGCGCAAATAAATTCAGTAACGATAGTATGTAAAATCTGTACTTTTGTAATATTCATTTGTACCACGCGTTCACGCACATACATGGAGTATACTGCATCACCAATATATGCTAGCATAACTGCATCAGCACTTAAGCACTCCTCTATTGTTCGTTTGCGCAAACGAAGCGGCTCTTCTTCAAGAGCCGTTAGTTTTTTTATCGCTTCATTCTTTAAGAATTGAAATTGTTTAAACTTCACGTTTTTTCCACCGTGCACCTTGAGGAGAGTCCTCAATGGTAATACCAATCTCAGCTAATCGATCGCGGATACAATCAGCTAATGCCCATTGTTTTTGTTCGCGACAAGCTTGACGTACAGAAAGAATAACTTGCATTAATTCTTCGTATTCAGCAGCATTGGCGCCCGTGTTGCCTTCCCAAGCTTTTTCGAGAACGCCAATAACATCTGTCATAAATTTGAAGATTCGTTTTACTTCAGCAATTGCCTCTTGGCAAACAACGCCTTCTCTACTTGTTACTGCTTGATAATAAATATTTATTTCCTTTGCGAGACCAAACATGCTAGATGTTGCTAAAGCCGTGTTGAAATCATCGCTCATGGCAGCCTCAAATTCTTCTTCGTATTCTTTCGCTTTTTCTAATAAACGTTGAGCTTCATCACATGCACCTGGTTCACATTTTTCAAGATAAAGAAGGTTTTCAATAGCTGTGCTTAACCGTTCCAAAGATTTATTAGCTTCTTCTAGACGCTCATCAGAGAAATCTAATGGGCTACGGTAATGCGTGCTCAATAAGAAATAACGCAATGCATCAGGACTATATTGTTCTAAAATATCTTTTACCAAGAAGAAATTATTCAAGGACTTAGACATTTTTTCAGAGTTAATAGTGATAAAACCATTGTGCAACCAGTAGCGCACTGATGGATGTTGACCAGAGCAACCTTCTGATTGAGCAATTTCATTTTCATGATGAGGGAAAATCAAATCGCTACCACCACCGTGGAAGTCAAATTCTGTGCCTAAATATTTTTGGCTCATAGCAGAACATTCAATGTGCCACCCTGGACGACCATTCCCCCATGGGCTTTCCCAATAAGGTTCACCAGGTTTTGCTGCTTTCCACAAAGCAAAGTCCATAGGATTCTTCTTACGACCATCTACTTCAATACGTGCGCCTGCTTCCATATCGTCTAATGTACGACCAGATAACTCACCATAATGTTCAAATTTCTCTACACTATAATATACATCGCCATCAAGTTCATAGGCGTAGCCCTTGTCAATCAATGTTTGAATCATAGTAATAATATCTTCAATATGTGTAGATACACGTGGATAAATGTCTGCACGTTGTACACCTAACGCATCCATTACTTCAAAATAACTATCGATATAACGGTTTGCAATGGTATCCCAAGAGACGCCTTCACCATTAGAAGTGTTGATGATTTTATCATCCACATCAGTAAAGTTTTGCACATAGGTTACTTTATAGCCTACATGTTTCATATAGCGACGAATTACGTCCCAAGTCACGAAAGGACGAGCATTGCCAATATGAGGATGATTGTATGGTGTGACACCACATACGTACATTTTTGCCTCGCCTGGTGTTACAGGATTAAAAACCTCTTTTTGGCGCGTCATAGTATTATAAACAGTAATTTCTCTCATCGTTACCGATGCCTCCATTTTTGTAAAATAAAAAAGACCTCTCATCTCATACAGAGACGATGGTCCGCGGTTCCACTCTGTTAGGCACCAACAGTGGTACCCACTCATCGCATAACGGCGCGTCACCGGACAAACCTACCTATAATCGGAGTGTCAGCTCGTGAATGCATTTCGTCTACCTATCCATGAACCCTCCCACCATCGGTTCTCGCTAAAAAGTTAGTTGTAGAGTACTTCTTTCAGTCTCAGCTATTATTATATAATCTATATTTATATATAAAATTATTCTACCAATAATGCTATAGAATGTCAATAATTATAAGAAAAATCCTCATCTTTCAAATTTAGCTATTAGCCTATCATACATGTGTATTTCAGCCAACTTAATTAGAAATGATGAGGATCAATATAATTAAAATATCTGACCGCTATTATTATAAATAACAATAGCTTTTATAGAAAACAATTAATGGCAATTTTTTAGTTAATATCAATTAATATTATGCATTTTCCAGCTTTTCTTGATCATCATGTTTACGGCAAATCCCCGCAAAGATGGAGCCCGTAAAGTTATGAATAATGGAGAATACTGCACCTGCTACCGCAGCTTGTGGCGTAAAATGTTTAAGTGCTAAAGATACTGATAATGCAGAATTTTGCATAGCCACTTCGATTTGCATAGCACGACGAGAAGACACATCAATACTGAGGGCTTTACATACCAAGTATGTCACAACATAACCACTCAAATTTTGTACTAAACATGCTACAAAGATAATGAGACCAGTTTCAGCAATTTGTTTTTGGTTAACTGCAGTTACAGCTGCCAAGATAAGCAACACTGCGATGGCTGCAATCGTTGGACATACAGATTTAACTGGCTCAATTTTAGAGCCAATAAAGTAATTCAATACAATACCTAAAATGATTGGTACCAATACGATTTTTACAATGGATATAAACATTGGCATAAATTGAATTTCAATAGAAGATGTTGCACCAGCATATAATACGACAAATAAAGGCGTTAAAATAGGTGCCAATAATGTGGATACAGTTGTTGCTGATACGGATAAGGGAACATTACCATTTGCAAGGAAGGTCATTACATTAGAAGCAGTACCACCAGGACATGCACCCAACAAGATAAAACCAATCCCAACTTCTGGAGGAAAATTAAATGCTAAGGCTACTAAGAAACCTGCCAATGGCATCCATAAGAATTGGATTACGGATACGAGAATAACCTTCATTGGTTGCTTAAATACATCAATAAAGACTTGAGCCGTTAATGTTAACCCCATCGCAAACATAACAAACTGTAGCATGTAAGCAATATAAGGAGTCATCCAAGAAAATACTGCAGGTAGCATATATGCTAAAACAGCCATCAATAGTACTATCCAGGATAGATAACTATTGAATAAGTGATTAATAGAACGAATAACACTCATAAAAACACTCGCTTTCATAATAAATCAAAATTTAATACGCCGATTATTATAGCATTTCTATAGAATATTAACAACACATACAAAAGGAGTTCACATAACACCTGTTACATGAACTCCTTTGATTAATTGATCAAATTTATTTTGTTAATGCACCTACATTATCTAAACGATGTAAGCACTTTTCTTTACCAAGTAATGTAACAATATTATTCAAATCTGGACCATGCATTTGACCTGTTAAAGCTACACGAATTGGCATAAATACGAATTTACCTTTTAAAGAGGTTTCTTTCATTACGGCCTTGATTGTTGCTTTTACAACTTCAGGTGTAATTTCATCAAGTTCAGCCAATGCATTCCGGAAAGCGCAGAGAACTATTGAAGCTGTTTCTTCATTCAATACAGCACGCAATTCTTCTTCATGCCCCTCTTCAAGGAATACTGTTTCGCCCATAAACAAGCCTACATGATCTTTGATTTGAGCACCATAGCTAATATGATCACGGAATGTAGAGCATAATAATGTCAACCAATCGATATCAGCTTGATTCAAGCTATCTGGAGCTAAACCAACCTCTTTCAAATGCGGCAAACAAAGGTGGAATAATTCTTCATCACTCAAATTCTTCATGTAGTGGAAATTTATATGGTTCAATTTATCAATATCAAACACAGCAGGATTTTTCGCTACCCGATCCATAGAAAAAGCCTGAATTAATTCATCTTGTGTGAAGAATTCTTCTTCACCTTCAGGAGCCCAACCAAGAAGTGCCAAGAAGTTTACAAGTGCTTCTGGTAAGTAGCCTAATTGTTTGTATTGTTCAACAGAAGTAGCACCATGACGTTTGGACATTTTCTTGTAGTCTTTACCAAGAATTAAAGAAATATGACCAAACTTAGGGACTTCCCAGCCAAGAGCTTCATATATGGCCATTTGTCGAGGTGTATTGGATAGATGTTCTTCCGCACGAATAACGTGAGTAATCCCCATCATATGATCGTCCATTACTACAGCAAAGTTATATACAGGAATGCCATCAGATTTTACAATTACAAAATCACCAACACCATTAGATTCAAAGGATACATGCCCACGTACCATATCATCAAAAGCATATGTTTTATTCAACGGTACACGCAAACGAATTGTAGGTTTACGACCTTCAGCAATGTATTTAGCCTTTGTCTCTTCATCTAAGTGTTCACAATGACCATTGTATTTCGGTGTTTCCCCACGCTCCATTTGATCTTGACGCACCGCATCTAACTCTTCAGGGGTGCAATAACACTCATAAGCTTTACCTTCATCCAATAAGCGTTGTGTTACTTCTTTATATAAATCAAGACGTTCTGTTTGACGGTAAGGACCATTATTACCGCCTACATCAATGCCTTCATCCCAGTTCATGCCAAGCCATTGTAAGGAAGCTTTAATATTCTCTTCACTTTCACGTGTAGAACGAGTTAAATCTGTATCTTCAATGCGCAATACAAATGTGCCTTTTTCCTTACGTGCTAATAGCCAGTTAAACAAAGCAGAACGAGCACCACCAATATGGAATGGTCCCGTAGGGCTTGGAGCAAAACGAACTTTCATGGAACTCATGATTAAATCTCTCCTTCATATACAGAAACGACAGCTTGTGCAGCAATGCCTTCGCGGCGCCCAATAGCCCCTAGCATTTCATTCGTTGTCGCTTTAATACTAATGCGATCTAATGGTATCTCTAAAATAGACTGTAAATTCATTTTCATCATATCAATGTGAGGCTTTAATTTAGGTGTCTCAGAAATAACCATAATATCAATATTATAGGCTTGTAACCCACGTTCTTTCAATAAGAAATTTACTTTTTCTAGTAAAAGCATACTAGAAATCCCTTTATACTGGTCATCTTCAGGTGGAAAATAGTATCCAATATCCCGTAAACCTGCAGCTCCCAACAGGGCATCCATCAAGGCATGGATGAGAACATCCGCATCGGAATGGCCATCAGGGCCAAGGTCAGATTCGATTTGAACACCACCTAAGATACAAGGACGACCTGCTTTTAATTGATGAATATCATAACCAAATCCAACGCGCATACGTTTATCCTCAATTCCTAAATATCGTTTTGCTACAACAATATCATTAGGTGTAGTCACTTTAATATTACAGTAATCTCCATCTACTATATGCACAGGCAGCCCTAAATACTCAACGAGGGACACATCATCAGTGCCTAAATATTTTTTATCATGAGCCTTTTGATGGGCCGCTTTAAATAGTTCTTTTTGAAAGCCTTGTGGCGTTTGAATTTGGTATAATTCACTGCGTTTTAATGTTTCTATTACAGTATGCTCTGTATTAACCCGTTTAATCGTATCCGTAGCAGGGACACCTACAGTAGCAGCTCCATATTCTATTGCAGCCCTAACAACAGCATCAAACAGTTCCCTAGATGCTAATGGACGCGCTCCATCATGAACCAGCACAATATTACTATCTTCTGATACAGCTTTGAGTCCATATGCCACAGAATGTTGACGTTCTCTTCCACCAAGTACTATCTTTACAGGAATATGCAAATCCAACCCTTGAATATGGTTAGACATATATTCTTGTTCGCCTTCAGCTACAACAAGAATAATTTCTTTTAAACCTTCAATCTTTTCTACATTCTGTATGGTACGTTGAATAATAGAATATCCTCCTAAAGGAATAAATATCTTATTTTCTTTGTATCCCATACGGCGACCAGCACCTGCAGCGAGAACGATACAACTAATTGCCTTGCCCATTTTGTCCTCCATCTACACGAGCAAAGATCATACGACCAGCACTCGTTTGTAATATGGATGTAACCATAACCTCTACATTTTGACCAACATAAGGCTTACCATCCTCTACGACAATCATCGTGCCATCATCGAGATAAGCCACACCTTGGTGTACTTCCTTACCTTCTTTCATGATTTGAACGCGAATCCATTCTCCAGCGATTAGAGCAGGTTTTAATACATTTGCCAATTCATTGAGGTTAAGTACTTCTATACCTTGTACACGAGCCACCTTATTCAAGTTAAAGTCATTTGTCATCAACTTCCATTGCTTATCTAAAGCAAGTCGCATAAGTTTTGAATCAACCTCTACAAGATCATCATAATCATCTTCAACGACCTCTATAGCAACCTTATTGGCATCTTGCATATCCTTCAAAATATCAAGGCCACGTCGACCACGGTTGCGTTTCGTAGCATCCGCAGAGTCAGAAATTACCTGTAACTCATTTAATACAAATAGTGGCACCATAAGAGGACCTTCAATAAAACCCGTAGCACATAGTTCTTTGATACGACCATCAATGATAACTGAAGTATCTAGTAATTTTGGCGTACTAGAGGATTTATCTAATTTATGAGTTGAAAACATTTTAAAACGACTTGTTTTTTTAGTGCTATCTCCTCCCCATTGTTGTACGTAATTATTATACATTTCGGGGCCTTTACGAGCCATGATTTTAAGTCCACTATATCCAAAAATAGCACTCAAAATTATAGGAATATAAGGTCCTATAATAGGTACTTGATTGAATGCAACACCAATTAGATTTGCAATAATAAGGCCGAATAATAAACCGATGGTGCCTGCAATCAATTCTTGATTTGGAATATGAGTAAGAATACGCTCTAATCTTTTAGCAATTACTAAACCTTGTTTCAAAATAAATGATGAAATCAGATAACCAATAACAAGGCCTAATAGAGTACCTACGATTAATACTGCAATGCGTGCAATTGTTAATGACATGTCCCCAAAAGATTCAAATTGAGAAACCAAATACGGGTCAATAATAGGTGCTAAGCTATCCATTCCCACGTAGGCTGCTGTACCTACTAAAATGGCTATTACATAGCGTAAAATCCGATAAATCATGAAATCACCTCCTAATTATGAAAATACGAGTTGCATCGCCTCTTGTATAGATTTGACACCTTTAATTTTGATAGAACTATCATTATCCTTGATTTGTTTATAGTTGCCTTCAGGAATAATAAACTTTTTAAAACCTAATTTCTTAGCTTCATTAATACGCTGTTCAATGCGAGGAATACTGCGAACATTACCAGTTAAGCCTACTTCACCTAAGATAACCATATCTGTTGGCACGATACGATTTTTTAAGTTTGATACTATAGCAACCGCCATAGATAAATCACAAGCCGGTTCATTTACCTTGAGACCACCGATAACATTTACATATACATCTTTATTACCTAATGTAAAGCCACAGCGTTTTTCTAAAACAGCCAATAATACGATTAATCGATTGAGATCGTAACCTATCGCCGTGCGTCGTGGCATACCAAAGGCCGTAGTAACTACCAAGCTTTGTACCTCTACTAAGATGGGACGAACCCCTTCAAGGTAAATCATGACGGCACTGCCGCTTTCTTCATCGGAACGCTCGGCTAAAAG